>JBHJHB010000029.1:0-147150 GCA_050331215.1 Sandaracinaceae bacterium | reverse complement strand
GTGCGGTTCTCCACCTCGTGCGGTTCTCCTCCGTGCGGTTCTCCGTGCGGTTCACCACCGTGCGGTTCACCACCGTGCGGTTCGGGGTGCGGTTCACCACCGTGCGGTTCACGACGCTTGTGCCAACCTGCCCCGCGAAGGGAGGGACCGATGAGCGACGACCACCCCAAGGGCCTGCGGTTGCTCGAGGGCATCGACGACGAGGAGGAGGGCATCCTCGCCTACGCAATCGAGGCGGGAACCCTCACCGACGAGGAGGTGGCACCGATCTGGACCCGCTTCGATGACGCCAAGGCCGCGGGACGCACGATCCGGATCCTCAGCGAGGTGTCAGCCATCCCCAGTGTCGAAGGGAAGATGGTGATCGACAAGCTCAAGCGGATCGGGACGATCCTCTCGACGGTGGAGCGGATGGCAATCGTGGGCGACCAGGGCTGGATCGACCTCTACACGCGCGTGATCGACCCCATCACGAAGCCGAAGATCCGGCACTTCACCACGTCGGAGCGCGACGACGCGATCGCGTGGATCCGTAGCTAGCGCCAGCGCCAGACAGCTAGCTGAAGCGTACACATGCACCAGGCCTGCTCGAACCTATGGCACGGTCGGTAGGTCACTCGCCGTTGCCGTTGCCGCGCCGTTCGAGCAGCCATATCACGTTTCTCCGGTGCAGACGGGAGTGCCGTAGCTCGATAGGCGGGGCTCGAGTGGGCTCCCCGGAGTGCTTTCAGGATGCTGCGGTTGGTGTCGAACGCGCACATTCAGGTTCGTTATGCCCGAGCGGGGCTCGAGGTGCCCCACACCCTGCCCCTGCCCATGGACAGGCAGGGAGAGCTCGAGGCGCGGTCTGACGTCGCGCCGTGAGCGCGCAGGTTGCACGTGCAATACAGTTGCGTTTATCTGCTGGGCACGCGCCCTCCCTCCGCATGGCTACGCACTCCCGTCGCGATCTTGTCAGCATCGGCCTGGGTCTCACGCTCGTGCCTGCCTGCGTCGCCTCGCACGGAGTCGCCTCGCAGCAAACCGTGCCGATCCCGCACGCGTCGGACGAGCGCGCGCGCCGGCGCTCGATGTTCTGGGAGAGCCACGACCGAGAGATGCTGTCGAGGCTCGAGCCGCTGCGCGGGGCGCACGTCCTGGACGCTGGCTGCGGCAGCGGCGACCACGCCCTGGTGTTCGCAGCGCTGGGCTGCGCACGTGTCGTTGCTCTCGACCTCGACAGCGAGAAGGTCGAGAGGCTGTCGCGGCGAGTAGCGGGGAGCGCGCTGGCGAGCCGCGTCGAGCCTCGCGTCGGGGACGTGACGTCCCTGCCCTTCGACGCGAGCACGTTCGACCTCGTCTGGTCGAGCCACGTCCTGCACTTCATGGTGGACCCGACCGCGGTTGTGCAGGAGCTGGCGCGCGTGACACGTCGCCGTGGGCGGGTGGTGGTCCGGGAGGATCGCTCGCTGACCCGGCTGCTCCCGTTCGATGTGGGGCTGGGGCGCCCGGGCCTCGAGAGCCGCGCCGTCGCGGCCTTCGACGAGTGGTTGGCAAGCGACCGGGTCCGCCGAGGTCGGGTGCCGTACGGGTGGCTCGGCGTGCTTCGCCGCGCGGGCCTGACCGGAGTCCGTGCCCACTCGGTCCTGTTCGAGCTGCAGGCGCCCTTCGATGAGACGCAGGCCGCCTACCTCCGTGATCTGATCGCGTGGCGCGCCCGTGAGGGACTATCGCCCGAGGATCGCAATACCCTCGCGGCTCTATCTGTCCCGGGTGGGCCGCACGATGCCCTTGCGCGCGATGATCTGCATTTCGTGTCGGTCTCGAGCCTGTACCTTGGCCAGGTCTAGCCGCCCCTCACTCGGGGACGTTCGACGGTCGAGAGACACCGGACCGGTGGCCGGAGGAGCCTCGAGGTGCGACCGCGGACACGACGCCGGGCCGAGCGCTCGGCGGCCGGTCAGACCTCCGACGTCAGCGCAGCCGCTCCTCGAAGAAGGAGAGGACGCGCTCGAGCGCCGCGCGGGTCGGGTGCCCTTCCTCGTCGACGAGGTCCCGCGTCACCACGCTGTGGGCGGTGGCCGGCATCGGGGGGTCGCTCCCCTTGCCGGAGGGGATCTCGATGCCCTCGAAGGCGTCGCCCAGCTCGTCGCGGAGGCGAGCGAAGCGCTCCTTCGGGCAGATGGGGTCCTGGGTGAAGCGCAGGCCGAGGACGGTGACGCCCTCGTCGGATGTGCGCCGCTTGACCGTGGCGAGGTCGTCGTCGCTGAGGTGCAGGGCGCGCTTGTGGTGCCTGGTGACGGGGAAGGGCAAGCCGGGCTGGCTCAGGACCGGGGCCATGAGCCAGGGGTCCACCATGAGGGCGAGGGCGAAGTTGCCCGTGATGCACATCCCGATCGCGCCGACGCCCTTGCCGCCGCTCGCCTCGTGGAGGTCCCGGCAGAGCGCCCGGAGCCAAGCCGTGACCGGGCTCGCGCGCCGCTTCGCGAGCACGTGGAACTCCCGGGAGATGCAGCAGTGGAGCATCGAGCCGGCCGAGTAGTGGGCGCTGAAGGCGCGGCCCGGGGTCCCGAAGAGGTGCGGCATGGCCACCCGGAAGCCCGCGTCCGCCAACCGCCGCGCGAAGGCCTCGACGGCGGGGTAGATGCCCGGCACCTCGTGCATGACGACCACGGGCGGGCCGGCGCCCCGCATGTAGACGGTGCGCGTCTCGCCGAGGGCGCTGAAGGAGGTGCGCTCGAAGCCCTCGAGGTCGACGGTGGAGGTCATCCAGGCGTTCCGGCCAGGAGTGGGAGGTGGTCGCCGAGCAGGGTCGCGAGGCCCCGGACGATGCGGCTCGGATCCCGGGCCTCGAGCGTGGGCAGGCGGACCGCGGGGACGCCGGGCAGGTCCTTGCGCAGGCCGGAGGCCAGGTCGTCGCCGGCCTGCCGACGGATGTCGAACTCCTCGGCGACGGTCGCGAGCGCGCCCCTCAGCGCCTCGGGCAGCTCGTCGCCGTCGCCCAGCCCCTCGATCCACGCCGGGCTGCCCTGGTCGGCGCGGTTCAGGACGAGGGCGGTGGGCTGATGCCCGAGGCGCTTGAGGCGCTTGGCGAGGAACCGCACGTCGGCCGCGGCGCTGCCGCTCGGGGCGGCGACCAGGAGGTAGCGCGTCTGCTCGCCGAGCAGCAGGTCCTCCGCCACGCGGGCCAGGCGCGCGAACCGGTCCTTGACCAGCAGCAGCTCGGCGAAGAGGCCGGCGAGCTCGCGGAGCACCCGCGGGCTGACCAGGCGGCCGAACAACGCCTCCACGCGGCGGCGCCCGATGGCGAGGAGGCCGCCTCCGCTGTCCCGCACGTCCTCCTCGTCCTCGTTGCCCTCGGAACGCCGCGCCAGGCTGGCCAGCCACCCCACCGCCCGGCCCTCGTACAGGCTGGCGAGGCGCCCCGGGTAGGCGACGAAGTCGAGGCCCTGGCGGGACGGCGCCGTGTCGATGATCAGGTAGTCGTAGGCCCGCTCCTGGATCGCCTTCGCCACCAGCATCACGCTCACGACCTCGTGCATCCCCGCCGCGGCGTCGGCGAGCAGCATGTACACGCGGTTGGCGAGCATCCGCTCCTTGGCCTCCGGCTGGTCGTCGAAGAGGAGGTCGATGAAGGTGCCGGTCGAGCGGCGAGGCTCCGGCATGAGGGCGAAGAGGTTCCCCTCGACCGCCGCCTCGACGTGAGCGGGGTGGACGTCCGCGTCGATGTCGATGCCCATGGCGGACGCGAGGCGCCGGGCCGGATCGACCGTGACGACGAGCGTCCGCGCCCCGCGGCGGGCGAGGGCGACGCCGAGCGCCGCGCTGGTGGTGGTCTTGCCCACCCCGCCGCCGCCAGCGCACACGATCGTCCGCGGGACCGAGCTCATGCGGCGTGCTCCGCGAGGAGCCACTCGGCGATCTCGTCGGCGGTCGGGTCGTCCTCCCGCCGCGGCATCAAGAGGGGCCGGACGTGGAGCTGGGGGGCGTCCTGGAGCGCGTCGAGCACCTCCCGGCGCGCCACCTCCCGGGCCTCGAGCACCTCGACGAGCCTCGACACGGACGACGCCCGCTCGCCGCCGCTCGCCTCGAGCGCCCGGGCTTCGGCGAGCGCCTGATCCGACACCGCCGGGGGGAGGCGGTTCACCACGAGGCGCGCCGGGGTCATCCCGACCTCGCTCTCGAGGGCGCCGCAGAGCTCGAGGGTCTCCTGCAGGACGAGCCGCTCGGGCAGGGTCACCACCACCACGGAGGTCTCGCGCGGGGCGACCAGGCGCTTGACGAGGCGCTCCGACAGGTCGAACAGGCCGCCGGACCCGAACAGCTCCCGCATCTGGTGCGGCAGCCGCAGCCACGCGAGGCCGTGGCCGGTGGCGGGCATGTCGACGACCACCCGTCGACCCTTGGCGCGGTCGGCGATCTGGCCCACGGCGTCGAGCATCGCGAGCTCCCGGAGGGCCGGCGCCGCCCGGAGCATCCGCTTCATGGCGAAGTTGCCGATGAAGAGGCGGGCCAGCACCGAGGAGCCGAGCAGGCGCCCGACCGCCTGCTCCAGGGCCCGGAACGGGTCGACGACCTCGTGGAGGACGCGCGACCGCTCGCCGAGCACGCGCCGGCCCGACTCGCCGTCGCCGAACTCGACGAGCACGGCGCTCCCGTCGTGCCGCGCCGCGGCCTCGGCGAGCCCCGCGGCGAGGGTCGTCTTGCCCACGCCGCCCTTGCCGGTCACCAGCACGACCGGGGAAAGGGGCGGAAACTCGGGCGGGTCCGTATCAGCCATCGGTGGGTCCAGGAGTAGCAGAATCGGCGGCGCAGCCTACCTGCCGCAGGACAGCTGCCTAGGTCCACCGGGGCGGGTCACGGGAGGTCGCGGACCTCGACCGGGCTCTCCTGGTCGGTGCTGTCCGCGTTGCCGAGCCTGCCTTGGTCGCCGAGGCCCCAGCAGAGGACCCGGCGTCGGCCGCCGTCGTCCTCGATCGCGCACGCGTGGCCGGCCCCCGCGGCGACGTCCACCAGGGCCGGGCCCAGGGTGGCCACGGCCTGGGGCACCTCGGTGCTGCGCGGGTTCGTGGCGCCGATGCCGAGCTGCCCGCGGTCGTTCACGCCCCAGCAGTGGAGGGCCAGGTCGTCGCCGACGCCGCAGCTGAAGCCGGAGCTCTGGGCCCCGAGGAAGCCGCTGTCCCGTCCGCCCAGGGCGAGCCGGTCGACGCGGGAGGCGACCGGCGAGGTCAGGCGTCGCGGCGACACCACCGGGGTCGTCGTCTGGTCGTTCCCGAGCTCGCCGAACTCGTTGGGGCCCCAGCACCAGGTCTGCCGGTCGCCCGCGTCGCCCGTGAGGGCGCAGGTGTGGCGGTTGCCGCAGGCCAGGACCACCACGCCGCTCAGCCCGGGCACCACGATCGGGCTGGCCTGAAAGGAGGGGACCGCCGGGCTCTGTCCGTTGCCGAGCCGGCCCTCGTTCTCCTGTCCCCAGCAGCGCACGGTGCCGTCGGCCAGACGGGCGCAGGTGTGCTGGCCACCCGCGCAGACCTCCTCCACGCCGCTCAGGCCCGGCACCGGCGTCGGGGTGACGCGGTCCGCCTGGTCGCCCAGCCCGAGCTGCCCCTGGTCGTTCCGGCCCCAGCAGCGGAGCCTGCGGTCCTCTCCGACGATCGCGCAGGCGTGCTGCGCGCCCGCGGTCAGGCCGAAGACACCGGGGAATGTCGCGTCGACGCGGGCCGCCCGGGGCGACGTCGTGACGTCCGCCATCCCGAGGAGGCCGGGCTGGCTGAAGGGCGGCTCCTGGCTGCCCCAGCAGTAGACCTCCCGGTCGGTCCGCGCGCAGCTCGCCGTGGCGCCGACCGCGGCGTCGACCACGCCCGGCGGCAGACCCTGCACGCGGGTCGCCGTGGTCACGGGGTCCGACGTCTCCTGCCCCGTGCCGAGCTGCCCTTGCATGTTGTTGCCCCAGCAGAAGACGTCGCCGCCCGACAGCACCACGCAGGAGTGGCTCTCGCCGAGGGCCAGGCGGACCGGGACGTCGAGCGGTCCCATGTCTGGGCCGCCGCTGTCCACCGGTCCGGCATCCGGGCCGATCAACCCCTCGTCGGGGAGCTGGAAGGGGCGAAAGCACCGGCACTCGTCCCCGAGGAGCACCGCCTGGAAGTCGCCCACGCAGAACGGCTCCGTCGCAGCGCAGGGCAGTCCGCTCTCCGGCTGGGTCTGGCATCCCCCGAGGAGGACCAGCGCCACGAGGGGGCATGAGCGAGCGATCATCAGAAGCTCCCGACGAGGTCCAGCCGGGCCATGCCGGGGACGAGCTCGATCCGCGCCTCGGCCGGCGACGCGCGGCTTGCCCCCGCGATGGCCCAGGCGATGCCGACGGCGAGCAGCCCGGCGCCGGCGCCGAGGAGGGCCCAGCCGCTCGCGCTCAGGGGCACGGCGCGCCGGTAGGCTCCGCGGATCTGGCCGTGGTCGTCGGCGCTCCGGATCGCGTTCGCGTCCACCGCCCACCAGATCAGCAGCCCGGTCCCCGCCGCGAGCAGCGTCGCGCCGCTGCCGATCAGGATCGCCGGCCACGGGCCGGGGCCCCCGGACGTGCCGTCGACGGGGTCCGGCCCGGGCTCCTCCTCGACCTCGCCCGCGTCGTCTGGACCCTCGCCCCCGTCCCCCGGGTCGGTCTCGGCGGGCTCCGCCCGGCGGTCGATCGCGCTCCTCAGGGCCGCGATCCGCGCCTCGATGTGGTTGCGGTCGGGGCTGTCGGGGCGCAGCCGGCGGTACTCCTCGTAGGCCGCCAGCGCCTCCTCGTCGCGGCGAAGCCGGTCGAGGACGGCCGCCTTGTTGTAGAGGAGGTCCGGCTCGTGGGTGAGGTCGTAGGCGGCCTCGAAGCTCGCGAGGGCCTCCGGGAAGCGGCCCTCGGCGTAGGCCGCGGTGCCCGCCTCGAAGAGCGCCCGGGCGCGCTCCTCGGTCGCCGGGGCGTCGTCCTCCTGTCCCTGGGCGGTGACTGGGCCGGCGCTCAGCGCGACCGCCGCGAGGAGGGGCAAGCACCGCGGGGGACGCGCCATCCGCTCTGAGTATAGATCCATCAGTTCGCCGGCGGACGACCTTGGTCTTGAGGCCGGGCGGAGTAGGCTCCGCCGGTGCCGACGCGGGAGACCATGCTGCGCTGGGCGCAGGAGGCCCTGTTCGCAGCCCTCGCGCTCTACGCCGCCTCGCCCGTCTGGGCCGTCGCGCACCCCGCGATCCAGGATCTCCCCCAGCACCTGGCGGCGGTGCGCGTCCTGGCGGACTACGGCGACCCGGACCTCGCGTTCGGCCGCTACTTCGAGATCCAGCTCTTCCGCACGCAGTACCTCGCCTACTACCTCGCGGCGATCCTGCTGAGCTGGCCCTTCGGGGTGCTGCTCGCCAACAAGCTCCTGATCAGCGCGAGCATCGTCGGGACGCCCTACGCGCTGCGCTTCCTCCTGCGCACCCTGGGCCGGGACGAGCGCCTCGCCCTCCTGTCCATCCCGCTCGCCTGGAACGCGCACCTGATCCTCGGGTTCCTGAACTTCGTCGCCGCGATCCCGCTCGCCCTGGTCGGCCTCGCGCTCGCCGTGAAGCTCCGCCAGCGCTTCGACACGACCACGGCGGTCCTGCTCGGCGCGGTGGCGCTCGTCTGCTTCGCGACGCACGTGGTGCCCTTCGCGCTGCTCGGGCTCGGCGCGGCCCTGATCGGGCTCGGGGACACGTGGTCCTCGTGGGAGCGGACCGCCGCGCGTTGGTCGCCGCTCGTCCCCTCCGCGATCGCGGTGCTGCTCTGGGTCGCGAACGCGCCGGCCGGCCGCAGCACCCTGTCGGCCGCGTCGGGGGGCGGGGACCGGGGCGCCGCGGTGTTCGTGCCCCCCGCCCGAGCCTGGGCCGAGATCCCCGGCTGGCTGACGGAGGTGCTCCAGACGCCTCGCGACAGCGCCTACCTGGCGGCCTTTCTGTTCCTCCTCGTCCTGGCCGCCACCAGTGGGGCGAGGGGCAGCACGCGGCGCCGCGACCCCGGCGGCGTACGCTCCCAGCCGCGGATCGCGTGGCTGAGCGCCCTCTGTGTGCTGCTCTACTTCGTGACGCCCGCCAGCTACGACTGGATCTGGCCCATCCATGCGCGCTTCCCGCTCCTGGCCCTGCTCTTCGGGATCGTGGCGCTCCCCCGAGCCCAGGGTGTGCTGGGCGCGGTGGTCCTCGCGGGCGCGGTCGGGCTGAGCGTGGCGTCGACCGCCGAGGTCCGGCGCGCCTTCGTCGCGATCGAGACCGAGGAGCTCGGCGACCTCGACGGGGCGATCCAGGCCATCCCGGAGGGGTCGAAGGTCGCGGGCCTGATCTTCGACCGGACGTCGGCCCACGTGAAGTTCAGCCCCTTCATCCACAGCGTGGCGTGGGTGCAGGCGCGCCGCGGAGGCGCGGTCATGTTCACGTTCGCGGACTTCCCCCAGTCGCCCTTCGTGTTCCGGGAGGACAACCGCCCCCCGCGGGTGGGCCCGCGCTGGGAGTGGCTGCCCGACCGGGTGGACCCCGTCGATGACCTCGCCTGGTACGACTACCTGCTCGTCCGGGTCCGCCCGGGCGCGAGCGCGCGGCGGGTCGAGCGGGCGGCCGTGTGGAGCGCCGTGTGGACCTCCCCGAGGTGGCGTGTCTACCGACGGACGCCGCCGCCGGGCACGCCGTGAGCGGCTCCCCTCACGTGCGCCCGGGGCGGCGGAGCGCCGCGCGCGCCTGCTCCACCGCCCCCCGACGGAAGCACCCCTCCACGTGGTCGTTGACCATGCCCATCGCCTGCATGAAGGCGTAGGCGGTGGTCGGACCCACGAAGCGAAAGCCTCGCCTCTTGAGGTCCTTGGCCAGCGCGCGGCTCTTCGGCACCTCGGCCAGAGTCCGGAGCACGTCCCAGGTCAGGCGCTCCGGGCGCTCCGACGGCTCGGGCTCGTAGGCCCAGACGTAGGCGGCGAAGGAGCCGTGCTCCGCGATCAGCTCGAGGGCCCGGCGTGCGTTTTGGATGGTCGCCTCGATCTTGCCGCGGTGGCGGACGATGCCCGCGTCGCCGAGCAGGCGCTCGACGTCGTCCTCGCCGAAGGCGGCCACCCGGGCGAGGTCGAAGCCCGCGAAGGCGGCCCGGAAGGCCTCCCGCTTGCGGAGGATCGTCAGCCAGCTGAGCCCCGACTGGAACCCCTCGAGGCAGAGCTTCTCGAAGAGCCGGACGTCGTCGACCACCGGGCGGCCCCACTCGTCGTCGTGGTAGGCCTGGTAGAGCGCGTCGTCGCCAGCCCAGGAGCAGCGGATCGCCCCGTCGGCCCCGGTCCGCAGCCCGTCGTCGGTCGCCATGGCGCGGACACATAAGTCCACGGGCCGGGCGCCGGAAGGGGCCGCGGCGACGGCGGCCGGCGACGCACGGACGGCCCTCGCGGGGTCGGCGGCCGGCGCTATCCTCCCCGCGCCATGCCCCTGCCGATGCTCGACCGGGCGAGCGCGCCCCGGCCGGAGGCCTCCCCCCCGCGCCTCCACCGCCGCTTCGACCGCGCGGCGCGGCTCCTCACCGAGCCTGGCGTGCGTCGGCTCATGGCGGCCCGGGTGCTGGTGCTCGGCCAGGGCGGCGTGGGGTCCTTCGCGGCGGAGGCCTTGGCCCGCAGCGGCGTCGGGCACCTCGTCCTGATCGACTTCGACGCCGTCTGCGTCACCAACAGCAACCGCCAGCTCCACGCGCTGCGCGGGAACATCGGCCGCCCCAAGGCCGAGGTGATGGCGGAGCGCTTGCGCGCGGTCCACCCGACGGCGCGGGTCGACGCCGTCCAGGCCTTCTACTCCGCCGAGCGGAGCGAGGAGCTGCTCGCGGGCCGGGTCGACCACGTGGTCGACGCGATCGACAACCTGACCGCGAAGGCGCACCTGCTCGCGACGTGCCTCGCCCGGGGCCTCCCCGTGGTGAGCGCGATGGGCGCGGCCGCGCGCCTCGACCCGACGCGGATCCGGGTCGCGGACCTCGTCGACACCGAGCGCGACCCCTTCGCCCGCGCGCTCCGGAAGATCCTCCGGCGCGAGCATGGCCTGCCGCTCGAGCGAGGCGCGCCGGTCGGCATCCCGGCGGTCTACAGCGACGAGGAGCCGCGGGAGCCGGCGGCCCTCGGCTACGACGAGGGCGCGGGGTTTCGGTGCGTCTGCCCCCACCAGGACAACGGCATGCACACGTGCGACCGCCGCTCCCGGATCGACGGGTCGGCGGCCTTCGTCACCGGGGCCTTCGGCCTCGCCGCGGCGAGCGTCGCCGTCCGGGCGCTGGCGGGGGTGTAGGCGGCTGGCGCTCACTCCCTCGCGAGGGTCATCCCCGTCGCGACCAGGCCGTCCTCGATCGCATAGGCGCCCTCGAAGGCGCGCCCGACCTCCAGCGCACCGGCCTCCCGCCGGAGCCGCACCGTGAAGGTGCCGTTGTCCCTCGGCTCGACGTCCACGGCGTGGAAGCCGAGGAAGGTCTCCGTGAGCGGGTACTGGAGCTTGTAGAAGCACTCCTTGGCGCTGAACATCACCTTCGCGAGCCGGCCTCGGCGCTCGGCGGGCTGGTGATGGAGCCAGCGGTGCTCCTCGGGGGTGCAGACCGAGCGCCAGAGCTCCTCGCGCAGGTCCTCCGCCCCCTCCACGTCGCAGCCGACGGAGCGGACCCCGGACCGCGCGGACGCGACGGCCACCGCGGCCCACCGCTCGGTGTGGCTGATGCTGCCCACCACCTCCATCGGCCACGCCGGCCCACGGTGCGGGGCCGGCAGGAGGCGGAAGTCGGGCGGGACCCCCAGCTCGCTCAGGAGGGACCGCGCCATGAGGCGGCCGGCGGCGAACTCCCGCTTGCGCTTCTCGACGGCTTTGGCCACCACCGCGTGCTCCTCGGGGTGGAGCACGGCCGGGTCGGCGCTCCGGGGGTCCATCTCCCGGACCCGGACGGGCATACGAAACAGGCAGCGCACGAAGCGTCGGGAGCTGGCGTCCATCGCGGCCACGGCCTCGAACTTGCCGCGCTCCGGCGCGGGCGGCCACCCGGGGGCTCTCCGGAGACCGCGCCATCGGGCCCCCTGGTGTTGCGTTCTTGCTTGACACGCACCGGGGCCGCCCCGGACCATCCATTGTCTCACCCCGAGGAGAGCATGAGCATCGACGCTGCGATCGAACGCTTTCGGGCGGAGGTTCCGTCCTTCGTGTCCACGGACGTTGTCAACGTAGGCTCCGGGATGTCGATCGGAGGCGGATCGATCGACCCCGCCTTCGACGCCACCGTTGCGTCCGCCAGCTACGCCGAGGTGGTCAAGTCGAACCGGCGGGCCCTCGAGCTCCTCGGCCTCGGCGCCGATACGACCGAGGACATCCTGATCACCACCGAGCGCGTCTACATCCTGATCCGCATGCTCGGGACGCAGTACTACCACGGGCTCGCGATCGGCCGGGACGGCAACCTCGGCCTCTCCCGCGTCATCATGAAGAAGTACGAGGCGATCTTCCTCCGCGAGCTCCAGGCCCTCGCCTGAGCCGCTCCTACGCCGAGGTCGGCGTCACCCCCCGAGGCCGAGGGCCGCGCTGACCAGGATCGCCCCCAGCACCCCGCCGACGAGGGATCCGGCTGCGATCAGGCCCCGCGAGCGGTGCTCGAAGCGAGTGAACAGGTACACGAGCACGTAGAAGGGCACGAAGATCGCCAAGAACCCCTGCGCCATGCTCGAGCGAAGGGCATGGACGATCACGATCAGGTTGCACACCAGGGCCACCAGCAGGAGCAGGAGGCCGAGGGCCAGGACCGGGAGGCTCACGGTCATCTCTCCTTCCGGCCCGAAAGGCCGTGCTTTTTGAGCTTCTCGTACAGGGTGGCGCGGCCGATGCCGAGCTGGCGGGCGGCCTCGGTGCGGTTGCCGCCGCACTCGTTCAGCGCCTGCAGCAGGACGCCACGCTCGTAGGCGCTCATGCGCTCCTCCAGGGTGGCTCGCGTCAGTGCTGGGGCGTGCTCCGCCCCGCCCGGGAGCAGGGATAGATCGAGGCTCCCCGGGGGCGACAGCGCGACCAGGCTCTCGATCGCGTTCTTCAGCTCCCGGACGTTCCCCGGCCAGTGGTGGGCCAGGAGCCGGTCGGTGAGCTCGGGGGTCAGGCCGACCGGGCCCGCGCCGAAGCGATCGCCGTAGAACCGCAGGAAGTGGGCGGCGAGCGCGGGCACGTCCTCCCGCCGCTCCCGGAGCGGCGGGATGCGGAGGCGGACGACGTCGAGGCGGTAGAGCAGGTCCTCCCGGAAGGTGCCCCGGGCCACGCCAGCCTCGAGGTCTCGATGGGTGGCGGCGACGATCCGGACGTCGACGCGGACCGGGCGGTCCTCACCGACGGGCCGGACCTCCTCCTCCTGGAGCACGCGCAGCAAGGACGCCTGCGTCCGCAGGTCGAGCTCGCCGATCTCGTCGAGGAACAGGGTCCCCCCGTCCGCCTCGCGGAAGAGGCCTGCCCTCGCCCGGTGGGCGCCGGTGAAGGCCCCGCGGGCGTGCCCGAAGAGCTCCGCCTCGGCGAGCTCGGGGCTGAGCGCCGCGCAGTTGAAGCGGACGAAGGGGCGCTCCGCGCGCGCGCTCGCGGCGACCAGGGCCTCCGCCACCCGCTCCTTGCCGGTGCCGCTCTCCCCGGTGAGGAGCACCGTGACCTCCTTGGGCGCGACCCGGGCGACCAGGACGGCCAGGCGCCGCATGGGCTCGCTCACGAAGATCAGCGCGCGCGACAGCGCGAGCTCGGCGGCGAGGCGCTCCCGGTCCGCCGTGAGGCGCACCGCCTCCACCGCGCGCTCCACCACCGCGAGCAGCTCCTCGGGCTCGAAGGGCTTTCGGAAGTAGTCGTAGGCCCCTTCCTTCATCGCCTGGACCGCGGCGCGCTCGGAGCCGTGGGCGGTGATCAGGACGACCCGGGGCGGGCTCGGCCGCTGCCGCGCGTGCCTCAGCACGGCGAGGCCGTCGGTGCCCGGCATCCGCAGGTCGGTCAGCACCAGGTCGAAGGCCGACCGATCGAGGCGCGCGATCGCCGCCTGCCCGTCGGCCGCGTCCTCGACCTCGAGGCCCGCGTCCTCGAGGAGGCCCCGCAGCGTGTAGCGCACGCCCGCGTCGTCATCGACCACCAGGATCCGAGGCCTCACCGTCGATCCCTCAGCCCGGCTCCGGCGCCGGCGGCAGGGTGAGCAGGGCTCGGCAGCCGCCGGTGGGGCGGTCGGTGAGCACCAGGTCGCCGCCGTGCTGGCGGGCGAGGCTCCGCGCCATCGGGAGGCCGAGGCCCGACCCCCGGTCCTTGGTGGTGACGCCCGCCTCGAACACCCGCTCGGCGACCCCGGGATCGAGGCCCGGCCCTTCATCCAGCACCTCCAGCCGGGGGTCGCCGTCCCGCCGGTCGACCCTCACGTCGACCGCGCCGCCCTCCGGGCTGGCGTCGATGGCGTTCTGGAGGAGGTTGATCAGCACCTGGCGCACCTTGCGCGGGTCGCAGCGGAGGCTCACCCCCCGGTGCGCCTGGACCCGGACCTGCACGCCGCGCTCCCGCGCGACCGCCTCGTGCAGGGCCGCCACGTCCTCCGCGAGCTGGGCGAGGTCGGTCTCCTCGCACGACAGCGGCACGAGCGGACGGGAGAAGTTGAGGAACTCGTCGAGCACGCCCTGCATGCGGTCGACCTCGCGGCGGAGCACCCCGAGGCGCTCCGCGGTGCGCCCCTCGACGTCCCGGGCGACCAGGGCGGCGAGCCCCTTCACGCTCGCGAGGGGGTTCTTGAGCTCGTGCCCGATCTCCCCGCCGAGCGTGGTCAGGGCCTTGGTGTGCTCCTGGAGCAGGTGGAGCGATCGGTCCCGCTCGCGCAGGGCGTCCTCGAGCACGTCCTCGTAGAGGGAGCGCAGCCCGGCCCCGAAGGCGCGGCCGACCCCGAGGACCACGCTGAGGACCGCCGCGTAGATCCAGGGCGCGGCCGACGCCTCGGCGGGGCTCCACCCGCCGAGCAGCTCCGTCACCAGGCTGACCGGCCACCCGGCCCAGTGCACCAGGGCCAGCACCCAGAGCGTCGGGATCTGCAGCCCGAACACGAGCGCCGAGGCGAGCCGGGCGTCGGCGAGCAGGCCCACGGCCGCCGACAGCACCACCACCGGTGGCAGCACCGGGCTCAGCAGGCCTCCGGTCGCGACCACGAGGCCGAGCTGCCCCGACACCATCAGAGCGAGGTTGAGCGGCACCGCCTCGCGGCCGAGCTCGCCCCGGCGGTGCCGCACGAACTCCACGACGGAGACGATCCACAGCACCGTGACCACCGTCACCAGGACCACCCGGCGCCACAGCGCGGGCTCGAGGGCGGCGAAGGTGAGGGCCAGCGCCCCGAGCATCGGCGCGAGCACCAGCCGCACCCCGATCAGGCGCGCGAAGGCCCGCGCGCGCGCCCCCTGACGGAAGCGCATCGCGTCGCTCGGGGGAGGTCGACCGCTGGTGAGCCGCGCCATCGTCGTCAACGCCCGGGTCCGGAGCGCCCGGACGCCGCGGCGGACCCGACGCAGCACCGTAGCAGCCCCGCGGGGCGATGCCGGGTGGCTGACCATCGGGCCGGGTGCAGCAACGGGGGTGCCAGCTCGCGTTCCGATGTGGCGCGGTGGTCGGGCTCCCGGTGGCCGCGTCTCAGCCGCCGGACAGCGGTGTCCGGTGCTCCGGACATCCTTCGCGCCTTCGGTGGGCCATCCCGGTCCACCCGAGCGAACGCGCGCCCGGCACGGCCCTCGCTACGCGACCGACCAGGAGGACATGGAGTGAAGCGAGCGGTCATCGCCGCGGGGGTCCTGGCCCTCGTGCTCACGGGTCTCATCGCGTTCCGCATCCGGGCCCAGCGCGCCGCCCTCGAGGGGCCGGCCACCGGATCGGGGGTCATCGAAGGCGAGGGCAGCGACCTCGGCGCGCGGCTGTCCGCCCGGGTCGTGTCCATCGCCAAGCAGGAGGGCGACGCCGTCGAGGAGGGGGAGGTGGTCCTGCGCCTCGACTGCGCCGAGCCCGAGGCCCGCCTCGCGGAGGCGGCGGCCCGGCTCGCCCAGGCGCGCTCGAGCGTGGACGCGGCGTCGGCGAGCGCCGAGGCGGCCCGGCAGGGGGCCACCGCGGCGAGGCAGCGGCTCGGCGCGGTCCGTGCCCAGCGCGAGTCCGTGGCGGCTCAGCGGGACGTGGCGGTGCGGGAGGCGGAGCGCCTCGCGTCGATGGGCGAGCACGCCTCGACGTCCGCTCGGGACCAGGCCGCGACGTCGGCCGAGGGCCTGACCCACCAGGCGTCGGCCGCCGAGGCCGAGGAGCGAGCCACCCGGACCCAGGTGCAGCTCCAGGTGGACCAGGCGAGCGCGGCGGCCGCCCAGGCCGAGGGGGCGGAGCGGTCGGTGGATGCCCTCGAGGCGATGGTCCGCGCCGCCCGGATCGGCGTGGACGAGTGCGAGATTCGGAGCCCCCTCGGCGGCGTGGTGGAGCGCGTCTACTTCGAGGTCGGGGAGCTGGTGACGCCGGGGCGGGTCGTCGCGCGGGTGATCGACCCCCGGTTCATGCGGGCGACGTTCTACCTCCCGAACGCGTCGCTGGGGGAGGCGGAGGTCGGGGCGCCGGCCGAGGTCGTCGCCGACGCGTACCCCGGTGAAGCGTTCTCCGCGCGTGTCCGCCGGGTGGCCCTGGAGGCCGAGTTCACGCCACGGAACATCCAGACCCGGAGCGACCGGGACCGGCTCGTCTACCCCGTGGAGGTCCGGATCCCGAACGACGACCGGCGCCTTCGGCCCGGGATGCCGGTCGAGGTGACGCTGGGGGGCGAGGCGGGCGGAGGCCGCGATGGCTGACGGGACGACCGGTCCGTCCGGCGGCTCGGACGGGGAGGCCGCCGTGGAGGCGGTCGGCCTCCACCGGGCCTACGGAGGGGTCGAGGCGGTCCGGGGCGTCACGTTCCGGGTCGCTGCCGGCGAGCTCTACGGCCTGATCGGCCCCGACGGAGCGGGCAAGACGACCACGCTGCAGTGCCTGGCCGGGCTGCTGGCGCCGACCTCGGGCAGGGCCCGGGTCCTCGGCGTCGACCCCCTGCGCGGCCGCATCCGCGAGGAGCTGGGGCTGATGCCCCAGGAGTACAGCCTCTACGGCGACCTCTCGATCGACGAGAACCTGCGCTTCTTCGGGCGGCTGTTCCTGCTGCCGGAGCGGCTGTTCCGCGAGCGACGAGAGCGGCTGCTCTCCATCACCCGCCTCGGGCCCTTCGTCGACCGGAGGGCGGACGCCCTGAGCGGCGGGATGTACAAGAAGCTCGCGCTGAGCTGCGCGCTCCTCCACCAGCCGCGGGTCCTGCTCCTCGACGAGCCGACCAACGGCGTGGACCCGGTGAGCCGGCGGGAGCTCTGGGCGCTGATCTACGAGCTGGTCGCGGACGGCATGGCCGTGCTCGTGTCGACGCCCTACATGGACGAGGCGGAGCGGTGCCACCGGGTCGGCCTGCTCCATCGAGGGGAGCTGCTGGCCGAAGGGACCCCCCGCGCGCTGACCGAGGGCCTCGGCCTCGACGTCTGCGAGGTGGTCGGCGGTGACCGGGCCCGGGTCCACGAGGTGCTCGAGGGGCACGCGGAGGTCGTCGCGGCCTCTCCGGCCGGCAGCCGCGTTCGCGTCGTGATCGCCCCCGGCGGGCGCGAGCGGCTCAGCGAGGCGCTGAAGCCCGCGGCGCTGCGGCCGGTGCGCCCCGACTTCGAGGACCTCTTCCTCGCCCGGGTCGCGGCCGCCGCGGAGGCGGCGTGACGGGGCTCCTCGAGGAGGGCATCGCGCTGCGGGCCGAGGGCCTCGGGCGGCGCTTCGGCTCCTTCCGCGCCGTCAAGGACGTCTCCTTCGAGGTCCATCGCGGGGAGATCTTCGGCTACCTCGGGGCCAACGGCGCCGGCAAGTCCACCACGATCCGGATGCTCTGCGGGCTGCTCGCGCCGTCCGAGGGGAGCGCGATGGTCGCCGGCCACGACGTCGCCTCGGCGCCCGAGCGCGTGAAGGCCGCGATCGGCTACATGAGCCAGCGCTTCAGCCTCTACCTGGACCTGCCGGCGACCCACAACCTCGAGTTCTTCGGCGGCGCCTACGGTCTGTCGGGCCGGGCGCTCCGCCGACGCCTCGACGCGCTGGTCGAGCGGACCGGGCTGGCCGACCACCGGGACGCGATCACCGGGTCGCTGCCCGGGGGGATCCGGCAGCGGCTCGCGCTGGCGTGCGCGCTCCTGCACGAGCCCCGGATCGTATTCCTCGACGAGCCCACCGCCGGGGTCGACCCGGCGAGCCGTCGCGACTTCTGGCGGCTGATCCGGAGCCTCGCGGACGCCGGCACGACGGTCTTCGTCACCACCCACTACATGGACGAGGCCGAGTACTGCGCGCGGATCGGCCTGATGGTGGCCGGGGAGCTGGTCGCCCTCGACTCCCCGCAGGGGCTGAAGGCGCGCTACGCCCCGGGGGAGACGGTCGCCATCCAGGGCCGCGGCCTCCACCGCGGGCTCGACGCCCTGCGCGCCCTCGCCGACGTGGCCAGCGCGGAGCCCTTCGGCGCCTCCCTCCAGGTGAGGTTCCGGACCCGGGTCGACGAGCAGGCGATCCGCCGCGCCCTCGAGGGGGTGGCGAGCGTCGAGCGGATCGAGCCGGCCGAGGCCTCCCTCGAGGACGTGTTCCTCGCCGTGGTCGGCGAGCGGGAGAAGGCGGCGTGATCGGGCACCTGCGCCGCATCTATGCCCTCGCCGACAAGGAGGTGCGCCACATCCTGCGGGACCCCCGCACCGTCTACCTGTCCCTTGCGTTCCCGGGCGTGATGCTCCTCCTCTTCGGGTTCGGGGTGAGCTTCGACCTCGACCAGCTGCCGATCGCCCTCGTCGACCTCGACCGGAGCGCGGCGAGCCGGGAGCTCGTGCGACGCGCGGCCGCGAGCCACGACTTCGTGGCGAAGGCGCACCCGGCGACGGTGGCGGAGGCCGAGCGCATGCTGGTCCGGGGGGACGTGCTCGGCGCCCTCGTCGTGCCCCGGGGCTTCGAGGAGGACCTGAGGCGCGGCCGGGACGTCGAGATCCAGCTGCTGCTGGACGGGAGCGACGCGAACTCCGCGGTCCAGGCCCAGGGCAAGCTCGACGCGGTGGTCCAGGTGGGCGGCGCGAGCCTGGCGGCGCCGCCGGGCCTCGTGGGCCTGGAGGCCCCGCTCGAGGCGCGCCTGTTCACCCGCTACAACCCGAGCGCCCGGAGCGCGGTCTTCCTCGTGCCCGGCCTCACCGCGTACGTCCTGGCGATCGTGGCGGTGCTGCTCACCGCCCTGACGGTCGCCCGGGAGTGGGAGAAGGGGTCGATGGCCCAGCTCTTCGCGACGCCGGTGGCCCGCATCGAGATCGTGCTCGGCAAGCTCCTCCCCTACGTCGTCCTGGGGAGCCTCGCGGTGCTGCTCGTGATCGCGATGGGCTCCTGGATCTTCGACGTCCCGTTCCGCGGCTCCCCCTTCGCCCTGGCCGTGCTGAGCCTCCTGTTCCTGGTCGGGATGCTCGCGCAAGGGCTCTTGATCAGCATCATCGCGCAGAACCAGATGGTCGCCACGCAGGCCGGCGCGCTGAGCTCGATGCTCCCCAGCATGCTGCTGAGCGGGTTCATCTTCCCGATCGAGAACATGCCCGTCGCGCTGCAGTGGCTGACCGCGATCGTGCCGGCCCGCTACTACGTCGAGGGGCTGCGGGGCGTGCTGCTCCGGGGCAACGGCCTCGGGGAGCTGTGGGCCCAGGCGCTCGCGCTCCTCGCGTTCGCCACCGTCGTGATCGCGGTCGCCACCGTGCGCTTCCGGAGGACGGTCGCGTGAGCCCCACCCGCCTCGTCCAGCTCCGCGCCCTCGTCGTCAAGGAGCTCCGCCAGACCGTGCGGGACCGGCGCATGATGGCCCTGCTGGTCGCCGCGCCCGTGATCCAGCTCGTGGTCCTCGGCTTCGCGGTCGACCTCGAGGTGGACGACGTCCCCACGGTCGTCGTCGACCACGACCACAGCCGCCTGGCGCGCGACCACCTGACGTCGGTGCTGGCCGACGGCACGCTGGTCGGGACCGGTGCGAGCGCCTCGGTGGCCGCCGCGGAGCGGGAGATGAACCGGGGACGGGCCGCCGTGATCCTCGTCGTCCCCCCCGGCTACGAGGAGGACCTGGTGCGCGGCCGGCAGGCGACGCTCCAGGCGATCGTCGACGGGTCGGACCCGAACCGCTCCACGGTGGCGGGCAACGCGGTGCTCGGCTTCGCCCGGAGCCGGGCCCTCGAGCGCCTCGCCGCCGTCGAAGCGGCGCAGGCGGCCGCGGGCGCGCCCACGATGGCCGACGTGCGGATGCAGCCCCGGGTCTACTTCAATCCGGAGCTCGACACCGCGATCTACATGGTGCCCGGCGTCGCCGGGATCCTGCTGATGCTGGTCACGACGGTGATCGCGGCGATGGGCCTGGCAAGGGAGCGGGAGCGGGGGACCCTCGAGCAGGTCCTGGTGACCCCGCTCCCGAGCTGGGTGCTGATCGCGGGCAAGGTCATCCCCTTCGCCGGGATCGGCCTGATCGACTTCGCGCTCGCGCTGGTGGTGGGCGCCTACGTGTTCGACATGCCGCTCCGGGGGAGCTTCCTCGTCCTGTTCGGCGCCACGGGGCTCTACCTGCTCACCACGCTCGGCGTGGGGCTCTTCGTCAGCACGGTGAGCGACACCCAGCAGCAGGCCTTCCTCGGCGGCTTCTTCTTCATCCTCCCGGCGGCGCTGCTCAGCGGGATCCTCACGCCGATCGGCTCGATGCCGGCGTGGATGCAGCCGATGACGCTCGCCAACCCGCTCCGCCACTACGCGGTGGTCCTGCGCGGGTCGCTCCTGCGGGGCGCGGACGCGGTCGACCTCGCCCCCGCTCTCGTCGCCCTGGCCGCGTTCGGCGCGGTCACCTTCACCGCCTCCGTCCTGCGCTTCCGAAAGACGAATCGATGAGACAACCCGCGACGCAAGCTGTCCTGGCCGCCGGCCTCATGCTCACCCCCTTCGCCGCCCACGCCCAGGACGACCAGGTGCCCGAGCCGCCGTCGGGCAGCACCTTCGACCTGTCCGCCGCCATCGCCGAGGGGCCGCCGATGACGGCGGACCGGGCCGCGTCGATCGCCGTGGAGCGGGCGCCGGCCGCGGAGGAGGCGGAGGCGCTCGTGCGGGCCGCCGACGCGACCATCGCCCAGGCCCGGGCTCGGATCCTCCCCCGCCTCGAGCTGTCCGGCCGGGCGGCGCGGATCGACGGCTTCCCCGACGGGAGCATCCCGATCACGACCGCCCCCGACGCCCTCGAGGCGGCCCGGCGCCTGGCCGAGATGGTGGAGGACCCGGCGGCGCGGGCGCTCTGGCAGGCCCAGATCGCGACCCAGGGGCAGGACGTCCGGATCGCGATCCCCCGCAACCAGTTCGCCCTGAGCGCGCGCCTGACCTGGCCGGTCAGCGACGTGCTGCTCGCGGTGCTGCCCACCCTCGACGCCGCGGAAGCCCAGAGCCGCGCGCAGGAGCTCGAGCGGGATGCGGCCCTGCGCCGGGTCGCCCTCTCGGCGCGTGAAGCGTTCTACATGCTGGCCCGGGCCCGAGGGAGCCTCGCCGTCGCCCACGAAGCGGAGCGGCAGGCCATCGCCCAGAGGGAGCAGATCCGGGCCGGCGTACGGGCCGGGTTCCTGACCGAGGCGGACGGCCTAAGCGCGGACTCGCGCGTCGCCCAGGCGCAGCAGGCCGTGGCGAACGCCGAGGCCGCGGTCGTGGTGGCGGACGCCGCGCTCCGCGTGCTGCTCGGGGATGGGAGCGACGGGGGGACCTACGGGATCGCCGAGGATGTCGTGGGGGCGGCGGCGGAGCAGCCCGGGGACCGGGCGGCGCTGACGCAGCGCGCCCTCGACGAGCGTCCGGAGCTCGCGGGGCTCCAGGAAGCGCTGGACGCCCAGCGGGCGAGCGCCCGGGCGAGCGACGCGGCGGCCTACCCGCACCTCGGCGTGTACGCCGGCGCCGACTACGCCCTGCCGAACCGGTACGTCGTCCCGCCGCGGGAGCGCTTCGACGGGAGCTGGGAGGTGGGCGTGACGCTGACCTGGTCGCCGAACGACGGCCTCCAGACGCTCCACCGCGGCGACGAGCTGCGCGCGCGCTACGAGGCGACGGAGGCGCAGCTGGCGCAGGTCGCGGACGCGGTCCGCCTCGAGGTCCGGCAGGCCCACGCCGAGGCCGTGGCCGCGACCCGCTCCCTCGAGGCGGCGGAGGCGTCGGCGTCGGCGGCCCAGGCTGCCTACGACTCGCGCCTCGCCCAGCTGCGGGCCGGGCGGACGACGACCGCGGACCTGTTCGCGGCGGAGGGGCAGCTCAACCAGGCGCGCCTCGCCGTGCTCGACGCGGCGGTGCAGCTCCGGCTCGCGGAGACGCGGCTCGCCTACGCCATCGGCCGGTGAAGCGTGGTGCCGCCGGCTCAGCGGCTGGCGTAGACGTCGGCGTCGCGATGCGTCGGGTCCGGTCTCGTCCCCGGGAGCCGAAGCGAGCGCCGGCAGCCGGTTTCGCTCGACGCGCACCGTGGGCGCCGCTCGTGCCGATCCGCCCGCGCCTCCGATCTTGCTACCGTTGCGCTCGTGTTCACCGGGATCGTCGAGGAGCGGGGGCGGGTGCTCGCCCTCGAGGAGAAGGGTAGCGGCGGCGCGGCGGCGCTGCTGCGTCTGGTCATCGAGGCGCCGGTGACGGCGCAGGGCACGGCCGTCGGCGACAGCATCAGCGTCAACGGCGTGTGCCTGACGGTCGTGGCGGTCGAGGGCGCCGCCCTGGCCTTCGAGGCGGTCCCGGAGACCCTGCGCCGAACCAACCTCGGCCGTCTGGGGGTCGGGGACCGCCCGAACCTCGAGCGCTCGGTCGGCGGCGAGCGGACGTTTGGCGGGCACTACGTCCAGGGTCACGTCGACACGACGGCGGAGCTGGTCCGCGCGGAGCCGGACGGCGAGGCTCGGAACCTGACGTTCCGGCCCTCGGACCCGGCGTGGCTGCGCTACCTCGTGGCGAAGGGCTACGTCACCCTCGATGGCGCCTCCCTCACCGTGGTCGAGGCCGGGCCCGAGACCTTCTGGATCACGCTGATCCCTCACACCCAGAGCGTGGTCACCCTGGGGGACGCGACGCCCGGGTACGTGGCGAACCTCGAGGTCGACGTGATCGGGAAGTACGTCGAGCGCATCGTCGGGCCCCGCCTCGCCGCGCTGGAGGCTCGGCTCGCCGCGCTGGAGAGATGAGCTCGAGGGGTCCTTCACCGAGCTCGCTGCGGGGCCGGGGTCGCTCAGGCGCTCGGGCGCCGCATCACCTCGTCGATGGGGTGGGGCCCGCTCAGCAGGTCCACGGTGCGGTCCTCCTCGACCGGGTCGTCGAGGACCGCGACCACCGCCGCGGCGACGTCCTCGCGCGGGATCGTGATCTCCTCGGGCGCGTCGCCGAGCACCGTGCGCACGTGGCCGGTCCCGGGCTCGTCGGTCAGCCGACCGGGGCGCAGGATCGTGTGATGAAGCGTGCTCGCGCGGAGCCAGCGGTCGGCGGCGTCCTTGGCCGCGAGGTAGGGCCGCAGCGGCTTGGGGCCGCTGAGCACCTGATCGACCCGATAGGCGCTCACCATGATGAAGTGCTGCACGCCGCCCTCGAGGGCCCGGTCGATGCAGCGCACGGCGCCGTGCAGATCGACCATCAGCGTCTTGTCCAGCCCGGTGTGGGCTCCCGAGCCGGCGCTGAAGATACCTGCTTGACCCCGCCGAAGGCCTCCTCGAGGGGCCCCTCGAGGTCGGCCACGACCGTCTCGAGCCCCCGCTCCTGAAACCAGGGCAGCTGCTCCTGATCGCGGATCATGCAGCGGACGTCGAAGCCCGCTTCCTTGGCTCGCACCGAGATGCGCCGCCCGATCTGCCCGTTCGCTCCGATGATCAGCGTCTTCACGGGCCGAGGATGGCACAGGAGGCGGTCGGGGTGGCCGCGGGCGGGTGCGGAGGGCTCCGTGGGGCCGTCCGTGCCATGCCGTCGACATCGGCGAGAAGCAGCCGGATGGGTTCTTGCGCGCGAACATGGACCGCGGTCGCCGGCGACGTGCTGCACCCCGGCGCCATGGCCCGAACGCTCGGCCGCGTCGTCCTCGCGACGGCGTTGATCGTCGCGTGTGGGCGACGGCCCCGGGCGCCCGACGTCGGGCCGCCGCCTCCGGCGGACGCCGAGGCGCGCGACGCTGGCCCGCTCGATGCGGGTGCGGCCCCGGACGCCGATACCGGGACCCCCGATGCCCCGATGCGGGTGGCGGCCCGGGCGCCTTCGCGTGGGCCTGCCGGAGGGCTGCGACCTCACGGTGTCGACGGAGCCGACGCCGATCGGGTGAGGTCCCTGCCCGCCCGACCTCGACACGGCCGGGCACGCCTGCCGAGGGATGGTCGACGAGACCCACCCGGGCTGGGGCCTCGCGTTGTCGCCGTACAGCGGGCAGGACTCGGCGGTGGACGCGGTTGTTTACCATCGGTCGAGGTCGGAGGCCTCGGCCGACAGGCGGTGGTGCTGGTCGACGGCCGCGTGCGGCTTCGGATGAGCTGCCGGTCTGGGCGGGGAGTGTGTCTGCCGGGCCACATCGCCACCACGCGGACGCAGGTCGCCTTCGAGGCACGAGGCGCGTTCGCGATGGCCGAGTTCGCGGCGGCAGCGAGGCCGCGGATCACCGTGATCCCCGATGAAGTCTAGCGGGACGGCGCGCTCTTCGAGCAGTTCCTGTCGTTCACCGATGAGGGCAAGGCGGGGCTCGAGCTCGTCCCCGGGGGGACCTTCGTCTACCTCGATACCTCCAGCTCGGAGCCGGCGGCGATCGTGCCGCTCGGCGGGATCAGCCTCCGACCGCTCGTGCTCACCGACTCCGTCTTCGTCTCCCGTGTCGGAACCCCGCCCAGCTCGAGTCGTGCGCCCGATCGACGACCTCGAGGCGCAGGGGTTCGAGGTCGCGCTGCCGGTCGGGATGATCGTGCGCGACATCCCCTTCATCACCGAGACGGAGGTCGGCGTAGCGCTGCGCGACGACCGGACCCGGCGTGATCTCCACTTCGTGCGCGTCGCCCTGGAGGGGCCCTGACGCGCTGGCGGCCTTCGCCCCGGTCGCCGCCTCGGCCGACGCCCGCACTACGCGGCCAGGAACTGCCCCTTCTGCCAGCCGCGCTTCTTCAGCTTCTCGACCAGGGTGGTGCGGTTCATCTGCAGGATGTTGGCGGCCTGGTTCTTGTTCCAGCCCGTCCGCTCGAGGGCCTGGAGGATCAGGGCGTTCTCGTAGCGCTCCACCGCGTCCCGGAGATCGATGCCGTCCTCCGGCAGGACCGGGCCTCGGTCGGCGCCGCCGCCCTCCGCCCTCGCCTCGCGGATGCGCACGGGGATGTCGTCGGCGGTGAGGACCCCGTCGGCCGCCAGGACCACCATCCGCTCGATCGTGTGGCGGAGCTGCCGGACGTTGCCCGGCCAGTCGTAGGCCATGAGCGTCGCCAGGCCGTCGTCGTCGATGCCCTCGATGTCGCGGTGGCGGCGCTCCGAGGCGTCCCGGATGAAGTGGTCCACGAGCAGCGGGATGTCGTCGCGGCGCTCCCTCAGGGACGGCACCTCGATGCGGATGACGTCGAGGCGGTAGAGGAGGTCCTCCCGGAAGTCGCCCGACAGCGCCAGCTCGTCGATGTCCCGGTGGGTGGCGGCGACCACGCGGACGTCGATCTTCTGGGCGCGGCTCTCGCCGACGGGGCGGATCTCCCGCTCCTGGAGCACGCGCAGGAGCTTGGCCTGGCGCGGCAGCGCCATCTCGCCGATCTCGTCGAGCAGGAGCGTGCCGCCGTCCGCCACGGCGAAGCGGCCCCGGTGGGCCGCGGTGGCCCCCGTGAAGGCGCCCTTGGCGTGGCCGAACAGCTCGCTCTCCATCAGCGTCTCGGGGATCGCCGCGCAGTTGATCGCGACGAACGCGTTGTCGCCCCGGGTGCTGCTCCGGTGGATGGCCTGGGCCACGAGCTCCTTGCCGGTGCCCGTGTCCCCGGTGATGACGACCGAGCAGTCGGTGTCGGCCACCCGGCGGATGATGTCGAACACGCGGAGGAGCCGCGGCGAGCGGCCGACGATCTCCGGCGCGTTCTCGTCCCGCCAGGCCTCGAGGGTGGTATCGCTCGCGGGGCGCGAGGAGTGGACGTGGCGCGCGCTCTCCACGCGGCTGATCGCGGCGTCGAGGGCGTCCAGGCTGAAGGGCTTGACCAGGAAGTCGTCGGCGCCCTGGCGCAGGGCCCGCACCGCGTGGTCGAGGACCGTCTCCCCGGTCATGACGACGACGCCGGCCCGGCCGCGGCGGCCCTCGAGGCGGTCCATCACCGCGAAGCCCTGGCCGTCCGGGAGGACGACGTCGGTCACGACGACGTCGACGTCCTCGGCCTCGAGGACGCGCAGGGCCTGCTCGCAGGTCCCCGCCTCGATGACCGTCCTCCCGCGGCGAGACAGATGCCTGGCGAGGCTGCGGCGCAGGGTCTCTTCGTCTTCCACGAGCAGGATCGTCCCCATGATCTCCTCCGGCGGGCGTAGCCTCGGCCGACATGGGGATACGACGCCCCTCCCCCACCCTTGAGCTTCGCCTCAAGGTCGGGCGGCGATCGACCGGGGGGTGAGCGTCAAGGGGCCGCCGGTCGGCGAGCCCGGTCCCGCCAGAGCCTCGACGGGTCCCCGCCTGTCCCTGGCCGGGGAGGCCGCGGATGCCGTCCCGCGTCGGGGTGGCACGCCCGGTGCTCGACAGCGACGCCGTGCGAGCCCTCTTCGGCACCGTGACCGTCACGCAGCGCGCCCTCGACTACCACCTCGAGCGCCACAACGTGCTCACGTCGAACGTCGCCAACGTCGACACCCCGGGCTTCCGCCCGGCGGAGCTGGTCCGCGAGGACGTCGACGTCGATCGCGCCGACATGCGGATGCGCCTCTCGGCCACGGATCCCGGCCACGTCGGGGCCTCGGGTGAGGGCCGCCCCTTCCGCCTCGAGCCGGCCGAGGAGCGGGTGATCAACCCGGGCAACGACGGCAACGCCGTGAGCCTGGAGCGGGAGATGTCGAAGGTGGCCGCCAACCAGCTCCGCTACGAGGGGGCGATCCGCATCGTGCGCCATCAGCTCGGGCTGCTGCGCTACGCGTCCAACGACGGGCACACCTGAGGGGAATCCGATGAACTTCTTCAGCGCCATGGAGATTGCGTCGAGCGGCCTCGGCGCCCAGCGCGTGAGGATGAACGTCCTCGCGAGCAACCTGGCCAACGCGCGCACCACGCGCGCCGACGACGGCCAGGGCCCCTACCGCCGGATGGACCCGGTGTTCCGCGCCGTGCCGATCGCGGAGCGGTTCCCGGAGCTCTCGGGCAGCGGCCACGCCCGGTCCGCCTACGTGGTCGAGGTCCCGGAGATCCGCGCCGACGACGGCCCGCCCCAGCGGGTGTACGAGCCCGGCCACCCCGACGCGGACGAGGACGGCTACATCGACCTGCCCAACATCAACGTCGTCAGCGAGATGGTGAACATGGTCACCGCGTCGCGGGCCTACGAGTCCGGCGTGACGGTGATGGAGACGCTCAAGACCATGGCGCGCAGCGCCATCAGCATCGTGGGCTGACGCCATGACGGTCTCCCTTCGCCCCGGCGTCACCGCCTTCGCCGCCACCCTGCCCCGGGCCGACGGGGTCGCGGCACGCCCGCCGGCCCTCGAGTCCCCTGCCCTCGACCGCCCCGCCGAGGTGCGGGGCGGCCCGTCCTTCGCCGACCGCGTCGGCGCCCTGCTCCGCGACGTCAACCACCGCCAGCTCGAGGCCCAGGGCGCGGCGGAGGCCTACGCCGACGGCACCCGGAACGACATCCACGGGACGATGATCGCCCTCGAGCAGGCGGACATCACCTTCCGCCTCGTCAGCAGCGTCCGCAGCCGCCTGATCGAGGCCTACCGCGAAGTGATGCGGATGGGGGCGTGACGTGACGGCCGGGGTTCAGGCGCGGCTCGCGCAGCTCGAGGCGCGGTGGAAGGCGCTCACGCTCCGCATGAAGGCGGCGATCCTGGTCGGCGTCGCGGTGGTGGTGGCGGTGGGCCTCGTGCTCGCGGCCCGGGGGGCGGAGCCGAGCCGCGCGATCCTCTTCAGCGACCTCTCGCCCGAGGACGCCGCGCGGATCGTCGACCGCCTCCGCGCCCTCGACGTCGACTACGCCCTCGACGACGGCGGCACCACGATCCGCGTGCCGGACGCGCAGGTCCACGAGACCCGCCTGACCCTGGCCGCCGAGGGGCTCCCGTCCGGGGGCGGGGTGGGCTTCGAGATCTTCGACCGCCAGCGCTTCGGCGAGAGCGACTTCAGCGAGCAGGTGCAGTTCCGGCGGGCGCTCGAGGGGGAGCTCGCCCGCACGATCGCCCACCTCGCGGGCGTGGAGTCGGCCCGCGTCCACCTGGTCCTCCCGGAGCGGACGCTCTTCACGACGGAGGAGGCGGGGGCGCGGGCGTCGGTCGCGATCCACCTGCGGCCCGGCTGGCGGCTGCGCGACGAGCAGGTCCGGGGCGTGAGCCACCTCGTGGCGAGCAGCGTGGCCGGCCTCCGGGTGGAGGACGTGACGGTCGTCGACGGCGATGGGCGCGCGCTGACGGCTCACCGCGATGGGGAGGCGGCCGCCCTCGACGAGGCGCGGGACCTCCGCACGTCCCTCGAGCAGAGCCGGGAGCGCGCTGTCCAGCAGATGCTCGACGCGTCCCTCGGGCCCGGGGTCGCCGTGGTCCGGGTGTCGGCGGACCTCAGCCTGTCCGAGGAGGAGCAGCTCGAGGAGACCTACGACCCGGAGCGGATCGCCACGCGGAGCTTCGAGGTGCAGGAGGAGGCGAACGCCACCGCCGAGGTCACGGCGGAGGGTGTCCCGGGGGCCGCGTCCAACCTGCCCGGCGGCCCGGCCCCCGAGGGCGGCGCGGAGGGCCGCCGCCTCGCCCGGCGCCACGAGCGGCGAAACTACGAGGTGACGAAGACCGTGCACCGCGCCGTCCACCCGGTCGGTCGGCTGGCCCGGATGACCGTGGCCGTCGTCGTCGACGGGGTGTGGACCGGCGACGGGGACGCGCGCGAGTTCAGCCCCCGGCCCCAGGAGGAGCTCGACCGCATCGAGGCGCTGGTCAGCTCGGCGGCCGGGATCGACGCGAGCCGCGGCGACGTCGTGACCGTCGAGTGCGTGCCCTTCCACGGCAGCGCGCACCCGGCGGCCCACCACGGCCCGACGCTGATCGACCACGTGGAGCGCTGGACGCCCTACGTGCTCGGGGCCCTCGCCGTCCTCGCGCTGCTGGTCGGGGCGGGCGTGCTCTGGCGGCGTCACAGCGGCGCCCTCGCGGCGGCGAGCGGCAAGCCCCACCGCCTCCTCGAGCTCGCGTCTGGCGACGACGGACAGGCCGCGGCCCTCGACCTCGAGCCGGCCCACAGCCTGGCCGACTACGAGCAGCTCCGGGCCCTCGCCCTGGAGGTCGCGCGGCGGGATCCGGCGCTCGCCGCCCATGTCGTCCGCGGCTGGCTGCTCGAGGACGTCGCCGCGAGCCGGGAGGAGGCGGCGTGAGCCTCGACCTCAAGGGCGCGGCCGCGAGGGCCGGCATCGTGGCGGAGGTCAAGGAGGAGGTCGCGCGGGACCTGCTCGTCGGCGATGGCCTGCGCCGCGTCCGGGTCGACCAGTCCGCCGTCGCCGACCTCAGCGGCGCGGAGAAGGCGCTCCTGTTCCTCGTCAGCCTCGACGAGTCCGTGGCCACCCAGGTGCTGGGCCACCTCGACGACGCCGACATGCGCCGCCTCCGCGACAGCTCGGAGGCGCTCACGGAGGCGTCCCCGGCCGCGATCACCGCCGTCCACCATGCCTTCCTCGCGAAGGTGCGGGCCGGCATGCCGGCCAGCCTCAAGGGCAGCAACGCGTACCTGCGCCGGCTCGCCGGGAACGCCCTCGGCGAGGGGAAGGCCTCGGAGCTCTGGAGCGACCGGGCCAAGACCGAGGGGGCGGCGGCGCTGTCGCGCCTCGAGACCTCGGTGCTCGAGGCGCTGCTGGCCAAGGAGCAGCCGCAGACGGTGGCGGTGGTCCTCAGCCAGCTCCCCGCCGGCAAGGCCGGCGAGATCATCGAGGGCATGAGCTCGGAGCGGCGGAGCGACGTGATGCTCCGCCTCGCCCGCCTCGAGAGCATCCCGGCTGCCGTGCTGCAGGACATCGAGGCGGCCTTCGCCGATCACGTCCAGGCCTTCGCTTCGGTCGAGCGCCAGCCGATCGCGGGCCGCCAGAGCGCCGCCGACATCGTCAAGCGGCTGCCCAAGGAGATCGGCGACGAGCTCCTCGAGGCGATCCGGGAGGGCGCGCCGGAGGCCGCCGACGAGCTCGAGAAGGCGTTGTTCACCTTCGAGGACCTCAACCGGATCGACAGCCGGGGCATGCAGCAGCTCCTCAAGGAGGTGCCCACCGACCGCCTGGTGATCGCCCTCAAGACGGCGAGCGACGAGCTGAAGGAGAAGGTGTTCGGCAACGTCTCGAGCCGCGCCGCGGACCTCCTCCACGAGGAGCTCGACCTCCTCGGCCCGACCCGCCTCGCCGACGTCGAGGAGGCGCAGCAGGAGATCGTCCAGACCGCGCTGGGCCTGGAGCGCGACGGGCGCATCGCCATCGCGCGCGAGGGGACCGGTGACTACGTCTGATCCGGCCGAGGTCGCGCCCCTCGACCTGCCGCAGGTGGGGGCCGACGTGCGGGAGCCGGCGTGGATGCGCGTCGAGCCGACCGCGCCCCGGGTGCTCCGGTGGCGGCGCCGAGGCGCCGACGCGCGGGGCGACGGACGCGCCGAGTGCGAGCCGGGCGGGGAGACGAGCCACGAGGGCGCGGTGGGCTCGGGCCGCCCCGAGCCGGAGGGCGCCGCCGGCCGGGCGCCCGACGGACCGGATGTCGACCGGAGCGGAGACGGACCGGACGCGTCCCAGGACGGCGCGCCGGCCCCCGGCGACATCGACGGCGCCGGCGCCGCCGAAGCCCTCGTCGATGGCGACAGCGCCGCTGCCGCCGAAGGCACGGTCGACGACGTCGGCCCCCTCGACGCCGAGCGCCGGGCCCTCGCCGCCGAGCGCGCGGACCTCGAGCGGGCGCGCGCGGAGTACGTCGAGGCGGTGCGCGCGCTCCCGAGGACGCAGGAGATAGCGGTCGCGGCCCTCGAGGAGCCCCTCCTCGCACTGGCCGTCGCGGTGGCCGAGGCGCTGGTCGGGGAGGCGGTCTCCCGCGACCCGGCGCTCCACCAGCGCCTGGCCAGCGCCGCCCTCGAGACGCTCGCGGATCCGACCGATGCGCGGCTCCGCGTCTCGCCGGCCGCTCACGACGCGCTGGTCGAGATCCTCGGCGCGGCGCACCTCCCCTACGCCGGCCGGGAGATCCCCCTCGAGCGGGACCCGGAGCTGCGCGGTCTCGGCGGCATCGCGCTGGCCGGCCCGTCCCGCGTCGACGCGCGGGTGGGTGAGCGGCTGGCGGCGGCCCTCGACGCGATGGTGCACGAGCACCGCCGGGAGCCGGTCGCGCCCGACGGGGACGCCACGACCAGCGCGAGCGGCGACGCCGGGTCGCCGGAGTCGCCATGATCGACGTCCCTCGGCTTCAGGCGGCCGCCCGCAGCGCGGTGCGCCCGTCGCTCGACGGGCACCTCGCCGAGGCCGTGGGCCTCGTCCTCGAGGCCCGTGGGGTCCGGGCGTCGATCGGCGATCTGTTCAGGCTGCGTCCGGTGGAGGGGCCGGCGATCGAGGCCGAGGCGGTCGGGATCCGGAACGAGCGGACGCTCCTGATGCCCCTCGGCGCGACGGAGGGCCTCGAGGTCGGCGCGACGGTCCGCCGCGTCGGCCGCGCCGCCCTCGCGCCGGTGGGCGAGGCGCTCCTCGGCCGGGTGATGGACGGCCTCGGGCGGCCGATCGACGGGCGGCGCCCCCCTCGCCTGGCCCACGAGCGGCCGCTCTACGGCCGGCCGCGCAACCCCCTCCTGCGGCGCCCGCTCGCTTCGGCCCTGCCGACCGGGGTCCGCGCGATCGACGGGCTCCTCTCGCTGGCGGAGGGCCAGCGCCTCGGGATCTTCGCGGGGGGCGGCGTCGGCAAGAGCTCCCTCCTCGGGATGATGGTGCGCCAGCTTCGGGCGGACGTGGCGGTGGTCGCCCTGATCGGCGAGCGCGGGCGCGAGGTCGAGGAGTTCGTCCACCGGACCCTCTCGGGGGGCGACCTCGATCGGACCGTCGTCGTCGCGGCGACGAGCGCCGAGCCGCCGCTCGTGCGGGCGCGGGGCGCGCTCTACGCCACGGCGATCGCGGAGCACTTCCGTGACCAAGGCAAGCGCGTGCTCCTGTTGATGGACAGCGTCACCCGCTACGCGATGGCGCTACGGGAGATCGGCCTCGCCGTCGGCGAGCCGCCAACCACGAAGGGCTACACGCCGACGGTCTTCGCGATGCTGCCGCGCCTCCTCGAGCGCGCGGGCATGGGGCAGGGCGCGGGCTCGATCACCGCGCTCTACACCGTGCTGGTCGAGGGCGACGACCTGGCCGACCCGATCGCGGACGCCGCGCGGGCGCTGCTCGACGGGCACATCGTCCTGAGCCGTCGCCTGGCCGAGCGGGGCCACTACCCGGCGATCGACATCCCGGCGTCCGTGTCGCGGTGCATGCCCCAGGTGGTCGCCGCGGACCAGCGGGCCCTCGCCCAGCGCGCCCGGGAGCTGATCGCGGCCCACGCCGAGGCCGAGGACCTGGTGGCGATCGGGGCCTACCAGGAAGGCTCGGTGCCACGCCTCGACGCGGCCCTCGAGCGGATGCCGGCCCTCGAAGCGTTCCTGCGCCAGCCGTTCGACGACGCCGGGACGGACGATGTCGTCGCCGCGCTGCGCGCGGCGCTGGAGGGAGCCGCATGAACGACCGGGCACGCCTGAAGCGAATCCTCACCGTGAAGGAGAAGGTGCGCGAAGCACGGCGGGCGGAGCTGGCCCGCGCCGAGGAGCGCCGCGCGGAGGCCGCCGGCGGCGAGGCGGCGGCCCTGGCCGAGGTGCACGACCTGCGCCGGGCTCTCCTCAGCCCGGGGGAGGTGAGCGCGACCGACCTGATCGATCGCGTGGCCCACTTCGCCGCCGCGCGCGCCGAGCACAGCCGGGCGGCGGAGGCCCTCGGGATGCTCGTCGCCGAACGCGACCGGACGGTGGCGGCGGTGGCCGATGCTCGCCGGGAGGTGCGCAGCCTCGAGGTGCTGGACGAGCGCCTCGCTCGGGACGAGCGGCGCTCGGCCCGGCGCCGGGAGCAGGGCCTCCAGGACGAGGCGGCCGTGCGCGGAGGGTCGCGCGCGTGAAGGTCGAGGTGCGTACGCCCCGGGGCGAGGGGCCCCGGGAGGCGAAGGCCCGCGCGCCCGAGGATGGGTTCGCCGACCGGCTGGCCCGGGCGCGGGGCCACGGCGTCCGGCGTGACGGCGCGCCGCCCGCGCCTCGGTCGTCGGCGCCGGGCGAGGACGATCGGTGGGCCGAGCGCGTCCCCGGCGAGCTGGCGGGCGTCGCCGATGCGCCGCGCGAGGTCCGGCGCGCGTCGGCGTGGCGGGCGTCGGCCGAGGTCGCCGCTGACCGGTCCGGCGACGTCGCTGCCGCTCGAGGGGACGCGGCGAAGGCCGCCGGCGATGGCCCAGGGCCCGAGGAGGCCCCGCTCGATGCGGGTGGCTCTCGCGCGCGGAAGGTCGACGGCCAGGCGGGCCGAGCCGGCGGAGAAGCCGAGGCCAGCGGGGGGAGTGGCGGAGCGGACGCCGGCCGGCCGGCCCCCGCGGAGGCCCGCCCCACGGCGCGCCTCGCGCACGGCGAGCCGCCGGAGGCGGGCGGCGACGGGGAGCATCCGGTCGAGCAGCCGCGAGCGCGCGCCGGCGACGAGCCGCGCGCTTCGGGCGCGGATCGCCACGGTGGCCCCCCAGCGCGGGGGCAGGGCGGCCACGCCGGCGCAGGCCACGGCGAACGCGCGGGTGGGGGCGACGGGGACCGCACGGGCGGCGGGGACGGTGGCCCCGCAGCGCGGGGCCACGGCGACCTCGCGGGTAGGGGCGACGGGGACCGCACGGGCGGGGGCGACGGCGACCCGAAGGGCGCGGGCTACGGCGACTTCCCGGGGAGGGGCGACGGAGACCGCGCGGGCGGGGGCGACGGCGACCGCGCGGCTGGGACACACGGTGACCGCCCGGGCGGGGGGCACGACGAGAGTAGACCTCTCTCTCCCTCCGGCGCGGGTCCGGCGTCGACGCTCCTGGAGCAGGCGTCCTCCTCGCCGGAGACCCCCGCCGGGGTGCCGGCCGGGGCCGCGGTCCCGAGGGACGACGCGGCGATGGCGCCCGGCGCTCCCCCGGCCCAGGAGCCTCCCGCCGCGGGCGCCTCCCGCAGCGCCCCCGACGCCGCGACCCACGACCTCGGCCCGATCCGCTGGACGTTGCTCCGCCAGGCCGCTCGCGGAGGCCACGCCCGGGTCGAGGTCGACCACCCGACCCTCGGCGGCGTGGCGCTGGAGCTCACGCTCCAGGACGGCGCCCTGGAGGTGGACGTCCGCGCGCCGAGCGCCGTGGCCGCGGCGGCTCTGCGCCGCGAGGCCCAGCCCCTGCGCGAGGCTCTCCGCCTCCGCGGCACCCGCCTCTCGTCGTGGCGCGTGGAGCTCGCCGAGAGCGCTCCGTCGCCGCGCCCACCCCAACCGCCCCTCCCGCGGCCGGACGACGGCCGCCGACTGTTGACCGAAGCGTGAGACCCATGGACATCGACCCGAACAGCCCCTCCGCCGCCGCCCTCGGAACGTCCGCCGCGCACACGCCGGACACGGATCTCGACCGGGACGCGTTCATGCGCCTCCTGGTGACCCAGATCCGGAACCAGGACCCGATGGATCCGATGGACACGAAGGACCTGATGAGCCAGCTGACCGAGCTGACCAGCGTCGAGCACCTGATCGGCATCGAGGAGCGGCTCGGCACCCTCCAGGTGGCCAACGCGGGGATGGCCAACGCGCAGGTCGCGTCCTTCGTCGGGCATCAGGTGACCGCCGACGCCAGCGTGCTGCGCCTCGACGACCTCGGCGAGGCGTCCGGCGCGTTCCAGCTCGACGCCGACGCGGTGCAGGTCACCGCCACCATTCGCGCCCCCGACGGGACCGTCGTCCGGACGCTCGACCTCGGAGAGCACCTGTCCGGCAACCACATCTACGCGTGGGACGGGCAGACCGACGAAGGGGTCCGGGCGCCGGCCGGGCGCTACTCCGTCGAGCTTGCGGCCACCGATGCGGAGGGCAACCCGCTCGAGGTGGACGCGAAGGTGGAGGGGACGATCCAGAGCGTCTCCTACGAGCACGGCTACCCCGAGCTGGTCGTCGGCGAGCACCGGGTGCTCATGGGCGACGTGCGGGAGATCCGGCGCTGAGCAGCGCCCCCGTACCGGACTTCACCGCAACTCACCGCAGGACCAGGTTTCGCCGCCAAGGCGCGGCATCGATCAGGACGAGAGAACGGAGCCACGCATGTCGATCCTTCGCACCCTCAACACCGGCGCGACCGGCCTCCAGAGCCACGGTGAGGCCCTCCAGGTCGTCGGCGACAACATCGCCAACGTGAACACCATCGGCTTCAAGCGGCAGCGCGCGAACTTCCAGGACCTGCTCGGTCGCTCGGTCGCTGGCGCGGGGGCCCTCCCGCGCGCCGGGGCCGGCAGCATCGTCGCGACCATCCAGGACATGTGGGCGCAGGGAGCGCTGCTCACGACCGAGTCCCCCACGGACCTGGCCCTCAACGGGGACGGCTTCTTCGTGGTCCAGGGTGCCCTCGGCGGCATCGACGGCCAGTACTACACGCGGGCTGGCCAGTTCGTGCTCGACAACGAAGGTTACCTCGTCAATGGAGACGGGCTTCGCCTCCAGGGCTACGGCAGCGACGCGACGGGCGCCGTCGGCCCGACCCTCGGCGACCTCCAGGTCGAGACGGGCACGCTCCCGGGGCGGGCCACGACCGAGATCGACCTCGGCCAGAACCTCGACGCCGAGGCCACCACGCCGCCGGCCTGGGATCCCGCGGACCCCGACGGGACCAGCAACTTCAGCCGCTCCGTCGTCGCCTTCGACAGCCTCGGCAACCGCCACGATATCACGGTCTACTTCCGCCGCTCCGGCCCCAACGCGTGGGAGTGGCACGCGATGGTCGACGGCGGGGAGCTCGCGGGCGGGACCCCCGGCACGCCGACCGAGGGCGCCAGCGGGACCCTCACCTTCACGACCGACGGGGCGCTCGACACCGAGACCACGACCTCGAGCTCCTGGGACTTCGCCGGCGCGACGGCGGGCCAGACGATCGACTTCGACTTCGGCGACAGCATCACGACGGACGGGGGCACGGGCTTCGAGGGGACGACCCAGGTCGCCGCGCCGAGCGCGCCGACGAGCCTGGAGCAGGATGGCTACGGCGCGGGGACGGGCGGCGCGCTGCAGATCGGCGAGGACGGCACGGTGATCGGCGTCTTCACGAACGGCCAGCGGCGGACCCTCGGCCAGGTGGCCATCGCCGACTTCGCGAGCGCCGACGGGCTGGAGCGGGCCGGCCAGGGCGTGTGGGGCGGGACGGACGCGTCGGGCGAGGCGCTGATCGGCGCGCCCGGGGCCGGCGGGCGCGGCGCGGTCGTCGCGGGCGCCCTCGAGCAGTCCAACGTCGACCTCGGCCGGGAGTTCGTCGATCTGATCGCCTACCAGCGCGGCTTCAGCGCGAACGGCCGCATGGTGACGACGGCCGACGAGATGTACGCAGAGCTCGTCAACCTCAAGCGGTAGTAGACTGTCCCCGCAGTATGGGGGGGCAGTATGGGATTCGTCTCGGGACTCTGGCTGGTCGCTCTGGGCGTCCTCGCGTCCGCGAGCCTGGTGATCGCGCGCCGCCCCGACGCGGCGGACTACCTCGCGAAGGTCGCGCCCTACCAGGGGTGGATCGGCGCGGCGTCGGCGGCGTGGGGGGTCTGGATGGTCGTCTACGCCATCCTGGTCGTCGGGCTGGTCGGACGGGCGCCGGTCACCTGGCTCACCCTGCTGGCGACGGCGCTCCTGCTGGTGGGCCTGGGGGGCGTGCTGGGGGTCGGCGTCCTTCGCACCTTCGTCCGCGACGAGGAGGCCCTGGAGCGCCTCGACCGCACCATCGCCCGCCTCTCGCCGATGCAGGGGACGCTCGGGCTCGTGGCGGTCGGGCTGGGCCTCTGGCTGATGCTGGTCGGCTTCCTGGGCATCTGAGCCGGAGCCGGCGCAGGGCGCGCCGGGGCTAGTCCTCCCAGGCCGTGCTCTTCGCGGGGCGGCGTCGCCTGCGCTCCTGGACCGCCGCCCGGCCTCCTCCGCCGTGAAGGCCGAGGTCGATCACGACGCCCACGATCACGAGCACCCACCCGAGCTCGCTCATGGCCCCCTGGGGCGCGAGGCTCATCATCCCGTAGACGTAGGCGAGCGTGGTGGTCGGGAGGAAGAGGAAGCCGAGGATCGGCCAGGCCACGTGCGGGAAGGGGGCGCTCAGGTAGCCGGGCGGCCCGAAGAGCCACACGAGGACCAGCGCGATCCGGGGGAAGAAGAGGGCGAGGCAGCCGCCAGCGCAGGGCACCTGCGCGAGATAGGCGCCGAGGCGCCGCTCGTCGAGCCGACGGCCTTTCCTCGCCGGGGTGGGGGGCCGATGGGTACGCTCCGTCCGCATGACCCCGCGCTGCTCCGCCACCCTCTCCCCCGTCCTTCTCGTGGTCGGCCTCCTCGCCGGGTGCGGCGGCGGCGAGGAGGGCGCCCCCGAGCCGCGGTCCCCGGCAGAGCGCTACCGGGGAGGCTGCGTGACGCGGTGCCTGCACCGCTACGACCGCCAGCTCTGCCGCGACTACTGCGCCTGCAGCGCGGGCTTCCTCGAGGCGCGGGGGCTCTTCGAGGCGCTCCCGCGCATCGACCCGCTCCGAGGGAGCACGGCCGAGGCGTCGCTCGAGCTGATGGACGCCTGCGGCGAGGAGCTGTTCGACGCCCAGTACCGGCAGGTGTTCGTCACGAGCTGCCTGGCCGAGATGCCGTCCGAGGAGGACCGCTTCCGGAGCCTGTGCGAGGGGCTGGCCGCCTGCATGATCCGGGAGCTCCGGGGGGTAGGCGAGGACGCGCGGGACACGGGCTGGATCCTCCGGAACGTGGAGGCCGAGCCGCCGACGCAGGAGGGGCGGGCGCGGCTGGCGGCGGCCGAGGAGATCTGCGCGCGGGAGTGAGGCTCGACCGGGAACCGATGCGGCAGGTCCCTCTCCAGCGAGGCTGCTGCTAGCGGCTCGTCAGCGTGTCCAGGGCCGTCAGCCCGAGGCGGAGGGCCTCCCGGAGCACCTTCTCGTCGGTCCACCGGCCGCGGGCCAGCGCCGGTGCGCGCACGTTCAGGCGGCGGGCGAGCTCCGCCGCTCCCGCCCAGATGCCCAGCTCGAGCTCCAGGGCCGAGTCGTCCTCCCTTCGCCGGCGCACCGACGGGGGGAGGGAGTTGGGCTTCGGACGGAGCGCGTCCCGCATGGCGTTCGAGAGCTTCGCGGTCGGCGACTCCCGCGGGGCCGGGGCGAAGGCCTCCGCGCCGTTGGGCGGCGGCGGTCGGCTCGAGTACCCGTCCGGGCGGGCCGCGCCGTTCTTGGTGGCGACGGGGAGCGACGGCGGGCCCCGGCGGGTCGGCGGGCCCGTCGCCGGGCCGCGCCCGAGGTTGACCAGCCGCTCGTAGAAGGCCTCGTTGCGCGGGTCGAAGGTCAGATCCTGGAGCACCGCGTCGAGCTTCCCGGCCGCCTCGCCCCGGACGCACGCGGCGCACCGTCCGACGCCCTCCCACACCGCCTCGCCATCGCGCAGCGTCCACGCGAAGCGCACCCAGTCGCCCCTCGCGACCGGCCGGTCGAGGGGGATCCGGACGGCGGTGTCCGTGACCCGGCCCCGGATCAGGGGCAGGGCCTCGGCGCCGTTCGAGACGGCGAGCGGGATGCGGACGACGGCGGTCACAGGCGTGGGTTGGGGACGGACGCGCGCGGGCGGTCCCTCCGCTCCGACCCGGGGAGAACGGTCGACCGCTCGGGGCCTGAACGTCGGCGAGGCCCCGACTTGCGAGGCCCAGGTGGGGTGCGCGGGAGCTCCCCCCGGGGCGGAGCCCCGCCCGGTCAGCCGCCCTCGGCGAAGCCCGGGTACAGCGTCATGCCGCCGTCCACGTACAAGGTCTGCCCGGTGATGTAGTCGCTCGCGTCGCTCGCGAGCCAGACCGTCGCCTTGGCGATGTCGACCGGCTGGCCGATGCGGTTGTACGGGATCAGCGTCAGGAGCGCGTTCAGCGCCTCCGGCGTCTCCCAGGCGGCGGTGTTGATCGGCGTCTGGATCGCGCCCGGGCTCACCGCGTTGATGCGGATGCGATCCGGCGCGAGCTCCTGGGCGACGCTCTTCATGAAGAGGCTCACCCCGCCCTTGCTGGCGGCGTAGTTGCAATGGCCCGCCCACGGGATGACGTCGTGGACGCTGCTCATGCAGATCACCTTGCCGGCCGCCCGGCTGACGTCCGGGACGACGCCCCGGCGGCGGAACTCACGCACCGCCTCCCGCGTGCAGAGGAACTGGCCGGTCAGGTTGACGTCGATCACGAGCTGCCACTGGGCGAGCGTCATGTCGACGAGGTTCGCGTCCCGTTGGAGGCCGGCGTTCGCGACCAGGATGTCCACCGTGCCGAGCTTCTCGACCGCCTCGGCGAACATCCCCTGGACCTGATCCTCCTTCGAGACGTCCGCCCGGATGGCCAGACCCCGGCGCCCGAGGGCCTCGATCTGTCCGACCACCTCCTCCGCCGCCTCGGGCTGGGAGACGTAGTTCACCACGACGTCGGCGCCGGCCCGCGCGAGCTCGACCGCCACGCCGGCTCCGATGCCCGAGTTGGCGCCCGTGACCAGGGCCTTCTGTCCGAGGAGGGGAGTGTGCTGATCCGTCATCTTGCGTCCTTCGTTACCTCAGCGCGGCGCGCGCCGGGGGTGCAGCAGCTTGGCCACGAGGCCGGTCCATCCCGTCTGATGAGAGGCCCCGACGCCCCGGCCGTTGTCGCCGTGGAAGTACTCGTAGAAGAGCAGGTGGTCGCGGAAGTGACGATCGTTCTGCATCTTCTCGTAGTGGCCGTACACCGGGCGTCGGCCGGTTCGCTCGTCGCGAAGGAAGATGCGGGTCAGCCGCAGGCTGAGCTCGTCGGCCACCTCGAGGATGGACTTGTAGGTCCCCGACCCCGTCGGGCACTCCACCTTGAAGTCGTCGCTGTAGTAGTGGTGGAAGCGCTGGAGCGACTCGATCAGGAGGTAGTTCACCGGGAACCAGATCGGGCCGCGCCAGTTCGAGTTCCCACCGAAGAGGTGGGTGTCGGACTCCGCTGGCGTGTAGCGCACCTCGAAGGTGTTGCCCCCGTGGTGGAAGCGGTACGGGTCGTCCTCGTACACCTTGGACAGGGCGCGCACGCCGTAGTCGCTCAGGAACTCCTTCGGGTCGAGCATGCGGCGCAGGAGACACTTCATCCGATGTCCCCGGAGGAGCGACAGGAGCCGGCGCATCCCGTGCCCCGGGACCTCCCAGTGGCTGACCAGGCCGGCGAGATCCGGCCGGTACTCGAGGAACCACTCCAGGCGGCGCTTGAAGTTCGGCAGCTTCTCGAGCAGCTCGGGCTCGAGCACCTCCACCGCGAACAGCGGGATGAGCCCCACCATGCTCCGCACCTTCAGGGGGATGTCCTGGGCCGTCCCGTCCGGGTGGGGGAGGTAGAGCTCGTCGTAGAAGAAGTCATCCTCGTCGTCCCAGAGGCCGTTCTCCCCGGGCCCGACGCGGCCGATCGCCTCCGCGATGTGGAGGAAGTGCTCGAAGAACTTCGTCGCGATGTCCTCGTAGACCGGGTTGTGGCACGCCAGCTCGAGGCTGATGCGCATGAGGTTGAGGCTGTACATGGCCATCCACGCGGTGCCGTCGGCCTGGTTGAGGTAGGTGCCGTTCGGCAGGGGCTGGCTTCGGTCGAAGAGGCCGATGTTGTCGAGGCCGAGGAAGCCCCCCTGGAAGACGTTCTTCCCGAGGGCGTCCTTGCGGTTGACCCACCACGTGAAGTTGAGCATGAGCTTGTGAAACACACGCTCCAGGAAGGCGAGGTCCGGCTTGCCGGTCTGCTTCCGATCGATCTGGAATACCCGCCACGTGGCCCAGGCGTGGACGGGCGGGTTCACGTCGCCGAACGCCCACTCGTAGGCCGGGAGCTGCCCGTTCGGGTGCATGTACCACTCGCGGCACAGGAGCACGAGCTGCTGCTTCGCGAACTCCGCATCGACCAGGGCGAGCGGGAGGCAGTGGAACGCGAGGTCCCAGGCCGCGTACCAGGGGTACTCCCACTTGTCGGGCATCGACACGACGTCTTTGTTGTTCAGGTGCTCCCATTCATGGTTGCGCCCGCGGATCCGGTTGGGCGGCGGCGGGGGTTGGGCCGGATCGCCGTGCAGCCAGCGGGGGATGTCGATGTAGTAGAGCTGCTTGCTCCAGATCATCCCGGCGAAGGCCTGCCGCTGGACACGCCGCTGGTCCTCGGCCGCGATGCCGCGCTGGAGATCGGCGTAGAAGCGGTCCGCCTCTGAAGCGCGCTTGTCCACGATGGCGTCGAAGTCGGGGAAGTCGAAGTCCCCCCCGGGGCGGTGGAGCCACGCCCGCGCGACCATGGTGCCACCGGCGGGCACGACCTCCCGGTAGTGGGCCGCCGCCTTCGTGCCGGTCTGGTCGGGGTTGACCGCGTCCTCGGTCCCCCGGATCACCCGCTCGTGGATCCCGTCCTTGAAGTATCCCTCGGCGTCCATGCCGTAGTGTCGACGGGGGTTCGTTTCGTTCTCGGTGTAGTAGATCGGCGGGTGGCCCTCGACCTCGAAGATGAAGCTGCCGAGGTCCGGATGCCGGGCGTACACGTTCTGGGGCGTCTCCAGCTCGAGCAGCGGCTTGGGCGCCCCGTGCTCCCAGGTCCAGGTATTGCGAAACCAGAGGTGGGGCAGGATGTGGAGCTCCGCGTCATCGGGGCCCCGGTTGTGAGCGGTGACCCGCAGCAGGATCTCCTCCGGGCCCGCCTTGGCGTACTCGATGAAGACGTCGAAGTAGCGGTTGTCGTCGAAGACCCCCGTGTCGATGATCTCGAACTCCGGCCGGTCCTTCCCGCGCTGCCCGTTCTCGTGCACCAGCCAGGTGTAGGGGAACTCTCGCTGAGGATACTTGTAGAGCATCTTCAGGTAGGAGTGCGTGGGCGTGGCGTCCAGGTAGTAGTAAAGCTCCTTGACGTCTTCGCCGTGGTTAGCCTCCGAGTTGGTGAGGCCGAAGATCCGCTCCTTCAGGATCGGGTCCTTGCCGTTCCACAGCGCGATGGCCATGCAGAGCCGCGATTCGACGTCGCTGAAGGCGCCGATGCCGTCCTCGCCCCAGCGGTAGGCCCGGCTGCGGGCGTGGTCGTGGGGGAAGTAGTCCCACGCCTCGCCGTGCTCCGAGTAATCCTCCCGGACCGTGCCCCACTGCCGCTCGCTCGGGTAGGGACCCCACGCCTTCCAGGGCTTGTCGCCCCGACGGTCCTCCAGGAGGCGCTGCCTCTCCTCGTTGGCGGCTTGAGCGTCAGCGTCGTTCATCGGTGCTTCCTCCGGGGCTGTCGAGGCGGGTCAGGACGCGGCGCAGCTCGGCGACGGACCACGCCTGGAACGGCGCGCCGCATGGGTGGTGGGGGGCGTCGCCGTCGGCGATCTCCGACACGTGGCCGAGGCCCGCGTCGTCGAGGTGAGAGAGCAGGGGCTCGACGAAGCGCTGCCTCGCGACGGCCCGCCGGGAGGTGTCGTCGCCGTGGACGCGGAGCCAGGCGTCGACGAAGGGCCCGATCAGCCAGGGCCACACCGTGCCCTGATGGTAGGCCCCGTCGCGCTCGAGCACGCCCCCCGCATAGCGGCCCACGTAGCTTGGGTCGTCCGGCTCGAGGCTGCGGAGGCCCATCGGCGTCCAGAGGCGCTTCTCGACCTCCCCGACGATCCGCGCGGCGCGCTCCCCGGTCACCAGGGGGTGCGGCAGCCCTCCCACCGCGAGGATCTGGTTCGGCCGGAAGGACCGGTCGACGCGCCCCGGCACGTGGTCGGCGTCGACGACGTCGACGAGGTACCCCCCTCCGTCGTCCCAGAAGCGCTCGACGAAGCTGTCCTGGGCGCGGCGCCTCAGGGACCCGAAGGCCGGGTCGAGGCGCTCGCCCACCGCGAGCGCGTTGACCCAGAGCGCCTGCACCTCGACCGGCTTGCCGATCCGCGGCGTGATCACGTGGTCGCCGACCTTCGCGTCCATCCAGGTGAGCTGCACGCCGGGCTCACCCGCCGCGACCAGCCCGTCCTCGTCGGCCCGGATCCCGTAGCGGGTGCCCGCGCGGTAGCCCGCGAGGATCGCGAGGACCGCCTGCTCGAGGCCCTGCCGCTCCCCGGCCAGGAGGCTCACGCGGCTGGCCCGGCCCGCGTCGAGCAGCTCCCCCGCGGCGATCGCGAACCACAGGGAGGCGTCGACGGAGTTGTACTCCGGTGCCTCGCCGCCGTCCGTGAAACGGTTCGGGACCATGCCCTCGGATACGGTCCTGGCCCACGCGCCCAGGATCGCCCGGGCGGCCTCGAGGCCCGCGGCATCCAGCAGGCAGATGCCCCGGATCGCGATGAACGTGTCCCGGCCCCAGTCCGTGAACCACGGGTAGCCGGCGATCAGCGTGCGGCCGTCCCCGCGCTGGACCAGGTAGGCCTCGGCGGCGCGGCGCAGCCGGTCCGGGCTGCGCCGGCGGGTCCCCTCCGCCGTCGTCAGGGCGTCCACCAGCCCCTCGAGGTCGCCGTAGGGAGCCGCGCCCATCCGGAAGAGCATCCGCGCCGGCCGCTCGGCGGTGAGCGCCCACGTCAGGCGGCCGGGCGAAGCCAGGTCCTCGCGGTCGTCCAGGCCCCTCGCCGCCTCCTGGGCGTACACGGTGCGCTCGAACCACGCGGGGTCGTGCGCGTAGGCGCCGTCGGTCAATACGGTCACGGCCGGGAGGTCCGGGTAGGGGTGCCACACGACGGCGCGGGAACGGACGTCGGCGTCGAAGCGAAACGCCGGGTTGCGTTGATGGAGGGCGTGGTAGTCGCGGCCGGTGAGCAGCGGTCGCACCTCGAGGTGGACCGGGTCGCGGGCGGGCCCCACGAGCCGGTAGGTCAGGAGGACGTCGCCGCTGATGCGGCCGACCACGAGCTCCTTGACGATCCGGGCGCCCCCCGGAAGGTCGAAGGTCCAGGTGGGCCACGGCTCCGCGCGGAAGTCGGTGAGCGGCCGGTCCCCGCGGGGGTGGAGGACGCCGTCCGGGTAGCGGTGGACGCTCAGGGGGACCGGGCCGTCCGCGGTGTGGGCCCAGGCCTCGACGTCGTTCACCAGCATGACCCGACCGGTCGGCGGGGTGGTCGCGGGGCACAGCAGCCCGTGGTAGCGCCGCGTCCGAAGGCCGCTGGCGGTGCCCATCGCGAACCCGCCGAGGCCGTCCGGCTCTAGCCACTCCCTCGCCGTCCACCGGGCGAGCTGCTCGTGCTCGTCGCGCATGTGCAGCGCCCCTCCCCCCGGGCCGCTCCGTCGGGTCCGGGCGCCCCATCGATGCCACATCGGGCGGCGCGTTACGAAACGGATTCGGCACGCTCGGTCCCTCGGCGGCCGGCGTAACCAACGCTAGAAGGTCGCATCTCAGCCACCCGAAGCCGGAGTGCCCCGATGCGTGACCCTCTTCGAGCCTCCCTCCTGTCGCTGCTCCTGGTCGCCTCCGCGTGCGGCGGCGGAGGGGGTGAGCCGAGCGCGGAGCCTGCCAGCGCAGACCCGGCGAGCGCGGCCCCCGCGGCGGCCCCGACGGAAGAGGCCTCCCGGGAGCGCGCCCCCGCGGGCGGGGCGACCGACGGACAGGAGGTCCCCGCGGTGCAGCGGGTCCGGATCACCGTGGGCGACCTCGCTGCTCAAACGCGGTTCTTCCAGGAGGTCCTCACCTTCGAGCCCGTCGGGCATGCGGGCACCGACGCCCGTCGGCTCGCGCTCGGAGAGGAGCAGGTCGAGCTCGTCGCCCGGTCGGGCGGCCGACCGTACCCGGACGGCTTCGACAGCAACGACCAGCTCTTCGAGCACCTCGCGATCGTCGTCAGCGACATGGACGCGGCCCATGGCCGGCTCGTCGAGGCCGGCGTCGAGGCGATCAGCGAGGGCGGCCCGCAGACCATCCCGCGCTCGAACCCCGCCGCGGGCGGCATCCGGGCGTTCTACTTCCGGGACCCGGAGGGGCACCCCCTGGAGCTCATCTGGTACCCCGCGGGCAAGGGTGACCCGCGCTGGCAGTCCACCGAGCGCCTGTTCCTCGGGATCGACCACCCGGCGATCGCAGTGGCTCGGCCCGAGCGGGCCGGCCGGTTCTACGAGGAGCTCCTCGGGCTCGAGATCGCGGGGAGCAGCTTGAACCAGGGGGAGGAGCAAGAAGCCCTCAGCGGTGTCGACGGGGCTCGGGTCGCGATCACCGGGCTCCGGGGCGAGGACGGCATGGGCGTCGAGTTCCTCCACTACCTGGCGCCCGGCCCGGGCGATCCGACCCCGGCCAACCCGTCGGTGAACGACCTCTTTCACTGGGAGATCGTCGTCCTCACGGATCGGGTGGCGTCGATCGTGGAGCAGGCGCCCGCCTACGACGCGGTGGTGGTCGACGCGGATGCGCCGGCGGGCCCGCTGCTGCGGGACCCCGAGGGCCACCACGTGAGGCTGCTGGCGGCCGGGGCGGCGCGGTGAGGGAGCCGGCCGCGCCCGGGCCGAGCCGCCCGGCGGTGGCGGTGGTGTACGGCGGGGCGCTGCTCTCGGGGCTGACCGTGGTCAGCTTCCCGGCCAGCAGCACCGTGCTGCGCGCCCTCCACCACCTCACGGATGCCGAGTACGGGAGCATCTTCCTCCCGCAGGCCGGGCTCACGATCGTCGGGTCCCTCGTGGGGGGGACGCTCGCGGCGCGCCTCGGGCTCAAGGCGCTTCACGCGCTGAGCCTGCTCCTGTTCGCCCTCGCCGAGGCGTGCCTCTGCGCGGTCGCCTTCGTCCCGTCGAGCGCTGCCCTTCCCGTCCTGCTCGTCGGGACCGGCCTGATGGGGCTCGGCTTCGGCCTCGCGGCGGCCCCGCTCAACAGCTACCCCGGGCTCCTCTACCCCCGGCGCGCGGAGCCCGCCCTCGTGGCCCTCCACACGCTGCTCGCCTTCGGCTTCGCCCTCGGCCCGCTCGCGGTGGCCGCCCTCGTGGACGGCGGGCTCTGGCTCGCGTTCCCGGCCTCGATCGCGGCCCTGAGCGCCGTGGCCGCCGTTGCCACCCTCCGGCTGCCGCTGCCTGCGGCCCGGGCGGCGACGGGCGGCACCGCGCCGCCGACCCCGTGTGAAGCGGGGGTGGGCTCCGGGGACGACGCGCCGCCACCGGCGCTCGCGGACCCCGCGGCGTCCCCCCCGCTCGTCATCCTCGCGCTGTTCGGCCTCCTCGCCGTGGCCTACGCCATCGCGGAGGGGACCTACAGCAACTGGGCGGCGGTGTACCTCCACGAGGACGTCGGCCTGAGCGACACGGTCGCTCCGCTCGGGATCACCGCGTTCTGGGTGGCCCTGGCGCTCGGCCGGCTCGGGGTCTCCGGCCTCGTCGCCCGCGTGCCGGCGGAGGTGGTCTGGCTGGGCCTCCCCGTCGCGATGGCCGCGGTCTTCCTCCTCCTGCCCTACGCGTCGAACGCCGTGACCGGGATCGGGCTCTTCCTGCTGGCCGGGCTCGCCGCGAGCGCGTTCTTCCCCCTCACCGTGGCGATCGCGAGCAAGCGCTACCCGGGGCGGGAGGCGCTGGTGGCGAGCCTGCTGACGGCCGCCCTGATGCTGGGCGTCGGGGGCGGGACCTACCTTCTCGGAGCGCTGCGCCGGGCCCTCGACTTCGTCACGATCTATCGCCTCAGCGCGGCCTACCCGGCCGTCGCCCTTCTCCTCGCGATCCTCGCCCTCGCGCTGTCGCGCCGGGCTGCGGCGCCGGCGGGGAGCCTCGAGCAAGGAACCTGACCATGGCCCACGACACCTCCGCCTACGACGTCATCATCATCGGCACGGGAGCGGGGGGCGGCACCCTCGCCCACCGGCTCGCGCCGAGCGGGCTCAAGGTCCTGCTCCTCGAGCGGGGCGGTTTCCTCCCCCGGGAACGGGAGAACTGGGACCCGCGGGCCGTCTTCGGCGACGGCCGCTATCGGCCCGGCGAGCGGTGGCTCGACCGCGAGGGGACGGAGTTCGAGCCCTTCGTCCACTACTGGGTCGGCGGCAACACGAAGATGTACGGCGCGGCGCTCCTGAGGCTCCGCGTCGACGACTTCGACGAGGTCCGGCACTACGGCGGGATCAGCCCCGCCTGGCCGCTCAAGTACGATGTCTTCGAGCCCTACTACGTCGACGCGGAGCGCCTCTACAGCGTGCACGGAGCGCGGGGGGCCGATCCCTTCGACCCGCCCGCGAGCGCTCCCTACCCGCACCCTCCGCTCCCCCACGAGCGGCGCATCCAGCGCCTCTTCGACGACCTCGGCGCCCAGGGCCTGCGGCCGTTTCCGCTACCGATCGCGGTCCGCTTGCCGGAAGGGCCGGCGTCGGCGCCCACCCACCTCAGCTACTTCGACGGCTACCCCGACCCGACCGAGTCGAAGGCGGACGCCCACGTCTCGGCGATCGCGCCGGCCCTCGCGTTCCGGAACGTGACCCTGCAGACCGGCGTGTACGTCGAGCGGCTCGAGACGGACCCGGGCGGCCGGCGCGTCACCGAGGTCGTCGCCCGGCGCGGCGACGAGGAGGTCCGGTTCCGGGGCGACGTCGTCGTGGCGAGCTGCGGCGCGGTGAACAGCGCGGCGCTCCTGCTCCGCTCTGCGAGCGACCGGCACCCCGACGGCCTCGCGAACGGCTCCGGCATGGTCGGCCGCAACTACATGGCGCATCACAACGGGGCGGTGATCGCGGTGAGCGACGAGCCCAACGAGGCCCAGTTCCAGAAGACCTTCGGCATCACGGACTTCTACCGGGGCGCGGACGACAGCGAGCTGCCCCTCGGGTCGATCCAGCTGATGGGCAAGACCGACCCGGCCGGCCTCGCGGGCCTCGTGAAGGAGCAGCTGCCCGACCACGACCCGGCGTGGGTCGCGGAGCACTCGATCGACTTCTGGCTGACGACCGAGGACACGCCGGACCCCGACAACCGCGTGACCTTGACCCGGGACGGACGGATCCAGCTCAGCTACCGGCCGACGAACCCCGAGGCCTACCAGCGGCTCAAGGTCAAGCTGCGGGACGCCCTCGAGCACTGCCACTGCGGCGCCACGTTCGCGAATGACGGGGCCTACCTCGGCTACGACCTCGGGGTGAGCGGGGTCACGCACCAGAATGGCACCTGCCGCTTCGGGGAGGACCCCGCGACCAGCGTGCTCGACCTCGACTGCAAGGCGCACGCCCTCGACAACCTCTACGTCGTCGACGGGAGCTTCTTCCCGTCGTCCGGGGCGGTGAACCCGTCCCTCACCATCATGGCCAACGCGATGCGCGTGGGTGACCACCTGGTCGAGCGCCTCAAGGGGGGCATCCGATGACCGACCGCACCGCCTGCCGCGACCGGATCGCCGCCCTCCTCCGGGAGACGGCCGAGGCTCACCACCAGGCGTTCGCGGCCACGGACGGCCAGGACCCCGACTGGGCGATCTGGTACGCGGAGCACCTCGGAGGCCGGATCGACGAGGTCCTCGGCGTCGAGCGGGGCAGGACCGACCTGGTCCGGTTCCTCGCCCAGGCCGACGAGGAGCACCGGGCGCGCGCGCCCGAGGCGGCGTGGACCGCCTTCTACGCCGACCTCCTGGTCGAGCACCACCTGAGCGAGCCCGAGGAGAGGCTCTCGCTCTACTACTTCCCGAGCTGTCCCTTCTGCCGCATCGTGCTCCGCGCGATCGACGAGCTGGGCATCCAGGCTCGGATCGAGCTCCGGAACATCTGGGAGGACGACCAGCACCGGGCGGACCTCGTGGCGGCCCGTGGGCGGGGCACCGTCCCGGTCTTGAGGTGCGATGCGGGCGACGTCACCCGCTGGATGCCGGAGAGCCGGGACATCGCGAGGTACCTGCGCAAGCGCTTCGGCTGAACGGCTTCCGCGCGGCAACCGCGCGGGCCCGTTCCCCGCGCCCCGGGCCGCTATCCGGCCAGGTGCATCGCGATGGCGTCGACGACGGCGGGCAGCAGGATCCCCTCGTTCGCCTCGTAGACCTGCTGCGGGTCGTCGAGGCGGGGGATCGCCTTGCCGCCGGCGTGGTGGATGCCGATGAGGTCCCACGTCCTGTTGAACAGGGGGCTCCCCGAGCTCCCCTTCTCCGTGGGGGAGCGGTAGTGAAGGCGCGTCTCGTCGAAGGCGATGAGCTTGTTGTCGGTGAAGGAGTACGACAGGGCCTCGCCCCGAGGGTGACCGATCACGTTGACGGGGGACGCCCCCGCGTTCATTGGCATGTCCCTCGGTCGCGCCAGGGGCAGGGGCTCCGCGCCGTCGACGCGGTCCGTCAGCTCGACGAGGGTGACGTCGAGCTCCTTGAACACCGACTCGAACAGCGGCGCTCCGGCGACGCGGTACCGCGGCTGGCCGAAGCCGCCGCCGTGGAGCACGTCGAAGGTCACCTCGGCCTGGTGGGGTTGGATCGCGAGGATGTGATCGGGATCCGAGCTGATCACGTGGTTGTTGGTCACGAAGAGCTGCTTGCCCGCCCAGCGCGCGTGGAGCTGGGCGCCGTCCATGAGGAAGCCGCTGCCGAAGCCCCGGCCGCCCCACCACACCCGCCCGACCGCGCGGGCGCGGCGAACGGCGGTGAGGAGCTGGTCGTGGGACCACGGCCGGTCGCCGCCCTCCAGGAGCGCCTGGAGCCCCTCTCCCCGCTCGCGCGCCGCGGACGCCTCCCCCATCGCCCGTACACGCTCCGCCTCGATCCGGACCTCGCCGCCGGTCCGGTCGAGGAGCTCGGCGCGCAGGAGATCCAGAAGGAGCCGCTCCTCCCCCTCGTCCCGGTCGAGCTGCCAGACCTCCTCGAGCTGCCGCGTCGTCGACGCGAGCTCGAAGGCGTCGGCGCGCTCCTCCGCCACGTAGGCGCGCAGGTAGTCGGCAGCTCGCGCGAGCTCGTCGCGCCGGACGGCGTCCCGGTCGGCGAGGAACGCGAGCGCCACGTGAGCCTCCGCGCCGGTCGCGAGGTCCCACATGGTGGCCTCCTTGGCGAGGCGCTTGTCACCGACCGCGTCGGCGACCTCCCTCGCCATCACGCGAGCGTCGTCACGATCCTCGACGTCGATCCCATCGCGCTCGGCCCTGACGAGCAGGCTGACGGCGTTGATGCCGTGCCAGAGGTGCTCCGTCCGGTCGGACCGGTACACCTCCGCGTAGGCGTCGTAGGCGGCGAGGAGGGTCCGCTTCAGGTGCCTCGACACCGCGGCCGCCCCGGCCGTCCTCCGGGCGTCCATGTAGATCTGCTTGAAGGCGCGGCCGAGGAGGCCCCGGGCCTCGGCGCCCTCCTTGGTCGTCACGTCCTCGACGGCGGTGACGTCCTCGAGCACCGCGGCCGCGCCCGTGACGTTGCCTCGGTCCAGCATGGACTGGGCGTACTGGCGAGCGATCTGCGGGTGCCGGATGCCGGTCCGGAGGAAGGCGTCCGCCACGCGCTCCATCAGCGCGAAGTAGCGCTTGTTGCGGAGGGCCTGGAGCACCTGCCGCGCGTGCTCCACGTCGTACGTGCTGGTGCTGGTGGCGAGGTGCTGGAGGAGCTCCTCCGCGAGCTCGCCGCTCTGTCGGCGGTCGAACTGCGCCAACGCACTGTTGAGGCTCTCGAACCAGGCCCGGTGATCCCAACGCGCCATGCCCGCTCTCCCCGGTCGGCCGGGAGGCCGCCACACCAATCTCGGTGGCGCCATCCCGGCGGACGGAGTGGCCCTATCGAGCCCTCGGCGGCGGCGCCACGACGTTCCCCCCTCGCCCCCGGTCCCATGCCCGCGATCACCTTCACACTGTTTCGCCTGCCCGCTCGCCGCGCGCCGGCGGCGTTCGCCGAGATGGGCCGGGCCCCGCCCGTCCTTCGGACGGTGCCCGGCGCGAGGAGCCTCCGCTTGATGGGCACCGGCCGAGGGCGAGGCCTCGACGTGTGGCCGGACTTCCGCAGCTACGTGCTGCTCGGCACGTTCGAGGACGTGGAGGCCGCCCGGAGCTTCCTTGACGCCTCGCCCTGGATGGCCTCCTACCGCCGCGGCGTGGAGGAGGAGCTGACGCTCTGGCTCGAGCCGGTCGGGGGCGGGGGCCGCTGGGACGGCGAGGAGCCCTTCGAGGTCGTGGCCCCGGGGCTCGACGCCGCAGAGCCGGTGGCCGTCCTCACCCGGGCGACGGTCCGCGGCACCGCCATGCCCGCCTTCTGGCGAGCCGCGTCGGCCGTCAACCGCGAGCTGGCCCGCCTCGAGCCCCCCTTGAGCATCGGCTTCGGCGAGCTCCCGTGGGTCCGGCAGGCCACCTTCAGCCTGTGGCCCTCCCGGGACGCGATGGAGGCGTTCGCGTACCGGTCCGTGGCGCACCGGCGGGCGATGATCGAGGCCCGCAAGCACCGCTGGTTCGCGGAGGATCTCTTCGTGCGCTTCCGCGTGCTTCGCTCCGAGGGGTCCTGGCGCGGCGCCAACCCGTTGCCGGACCTCGGGGAGCCGCCCGCCTCCGGGGCGAGCCGCGACGTGCGAGGCCGGCGCTCGTGACCGCCCGGGGTGCGGAGGCCGCGGAGCGGCTTCCCACCGTCCTCGTCCCCTGCCCCGTGTGCGGCGAGGACGACCCCCGGGACCGTCGGAGCCTGCCCGGGCAGCTGCTCCGCGTTCCCCAGCGCTTCGAGGCTGCGACGTGCGGCTCCTGCGCGCACCGCTACCTCCGAGAGCAGGTGCACCCCGATGCCTTCGAGGCGCTCTACGACGCGGACTACCCGCTCCACCGGGGACCCGGGCAGTGGGGGCCGTTCGCGCACCTGGTCGCCGCGGCGGAGGCGCGGGTCGACCGGCGTCGCGTCGACGTCGTCCTCCGGGCCCGAGCCCTCGACGCCGATGCGACCGTGCTGGATCTGGGGTGCGGGCGCGGGACCTTCCTGCGGGCGCTCCACGCCCGGACCGGGGCGTCGGGGCTCGGCGTCGACAGCGGCCTACCGCCCTCGCCGCCGGAGGGCCCGGTCCGCCTCCTTCCGGGGCGCCTGCCAGACCTTCCGCCGGAGGTCGACGGCCACGCCCCCTTCGACGCCGTCACGCTGTGGCCCGCGCTCGCGCACGACCCGGCCCCCGCCGCGACCCTGGCCTGGGTGCGGGAGCGGCTGGCCCCCGGTGGGGTCCTCGTGCTCGAGGTGCCGGACGGCAGCGCGCCGGCCGCGCAGCGCCTCGGCGTTCGGTGGGCCGGCTTCCACACCCCGCGGCACGTCAGCCTGTTCGACCCCTCGACGCTGCGCCGGCTGCTCTACCGGACCGGGTTCCGCGTCCGGGCCCACCGGCGCGCGGGGACGCTCCTGCCCTACACGCTGCTCGCCCTCACCGCGGCCGACGCCCTGGGGTTCCGCTTCGGTCGCCACCCCGCGTGGGCGCTGTTCGGGCCCTGGGCGCTCGGGTTGGGCACGACCTGGCCCTGGCTGGGGCGGCCCGAGCTCGAGGGCCGGGGGCTCCAGCTGCTCGTCGCCGACTGAGCCGGCCAACCTGCTAGCCTCGCACGCCATGACTGGACCCCGTCGCTCGCTCCAGGGCGCCCTCGTGGTGCTCGTGGCCCTCGCCTCCGCGTGCGGAGGCAGCCAGCCGCCGACCGCTCTCTCGGGCCCGATGAGCCCGGAGGAAGCCCAGCGCACGCTGCGCACCTACGCCGAGGCCCAGGGCATCCCGCCGCTGGCCCCGACCACGCCGCCACCGAGCTCCCTCGCCGACGTCGTCGAGGTGGTGCGCGAGGAGCGCCTCCAGGACTACGACGCCGCGCGCGGCATCATGGCCGGGATCCAGGGGCCCGAGGCGCTGACCCTCCGGTCCCTGCTCGAGCTGTCCCAGGCCAACGCCTACCTCACGGCGGCCGCGATCCTGCGGGAGATCAAGGAGCGCAAGGTGGCGGAGGCCCAGGTCGCCGCCGCGGACCAGGCCGAGGAGCTCGCCCGGGAGGCGCGGGAGATCGATCGCGTGATCCAGGCGCTCCGTACGCTGGCCGAGGAGCCCCTCGCGGCCGGACGGCGGCTCTATCAGGAGGCGCTCCGCCAGGCCCCCGACGATCCCGGAGGGAGCCTCGCGGAGGCCGAGTTCCATCGGCTCCGAGGCCAGTGGCGGGACTTCGACATGGCGATCCGGAGGGTCGAGGGCGCCGAGCCCTACGCGCTCCTGGTACGGTACCTCCGCGCGATGGAGTCGAGCGAGCGCTTCGCCAACGCCGCGCGCGCGGCCGAGCGCCTCGAGGCGATCGTCGCGGAGCGGCCCGGCGCGATCCGGGCGCGAGCCAGCCTCGTGTTCGTCCAGGACGACATCGAGGCGACCCACCGCAAGCTCAACGAGCTCCGGGCGCTGCGGCCCGAGCACTTCGTCGTGCGCCTCGCGGCTCCGCTGATCGACGCCCAGTACCGCGCGACCGAGGAGCTGCGGCAGGTCCGCGGGCCCTGAGGCGGCCCCGAACGGCTCCGGGGGCGCGGGTGGATCGCCGCCGAGCGCGGTCGGTCGCCATCGGTCGATGGTTCGGCGTACCCTCCCCCGATGGGCCGCCGGTTCGAGGGTGCGTGGCTTGCTCTGGCGCTCCTCACCGCCTGCGCCAGGGTGACGGCCCTCCCCGACGGTACCGACCTCCCCGGCGGGCCGCTCGTCGACGAAGGGTGGCCGGACCTCGGCGCGGCCGACCACGGCCGGCTCGACGCGGGCCGCGATCTCGGACCGGGCGACGCCGGAGCGCCGACCCTCCGCTTCACCGAGGTCGCCATCGAGGCGGGGATCACGGCGTTCCAGAACCGGGACCCGGATACGTGCCGCTTCGGCTTCCGCAGCTGCCTCGCCCCGCACTTCGCTGGTGGAGCGGCGGTGGGGGACGTGGACGGCGACGGGCTCTTCGACCTCTACCTGACCGCGCTCGACCAGCCCGGGACGCTGTACCGGAACCTCGGCGACGGCACCTTCATGGACATCACCCCGAAGGTCGATCTCGACCGGGTCTCCGTGCCAACGAACGGGGCGGCCTTCGCGGACTTCGACCGGGACGGTCGCCTCGACCTCTACGTGACGGTGATCGCCCCGGGCGACCGGATCGACCGGCACCTTCTCTACATGCAGCAGCCCGACGGCACCTTCCGGGAGGAGTCGCGCCGGCGAGGGGCCGACCTCCCGAGCAACCACGGTCGGTCCGGGACGAGCGTGGCGGTCGGCGACTACGACCGGGACGGCTACGTCGACCTCCACGTCAGCGAGTGGCTCGAGCGCGACGTGGCGGGGCCCCCGCTCACGCGGCTGCTCCACAACCAGGGCGCGGAGGGCCCGGGCGTCTTCGACGACGTGACCCGCGCGGCGGGGGTCTCCAGCGTGGACCTCGCCTGCTGGGACGGCGCCACCTGTGACAACACGGCCTTCGCCTCGGCGTTCACGGACCTCGACGCCGACGGCTGGCCCGACCTGCTGCTCGTGCAGGACTTCGAGCACAGCAAGCTCTTCTGGAACGACGGCGACGGGACGTTCACGGCCGCGGAGGGCGCCGGCGTCGGGACGGACATCAACGGCATGGGGTCGACCGTGGGCGACTACGACAACGACGGTGACCTCGACTGGTTCGTCAGCGGCATCGGCGACAACGGTGACCTCTGCGGCGACGAGCCCTGCGTGACCGGCGACACCGGGAACCGCCTCTACCGCTACGTGGGCGGGCGGCGCTTCGACGACGCGACGGACCTGGCCGACTGCCGCATGGGGGGCTGGGGCTGGGGCACCGCGCTGTTCGACCACGACAACGATGGCGACCTCGACCTCGTCCTGACGAACGGGTTCGACGTGCCGACGGTCGACTACGACACCCTGTGGAACCGGGACCGGATGCGCTTCTGGGACAACGCCGGCGACGGCCGCTTCCGCCCCGCCGGGCGCCCCCGCGGCTTGACCGACCGCCAGGTGGGCACGGGGCTCGTGGTCTTCGACTACGACGACGATGGCGACCAGGACATCCTCGTCGTGGTCAATCAGGGGCGGCCGCTTCTCTATCGCAACGACGGCGGCAACGCCCGGTCCTGGCTCCGGGTCGAGCTCGAGGGCCGGTCGAGCACCCCCCGGGGCCTCGGGGCCCGCGTCCGCCTTCGCGCCGAGCCCGGGGGCCCCTGGCAGCTGCGGGAGCTGGGCTCCGTGACCCACTTCCAGGGCCAGAGCGAGCCGGTCGCGCACTTCGGCCTCGGCGCTTCGATGAAGGTCGTCGACACGGTGGAGGTGCGGTGGCCGAGCGGGCGGGTCAGCGTGCTCCACGACGTGGAGGCCGACCGGCGCCTCCGGATCGTCGAGCCCGAGCCCTGACGCCCCGAGCTCGCCGCGGACCGCCGTGGCCCGGGCTGGAGCCCGGTCGACGGCTCAGCGCAGCCGCGCGATCAGCCCGTCCACCTTCTCTCCGATCCGGTCGAGGGCGACTCCGGGCTCCATCTCGCCGACGTCCGGGACCGCCCAGTACTCGACGCGGTCGGCGATGCTTCCGAAGCGGGCCTCGATGATCGGTCGGTGCTCGGCCTCGTGAAGCCCGACGATCCGCGTCGCCTCGCGCAGGTCCCCGAGCGTCGCCTGCAGCGGAAGCCGCCGGACGTCGCGGTAGGGGATCCCGCGGAGGGCGAGGGCGCTGACGACCACCGGCGCGATCGGGCCGTGGTTGGTGTTCTCCCCGGTCCAGAGGCCCCGCGAGGAGGCGTCCCAGCCGAGGCCCGCCTCGCTGGCGCGGTGCAGGAACACCGCCTCCGCGAAGCGGCTCCGGTAGTAGTTGCCCGTGCAGAGAAACAGGGCGCGGTCGGCGGTCATGGCGCTGTCGTGGTCGCCCGGTCCGCGCACGGCAAGGGTCAGGTCCGTGCCGTCGCCGGGCCCCGGGTCGCCTGCCGATCCTCGAGCGCCCAGGCGACCAGGCCGGCCACCGCGACGCCGTGGGCGTTCGCGAACCCGTGCACGCGGAGCATCCACGCCGGATCGAAGGGCAGGGTCAGCCGCACGGCGCCGACGACCCACAGCACGGCGAGGGGCATCGCCACGACGCTCGAGAGGGCCGACAGGACCAGGAGCGCTCGACCGGCGCGCGTCGACAGGCGCGGCGTTACCCAGCGCAGCTCCACGACGGCGAGGAGGAGCAGCGCGCCGGTGGACGCCACGGTGGCGATGAGGGTCAGGAGCGGCGTCGTCACCTGACCGAGCGCGAGGACGACGGGCGTGACCACCAGGGTCAGCCCCGCCCCCGCCGCGACCCTCCGGGGCCAGGACGCGGCCGGGAGCGCGCGGGCGGCCCGCACGGCGAGCAGGGGCACGGCCACGGCGGCGACGTGCACGTGCACCGCGTGCACCTCCACGCCGGCGCGGTCGAAGCCGAGCAGCGGGTAGTCGGCCCGCTCGGCGATCAGCCAGACCGCGCCAACGGGGAGGAACGCGAGGGCAGCCGCGGCGGTCACGGCCTCGACGCGGTGGCTGCCCGCCCCCTCGAAGAACCGGAAGGCGCCGTAGGCGGCGGCCAGCAGCCCGAGGCCCATGGCGGGGGCGATCCAGGGGGTGCCGTAGCCCTCCGGCCGAAGGAAGGCGCCGACCGTCAGCACGGCGACGAGCGGTTGGAGCGGCGCGATCAGCCGCAGCAGGGTGAGGGCGTGGCCGCCCGCCGGCGGGGCGGCCGCCACCGAGAGCGGCACGACGGTGAGCACGCAGAGCGCGAGCAGGCGAGGGACCGGCTCGTCGAAGGGCTCGCCGAGGAAGCGGAGCGTGAGCGAGGCGCCCAGCCCGACGAGCGCGGACCGGAGGAGCAGCGTCCGGGCCGACGCGGCCTTCCCTTCCACCGAGCGCGCGGTCGCCGCCGCCATGCGCTCGAGTCTAGGGTCAAGGCGCCCCGCCGCCCGCCGACCGCTGGCGGGGCGCCGCGCGTCGCGGTTCTGGCGGGGGCGTCGGCGGGCCGTCGCTGTCCTCGTCCGGAGACGCAGCCCTCGCGGCCGCGGCCGCGGGCGCTCCGTCTTGGCACGAGGGCTGCTCCTCTGCTCCGCGAACGGAGCCGGAGCGGATGGCCGACGACGATCGCAAGGACGAGGCGCCAGGCGCGCGGGGCGGTGGGAGCCGCCTGCTCCTGGCCGTGGTGGCCGTGAACATCCTCGTCGTGCTCGGCGGGGTCGGCGCGGTCTTCTTCGTCATGCAGGGGCAGGCCCAGGACGCGGAGGAGGACGCCGCGCTCGACGATCCACTCGAGATCGGGCCCCTGATCGAGGTCGACGGGATGGTGGTCAACCTGCAGGAGGCCCACGCGGACCGGTACCTGCGCTGCGCGTTCCACCTCGAGGCGGAGGACGAGGAGTCGAGCGCGGACATCGAGGCGCGGATGGTGCCCCTCAGGAGCGCGGTGCTGCTCTACCTGACGGGCCTGACCCTCGAGGAGGTGCACGCGGAGGGCGCGCGCGAGGCGATCCTGACCCGCATCCGCGAGCTGGCGAACGAGGTGATCGGCGCCCCCGTGGTGCGGCGCGCCTACTTCGCGGAGTTCGTCGTCCAGTGAGCCGACGATGAGCGACGAGACCCCGGACGAGCCCCTCCTCTCCACCGAGGAGACCAGCGCGCTCCTCGACGCGATGCAGGAGGGCGCGGTCGAAGGGCCGGAGGCCCAGGATACGGAGCTCGGCAGCCCGGAGGGCCCGCTGCGGGACGCGATGGGCCGCGCCGACGCGCTCCTCCCCACGCTCGCCGAGGCCGCGCGGCACCAGCTCCTGCGGCAGACCTCCCTTGGGGTGAAGGCCGAGCTCCTGCCCTCCGAGATCGTCCCGCGGGACCTCTTCGCCGGGAGCCTCGCCCCGGGCGCCCTCGTGTACGGCCTGCGGGTGCGCGGCCACTTCTACGGCCTCCTGGTCCTCGACCCGGCCCTGGCGCGCTGGATCCTCGACCGCTGCATGGGCGCCCCGCCGGAGGACGGCGCCGCGGCCCCGGCCGAGGCGGCGTTCAGCCCCCTCGACCGCCGCATCCTGCGGCCCTTCCCGCGGGCCGTGGCCGACGTCCTCGGCCGCGCGTTCCTCGAGGAGGCCGAGGTCGAGCTCGAGGAGGACGGCGCCTCCGCGGACGGCGACGACGGCGCCGGGTTCGAGCCGATGCTCCGCCTCGGGCTCCGCTTCACGGTGGGAACGACCGCGGCCGGCGAGGCGGCCATCGCCCTGACCGCGGCCGCGGTCGGCGGCTCCCACGCGCCCCAGGACGATCGCCGCGGCGCCGTCCAGGATGCCCGGACCCAGGTCGCGGGCCGGCTGGCCGGGGCCGAGGTGGAGCTCGTGGCGCTCCTCGGGGAGACGCCGTCGACGGTCCGCGCGCTGCTCGGCCTGAAGGCCGGTGACGTCATCCGCCTGGACCGGACCCCCGAGGATCCCGTCGTCCTCCGGGTCGAGGACGTCACCGTCGGCCAGGGCCTGCCGATCGTCCACCACGGAAACCTGGCGATCGAGGTGACCGAAGGACCGCGAGCGGAGAGAGCGAGATGAGCGAAGACGACAGCGCCGAAGGTCCCGTCGCGGGTCCGGACCTGGACCGGATCCTCGAGATCCCCCTCGACATCCAGGTCGAGCTCGGGCGGCGGAAGATGCGGATCCAGGAGCTCCTGGAGGTCGACGTCGGCTCGGTCCTCGAGCTGGGCACGCCGGCGGGGACGCCCCTGTCGATCTTCGCCAACCGGGTGCTCGTCGCCCAGGGGGAGGCGGTGATCGTCGGGGAGCGCTACGGGGTCCGGATCACGGACATCGTCCCGGCGTCCGAGCGCGTGCGTCGCCTCGGCGGGCGGGAGGGGTCGTGAGGCTCGCGCTCGCGCTGGCCGGCGCGCTGTGCGCCCTCGTCCCCTCGACCGCCGAGGCCGCCACGGTGACCGACGCCGAGGTCGAGCTGACGGACGAGGCCTTCATCCTGCGGCTGACCGCCGATGGCGACCTCGGGGAGCCGCGGGTCGGCCTGAGCCCCGGGTTCCTCCGGGTGTGGCTTCCCGCGATGGCCCCGGCCTACCTCGACCGGGACGGCGACGGCGGCACGATCCGCTTCGTCCGGGTACGTCCGGGCTACGCGAATACCGCGGTGACCATCGTCCGCCTGGCCGTCGGCCGCCGCTTGCCGGACGGGGCGGTCACCCTCCGGCGCGAGGGCCCGGTCATGACGGTCACCGTGCCTCGCCGGGCGCTGCCGGGCGCGCCGGCGCCGCGGCCCCCGGCGGCCGGGGCGGAGCCGGCGGCGGTGGTGGCCGCGGCCGCACCGGTCGGGGGGCGGGACGACGGCGTCCCGGAGGGGGAGCGCCTGGTCGCGGACGGCACGGCCGCCTCCCTGCCGGCGGACGGTGCGCCGCCGACCGACGCGGCCGAGGCGGCGGGCGCCGCTGCGCCTGCGCCGGGGCTGGCCTCGCCGCTGGACGCCGCCACGCCCGCGCTGGCCCTGACCCGGTCGGAGGAGGGGTCCTCCCTGGGCATCCGCGACGGGATGTCGGGCACCGCGCTCCTCGTCCTGCTCACCCTCGCCCTCGGCGGAGCGTACCTGCTGATCCGCGTCGTCCAGCGGCGGGTCACGGGCGGCGCGCCCCAGCCGCGCATCGAGGTGGTGGCCGCCAAGCGCCTCGGGACCCGCCACCAGCTGGTCGTCGTGCGGGCGCTCGGCGAGGACCACCTCCTGAGCGTGCAGTCGGGGCGGACCGAGAAGATCGCCTCGGTGCCCGCCCCGCCGCCCGTGCCCCGGGAGCCGGCGAAGGACCCCGCCCTCCTGCCGCTCCTCGAGGGCGGAGAGGCGGGGGGCACGGTCGCCGGAGATCGACCCCGCTTCGGCGCGGAGCTGCTGCGGCTCGCCGGGGAGCGAACCCGGCGGGACCGGGTCGACGTGGGTCGTCGGGCGCCGGGGCCGAGCGACGCGGTCTCCGGGCTGCTCCGCCTGCGCGAGCGCCTGGGGCGCTAGGCCGGTGGCCGGGGACGGGGTGATGGCCGAGGCGGTGGGCTGCAGCGCGCGCGACGCGGCGTCAGGCCGCGCGCGGCGGAGCGCGGCGCGACGGCACATCGGCGCGCTCGGGGGGGCGGCGGTGGCCGCGGCGCTCGCCGCCGCATGCCACGTCGGGCAAGCCGCTGTGTCCACCCAGGCCGGGCCGGCCACCGGGCCTGGGCTGGCCCCGACCGCGCCGACGCCGGGCTCGGTCGCCCTCCCGGATCCGGAGGAGCCCGAGCAGATGGTGCCGGCCGTCAAGATCCTCATCCTCCTGACGATCCTGTCCCTCGCCCCGGCCCTCCTGATCTCGATGACCTCCTTCACCCGCATCGTCGTGGTGCTGGGCTTCGTGCGGCAGGCGATCGGCACCCAGAACGTCCCGCCCACCCAGGTCGTCCTGTCGCTCTCCCTGCTCCTGACGGCGGTGGTGATGGCGCCGACCTTCGGGCGCCTCGAGGAAGAGGCCCTGCGGCCCTACGAGGCGGAGCAGATCACGGGAGGCGAGGCCCTCGACCGCGCCACCGGCATCATGCGGACCTTCCTGCTGCGGCAGACCCGGGAGGCGGACCTCCTCCGCTTCTACGAGCTGACGGAGTCGCCCCGCCCCCGCACCGTCGACGAGGTCGCGCTCCATCTCCTGATCCCGGCCTTCATGATCAGCGAGCTCCGGACGGCCTTCGAGATGGGGTTCCTGCTGTTCCTGCCCTTCGTCCTCGTCGATCTGATCGCGGGCAGCGTCCTCACCTCGATGGGCATGGTGATGCTGCCGCCGACGATGGTCTCGACGCCGATGAAGCTCCTCCTGTTCGTCCTGGTCGACGGCTGGGGGCTCCTCACCCGCTCCCTCGTCATGAGCTTCCAGTGACCGCGAGCCTCGCCCTCGAGTGGATGCGGGACATGCTGTGGACCGCCACGCTCGCCGGAGCTCCGGTGATCCTGACCGTGGCGGTGGTCGGCCTGGCGATCGCGGTGCTCCAGGCCGCGACGCAGATCAACGACGCGGCGTTCCCCTTCGCGGCGAAGGCCTTCGGCGTGCTGGTGGCCCTGACCGTGGCCGGGGCGTGGATGCTGACGCAGCTGACCGACTTCGCGCGGGCGGCGCTGGCGGCGATGGGCAGCCTCGGCGGCTGAGGCGCGCCCCCGGGCGGGTGCCCGCGGCGGGCGCGGCGGCGGGGCCATCATCGGATCCCCCTTGATCTCGGACCCTCCGATCGCCGATGGTGGACAACGCCTGCGCGCCGGCCCGGCTTCGCCCGCGGCCCCGGCAGGCGCTTGACCTGGAGGGGACATGAGAAGGAGGAGGGTGCTTCGAGCGCGCGCCGCTGGCGCTGCGGCGCTGCTGGTCTCGTCGGTCCTCGCCCTCCTCGGATGCTCGACCGCGGTGCCCGAAGGGTGCCCGGAGGGCACGGTCGAGTGCGGAGACGTGTGCGCGGTCCTCGACACCGACCAGGATCACTGCGGCTCCTGCGACAGCCCCTGCGCGGACGGCGAGGTGTGCAACGGGGACGGCGAGTGCGCGGTCCGCTGCCAGCCCGGGCTCGTGCTGTGCGATGGGGTCTGCACCGACCCGATGACGAGCGCGACCTTCTGCGGCGCCTCCGGCGACTGCGCGGGCGACAGCGCCGGCGAGGCGTGCGCGCCGGGGGAGGTGTGCGCGGCCGGCGCGTGCGAGGCGTCGTGCCAGCCCGGGTTCGTGGTCTGCGACGGGCGGTGCACCGACCCGGACGTCGACCGCGACTTCTGCGGCGCGCTCCGGACGTGCTCCGGGGGCTTCCGGGGCGAAGCGTGCGTGCCCGGCGAGGTGTGCTCCGAGGGCATGTGCCGGCTCGACTGCACGCCGGGACAGATCATCTGCGATGGGCGCTGCGTCGATCCGACGAGCGACCTTGCGTACTGCGGGGCGTCCGGGGACTGCGAAGGCGACGACGTGGGGACGGAGTGCGGCCCCGGCCTGCTGTGCGCCGGCGGAGAGTGCCTCGGCTCCTGCCTGCCCGGCACCCTCGACTGCGATGGGCGCTGCGTCGACCCGCTGAGCGACAACCGCTACTGCGGCGCCGAGGGGAGCTGCGAGGGCGAGGAGGCGGGGGAGGAGTGCGGCCCGGGCCGGATCTGCGCGGCGGGGAGCTGCGAGGCCAACTGCCTCCCGGGCTACGTGGTGTGCGGCGGGCGCTGCGTCGACCCGATGGTGGAGCGGGCTTTCTGCGGCGCGAGCGGGGACTGCGCGGGCGACAACGCCGGCGAGGTCTGCGCCGAGGGCCAGATCTGCGCCGATGGGGTCTGCGCGCTCACCTGCCCGGCCACCCAGGTGGCCTGCGACGGCCGCTGCATCGACCCCCGGACCAACCGCGCCCACTGCGGCGCGAGCCGCGACTGCCTCGGGGACGACGCGGGGGTCGAGTGCCCGGCCGGCCAGGTCTGCGACCGCAGCGAGTGCGAGGCGTCGTGCCAGCCCGAGCTGGTCGAGTGCGGCGGCGTCTGCATCGACCCGGACTCGAGCCGGACGTTCTGCGGAGCCACGGGCAACTGCCGGGGGGCTGACGCCGGCACGGTCTGCGGCCTCCGGGAGGCGTGCGTGGACGGGGTCTGCACCCCGACGTCGTGCCCCGCCGGGTTGCTCGAGTGCGACGCGTTCTGCGTCGACGCGAACACGGACCCCAACTTCTGCGGGGCCACCGGCGACTGCCTCGCCGCGAACGTCGGCGAGGTGTGCAGCCGCCGGGAGGCCTGCGTGGCCGGGGTGTGCACGCCGGTCGGCGGTTCGTCCTACGTGTTCGAGCTCCTCGACGCGGTCGACCGCGGGACATGGACCGCCTCCGGGTCGCACTCGGCCGCGAACGAAGACATGGCCGCCGGTCGTCAGAGCGGCGGGTTGGTGAACGCGTTCGCCTCCTTCGACCTGACGGGTCTCGCCGGGACCGCGGTCCTGTCCGCCCGGCTCCGGCTGGAGATCACCGACTACGACAGCATGGACCTCGAAGAGACGGTCACGGTCTGGGACGTGTCCACGGCCCCGATGACGGTCGAGATGGGCGGGAGCGGGATGCCCGACGTCTTCGTGGACCTGGGCTCGGGGAGCCGCTACGCGGTCGGCTCGGTCGTCGAAGCCGACGAGGGGACCGTCGTGGAGTTCGACCTCCGCGGGCCGGTGTTCCGCGACATGCTGGACGCCTTCGGCGGTCGCTTCCTCGTCGGCGTGAGCCTCACCGACCTCGCGGGGACGGGCAACGAGCGCATCCAGTTCGGCCCCGACGCGGCGCCCGGTCGCTTCCAGCTCGCCTTCGAGTACCTGCCTTCGCCCTGAGGCCGACCATGACGTGTGACCGCAGCCGCCCCTTGCTCCCCTCGCCTCCCTCTCCGCCCTCGCGTGGCCGCGCGGCGGCGCTGACGATCGCCCTGCTCGTGTCCTCGGTGCCCGGCTGCGCCACCAGCGTGCCCGCGTGCCCCGAGGGCCTGACGGAGTGCAGCGGGCGCTGCGTCGACACCCGCCGGGACCCGAGCCACTGCGGGGCGTGCGGCGAGCCCTGCGGCGAGGGCGAGGTGTGCGACGGCGAGGGCTCCTGCGAGCTCCGGTGCCAGGAGGGCTTCGTCGACTGCGAGGGTTTGTGCGTCGCCCCGCGGACCAACCGGGCGTTCTGCGGAGCGAGCATGGACTGCTCCGGCGACGACGCGGGCGAGCGGTGCGGCGAGGGGGCCCGCTGCGTCGACGGGGCGTGCGTGCCCACCTGCCCATCGGGCTTCCTCGCCTGCGCCGACACGTGCGTCGACCCGGCGACGAGCAACGCCTTCTGCGGCGCCGAGGGCGCGTGCGAGGGGGACGACGTCGGCGAGGTCTGCCCGCCGGGGCAGCTCTGCTCGGGTGGGGCCTGCGCGCCGAACTGCGCGGAGGGCCTGCTCGCCTGCGACGGCGAGTGCGTCGAGCCCAGGAGCGACGTCCGCTACTGCGGCGCGGCCAACGACTGCACCGGCGACGACGCCGGCGTGGCGTGCGCGTTCGGGGAGCTCTGCGTGGACGGCGTGTGCAGGGTGGAGTGCGCGATCGACCGGGTCCTCTGCGACGGGCGGTGCATCGACCCGCAGACCGACAGCCGCTACTGCGGCGCCGACGACGACTGCATGGGCCGGGACGCGGGCGCCACGTGCGGCGACGGCGAGCTCTGCGCGCGGGGGCGCTGCCGCGTGAGCTGCGGGCCCGGCCTCGTCGAGTGCGACGGCGGGTGCATCGACCCGCTGACGAACAACCTCTACTGCGGGGTGAACGAGGACTGCTTCGCGGGCACCGTCTGCGCCGGAGGGCAGCTCTGTGACGGCGGGTCGTGCCGGGGGACGTGCCTCGAGACCTCCGTGCAGTGCGGGACGAGGTGCATCGACCCGATGGTCAACCGCTCCTTCTGCGGGGCATCCGACGACTGCGCCGGCGCCAACGCGGGCGAGGAGTGCGCCGACGGCACGATCTGCCTCGACGGGGTGTGCGCGCCCACCTGCCCCGAGGGGTTCATCGACTGCGATGGCCTCTGCACCGACCCGATGACCAGCACGCTGTTCTGCGGGGCGACGGGGGACTGCACCGGCGCCGACGCGGGGCAGGCCTGCGGGGGCGGGGAGCTCTGCCTCGGCGGCGTGTGCTGCCCCGCCGGACAGCTCGTCTGCGGCGGGAGCTGCGTCGACCCGGCGACCGACACGGCGTTCTGCGGAGCGTCCGGCGACTGCATGGGGACGAACGCCGGCACCGCGTGCACCGGCACCGACGTGTGCTTCGGTGGACAGTGCGTCGCCCCCGGCGGGGGCACGCTCGAGACCGAGGTCTTCGACATCGTGGACCGCGGATGGTGGGACTCGGCGGGGACCCACGACCCCGCCAACCAGAACACCTTCACGGGCTGGGCGGATACCGACGTCGGGCCGGCGTTCGTCGCCTTCGAGTTCAACAGCTACTACACCTTCGACCTGAGCGGCGCGATCGAGGACGCCGTGGCGATCGAAGCGGTCACCCTCCGCCTCGAGCTGATGGCCGCGCCCCCCGCCGGCAACGGAGGCTACTTCTCCCCGGATCCGAGCGAGAGCTTCACGATGTGGGACGTGTCGACGGACCCCGTGACCCTCGACTCGCTGGCCACCTCCACCACACCGAACGTCGCGGTCCACACCGACCTGGAGTCCGGCGTCAGCTACGGGACCGGCACCGTGTCCGCGGCCGACCAGGGCACGATCCAGGAGCTCGTCCTCAACGCGGATGCCCAGGGCGACGTGCTCGACGCGCTGGGGACGACCTTCGCGATCGGGATGGCGAGCGACAGCGCCGACACCGCGCGCCTGCAGAACGACGGCTTCCGCTGGAGCGACGGCAGCCGCACCTTCATCCACCAGCTGATCGTGACCTACCGAACCATGCCGTAGCCCGCACCTCGGCCCGCGCGACGGCGGGTGACCTCGCGCGGGCCGCGCTCCCTCGCTGCGCAAGAACCCCGAGGCCGAGCCATGAACCGCCCCCCTCGCCGCGTCGCCGGCAACGCGCTTCTGAGAGCGCTTGCTCCTGGTCTGGCTCTCCTCGCCGCCGGATGCGCGACCGCGGAGCCGGCGTGCCCGGAGGGATTCACGGAGTGCGCGGAGCGCTGCGTCGACACGGACCGGGACCCGCGCCACTGCGGCGCCTGCGGCAACGTCTGCGGCGACGCGGAGGTGTGCGACGGCGCGGGGTCCTGCACGGTCTCGTGCCAGGCGGGCCTGCTCGAGTGCGACGGCCTCTGCGTCGACCCGGAGAGCCATCGAGCGTTCTGCGGCGCCAGCATGGCCTGCTCCGGGGACGACGCGGGTGAGCGCTGCGGGGAGGGGGACCGCTGCGTTGACGGCGCCTGCCGCCCGACCTGCGCGCCCGGGCTCCTCGCCTGTGCCGACACCTGCGTCGACCCGGAGACCAGCAACGCCTTCTGCGGAGCCGAGGGGACCTGCGAGGGGGACGAGGTGGGCCGGGTGTGCCCGCCGGGCCAGCTCTGCTCGGGGGGAGCGTGCGCCGCGAACTGCGCCGAGGGGTTCGTCGGCTGCGCGGGGGAGTGCATCGACCCGATGAGCGACGTTCGCTTCTGCGGCGCGGCCAACGACTGCAGCGGTGACGACGCGGGCACCGCGTGCCCAGCCGGCCAGCTGTGCGTGCTCGGCGAGTGCCTGCTGGAGTGCCCGATCGACCTGGTCCTGTGCGACGGGCGGTGCATCGATCCGCAGGCCGACCACCGCTACTGCGGCGCCGACGACGACTGCACGGGGCGCGACGCTGGGGAGGAGTGCGGACCCGGCCAGCTCTGCACGGGGGGTCGCTGTCGCGTGAGCTGCGGCGAGGGCCTCGTCGAGTGTGACGGCTCCTGCGTCGACCCGTTGACGAACAACTCGTACTGCGGCGTCAACGAGGACTGCTTCGCGGGTGCGGTCTGCGCGGGAGGCCAGCTCTGCGATGGCGGGTCGTGCCGGGGCACCTGCCTCGAGACGTCGGTCCGGTGCGGGACCAGGTGCGTCGACCCGAGGGTCAGCGCCGTGTTCTGCGGCGCGTCCGCCGACTGCGTCGGAGCGAACGCGGGCGAGGAGTGCGGCGCGGGCACGGTCTGCGTCGACGGGGAGTGCACGCCCACCTGCCCGGCGGGGTTCCTGAGCTGCGATGGTCTCTGCACCGATCCGATGACGAGCACGCTGTTCTGCGGGGCGACGGGAGACTGCGTGGGCGCCAACGCGGGCCAGGCGTGCGAGGGGTCGGAGCGGTGCCTCCGCGGGACCTGCTGCCCCCCCGGGCAGATCGCCTGCGCCGGCGGCTGCGTCGACCCGGCCTCGGACCCGCTGTTCTGTGGGGCCTCCGAGGACTGCCAAGGCATGAACGCCGGCACGGCCTGTACCGGAGCGGACGTGTGCTTCGGCGGCGTCTGCGTCGCGCCGGGCGCCGGCGCGGTCGAGACCGAGGTGATCGACTTCGTCGACTACGGCTGGTGGAACGAGGACGGCATCCACACCGCGGACAACGGAAACAGCTTCACCGGGCTGACGGCCGGCCTCGAGTACAACAGCTACGTCCTCTTCGACCTCACCGGGCCGGTCGAGGACGCGGTCGCGATCGTCTCGGTCACGCTGCGCATGGAGATGCTGAGCACGACCGAGGGGACGCCCACCGGCGGCTACTTCTCCCCGGACCCGAGCGAGACGTTCTCCGTCTGGGACGTGAGCACGGACCCCGTCACCCTCGACACGACCACGACCGCGGCCGCGCCGAACGTCGCCGTGCACACCGACCTCGAGTCCGGCGAGACCTACGGCGGCGGGACGGTCACGCCCGCGAGCCAGGGGGTGGTGACCGAGATCGTCCTCAACGCGTCCGCCGAGGCCGATGTCCTCGCGGCCCTCGGCGGGATGTTCGCCGTCGGCTTCACGAGCGACAGCGTCGACCTCGTCCGTGGCGTGGACGACGGCTTCCGGTGGGGAGACGACAGCCTGAACCTCACCCAGCAGCTCGCGATCACCTACCGGACCGCGCCGTAGCGGAGGACGGCCGCCGGTCGCGCCGACGCCGGGCCCGCCACCCCGCGAGCAGCACGCCGAGCAGGCCGAGGGCCCAGCTCGGTGCGCGCCCGGCGCGTCCGACCGCCCGGCACCCACAGCCGGCCGGGGGCCGGCAGAGCCGCTCGCCGCCGGGGCGGGACAGCACGCACTCCGCGTTGACCGGGCACACCCGCGGGTCGTCGTCGCAGGGGACGGTGCAACGGGAGCCCGTGCCGAGGTCGACGCAGCGGTTGCTCGGGCACTCGCCGGGCTCGTCGGGGTCGCACGTCTGGCCGATGAAGCGGCAGGTGGCCGTGCTCTGGCGGGGCTCCGGCGCCGGGCAGGAGGCGCGCTCGGTGGCCCCGTAGAGCGCGCACCAGCCCTCCTGATCGTCGAGCGCGAGGTCCCGCTTCAGCGTCTCGCCGGCCACCGCGCACGCGTGCATCGTGGCCTCCGGGTCGTCGGGGGTGTGGGCGAGGCCGATCAGGTGGCCGATCTCGTGCACGACGACGTTCTCGAGGTCGACGGCGCCGTCGGTGCACCCGTCGGGCGGGCAGATCGCCCAGTCCCGGCTCTCGTCGTTCAGCTCGATGTCCGCGCCGAGGATCTCACCGGTCCGCTTGTGGAAGAACGTGGTGGTGACGCCGAAGGCCCGGGGGTCGTTGCCCCGCGCTCGCCAGTCACGGACGAACGTGATCAGGTTCTCGCTCAGGCCCCGCGGGTCGTGGTCGGGGTAGGCGCAGAGCACCTCCTCGACGTCGACCCGCTGGAACGCGAGGCCGCCGCCGCCCGCGCAGCGGACGCCCTCCCACCGCGCGAAGCTCCGCTCGAACGCCGCCAGCACCGCGGCCGGCGCGATGGTCGCCGTCCCGTCGGGGTGGGGGCTCCACGGGATGCAGGTCTCTCGCCAGAGGAGCTCCACGGGCGGAGGGCGCAGGTCCTCGAGGTCCGGGTCGTCGATCTCGAGGCACTCCTGAACGCACGGGCCGTTCTCGACGTCCTCCGTCACGGAGAGTGCCTGGCACCAAGCGAGGGCGGCAGCCGGGCACGACAGGACGGCGACCACGGTCGCAGCGCGAAGCATGGCCCACCATAACGCGAGGCGCGGCGCGGTCCGAGGGGATCGGTTCCGGCACGCCCCTTGCGCCGCGTGCCCCCGTGCCCGAGGCCGCGTCCGGCCTGAGCGCGCTCCTCGCATCGCTGGTGCCGCTCGTGCCCTTCTTCCTCCTCGCCTCCCTGCGGGTCGGGGCGATGCTGGCGTCCCTGCCCGCCCCCCTCGGGACCAGCTCGCCGGCGCAGGTCCGGGTGGGCCTGGCGCTGGCCATCACCCTCGCGGTCGGCATCCCGATGGCCGAGACGGCGCCGCGCCTGCCCCTGGACGTGGTGATCCTCGGGGTCGCCGCGCTGGGCGAGGTGCTCGTCGGGGCAGTCATCGGTCTGACGGTCCGCGTCACCCTGGCCGCGGCCGACGTCGCCGGAAACATCGCGGGCCTGACCATGGGGCAGGGCTTCGCCCAGACCGTCGACCCGACCCTCGGCGAGCAGACCGTGCCCCTCGGGCGGATCCTCGCCGCCGTGGCCGTGCTGCTGTTCTTCGTGCTGCAAGGGCCGCACGTGCTCATCGCGTCCCTGGCTCACACGCTGCGGGTCGCGCCGGTCGGTCGGGCCTTCGGCGCGGTGGTGCACGCGGGGCTCCTCGACATCGGCCGGGACCTGTTGGCACAGGGGTTGCGCATCGCCTCGCCCGTGGTCGGGACGATGTTCCTCGTGCAGCTCGGGATGGGGCTGGTCGCGCGCTCCGCGCCGCGCGTGCAGATCTTCGTGCTCACCTTCGCCGTCACGAACGCGGTGGGCGCCCTCGTGCTGCTCTCGGCCGCACCCAGCGTCGTGGCGGCGCTCGCGGACGCCGTGGGGGACCTGCCGCAGCTTCTCCGCCGGGCCCTCGCGGGGACGTGAGCGATGGCCGACGTCGACCGCGACCAGAGGACGGAGGAAGCGACCCCACGCAAGCTCGCCGAGCTGCGCGAGAAGGGCCAGGTCGCGACGAGCCCCGACGTGGCCGGCGCCGCGGCGGTGGTGGCGGTGATCGCCACCCTCGCTCTCGGCGGCCACGCCCTGGCGAGCCACGTCGGCCGCTTCGCGGTCCGCGCGCTCCGCCTGCAGGACGTCGGGGAGCCGCTGGCCGCGCTCAGCGCGATGAGCGGAGTGCTCTTCAGGGAGGTCCTGCCGGTGGCGGTCCTCTCGTCCCTCGCGATCGCCGCCGCCACCCTCGCCCAGACCCGCGGCCTGTTCGCGGTCGCGTCCCTGACGCCCAAGGCGGAGCGCTTCGACATCGGGCAGGGGCTCCAGAAGGTGCTGCCCACCCCGCGGATGCTGACCGAGCTCGGCAAGAGCGTGCTCAAGGTGGGTCTCGTCGGTCTCCTCGTCGCGCGGGCGATCACGGAGGGTCTGCCCCGCTTCAGCGTGCTGCCCAGCACGGAGCCCCAGGCCGCAGCGGCGGAGGTCGGCCGCGCGGCGGGGGGCGTCGTGGTGCAGGCGGTGCTCCTGCTCGCGCTGCTCGCGGCCGTCGACTACCTCCTCGTGATCCGCCGCTTCCGCCGCGACACGCGGATGGCCAAGCACGAGGTCAAGGACGAGCACAAGCAGCAGGAGGGCGACCCCCACCTCCGCGCGAAGCGGCGCGCCAAGCAGCGGGAGGTCGCGAAGCGGCGGACGATGATCCAGGAGGTCGCCGACGCGACCGTCCTCGTCACCAACCCGACGCACCTCTCGGTCGCGCTGCGCTACCGGCCCGCCGAGGACGCGGCGCCGGTCATCCTCGCGATGGGCGCCGACCACCTCGCGCTCCAGATGCGGGTCGAGGCCCGCCGCCACGGCGTCCCGATCCTCGAGAACCGGCCGCTCGCCCGCGCGCTCCAAGGGACCGGCAAGGTCGGTCAGCCGATCCCGGTCGAGCTCTACGAGGCCGCCGCTCCGGTGATCGCGCACGTCCTCCGGCTGGGAGGTGAGGCGTGAGCGCAGCCCTCGCACCGGTCACCCCGGCCTGGCGCCGCATGATCAACCCGACCGGTATCGTCCCCTTCCTGCTCGTCGGGATCGTGCTCCTGATGGTCGTGCCCCTGCCGGCGCTGGCCCTCGACCTGCTGCTCGCCACGTCGATCGCGCTGTCGATCTCGCTGCTGCTGCTCGCGATCCACCTCGAGCGCCCCCTCGACCTCAGCATCTTCCCGACCGTCCTGCTGTTCGGGACGCTGTTTCGCCTGGCCCTGAACGTCGCGTCGACGCGCCTGATCCTGCTCGGCGGGAGCGGGGGCTCGGACGCCGCCGGCGACGTGATCGAAGCCTTCGGCCAGTTCCTGATCGGCGGGAACTACGTGGTCGGCGCGACGGTCTTCGTGCTCCTCGTGATCATCAACTTCGTCGTGATCACGAAGGGCGCGGGGCGCGTCGCGGAGGTCAGCGCCCGCTTCACCCTCGACGCCCTGCCCGGCAAGCAGATGGCGATCGACGCGGACCTCGCGTCGGGGGTGCTCACGCAGGAGCAGGCCGCGGTGCGGCGGCGGGACCTCGAGCACGAGAGCGACTTCTTCGGCGCGATGGACGGCGCGAGCAAGTTCGTCCGCGGCGACGCGATCGCGGGCCTCTTGATCACGGGCATCAACATCGTCGTCGGCTTCGTCGTCGGCGTGCTCCAGAACGGCATGGACCCGGCCGAGGCAGCCTCGACCTACACCGTCCTGACCGTCGGCGACGGCCTCGCCTCCCAGATCCCGGCGCTGCTGGTGTCGACGGCGGCCGGCGTCGTCGTGACGCGGGCGAGCAGCGGGGCCAGCCTGCCGCCCACCCTCGTGCGCCAGTTCTCCCGGAGCCGGCAGGCGCTCTACGCGACCTCGGCGGTGCTCGGGGTGGTCGGGCTCCTGCCCGGCATGCCGGCGCTGCCCTTCTTCGCGCTGGCGGGGGTGGTCGCGTGGGGGGCGCGGGCGGCGAAGGCCTCCGAGCAGCTCGAAGCGGAGGCGGAGGGCGCCGCCGAGGCCGCGGAGCCCACCGAGCGCGAGCAGCTGGAGGCGATGCTCCCCGTCGAGCTCCTCGAGCTGGAGGTCGGCTACGACCTCGTGTCCCTCGTCGACGGAGACGGCGGCGGCGAGCTCGTCGAGCGCATCGGCGCGATCCGGCGGAACCTGGCCGGCGAGCTCGGCCTGATCGTCCCGTCGGTGCACATCCGGGACAACCTCCGCCTCGACCCGAACGTCTACCGCCTCAACCTCAGCGGCAACGCGATGGGGGAGGGGCGCGTCAAGCCGCAGCGCCTCCTCGCCATGGACCCCACGGGGAACCTCCCCCCCCTCGAGGGGGAGGCGACGAAGGAGCCGGCCTTCGGCCTGCCCGCCGTCTGGATCCGCAAGGCCCACCGCGAGCAGGCGGAGGGCCTCGGCTACACGGTCGTCGATCCGCCGACGGTGGTGGCGACCCACCTGACGGAGCTGTTCCGCCGCGCGGCGCCCGAGCTCCTCGGCCGTAGCCAGGCGCAGGAGCTGCTCGACGTGCTCGCGCGCCGCGAGCCCAAGCTCGTGGACGACCTCATCCCGAACGTGCTGCCCCTGGCCGACGTGGTCGCGGTGCTCCGGGGCCTGCTCGAGGAGTCGGTTTCGATCCGGGACCTGCGGACCATCCTCGAGGCGCTGAGCGACGTGGGCAGGAACGTGAAGGACCCCCCGACGCTGACGGAGCTCGTCCGGGAGCGGCTCGGGCGGCACATCACGGCCCGCTTCCGGGACGCCGACGGTCGCGTCGCCGCCCTCCTCCTCGACCCGAACGCGGAGCAGGCGGTCCGCGACGGAGGCCCGAGCCCGTCGACGGGCCAGCGCATCCTCCAGAGCCTCGAGGGCGCCGCCCGGGGCTTCGCCGGGGTGTCGACGCCGCCGGCGGTGATCTGCGCGCCGGACGTGCGGCGGGCCGCCTACGCCTTCCTCGGCCGCCGGGTCCCCGGGCTCAGCGTCCTGTCCTACCGGGAGATCGACCGCACCGCGACGATCCGCTCCCTCGGGGTGGTGAGCGCATGAGGGGTTGCCGATGAGTGACGAGCGCACCTACCGCGCCGCCCGCCTGGACGCGGCGCTCGGCCGCATCAAGCGCGACCTCGGCGCCGACGCGGTGATCCTGGACTGGCGCAAGGTGGGTGACGGCGTCGAGGTCCGGGCCGTGGAGAGCGCCCGGGCCGTCGAGGAGCGCGCCCCCAGCTCGCTCCCGCGGCGCGACGAGCCCTGCCTCCTGCAGCGCCTGCTCGAGCGAAACGGCCTCGCCCCCGGGCTCGCGCGGATCCTCGCGACCACCGTGCCGGACGAGCCGCGCACCCTCGGCGAGGCGAGCGCGGCGTTGACCCGGGCCCTGCGGGTGCACGCCGCCTTCCGGGTGCCGGACCTCACGGGAGGGCGACGGGTGCTCGCCTTCGTCGGACCGACCGGCGTGGGCAAGACGACGACCCTCGCCAAGGTCGCGGCCCGCAGCGCGCTGGTCGATCGACGTCGGGTCGGGCTGGTGAGCCTCGACGCCTACCGCATCGGGGCCACCGATCAGCTGGAGCGGTACGCGGACCTGATCGGGGTGCCGATGGAGGTGGCGCGGGACCGCCCGAGCTTCGAGCGCGCCCTGCGTCGGCTCGCTGACGCCCAAGTCATTCTCGTGGACACGGAGGGCCGCGCGCCGCGGGATAGAGGGGCGTTGGGCCGCCTGGCCGAGACCTTGCACGGAGGGGAGGAGGACGTGGACGTGAACCTCTGCCTCTCCGCTGTCGCCAGGGACCTGGAGCTCGCCGATGCGGCCGAGCGTCACGCGCTCCTGCGGCCCCGGACCCTGACCGTGACCAAGCTCGACGAGGCGCTCCAGCAGGACGCGGTGATGACCGCGCACATCATGAGCGGTCTCCCGCTCGCCTTCTTCACCACGGGGCAGCGCGTGCCGGAGGACCTCCTGGTCGCGGCGCCCGAGAGGCTCGCGGCCGCGCTGTGCGGCGGCGAGCTCCACGGCCGCGAGGGGACGGCATGACGCACGAGCGTGACCGGCACCAGGCCGCCGGCCTGCGGGTCCTCGAGGGTGCGCCGTCCGTGCGGATCGCCCCCGCCGGCGCCGGGCGCGGGCCGCGCATCCTGGCGGTGACCAGCGGCAAGGGCGGCGTCGGCAAGACCCAGGTCGCCGCGAACCTCGCCGTGGGCTTCGCCCTCGAGGGGCGCCGGGTCCTCCTGCTCGACGCCGACCTCGGCCTCGCCAGCCTGGACCTGACCCTCGGCCTCGCGCCCGAGGCCGATCTCCTCAGCGCGCTCAACGGTGAGCGCACCCTGGAGCAGGTGCTCTGCGAGGGCCCGTCCGGCGTCCACCTCATCCCCGCCTGCCCGGGACGCTACGACATGGCGAACCTCGACGCGGCGGAGCGCGGCCGGCTCTGGACGCTGGTGACGGACGTGGCCCGCCCCTTCGACGTGCTGCTCATCGACACCGGCGCCGGCATCGGCTCGAACGCGGTCGGCTTCGCGTCCTACGCCCACGACGTGCTCCTCGTCGCGACCCCCGACCCGGCGTCCCTCCGGGACGGCTACGCGATGGTCAAGGTGCTCCATCGTCGGGCCGGCCACGACCGCGTGCTGCTGGTGGCGAACCAGGTCCAGGGCGACCGGGAGGGCGCAGCGGTCCACGCGCGGATGGACGGGATCGTCCGGCGCTTCCTCGACGTCGACCTCGGCTACGTGGGCGCCATCCCGCGCGACGACGCGGTCCGGGAGGCGGCCGCGTCCGGCTGCCCCTTCGTCCTGGGCGCCCCCGACTCCCGCGCGGGCCGGGCCGCGCGGCACCTGGCCCGTCGCCTCGCGCGGGGGACCGTCCCCGAGGAGGCGCTTTGCTGAGCCCGAGAGAGACCCCCGCGCCCGACCGCGACGACCTGATCGCGGCCGGCCTCCCGATCGTGCGCCGCGTCGCCTTCCGGCTCGCCCGCCGCTTGCCTCCCCACGTCGACGTCGACGACCTGATCGGGGCGGGCAGCGAGGGCCTGCTCAAGGCCGCACGGAGCTACGACGCCGAGAAGTACCCGCGCTTCGAGCCCTACGCGGAGACGCGGATCCGGGGGGCGATCCTCGACGAGCTCCGGGCCTGGGACGCGATGACCCGCCACGGGCGGCGGCGGATGCTCGAGGTGTCCAGGGCCGTGAGCCGCCTGTCCACCCGCCTCGGCCGGGAGCCCGACGAGGAGGAGGTCGCCGAGGAGCTCGGCCTCGAGCTCGCCGACTACCAGCGCCTCAACGCGGAGCTCGCCCGCGGCCCGGCGCTCGGCCGGCTCGGCGAGGTCGACCCCGACCACGTGGACGGCGGCTTCGACGACCCGGCCAGCCTCTACAGCGAGGCGGAGCTCAAGGGGCGCCTCGCCGAGGCGATCCGGAAGCTCCCCGAGCGGACCCAGACCGTGCTCGCGCTCTACTACCAGGAGGACTGCACCCAGGCCGAGATCGGCGAGGTGCTCGGCGTCACCGAGAGCCGGGTCTGCCAGATCCTCGGCGAGGCTGCGGCCCGGCTGCGCGCGCTCCTCGCTCGGGACGAGCGGCGGCGCGTCCGTGTCCGGAGGAGCGCCTAGCGTGTCCGACGGGATCTACAGCGCTCTGAGCGGGGCCGTCGCGCAGCAGCGAGCCCTCGACACGGTCGCCAACAACGTGGCGAACGCGGGCACCACGGGCTTCCGCGCCGACCGCCTCGCCTTCCGGGAGATGGTGTCCCGCGAGCGGGGCGGGCCCAACCCGGACGGCCTGCGCTACGTGGCGATCAGCCAGCTCCGTACCGACCGCCGGGACGGGCCGCTGGTCCAGACCGGGAACCCCCTCGACCTCGCGCTGAGCGGCGACGGGATGTTCGCGGTCGAGACCGACGACGGGGTCCGCTACACGCGGGCCGGCACCTTCCTGCTGGACACGGAGGGGGTGCTCCGGACGCACGGGGGCCACGCGGTGCTCGGCCAGGCGCCCCCGCCGAGCCCGGAGGCGCCGCGACCCGAGCCGGCTCCGATGGTCGTGGGGCAGCCGGCGGGCTCCCTCCAGGTCGGCAGCGACGGCACGGTACGGGTCGATGGGCAGGAGGTCGGCCGCCTGCGGCTGGTCGCCTTCGGCCCCGACGACCTCGAGAAGGAGGGGCTCACCCTGTTCCGCCCGCGGCCGAACGTCGAAGGGGCTCCCGCCGACGAGGTGCAGGTGCTCCAGGGCTACCTCGAGGGCGCGAACGTGCGCCCCGTCGAAGGCATGAACGAGCTGATCGAGGCAAGCCGCGCCTTCGAGGCATTTCAACGGGTCATCCAGGCCTTCCGACAGATCGCCGAGCGCACCGCCCGCGAGGTCGGGCGCTCCCGCTAGGAAACGACGAAGAGAGACGACGATATGGTGATGCGCTCCCTCCGCTCTGCGGCCACCGGCATGATGGCCCAGCAAACTCACATCGACGTGATCGCCCACAACATGGCGAACGTCAGCACGACCGGGTTCCGACGGGCCCGAGCCGAGTTTCAGGACCTGGTCTACCAGCAGGTACGCACGCCCGGCGGTCGCACGATCGACGGAGGGACACTGCCGACCGGGATCCAGATCGGCTCGGGCACCCGCACGGTATCGACCGAGATCATGAACACGCAGGGCACCCTCGATCAGACCGGGAACCCGCTCGACCTCGCGATCGAAGGGGACGGGTTCTTCCAGGTGACGCGGCCGGACGGGACCCTGGCCTACACCCGGGCCGGGAACTTCAAGATGGACGCCGATGGCCGGGTCGTGACGGTCGCGGGCCTGCCCCTCGAGCCCCCCCTCAGCCTCCCCCTCGACGTCACCAGCGTGACGATCGGGCAGGACGGCGTGATCACCGTGACCCAGCCCGGGTCGACCGACGCCCAGGAGCTCGGTCAGCTCCAGCTCGTCCGCTTCCCGAACCCCGGGGGCCGCGAGGCCCTGGGGCGGAGCCTGTTCCGGCAGACGGACGCGAGCGGTCAGCCCACCCTCGCCCAGCCGGGCCAAGACGGCGTCGGCACGGTCGCCCAGGGCTTCCTCGAGGCGAGCAACGTCGAGGTCGTCAACGAGATGATCGACCTGATCAGCAGCCAGCGGGCCTACGAGATCAATCAGCGTGTCGTCCAGGCGAGCGACGAGATGCTCCGTCGCACCACCGATGTCTGATGACTCCGCGCCGGATGAGTTCCGCGGGGGGGCTCCTCGGAGCCTCCGCTCTCCACGGCGGCCCGCACGGGCGACGCCGTCAAGGTCCCGTTCGCGCAGTGCCAGTGCGCGTCTCGGTGCACCGACTCGCCTCGGCCCCGGCCGAGTTCGCCCCCGGGCGATGACCTGACGACCCCATGCCTGGGGACCCGCTCCACCAGGTGCCAGACTGATGATTCTCCGTGAGCGTGCGCCCGGGCCGACGGCCTGGGCGCACGCGTTCGTCGAGCGCTGCCCGAGCGGGCAGCGGTCCTCGCGGCGCTCGAGGAGGCCCTCCTCCTCCGCCATGCGCCGCAGGCGCCTGGTGATCGTCACGAACCGCTGGCGCGCGTTGTTGCTGGCCCGCTCCAGCGCCTGCCCTTCGAGGGTCATGTCGTCCGCGAGGACACGCGCCACCTCCTTCCAGGCGAGCTCCTCGCTCACCCGCAGCAGCAGCAGGGTCTGGTCCTCCGGAGGCAGGCGCTGACGCAGCTCCGCGAAGCGGTCCTTCACCGACGACCTCAAGATCTGGAGCGTGGAGCTTCGGACCTCGGCGACGATCTCGGAAATGCGGGACAGGCTCTCCCGGCGCGCGGGCTGGTTGGCCGGGCTGCGCTGCCAGCGGTAGGCCCCGTTTCGGGCGAGAGTGTACATCCAAGTAGAGAACTTGCTCCGCCACTGAAACCCCTGGATCCCGCGCCAGAGATCCTCGCCGAGCTGGCCGAACACCTCGTCCGCGTGGTCGCTGCGGCCCAGGCGCTTGACGAGGAAGCGGTACACGGCCGGCCCATAACCACGCAGCGCGATCTCCGTCGCCCCGTGGAAGTCTCCGGCATCCCAGCGCTGCCTGATGCGGGCCTCGAGATCGTCGTCCATGTCGTTTTCTTCGCGGGGGGCGCTGGCGGAAGTGTAGACCCGGATTGCCCGTTCTGCCGGTCGTGGGCCGGCGCCCTGGAGGCCGCGGTCCTCCGCGCCCCGCGAGGCGCGGGAGACGCGGCCGCAGCGCAACTCTCGCGGTGCGTGCCGAGAACTTCACACCGTCTCTTGCCTGCGGCGATGCTAGGCTCGGGCGCTGGTCGGTTGGCCGATCGAGGCCGGTCAAGCACCAGCCGTTGTCGGGCGTGCACGCCACGGCGTGTGTGGGGAGGACCCTTGCGATGAGCCTACATCATGTTCGAGTCAACCCAGACCTCGAGAGCAAGGTACAGGTCGAGATCGACGGGGTGGCGGAGTACTGGATCCGCCTGTACGCGCGCCGCGGAAGCGAGCCGGACTACGACAAGGAGGGCTGGCTCGAGCGCTGGGGTTCCACCGAAGACGCCCGCCTCGAGGTCTTCCGTGTGGCGCCCCTCCTCTCCCTCCAAGGCCGCCTCCTGTTCATCATGGCCAGCATCGCGCCGCTCCGGTCGGGGGAGCAGGTCTCGATCCGGTGTCGGGTCCAGCAGGACGGGCTCGAGGAGCAGATCACGGATGCCCTCCAGGCCCGCCTGGAGGGCGCCGACGTCGCGCGCTTCGCCTACCGGCTCGAGCTGATCCGATGACGCGGGCGGGGGGAGCGGGGCCGTTGGCCGCTGCGCTCGGCTGGCTGCTCCTCGTCGGCCCCGCCACCGCCCAGAGCGGCGCGCAGCCCGGTCACCTCGACTTCGCGGTCCCCGACATGCCCGCCATCGTCCTCCTCGGCGCGGCGCCGACCCAGGTGTCCCGTCCCCGGACCTTCCAGGAGATCGTCGGGGCCCTCGCCAGCGGGATCACGGTGGAGGGCCGGGTTCAGAGCGGACTGGGGGTCGAGTACCGACCCGCTCCCGTCGAGTGGCTCGGGATCTCGATCGCGACGAACGTCCTGACCCCGGAGGGCGGCTCTTCGTCGCCGACCGGTCAGGCTGCCCTCGGGCTGCGCCTCACGCTGGGCCCCAACCCGGAGACGTCCAGCCTGCGGGCCTGCATCGCCGAGGCCCTCCGCGCGCGCCGCGACGCGCGGCGGGATCCGTCCCCGGACGACCCCCTGGCGGAGCCCGACGTGAGGATCGTCCAGGTTCCGGCCATCCCGCTCTGTCGGGACATCGTGCGGACGGAGAACCTCGCCCGGCAGGCCGTCGAGATCGCCACCTCGGCGGGCCTGGAGATCCCGGGCAACGAGGTCTTCGGGGGCTCGGTGAACTTCTTCGGCTCCACCGTCTGGCTGAACGCGGTGTTCGCCGCGGCGAACTGGGGGCCCGAGCGACCGCCCGCGGACCAGCTGACCGAGGCCGCCGTCCGGGAGCTCGTCAAGAGCCGCTTCGGCCTCCAGTGGTCGGCGTTCGCCCGCGGGACGCTGAGGCGCCGTCCGGACGCCGACCTCTACCGCGGGGAGCTGTTCGCGGGGTCCCGCGTCGAGCTGTTCTACGACGTCTTCAACCTCTTCCTCGACGTCGGGGCGCGACCGCCGATCGCGGCCGCGGGCAGCGACGACCTGCAGGGCGTGTCGGTGCCCGACTTCACGCAGGTCCAGGTGGTCCTCGGGGGGGAGGTCCGGGTCTCCAACGGGACCTGGCTGGCCTTCTCCTTCGGGGGCGACCTCGTCGACGAGACCCAGACCTTCAATGCCGGACGCTTCTTCTCGCTGGCCAACCTGCGGTTCAGCCCGGGGGAGTCGCCGCGCTTCGCCTCGGACGCCGCCGCGCGGCCGGAGGTCGCCGCGTCCGGGACGCGCGTGGCGGACCGTCGCCGGTCCGTCGCCGACCCGCCAGGCCCTTGACCGGGGCGCCCTGGGCGCGCCTGGATCGCGCCTGCGGTGCCCCTGGCACGCGCGCTGCGTGCAGCGGGGGTCGTGCGCTGCCTGTTCGTGCTCCTCCTGGTGAGCCTGGCCGCTGCGTCGGTCGCGGCGCAGGACCCGATCCGCCTCGCGGAGGTGCTCCCGGCCCTCGAGGGCACGGACCTCGGCGACGTCGACCTCGGGCCGGCGCCGCCGCCCGGCGGTGCGCGCGTCGTGCGGCGGAGCGAGGTGCTCCTCGCCCTGCGCCGGGCTGGCCGAAGCACCCGGGGACTGGCCGTCCCCCGGCGGACCGTGATCCGCCGCGCCGCCCGCACCATCGCGCCGGAGCGGCTCGAGGAGCTCGCGCGACCCGCGATCGAGGCCCGCCTCGCGCCGTGCCGCCTCGCGTCCCTCGGACCGGTCGCGCCGGTCACGATTCCCCCCGGCGAGCTCCGGGTCGCGGTCGAGGGCCGGGCCCCGGCGCGTGGCGGCCCGGTGCCCCTCGTCGTGAGCCTGCGGGTGGGCGAGACGGAAGTCCGCCGTGCGCTGCAGGCCCGCGTGGAGTGTCCGCCCCCGGTGGTCCGGGCGGGCGCTCCGGTCCGTCTGGTCGCGCGCGTCGGGCCGGTCGTCGCCAGCGCGCCCGGGGTCGCCCGCCAGCACGGTCGCGTCGGCGAGGTGATCCGCGTGCAGAACCGCCAGACCCGGGCCGACCTCGAGGGCCGCGTCGTCGACGCGCGGACCGTGGAGGTGCTGCCGTGATGGCGCCGCCCTGCCTCCGCCTGGCCGCCCTCCTGCTGCTCGGGACCTCGGCCGCCGCCTGCTCCCACCAGAGCCACATCCGGCCCTACGCCGCCCGCCGGCGCGCCTTCGAGCCCGGGCCGTACGGGCAGGACGCCCAGGCCGCCGTGACCTCGGGGAGCCTGTGGACGGACGCGAGCCGCGGGCTGTTCGCCGACTTCCGCGCGAGCCAGGTCGGCGACCTCGTCACCGTACGGGTCGACGAGAACCCCCGGGCGATCGGCGATGCGGGCACCAACCTCGACCGGGAGGCCAGCTACAACCTCGGCGTCGGCGGCTTCTTCGGGCTGATGGGGGCGCTGCAGCAGGCCTACCCCACCCTCGACCCGAGCCGGCTGCTCAACCTGATGAGCTCGAGCGCCTTCAACGGCACCGGGAACACGACCCGCTCGAGCAACATCCGCGCGGCGATCGCGGTGCGGGTCCGGCAGGTGCTGCCCAACGGCGACCTGTTCGTCGAGGGCACCAAGGTGCTGATGGTCAACGCCGAGGAGCTACACATCTACGTGTCGGGGGTGATCCGGCCGCAGGACATCGCCGAGGACAACTCGATCTCCTCGAGCCGGATCGCCGACGCGGAGGTGGAGTTCACGGGTCGGGGGCACCTCACCCAGAACCAGAGGCAGGGCTGGCTGGCCCGGATCCTCGCCGAGGTCTCGCCCTTCTGAGGAGCACCGTGCGTCGTCCGTCTGTCCTCCTCGGCCTCCTGCTGGCCACCGTCCTCCCCGTCGCCGGCTCCGCCCGCGCCGACCGGATCCTCGAGGTCTGCGACGTGGCCGGAGTGCGCCCCAACCAGCTCGTGGGCTACGGCCTGGTGGTCGGCCTCAACAACACCGGCGACACCGGCCAGTCCCGCTTCACCCTCCAGAGCACGGCGGCGATGCTGCGCCGCCTCGGCGCCACGATCGACCCCCGCATGATCCAGACGCGGAACGCGGCGGCGGTGATGGTGACCGCCACGCTGCCCGCCGGCGCCAGCCCCGGGACCCGGATCGACGTCAACGTGAGCAGCATGGGCAACGCCCGGAGCCTCGTGGGCGGCACGCTGGTCCAGACCCCGCTCTACGGGGCCGATCGCCGGGTCTACGCCGCGGCCCAGGGGCCGGTGCTGCTCGGCGGCTTTGGCGCCCGGGGCCAGAGCGGGAGCCGCGTCACGGTCAACCACCTGACCGCGGGGCGGGTGCCGGAGGGCGGGATCGTCGAGCGGCAGGTGACGGGGGCCGGCCTGCCCACCGAGGGCCCGCTCACCCTCAACCTGCGGGAGCCGTCCTTCATCACCGCCCAGCGGATCGCCCTGCGGATCGACGAGGAGCTCGGGGAGGGCACCGCGCGGGCGGTCGGCTCGGGCGCCGTCGAGGTGCAGGTCCCGGAGACCTACGCGGCGAACCGGGTCGGGCTGCTCGCTCGCCTCCAGGAGCTGGAGGTGGACCCCGAGCAGCGGGCCCGGGTCGTGATCGACGAGCGGACCGGGACCGTCGTGCTCGGGGCCAACGTGCGGATCCGGGAGGCCGCGATCGCCCAGGGCGCGCTGACCGTGGCGATCGCCGAGACCCCGGTGGTGAGCCAGCCCAACCCGCTGGCGGACGGCGACACCACGGTGGTCGACGACAGCGACGTGCAGGTCCAGGTCGACGCCGGGGCGATGCGGCGCGTCGCGCCGACGGCGAGCCTCGGCGACGTCGTCAACGCCCTCAACGCGCTCGGCGCACGGCCGCGCGACCTGATCGCGATCTTCCAGGCGCTCCGCACGGCCGGGGCCTTGAGCGCGGAGATCGAGGTCCAGTGACGGTCGGGCTGCCGACCGGTGGGATCGCCGGCGTGGCGGGGGGCGGCGAGCCGCCGCCCGAGCCGGCCCGGGATGCGCGGATCCACCACGCCGCCGAGCGCTTCGAGGCCCTCCTGCTCCAGCAGCTCGTCCAGGTCATGGGCCGCAGCGTCGGGGAGGGCGGCCTCTTCGGCGACGGGGCGGGCTCGGGGATGTACGCCCACCTCTTCGAGGAGAACCTGGCCGACGCGATGGCCGCCGGCGGCGGCATCGGCCTGCGCGCCGTGATCGAGCGGCAGCTGCTCGGCCCGCGCGCCTACGGGGCGAGGGAGGGGACGGGCGCAGGGGCCGCCGCCGGCGTGCCCTTCGTCCCGCGCGTCGAGGGCGACCTCGTCGTCGACCGACCCGCCTCCGGCGCCCGCCTCGAGGGGCCGACCGGCCGTCTCCAGGCGGCCGCGCGGGCGATGCTCCCGGGCGGGCGCGCGCCCCAGTGGGGGCAAGCCGGCCGGCTGACCGAGCAGGACCTCGCCAGCGACTTCCGCACCGAGGGCCCGGAGGGCCCCGCGCTCTTCAACGTGCGCGACGCCGCGGGCTTCCAGGGGCGCTACAAGTGCAACCTCTTCGCGTTCGAGCTGGCCCGCCGGGCCGGCTTCATGGTGCCGCTGGTCGGCCGCACGCGCGGCTGGGGTTACATGGGTCCGGACGGGGTGACCCGGGACGCCGCGGCCGGCACGCTCCGGGGCGACTGGGGCCGGGTGGTCACCGGAGAGAGCGCGGCGAGCCTCGACAGCGCGATCGTGCGCGGCGAGCGGGCCTTCCTGCTCACCGGGACGAGCGTCCGCGGGCGCGCCGGCCACATGGGCATCGTGGAGCGCATCCACGAGGTCGACTACGACGCGCGCGGTGCGGTCGAGCGCGTGGTCTACGACGGTTGGGAGGGGCGGGCCGACGGCGCCCGCCATCTGACCCGGCGTACCTGGAATCGTTACGGAAACCCCGGTGGGCGGGACGCGCGGGGCGGCTTCGAGGACATCGCGATCATCGAGCTCCGCCGGCCGCCGCCCGGCGAGCGCGCGGAGCGCCCGGTCCATTCGGGAGCGCACCCGTCGTTCCATGACGATCCGTCCTCAAGGGGCGCCTCGGATCGTCCGATGGCGGGAGCAGAGGAGTCCCCATGAAGGTCACCGGGAGCCATCCCTACACGCGCGTCGACAAGCCGCGCACCGATCCGCCGGCCTCGCCGCCCGAGGGCGGCCGTCGGCCGAGCGGGGAGGACGCCGCGGAGGTTCGCATCAGCGACACCGCGCAGGTGCTGCGGGACGTGAGGAGCCCCGAGGTCCCGGACGCGGAGCGGATCGCCCGCCTGAAGGCGGCGATCGACAACGGCGAGCTGGAGGTCGACGCGGAGCGGATCGCCGACGCGATGCTGCGCGACGAGCGCTGAGCTCCCCCGACGACGGACGGGGAACCCCGGCAGGAGGCCGGAGGAGGACGCGATGGATGCTCTGGAGCGATGGCGAGCTCTCCTCGACGAGGAACGGCAGGCTGCCCTGACCGCCGACGTCGACACCCTGGAGCTCCTGCAGGACCGCAAGCGCGCGCTCCTCGACGTGGCCCGCGCGGCCGACCCGGCGGCCCTGGCCGCCCTCGCGCCGAGGGCCCGGGCCAACGTCGCACTGATGCGGCAGCTGGTCGCTACCCAGCGCGCGCTCCTCGGCCTCGAGCCAGGGCTCGCCTCCTACCGGCCCGACGGCCAGCCGGAGGTCCCCGCCGCGCCGCGCACCTCCCGGGGCGTGCTGTGAGCCTCTTCGGCCTGCTCCACACCGGCGCGACCGGGCTCCAGGCCCAGGCCTTCGGCCTGGCCGTCACGGGCCAGAACGTCCAGAACGCCGGGACCGAGGGCTACAGCCGGCGCACCGTCGACCTGTCGCCCCTCGGCCCGCCGCCCCCGGGCGGCGGCGGCGTCCGGGCGGAGGGGGCGATCCGGATCCGGGACGCCTTCCTCGAGCAGCGCCTCCTCGGCGCCCGGGCCGCCCGGGCCGAGGCGGAGGCCCGGGCCGGGGCGCTCGGGGTGCTCGACCGGGTGTTCGCCGACGCCGAGGGCAACGTCGGGCCGAGCCTCGACGACTTCCAGGCGGCGATCGAGGGCCTCGCGGAGCGACCGGGCGACGACGCGGTCCGGCAGGCGGTCCTCGCCGAGGCCGAGGGCCTGGCCGCGAGCATCCGCGACGCGGCCCGCCGGCTCACCGAGGCGCGGGACGACCTGGATGGGCGGATCGACCTCCGCGTGGACGAGGTCAACGGCAAGCTCCAGCGGATCGGCGAGCTCGGGCGCCAGATCGCCCGGGCCGAGGCGGTCGGGCCGGAGGCCGCGGACCTGCGGGACCAGCGCGACCAGCTCTTGCGGGAGGTGGCCGACGCGCTCCCGATCCGCACGGTCGAGGGGAGCGACGGCCTCGACGTGCTCCTCGGCGGCCTGTCGCTGGTGTCCCGTGAGGGCGAGGTGGTCGAGCTGCAGATCCGCCCCGACCCGAGCAGCGGGCGCCTGCGCTTGACCCGCACGACGGCGGGCGCCGAGCAGGACGTGACCGAAGCGGTCGACGGCGGCCGCCTCGGCGGGCTCATCGCGGCCCGGGACGGTGCGATCGCCGAGGCCGTGGACGGCCTCGACCAGCTCGCCTTCGATGTGGCCGCCGCCTACAACGCGGTCCACCAGGGCGGGGTCGGCCTCGACGGCGTCGCGGGGCGCTCGCTGTTCGTGACGCCCGGGGCCGTCGCCGGCGCCGCGGCCGCGTTCGCGGTCAGCCCGGACGTCGCCGGTGCCCCCGCGAGCCTCGCCGCCGCGGTCGACCCCGCGGTCGCGGAGGGGGACAACCGCAACGCGCTCGAGCTGGCCGCCCTCGCCGAGGCGGACCTCGCGGGCGGCGGGACGCGGACGGCGAACGAGGAGCTCGGCAGCCTCCTGGCCGCGGCGGGCCTGGCCGTGCAGCGGGCGGAAGGGGACCTCGAGGCGGCCGATGGCGCCGCGCGCCAGCTCGCCAGCCTGCGGGAGAGCGTGTCGGGGGTCTCCTCGGACGAGGAGGCGATCCACCTCGCGCGCTACCAGCGCGGCTACCAGGCCGCGCTCCGGGTCGTCCAGGTCGCCGACGAGATGCTCCAGGAGCTCCTCGCCCTCTGAGGCGTGGCGGAAGGACGACGATGAGGGTCTCCGACGCGATGCTGGGCGAGCTCAACCGGGCGGCCCTGGCCGAGGGGCGGGCCGAGCTGGCGGAGGCGCAGCGAGCCTCCTCGACCGGGGTGCGGGTCGCGGAGCCCTCGGACGACCCCGTCCTCGCGGCGCGGGCTCGGCAGAGCCGGTCCACCGAGCGTCGGGCGGAGGCCATCCGGAGCATCGCGTCCCGCGCGGTCACGACCCTGAGCACGGTCGACGGCGTGCTCGGCCAGGTGACGGAGGCCCTGTCGAGGGCGCGAGAGCTCGCGGTGCAGGGGGGGAACGATACCCTCGCGGCGGGCGACCGGGCGGCGCTCGCCAAGGAGGTGAGGGCGCTCCGGAGCCAGCTGATCGACCTCGCCAACACGCGGGTCGACGGGGAGTACGTGTTCGGCGGGCTCGCGGTGGACCGACCGCCCTTCGACGCCACGGGGGCGTTCCAGGGCAGCACCGTGAGGCGCCAGCTCGCCCCGGGCCCGGGCGTCCGGCTCGACGTGCAGCTCCCGGGCGACGCGATCTTCGGCGTGAGTGGCGGGGTCGACACCTTCGCGGCCCTCGACGCGCTGGCGACGGCCCTCGACGCCGACGACGGCCCTGCCGTGCGCGGCGCGGTGGCTGGCCTCGAGGGCGCCGTCGAGCAGGTCGCCGACGGCCGGGCGACCCTGGGCGTCCAGCAGGAGGCGCTGCTCCAGGCCGAGGCGGTGGCCGGCCGCGTGCGGGACGATGCGATCGCGAAGACCGCAGGCCTGGTCGAGGCCGACCCGCTCTCGACCTTCACCGACCTCGTGAAGGCGGAGAACGCGCTTCGTCAGGCCATCGCGGTAGCCGGCAGGCTGACCCCGAGCCTCCTCGGCGGCGGGGCCTAGCGCGTGCTGTCCCTGACGCGGCGCCTCGGGCAGCGGATCCTGATCGGCCGGGACGTGGAGGTCACGATCCTCGGGGTCCAGGGCGGCAAGGTCCGGCTGGGGATCGCGGCCCCCCGGTCGGTGCCGGTCCATCGCGCGGAGCTCGTCGCGAAGGTCGAGGCCCAGAACCGGCATGCGCTCGCGCGGACGGTGGCCCAGGGCGTGGAAGCAGGGCAGGAGCTGCGCTTCCCGGAGGGGCTGTTCGGCCTCCGGGAGCACACCGCGTTCGTGCTGTGCGACCTCGCCGAGGGCAACCCGATCCGGTGCCTGGTCAGCTGCGTGGACCCGGCCGTGCAGCTCCTCGTGATCGACGCGGAGACCGCCTGGCCGTCCTACCCGCTCGACGCGGCGCGGGCCGCGCTCGGCGTCGACGGCGAGGTCGCGGTCGCGCTGGTGGTCAACGTGCCGGCCGACGGCGGGCCGGCGACCGCCAACACGCTCGCCCCGCTCGTCCTCGCCATGGACAGCCGGGAGGGCCGGCAGGTGGTGCTGGAGCGGCCCGGCCTGCGGGTCGACGCGGCGATCGGCAAGGCGCCGGGGGAGGGCGGCTGAGATGAGCGGCGGCGATGCGGCCAGCGGGCGGGCCACGGAGGCGATGGTCCGGATCCTCAAGGGGTCCCTGGCCGCGGGGGCGTCGGACATCCACTTGCGGGTCGGCCGCCCGCCGGTCGTCCGCCTGCAGGGCGAGCTTCGTCCCCTCGACCACCCCCCGCTCTCCGGCGGCTTCATCGCTCACATCCGGGATACGCTCGCGGCCGAGGCGCAGGTGGACCCGGCCGCCCTCGGCCGCCGGACCCAGGGCAACTTCGCCTGCGAGGTGCCCGACGTCGGCCGCTTTCGGGTCCACCACTACCGCCAGGGCGGGACCGCGGCCCTCGCGCTGCGCACCGTGCCCCACCCCGTGCCCGACTTCGCGGCGCTGCGCATCCCCCCGGTGGCCAAGCGCCTCGCCTCGGTCGAGCGAGGCCTGGTGCTGGTGACCGGCGCGACGGGCAACGGCAAGTCCACCACGATCGCGTCGCTCCTGAGCCACCTCAACCAGGAGGTGTCGAAGCACATCGTCACGATCGAGGAGCCGATCGAGTTCATCCTCCAGGACCGCCGCTCGACCTTCACCCAGCGCGAGGTGGGGCGGGACGTGGAGGACATGCGGACCGGCCTGCTCGGCGCGCTCCGGGAGGACCCCGACTGGATCTTCGTGGGGGAGATCCGGGAGCTCCACGAGTTCGAGCTCGCGCTGTCGGCCGCGGAGGCCGGCCACGTGGTGGTGTCGACCCTCCACTCCCAGGACACCTCGCGTGCGCTGTCGCGGATGATCCACTTCTTCGCCGAGGGCCACCGGGAGACGGCTCGCCAGCGCCTCGCCGATGCCGTCGCGGGGGTGGTCAGCCAGCGTCTCGTGCCGCGCCGGGGCGCCCGGGAGCGCATCCTGGTCACCGAGGTGCTCCTGCGCGCCCCGACCATCCAGGACTGCATCCGCGACGCGAGCCGCTTCCGGGGTCTTCACGCCGCGCTGGAGGCGGGCACCGGCGAGTACGGCACCCACTCCTTCGATCAGCAGCTTCTCTCGATGGTGCGCGACGGGCTGATCGCCGAGGACACGGCGAGGGCGGCGGCGACGAAGCCGAACGACCTCGTGCGGGCGATCCACCTCGGCGGAGGCGCCGGCGCCCACCGCAAGTCCGCGCGGCGGGCGGGCTGAGCTCGCCCATCCCCCCGGCCCGCGCGCCCCTACTGGAGCTCGGGGCTCGAGCCGTTGATCTCGGGCCGGGTCGTGAACCCGATCTTGTAGCTGACGCGCTCGCCTTCGTTGTACGCGCCCACGAACACCTGGTGGGGCCCGGGCGCGAAGGCGCCGGCGACGAGGGGGTTGAAGTTGTTGCCGCCGTCGTCGTCGCAGCGGTAGTTCCCCGCCGGGTCCCGGATCACCAGCGTCGTGTCCGCGCCCTGCCCGTTGACCACGACCCGCAGGTTCGGGAACGCCGTCTGGAGGTTGAGCACGTGGTTCGGGGCGGCCCCGATCCACCCGGCGCAGCTCTGGTTGTGGCTCGTCGCGCTGACGGCGCCGCCGGCGGTTCCGGCCGCGACCGTCGGGTCGGGGGTGAACCCGGTCCCGATCGCGACCGCGGGTCCGGCGGCCGCGGTGGGCGCCGCGGGCGGTCCGCCCGTAGCCAGGTTGGTCGCGTTGACGGCCGGGTTCTCGGTGAAGCCGATCGTGTAGGAGGGCCGCTGGCTCTCGTCGTAGGAGCCGACCCAGACCCGGTGCTGGCCGGCCGGGAAGGCGCCCTGGATCAGCGGGTTGCGCCCGCCGCCGCCGTCATCGTCGCAGCGGAAGCTCCCGTCGGCCATCTGGACCACGAGGGTGGTGTCCTCGGGCGAGCTCACGACGATGCGCAGGTTGGCGAAAGGCTGGGCGAGGTCGAGGGTGTAGTTCGACGTCGGGGCGATGCTCCCGCGGCACTGCGCGCTGCGCGTGCTCGCGCTGATCGTGCCGCCGGCCGTTCCGGTGTCGGTCCTCGGGTCGCCGTCGAAGCCCGGGCTCAGCGACAGGGTCATCCCCCCGCCCGCGGCCTCCGTCTGCTCCTGGTTCATCCACCCACACGCCAGGATCAGGGCCAGGCTGGTCCAGCTCGAGATGATCGCGAGCGCCTTCCGCGACCTGCTTCGCACGTCCATGGTGTCCTCTCCCGCTCGCCGCCGATGTTGGGGGTGAGCTGCTCGGGGGTACGGGGCCCCGATGGTGCCCGATCCGTCGGGTGCCTGTCATGGCGGATCGCCGTCGGCCGAGCGGCGGACGCCTTCAAGGCCGGAGGGCCGTCGGTCGATAGAGCGTGGGGTGCCTTCGATGGAGCGACGCGATCGCAGTGCGACGGAGCCGGGCCGGCCGCGCCGCGCCGTGGTCGAGGCCTTGGTGGCGCTGGCCCAGGCCGTGGGCGCGGCGGAGGTCCGCGCCCGCCGGAGCGCCGCCGAGGCCGCCCTGGGCGCGGACCGCGGGCGGTGGGCGGCGGTCCTCGATGTCCTGGCGCGCCAGGGCCTGCGGCTGACGCGCCTCGCCGGCGCGTCGACCGTCGACGCGGTGACCGAGCTCCCGAACCGTCCGGCCTTCCGGGCCGCGCTCCGGCGGGAGCTGGCCCGCCCCGGGTCGACGGGCACCGCGGTGGTCCTCATCGACGTGGAGGGGCTCGGCGAGCTGACCGATCGCCTCGGCTCCGGGGCGCGGGACGAGCGCCTGCGGCGCGTCGCGCACCGGTGCGTCGCAGTGCTGCGGGACGGGGACCTCGCCGCTCGGGTCGGAGGGCAGGAGTTCGCGCTCCTGCTCCCCGACACCGGCGCTGCCGTCGCTCGGCGGGTCGCGGCGCGGATCCAGGAGGCGATCGAGGCCGATCCCGCCGGACGCCGGGCGCTCTCGGTCCGCGCCGGCGTCGCCTACCGTGGCCCGACGGGCGGGAGCGCCGCCGCGGACCCGGGCCGGTCGTTCCTCGCGGCCTGACGGGCGCGGCGGACGGATCGGGGGCCGCCGGATGTGGTACAGAGCCCGCCATGCGGCACCTGCCCGTCGGGCTCCTGGCGCTCGCGGCGACCGCCTGCAGCGGCGCGGAGCCGACGCCGATCGACGAGACCCCCCCCGTCGCCACGCTCATCGGGGTCCGGCCGCACGACGGGGTGGTCGCCCTCGACGCGGGGTGCGCGGCCGGGCGGGCCGAACGGTGCGACGGCGTGGACGACGACTGCGATCGGCGGATCGATGAGGGCTGCCCCGGTGCCGGCGCCGGCGCGCTCGAGGTGGCGGCCGCCTGGAGCGGCCCGGCGGAGCTGCGCCTCGCGCTGATCGGCCCCGCCGACGCCCGCATCGAGGGGCCGCCGGCGGGCGCCTGTGGGACCGCGAACGGCGTCGCCCGCCTCGCCACGGCGCCCCCCTCCGCCGGGGCCTGGCGCCTCCGCGTCGAGCGGATCCGCGCGTGCGGGGAGGGGCCGGTGACGGTGAGCGCGAGCGTCGCGGTCGGCGGCCAGGCCCACGGCCCGTACACCCTCGCCCTCGCGGGGGACGCCGGCGACCTCCTGACGCTCGTCTGGGAGTAGGTCGGCCCCGGCGCGCGCCGGAGCGAGGGCGGACCGTTCGCGCGCTCGGCGTCAATGGCCGCCGCGAGGCGCCGTTGTCCCCCGGGGCATGCTCACGCTGACCGAGGATCCGGTCGAGGCCGAGTGGTTCGGGGGCCGAGGGGACCTGCGCCTGCGCCCCGATGCGGTGCGATCGGTCGCCGCCGCGGCGGCGCAGGCCGTCGGGGTCAAGGTCTTCCCGGCCGTCGCGCGCCACGTCATGAGCCTGCTCGCGGACGAGCGGTGCACCATCCGGTCCCTCCGGGTGGCGATCGAGCAGGACCCGGGCCTCGCCGGGCGCCTCCTGCGGGTCGCGAACTGCGCGGCCTACACCCGGGGGACCGCCTGCCGCAGCATCGACGACGCCGTGCTTCGCCTCGGCTACCGCCAGGTGCGGGGGATCGTGGCGGGCATCACCGCGTTCGGGATGTTCCCGACCGCCTGCCCCGTCGGGCACGCGGTGCGGGCTCACTCCGCGGGCGTCGCCGCGATCCTCGGGGTCCTCGGCCGCGCATGGCGGACCGGCGACGCGGGCGACCTGTTCCTGGTCGGGCTCCTGCACGACCTCGGCAAGCTGGCGGGCCTCCAGGTCGGCGAGTTCCCCTACAACGACCTCGAGGACGACGATCTGCGCGCGCCGGACCGGGTGCACGTGTGGGAGCGAGCCCGGGCCGGCTACGACCACGCCGCCCTCGGCGCGGCGGTCCTCCACGGCTGGCGCTTCGACTCGGTGGTGGTCCGGACCGTCGCCGCCCACCACGACCCCGGCCTGGCGTATGCCGAGGACGGAGGGGTGGGGCTCGGGGTCGCGCTGCTCCGCCTCGCCGAGGCGATCGAGTACCAGCTCCACCGGGGCCCGGAGCTCGACGCCGACTTCCTCGACGAGGTGGGCCGCTCCGGCGAGTGCAGCTACGCGGGGTTCAGCCGCGAGGTCCTCTACGGCATGTGGCCGCGCCTGGCGGCCTGCCACCACGAGCTCCAGGCCGCCCTGATCGACTGACGGGCTCGGCTCGGCGCGCTCAGCCGCTGCGCCAGGCCCGGCTGAGCCCCACCTCCCGGCGGTAGGCCTCGAGGGAGGCGTCCCGCTCCTCGTCGCTCCAGCCGAGGTGCTGCTGGAGGACGTCGGCGACGGCGGCGGCGACGCCGAGGCCCTGGTCGGCCGCGCGGTAGTAGAGCTGAGTCCGGCGCATCATCACGTCGCTGACGGTGGAGGCGAGCTCCTCGGTCACGGCGTGCTCGACCTGCGCCCAGACGTCCCGGCAGCCGTCGACGAGCCGCCGACCGAGGGCGGGTGCCTCCGCGACCCGGCGGGCGAGCGCGATTCCGCGGGTCCCGTACGTGTCGCCCAGGTGGTGGGCGACGTCCGCGGCGAGGCGGCCCTCGGCCGCGGCCTCCACCCGACGGGCCACGAGGTCGTGGTCGTCGTCCTCCGGCCAGCCGACCGCTCCGGGGAGCGGAGCCTTGTCGGTGCGCGCAGGGCCGACGTCCAGGGGCCCGCCGAGCAGCTCGAGGAGCTGGACCGCGGTGTCGACGCACTCGCGCGCCATCCGGCGGTAGGTGGTCAGCTTGCCTCCGGCGATCGTGATCATGCCGTCCTCGCCGACCAGGATGCGATGCTCCCGGCTGACCTGGCCCTCCTCCACCTGCCCGTCCTCGCCGGGGGGCGCCATCAGGGGTCGGATGCCCGCCCACGTGCTGATCACGTCCTCGCGGGTCAGCGGGTGATCCGGGAAGTAGGCCGCGGAGGCATCGATCAGGTAGTCGACGTCGGCCGAGGTGGCCGCGACCGTCGCGGGGTCGCCCTCGAAGTCCGTGTCCGTGGTGCCGAGGAAGGTCCGATCGCCCCACGGGATGGCGAAGAGCACCCGACCGTCCTGGGGGTGGAGGCACACCACCGCGTGGGAGAGGGGGAGCTTCTGGGCGTGGACGACGAGGTGGACCCCCTTGGTCGGCCTCAGGAGCGGCGCCTGCCCCTCCCGGCCCGCCAGGCGGAGCAGCTCGTCGGTCCACGGTCCGGTCGCGTTGATCACGACGCGCGCGGGGACCTCGACCTCGCGGCCGACCAGCTCGTCCCGGACCGTCGCTCCACGGATCCGACCCCCCTCGTCCTGGACGAAGCCGACGACCTTCGCGTAGGTGGCGACGGTCGCGCCCTGATCGGCCGCATCGAGGGCGGTCTCCAGGGTCAGCCGCGCGTCGTCGGTGGCGCAGTCGTAGAAGAGCGGCGCGCCCTTGAGGTCCTGCCGGTTGAGGCACGGCTCCTCGGCCGCGACGTCCGCCGGGCTCAGGCGCCGGTGGATCCTCGGTGACCGGAACAGCGACAGCCCGTCGTACAGCCACATCCCGGCCTGGATCACGAACAGCCGATGCCGCTGGCCCCGGTAGACCGGGAACAGGAAGCCGAGGGGGTTGACCAGGTGGGGTGCGATCGTCTGGAGGATCCGTCGCTCGCTCACCGCCTCGAACACCAGGCTGAACTCGTAGTGCTCGAGGTAGCGGAGCCCGCCGTGGATCAGCTTGCTGGATCGGCTGCTCGTCCCCGACGCGAGGTCCGCCATGTCGACCACGGCGACGTCGAGGCCGCGCCGGGCCGCGTCCCGGGCGATGCCGGCCCCGGTGACCCCACCTCCGACGACCAGCAGGTCCACCGGCGCCCCGAGCCGCTCCCACATCTCGCGCCGCGACGGCATCGGCGGGGACGTAGCCCCGCGGTGGTCGGCTGGCTAGACCCTACCCCCCGACCGGGAGGCCGTAGGCGTCCTGACGGGTCAACGGAGGCAGCGCGTCCTTGCGTAGCTGGAGCGTGCGCACCGCCCACACGTCCTGGAAGATGCGGTAGCGAAGGGCGGTCTGGTCGAGGTAGTCGACGCCGGCCGAGCCGCCGGTGCCCGTCCGCCGCCCGATCACGCGCTCCACCATGCGGGCGTGGCGCTGCCGGAACACGACGAAGGCCTGCTCGAGCTCGACGATCGCGTCGACCACCTCCCGCGGCCACGCCAGGAGCGGCAGCTCCCGGTAGCCCTCGATCAAGACGAGGGCGGCCCGGATCCGGCTGCGCCGGCGCCGCTCCTCGGCCGGCACGTCTCCGCCCCGCAGGAAGGCCCCGGCCGAGGTCGCGGTGGCCTCGTAGCGGCCGGCGAGGCGCGTCGCGTCCTCCGGCGTGAGGGCGCTGTGCGTGGCGAGCTGCTTCGCCCGCTCGAGCTCCCCCCGGTGCGCGCTGAGGTAGGCGTCGAGGAAGGACGTGACCCGCACCTCGTCGTCCGGGTCCTCGGGGTGGCTGCCGTCGATCGGCGTCCGGTAGAGCCACTCGTCGAGCGCCTCCTTGAGGGACGGCCGGTCCTCGAGGCGGCGCATGACCCGGTCGTAGGCAGGCGACGGGCCGCCCGACGGGTCCTTCAGCGCGTTCAGGTAGGAGCCCTCGTGCCCCAGGGAGATCCGGACCCCGTCGTCCAGGCCCATCAGGATCTCCATCTCCCGGAGCTGGGCCGACTGGAACCCGCTGGCCGGCGAGAGCTTGTCTCGGAAGGCGAGGTAGTCCCGCGTCGTCATGGTCTCCATCAGCGCGAAGTGGCTGGAGATCAGGCCGAAGATGCGCGCCATTCGCCGGATCCCCCGCACGGCGGAGGAGAGCGCCTGCTCCGGGACTCGCTCGCGCGCGAACAGGTCCCGCACCACGACGAGCTCCCGGAGGGCCAGCTTGAACCACAGCTCGTCGATCTGGTGGATGGTGATGAAGAGCACCTCGTCGTTCTCGAGGCTCCCGTCGTCGTCCTCGAGCCCCCCCTGGAGGGCGAGGAGCTCCTCGACGCGGATGTACTCCCAGTAGGTCGTCGGCTTCCGGCTCATCCTGGCGACCGTCCAACGGCAGCGGCTCGCGTTCAAGGACCTGTCGGCGCATCGAGCCGCCCGAAGGGTCCCATCGCTCCTTTGCGGGGGCCGAAGCCCCCAGCTCGACGTAGGCTCGAAGGACGATGAGCGAGGACCCCCTCTCGATCCTCCCGCGCCGCCTGGGGCGGCGCGCCTTCGTCACGGCGTCGGCGGCCGGTGCCCTCGTGGGCTGGGGCTGCTCGAAGCCCGAGCCGGTCGCGCGGGGCGCGACCCGCGTCGCGAGCGGCCGCGGCGCGCCCGTCAACGCCTGGCCCCGGCTGCTCGCCGGCCGCGACGCGCTGGACGGCGACCAGGCGCGCGTACGCCGCCTCTTTCCCCAGGTGGCCGGGGACCACCAGGACCCCTTCGTGCTCCTCGACGACTTCCGCGTCGCGCCCCCCGCCGGCTTCCCGCTCCATCCCCACCGGGGCTTCGAGGCCTTCACCTACATGCTGGACGGGGCCTTCCACCACCGGGACACGATGGGCAACGACAGCATCGTCCACACCGGGGGGACCCAGCGCTTCACGAGCGGGCGCGGGGCGCGGCACAGCGAGATGCCCGCCGCTCCCCAGGTCAACCGTGGCCTTCAGCTGTGGGTCAACCTGCCGCGCGAGCTCAAGGCGATCGAGCCGGAGTACGCGGCCGTGGACGGCGCGGACATCCCCGAGGAGGGCCGCCGGGGCGCGATCGTCCGGACCGTCGTCGGCCCGGGGTCGCCGTCGCGGCTCCGCACGGCCGTGACGTACCTCGATCTGTCGGCGCCGGAGGCGGGCGTCCGGCACGAGGCGGAGGTCCCCTCCGGGCACAAGGCGCTCGTCTACGTGGTGGACGGCGCGGTCAAGGTCGGCGACCGGCCGGTCCGCGCTGGGGAAGCCGCGCTGCCGGTGCCGGGGGAGCTCCTGGTCGAGGCCGAGGTTCCGGCCCGCTGGGTGCTCCTGCATGGCCGGGAGCAGCACCAGCCGATCCGGCACCGCGGCCCCTACGTCGACTGAAGCCCGAGCCCGCCCTCCTTCGCCGCCTACTGGAGCGGGACGACCACCTCGCCCGCCTGGCTGGCCTGCACCGTCAGGGAGCCGAGGATCGTCTCGATGCAGCCGGCGGCGACCGTCCCCGTCAGCTCCTGCGGCAGGACCACGACCACGCTCCCGTCCGACGACCAGCGCAGGCGCAGGGTCAGCTCCCCTCCCTCGACGCAGCTCAGCAGCGCATCGCGCTGCATCTCCACCTGCTGCTGGAGGTTGGTCGACGGCGCGGCGGGAGGCGGTGCCTCGGGCACGCCGGCGTCCCCCCCGGCGCTGACGACCACCTGACCGGTCCCGCCGGAGGTGCCGTAGAGCGGCGCGGCCTGCACCTCGCCGACCTGGGTCCAGCCGCAGGCCTCGCCGTTGCAGACCAGCTCGAAGCTGGCCGCGTGGGCGCACCCGTACGCCGAGCGCTGGGTCGGCGACGAGACCTGCTGCTGGATCATGTGGGGCGGGCAGGACAGCGGGCCGGTCGCCGCCTCGTTGAGCGTCGCGACCCGCTGCCAGCGGCAGCGGCGGGAGCCGCACTGGAGCGTGTACTCGCGCGGCACGTTGCACGTGCGTACGACCCAGAGCTCCCGGGTGACCCGCTGGGGCAGGACCTGCGTCTGCAGGCAGCCGCTGTCGAGCGCCGACTCCCGGATCAGGAGCCGCTCGTAGCGAGCCACCAGGCCGGGGTGATCCAGCGGCGGCGTACGGCTGCAGGAGGCGGCGATCGCCGCCCAAGCGATGATCCCCACGAACAGCACCCACCCTCGCGTCGCCCGGTTGACCATGGCCTGATGATAGCGCGTCCGGGCGCCGCCCCCGGCTTCGCGGCCGGCACGTCAGGCCGGTCGAGCTCTCATGCGCCACCGAGCTGCGCCTCGAGCCGGCCCCCTGCCCGGTTGCGAGCATCCCGCGGAGCGCGGATGGTGGCCCCGATGAGCGAGGTCGTACGGGACACCCTTCAGGTGGACGGGAAGGCGGTGACGCTGCACCGCAACCGCGGCGAAGGTCCGCGCCTCGTCCTTCTCCACGGCGCGGGCGGCAACGGGGGCATCTGGGCTCCGGTCCTTCCGCACCTCGACGGGTTCGCGGCCGTCGCCCCCTCCCTTCCCGGGCGCGACGGCTCCGAGGGGCAAGCGCTCGGCTCGGCCGGCCAGGCCGCCGCGTGGGTGGGCCGCCTGGTCACGGCGGTCGGCGGCGGGCCGGCGATCGTGGTGGGCCACTCCTACGGTGGGGCGATCGCCCTGGAGCTGGCCTTCGGTGGCGCGGCCCTCCGAGGGCTCGTGCTCGCGTGCTCGGGCGCCCGGCTGCGGGTCCACCCGAGGATCCTCGAGGCGGCGCGTGACGCGATGCGAACGGGGGAGGGCCTCTCCCTCGGCTTCGCCTTCGCCCCCGGCACCCCCGCTTCGGTGGTGGAGGCGTACGAAGCCGCGGTGGCGCGGACGCCGCCGGCGGCCGCCCTCGCCGACTGGGCGTCGTGCCACGTGTTCGATCGGATGGCCGACCTCGAGCGGGTCACCGTCCCCGCCCTGATGGTCTGCGGGTCCGAGGACGAGCTGACCCCGGTGAAGTACCACCGCTTCCTTGCCACCGCCCTGCCTCGGGGGGCGATGGTGGAGATGGCGGGCCACGCGCACATGCTGCCCTTCGAGGCCCCCGTGGCCTTCGCGGCGGAGGTGCGCCGCTGGGCCGACGGGCTGGGCTAGCGAGCACGAGCACGTGCTCCGCGAGCGGGGGCGGCCGGTCACGGGCCGGCCCGCCTCGACAGGGCCGGCCGCCCCACTATCGTAGGCCGCCGTGAGCGGGCGCTCCTTCGACCTCGTGGTGTTCGGGGCCACCGGGTACACGGGCGGGCTGATCGCCGAGTACCTCGCGGAGCACGCGCCACCGGCGACGCGGTGGGCGATCGCAGGTCGCGATCGGGACAAAGTCGACCGGGCCGGCCGGCGGCTCCGCGGCTCGCCCTGCCCGCCCCGCGGCGCCGTCCTCGCCGACGCCTCGGACCCGGCTGCCATGCGCGCCCTCGCTGCGCGTACACGGGTCCTGCTCAGCACCGTCGGCCCCTTCGACCTGGTCGGCGACGGCGCGCTCGACGCCTGCGTCGCCGAGGGGACCGACTACGTGGACATCGCCGGCGAGCCTCGCTTCGTCGACCGGGCCGTCCGACGACATCACGCGGAGGCCGAGGCCCTAGGGCTCAAGCTGATCCCGTGCTGCGGCTTCGACAGCGTCCCCCACGACCTGGGGGTGCTGTTCACCCTCGCGCAGCTGCCGCGCGGCGTCCCGGTCAAGGTGGAGGGGTTCGTGCGCATGCGGATCCCGATCAGCGGCAGCACGTGGCGGTCCGCGGTCCAGGCGCTCTCCACCTACCGGGAGCACCGCGCGTGGCGGCGTCGCCACCGGCCGCCTCCGCCGCCCGGGCGCCGCATCCGCGGCCTCCGGCCCTACGTCCGCTGGGAGCGCGCGATCCGCGGGTGGGCCTGCCCGCTGCCGACGATCGACCCCCAGGTGATCCTCCGCTCCGCTCGGCTGATCGAGGACTACGGGCCGGACTTCCGCTACGGCCACTACGTTCGGGTCCACCGGCTGCCGACGGTGATGGCCGGGCTCGCGGGAGTCGGGGCGCTCTTCACGCTCGCCCAGGCGCGGCCGACCCGGGAGCTCCTGATGCGGCTGCGCGAGCCGGGGGCCGGGCCGACCGAGGCCCAGCGAGCCCGCGGGTGGTTCCGGGTGACCTTCGTCGGCCGGGCCGGCGGCCGGCGCGTCCTCACGGAGGTGACCGGGGGGGACCCGGGCTATGGCGAGACGAGCAAGATGGCGGCGGAGGCGGCGCTCTGCCTCGCCCATCGGCGACACGAGCTTCCCGAGCGGGCCGGCCTCCTGACCCCGGCCTCGGGCCTCGGCTGGCCGTACCTGCAGCGGCTGCAGGAGATCGGGATCGGGTTCCGGGTCGTGGGGTCGGCCACGGCCGTCAGGCGGGGTGGAAGCTCCCGCGGAGGCGGACAGCCGGCGGAAGCCGGCCCCGCAGCGAGCGAAGCAGGCGCTCCACGGAGCTCTGCCGGGCGGCCGGACCGCGGACCGTGACCGTCACCTCGATGTCGGCGGTCGGCCAGGCCACGCCGGACGCGCGCCGGAGCGTGCCCTCGGCATCGCACAGGTAGCGTACGTCGGTCAGCCCTTCGGCCGCCACGTGAGCGTCGAGCTCCTCTGCGACGCGCCGCGCAAGGTCGGAGAGGGAGGCGTTGGTGGCGACCATCGTCCGCTGCGGTGCGGGTTCCATGCCAGCCGTCGGCGCGGGCGTCGACGGGTGCGGCGGTGCGTCCACATTGGGAGCAAGCGCACGGTGTGCGTGGCGGCCCGCGCAGTTCCTGCGTCGCGGCGGATGTGCGGACCCCGGCTCAGGGCATGCAGAGCGCGGCTACGGTCCCGGGGGTGCCAACGCCTCGGCGAGGGCGACCACGGGTGACAACGCGACGGCGGCCCCCCGGCGCAGGGCTGGCCGCTCCCGGATCACGGAGGCCATCCAGGGCCCGACCCGCTCGTAGGCGCGGAGTAGCCCGCGGCCGATCGGGTGGCTCTCGAGGTGGCGGTCGCGGAACCGGCGCAGCGCCGCGACCCGCCGCTCGAGGGGAGAGCCGAAGGTCGCGGTCGCGACGAAGCACGGGGACACCGTCGTGAACTGGATCGCCGGGGTCCGGTAGTCCGCGGTGGCGATCGGGCCCGGCACGTTGCACTCGTCGACCGCACGCACGGCGACGACGTAGCCCGTCTCCGGGCTGAGGCCGCCGAGGTCCACCTCCACCAGCTCTCCTGGCGCGCCCTCGGTCGGGACCTCGAGCTCCACCCGGTCGATACGCGCCTCCACGGCGGGCAAGGCCTGGGCGAAGGTCTCGGCGTCGACGATCGGCGCGGTCCCGTAGCGGATGTCGTAGCGCGCGATGCCCCGCTCGCTGGTCGGGACCCGGAAGCGCAGCACCGCGAAGCGGTGCGCGTTCGACGGCTCCGGGTACGGGAGCACCTCCAGCCCGTCCATCCCGCTCGGCTCGAGGCGCACATCGCAGCGACCGACGCAGGTGAAGCCGTCGCCGCAGACGAAGCCCGCGTCGCAGTCGTCGCCCCCCGGGGTGCACTCCCGCGAGCACTCGGGCGGCGGATCGGGCTGCGCGCACACGTTGGACGCGGGGACCACGACCACGACCCGAGCCCCGTCCATGCCGAGCCGGAGCCGGTCGGCGCCCTCGCCGGGGTGGCCGACCGGGTCGTCGGTGATCGTGCTGTCGACGGGCCGGAGCTGGCCGTCGGTCCCGTGGAGGTCGCCGTAGCCGGCGGGGGTGCCCGCGACCCAGCGTCCCCCGCCGTCGCTCAGCTCGAAGGGGATCTCGTAGACCACCGACGGCTGGCCCCGGTAGGGGTAGCCGTAGCTGACCGCCCACGTATCCCACATGCCCTCGGGCGCGGTCGGCGTCGGGTAGGCGGTGGCGTTGTGCACGGCGTTGTAGTCGCCCTCGACGTTCACCTCGATGTGGAGGACGTAGGGCCCGTCCGGCCAGGCTTCGTCGAGGTCGAACAGCAGCTCCTGGGGGCGGTCCCCGGCCATGGTGGCCATGGTGATGGCGTCGATCTCCGGCATGGCTCGCCGGGCGGCCTCGGCGAAGGACCCCACGTCCTGGTGGTCGCCGCACCCCGCCCCCGCGCACCGGGTGACGTCGCGGCGGGGTGGATAGACGGACGTGGTGTCCAGCGGGCGCATCATCGGCGTGCCGTCGAGCCGCTCGAAGGGCTCGGCGTAGCCCCGGCGCTCGTCCACCTCGGTCAGGTAGCGCCCCTTGTTCGAGAAGAAGCGCGTCGGGCAGGTCACGGCGTCGAGGGCGTCGCGGCTCGAGAGCGCCTGGTCGAAGCTCAGGCAGTGGTAGTCGTCCTCGGTGTTGCGCGGCTCCGCGGACCCGACGGTCGAGGCGTTCCCCTCCGAGATGCGGCCGTTGAAGATCACCCTCGGGAACGGCTCCGCGCCGGCCGCGACGCGCGCGTGGGCCCAGACCGGGAGGACGCCCTCCCGCCGCCCGTAGGGCCAGCGGAAGCCGCTGTTCATCTGGAGGGCGCCGGGACGGTTGCCGATGCCCCGGTAGGCCACGGCCTCCGTCAGGCCGAGGGTCCGGAAGCGCGCGCCGTCGGCCGAGGTGACCCAGATCGCGACCTGGGCGCGCTCGGTGGGGGTGAACGCGACGCGGAGCTGCCGCGGCATGGCGTCGTCCTGCGCGGCCGCGACGTCGGGCGCCGGACTGGCCGCGAGGGCCACCAGCACGACAAGGGACGCAAGGGGGCGGGCTCGGAGGCGGGCACGCCGAAGCATGGGCCCACGATAGGCCGCGCGGCCGAGGGGAGCCAGGGCGCGCCCCGCCGTCCTAGTGCCGGTCCTCGCGGCGGACCTCGACGCGGACGTCGTCGTAGCCGAGCGAGCGCACCAGGGTCTCGACGGTGCGGAGCGCGTTCGCCTCGGCCCGCTCCAGGATCCCCGCTTCGACGGCGCCCTCCCGCATCGTCCGCTCCGCCTCCTGACGAGCCTGGGTCTCGAGGGTCTCCTGCCGCTGGGCGAGCAGATCGGTCTCGCGCTCGTACACATAGGTCCGCTCGTTGTCGAGGCGGGCCCAGAACACCCGGGGCGGCGGGAGGTACAGGGTCGCCCGGCCGGCCGAGGGGTCGACCTCCACGTCCTGCTCGGTCAGCTCGGTGAGGTCGATGCCGGCGGAGACGTCGCCCGCCGCGACGAGGAGGATCTCGTCCTCCGCCTCGACCAGCCCGAACACCCGCCGCTGACGGCTGGTCATCTCGACCACCCGCTCCATGTGGAAGGACGCGGTCTCCAGGCGGGCGAGGTCGCGCACCGCCACCACCACCGACGCGGTCGGGGCGACCTCGACGGTCTCCTCGGGCGGCGGCGGCTCCGCGCTGGGGAGCAGGAACCAGCTCGCGACGGCCCCGCCCACGGCCGCGGCGACGCCGAGGAGCACGGCGAGGGAGGCCAAGCGGAGGCAGCCCATGCGCCTCTGCCCCGGGGAGGGGTCCGGCGCCGGTGCCGGTGGCTGCGTCGGCTCGGTCATGCGGAGAGGATAGCCCGAACGCTCGGTCCCGGACGCTGGCCGGGCCACGGGCGTCAGCGGTAGAGGTGCTCGAGGCGGTCCCCGAACCGCTCCATCACCTTGCGTCGCTTGACGCTCAGCTTGGGCGTGAGGAGGCCGTTCTCCACGGTGAAGTCCTCCTGCAGGAAGCCGAAGGCCTTCACCCTCTCGTAGCCCTTGAATCCGCTCGACTGCCGATCGAGCTCGGCCTGGTAGAGGCCGCGGACCTCCGGGCGGTCGAGGAGCTCCTCGTCCGACCCGTTGAGGCCCCTCTCGGTGGCCCACGCCCGCACCGTCGGCATGTCCGGCACGATCAGGGCGACGTTGTAGGGCTTGTTCTGCCCGTTGATGAACGCGGTGGTGATGAAGGGTGAAATCTGGAGCTGCTCCTCGAGGGGCGCCGGGACGACGTACTTGCCGTTCTCGAGCTTGTACTGCTCCTTGATGCGGCCCGTGATGTAGAGAAAGCCGTCCTCGTCGAGGTAGCCCATGTCTCCCGAACGGAATCCGCCGTCCTTGGTGAAGACCTTGGCGTTCTCCTCGTCGAGGTTGTGGTAGCCCAGCATCACGTTGTGACCGTGGATGATCACCTCGCCGTTCTTCGGGTCTTCCGTGATGTCGTGGTCGATCTCGATGCGGACGCCTGGGATGGCCTGCCCCACGGAACCGATCTTGCGGGCCCCGGGCCAGTTCGCGGTCGCGATCGGCGACGTCTCCGTGAGCCCGTAGCCCTCGTAGACCGTGATGCCGAGGCTGTCGATGAACTCCGCGACCTCCTTGCTGATCGCAGCGCCGCCGCTGAACGCGTACTTCAGACGCCCGCCGAAGCGGCCCCGGACCGTGCGGAACACCAGGCGGTCGAGCACGCCGTGCTTGAGGTCGACCAGGCCGCTTCGCTTGTGCTGCTCGGCCAGGGCCCGCCGCTCCTCCGCCACCTGGAGGGCGGACATGAACAGCTGCTTGCGCAAGCCGCCGCCCTCTTCGATCTTCCGCATCACGCCGTCGTAGATCCGGTTGAAGATCCGGGGGACGCTGAAGAGCAGCGTGGGCTTCACCTCCGCGAGGTTCTCGAGGATCGTGGATACGCTCTCCGCGATGCCCAGGGATGCGCCCATGGAGAAGAGCATGTGGAGCTCGGCGGTCTGGCCGAAGGAGTGCGCCCACGGAAGGAAGGAGAGCGACCGGTCCTCCGCGTCCATCGGGAAGACCTCGTGCATGGCGCTCACGTTGTTGGCCAGGTTGGCGTGGCTCAGCTTGACGCCCTTCGGATTCCCCGTGGTCCCGGACGTGTAGATCAGGCCCGCCACCTCGTCCCGGGCCACGTCGGCCAGGTCGACCGGCGTGGAGCGGCCCCGGCGCCGGAGCTCCTCGAAGGTGAGGTCGCTTCCGTCACCGGCGATGAGCACCACGTGCTCGAGGGTCGGGATCTCCCCCCGGAGCCCCTCGATGGTCGCCCGGATCTCGTCGTTGGCGACGAGCACGACCTTCGCCGCGCAGTCGCGGAGGATGTAGGCCCACTCCTTCGGGAGCTGGCTCTCGTACATCGGCACGAAGGCCGCGCCGAGGCCGTAGGTGGCGTAGGCCCCGATCGCCCACTCGGGCCGGTTGTTCGCGATGATCCCCACCCGGTCGCCGCGCTCGAGCCCGATCGACGCGAGCCCCGCCCGCAGCTCGTCGGTCTGCTCGGCGAACTGCCGGTAGGTCAACCACGTCCAGGCGCCTCCGGCCTTGGTGCCGAACAGCGGTCGGTCGGCGAAGCGCCGGACGGACGCGCGGTAGATATCGAGGAGCGTGGCGAACTTGGGCTCGAAGCTGCTGGGCAAGGCCGACTCCTCCGGGGCGGGGCGCGCGAGCCTAGCAGGGCGCGACGCGACCGAGCAACGAGCAGGTAGGGCGCTCGGCGCTCGTCGCAAGCTTTTTCGGGACGCTGTACTAGTCTTCGCGTCTTCATGGCGCCCCGCCTGCTCGTCATCACCCCCACCTACAACGAGGCCGACAACCTCGAGGGGTTCCTCACGGCGCTGTTCCGCGTGATGCCGGATGCCCACGCCCTCGTCGTGGACGACGCGTCGCCCGACGGCACGGGACGCCTGGCCGACCGCCTGGCCGGGACCGACGAGCGCGTCGCGGTCCTGCACCGCTCGGCGAAGATGGGCATCGGGAGCGCCTACCTCGAGGGGTTCCGCTACGGCCTCCGGCACGGCTACGACGCGCTGGTCCAGATGGACACGGACCTGTCCCACGATCCGGCCCACCTCCCCGCGATGGTGGAGGCGATGGAGAGCGGGGCGGACCTGGTCGTCGGCTCGAGGAACGTCGCCGGCGGGGGCGTTCGCGGGTGGGGGCCGGGGCGCCACGTGCTGTCGAAGGGCGGCAGCGTGTACAGCCGCCTCGTCCTCGGCCTCGGTGTCCGTGACCTGACGAGCGGCTACAAGCTCTGGCGCCGGTCCACCCTCGAGGCGATCGACTTCGCCGTGATCCGCTCCGAGGGCTACAGCTTTCAGATCGAGATGACCTACCGGGCCCTGCGGCGCGGGTTCCGGGTGGTCGAGGTGCCGATCCTCTTCTTCGACCGGCGCGCCGGCCAGAGCAAGATGAGCTACGGCATCTTCCTCGAGGCGGTGCTGCTCGTCTGGCGCCTGCGCCTCGAGGCGACGCTCGCTAGGTCGACGCCACACGAGCGCGACGGCGGGCTGCGTTCACCAGCGCGTCCAGGCCCAGCGGCTTCGCCAGGATCGGCACGGTCGGGAGCTCGGAGCGGGCCACGCCAGGGAGGGCGGTGAGCACGATCACCGGCACCTCGGCCGCTTCCAGCTCCCGCACGAGGTCCGCCGCCGTGTCGTCCACGCCGTCCCCGAGCCGGTAGTCACACACCACGAGGTCGAAGCGGGCGCCACCCGCCAGGGCCTGCCGAACCGCCGCCACGGTCCCCGCGGTCGTGACCTCGGCGTCCGCGCGACCCTGCGCGGCGAGCGCGAGCATGCGTCGAACGTGCTCTTTGTCGTCGAAGAAGAGGATCCGGACGGGTGCCACGGGTAGTCCGATGTCGGGAAGTCGGCGAGGACTGGATCTTTATATGCCCGACCGGACGGCCGGACAAAGAGACAAGAACGCGGTTCCGCAGGGCGGCACGGTGACGGGGCCTTCGGGTATGCTCCCGCGCCCGTGCGCGACGACACCGCCCTGAGCCGCGACCGCCTGTGGGTGGTCGCCGTCTACCTGGTCGCCCTTACTGTGGCTGCACTGACGTACGTCGGCGCGAGCGGGCTCCCCCCCCTGCTCCGCGCCTTCGTCGCGGACGTGGCGGGGACCGTGGTGGTCTTCGGCGGGAGCGTCGCGCTCCGGAACTCCAGCGTCTACGACCCCTACTGGAGCGTCGCCCCACCCCTGCTGTGGGCGGTCTGGGCGCTCGAGCGGGGCGTCGACGCGCGCTCGCTCCTCGTCGGCGTGCTGGTGCTCGCGTGGGGCGTTCGGCTGACCTTCAACTGGGCGCGGGGCTGGGCCGGGCTTCAGCACGAGGACTGGCGGTACCGGGACATCCGCTCGCGGACGGGACCGGTCTACTGGGTGGTCAGCTTCCTCGGCATCCATCTCATGCCCACCGTCGTGGTGTTCGTCGGGTGCTTCGGCCTGTTCGTGGCGGCGTCGGGGGGGCGGCCCCTCGGGATCGTCGATGCGCTGGCCGCCCTGCTGACCGCGGGCGCGATCGTGCTCGAGGCGGTCGCGGACGAGCAGCTCCGGGCGTACCTCGCGCGGCGACCCCGGCCGACGGCGGTGATGTCGGAGGGCGTGTGGTCGGTGAGCCGGCACCCCAACTACCTCGGGGAGATCGCGTTCTGGTGGGGCGTCTGGCTGTTCGGGGTGGCGGCGCGTCCGGACGCGTGGGTCTGGACGCTCGTCGGCCCGGCCACGGTGACCTTGCTCTTCCTCACGGTCAGCCTGCCGATGATGGAGGGGCGCCTGGCGGGCCGGCCCGGGCACGACGAGTACCGTCGCCGCGTGTCCATCTTGATCCCGCTTCCCCCCCGGCGGTGAGCGCCCGCGACCCGCGGGTCAGAACCAGTACGTGGCCTCGATCGCCACGTCGAGGGATACGGAGGTCCGGTCCTGGAGGATCCAGAAGGTCGGGGCCAGCAGATCCGCGCCGATCGTCCACGAGGGGCTGACGGCGTAGTTGAGGCCCGCCGCGAGGCGAATCACGGGGCCGTTGAACGGAAGGAAGCCCACCGAGGCGCGGAGCGGCAGGGTGAGGTCGAGGCCGCGGGCGATGCGGATCCGGTCCTCGAACTGGAGGGCGACCAGCAGGTTGCTCGCCCGTCCGTCGCGGCCATTGAGGTTCGCGTAGGCGACGTAGGCCCCGATGATGATGTCCCGCGTGATGCGGAAGTCGAGGCGCGCGCCGATCAGGTGGTTGTAGAAGAAGTCCTCCGAGGCCCCGAAGGCCGCCTCGGTCTGAGCGGTCAGACCCCAGCGGCGGAGCGCGGCCGGCGGCTCGCTCGCCTCGGGCTCGTTCTCCCCCCCGGCCTCGACGTCGAACGCCTCCTCGGGGGTCGGCTCCCCCTCGTCCCGGACGGGCGCGCGGGCCACCCGCGCCCGCCGCTGGCCAAGGTCGCCGGGGGCCGGCGTCCCGCCCACCGCCTCTGCGCCGGACGCGCTCCAGGTGGTGGGGGCCGGCAGGCAGGAGCGCAGGAGCTGGTCCACCACCTCCCGGAGGTCCTCGGCCCCGGAGGTGCCGCGCGCGAAGAAGGGGCCCGTTCCGTCGAGGCTCGCGACCGTCACCTCGATCACGTAGCGGCCGGCGTGGGCCCAGATGCGCGCGAAGGCCCCCCGGTGCACGCGCGCTACCCAGCTCACGCGCCACAGATCGGCGGGGGTCGGCGGGTAGGTCGGCCGCAGCTCCTGCCAGGCGGCCACGGTGTCGGCGCCGCTCAGCACGGCGTAGCCGAGCTCGGTCGCGGTCTGCCGCATCCGGTCGGTCGCGACGCGACCCACCACCGGGTCGATCCCGAACGTCGCGGCGTCCACCACCATGAGCCGGAGCGAGGGCGGCTGCGCCTCGGCCGACGGGGCGCCCTCGGTCCCGGGGCCGGGCCCTTCCGCGTCCCCCGGCGGCGCTCCGCCGTGGTCGCTCTCCGTTCCCGTGGGGGCCGATCCGGCACCGGCCCCATCGGTCGGAGACGCGCCATCGGTCGGGGGAGACGCCGGCGGCGGCGCGGCCTCCGGAGGCGGGGCCTCGGTGCCCGGCCCGCCGGGAGGGGCCAGCCGGGACGCGGGACCCTGGGCTGCGGCGGGAGCCGCTCCGGCGGGGCAAAGGCCGAGGACCAGCAGGACCGGAAGAAGACCGCGGGACCGCCGCACCGCGCGAAGATAGCGCCGCCGCGAGGCGGGAGCAGGGCGCTGCGGACGGCTCTCGACGCTCTAGCCCTCCGTGACGGTCGCCTTGCCCGCCGCCGACCAGGCGAGGAACCCTCCGGCCATCGCCACCGCGTGCGGGTAGCCAAGGTCGCGCAGCGTCTTCGCTGCCAGGGCCGAGCGCCCGCCGCTCTTGCAGTAGACCACCACCGGGGCGGACTTGTCGGCGAGGGCCGGGCTCTCGTCCAGCTTGAACTCGAGCACTCCGCGGGGAACATGGCTCGCCCCGGGGAGGTGACCGGCGGCGTGCTCCCCAGGCTCCCGCACGTCCACCACGGGTGCGCCCTCGTCGATCATCCGCTCCGCCTCGTCGACGTCGACCTCGCGGATCTGTGCCTTCGCTTCCTCCACTAGCTCCCGGGGCGTCTTCATGCTGCTCTCCTCCATCTGCGCGCTCTCTACCACGGATGCGCGAGACCAACGTGGGGCCAAGAGCGTCGCGGCGGCGTCCTCGTGAGGTCGGTGGCGACCTCGCCAACCCGCGATGGGACGCGGCCGGCCCGGCCTCTCGTCAGCGCTCGCCGCTTTGACCGGAGGCTGACCATCCTGGTAGCCAACCGGCACGTCGCCTCCCGAGGGTGATGGCCCTCAACGGTCGAGGTGTCCGCGCTCTGACGCCGTGGCCGCCATGCTCACCCGCCCACGCCGCTTCGGACAAACCTCAAAGCGGCGCGCTCCCCCCCGGTCGGGCGTCCAACTGTCTCGTCGAGACGAGGTGAGCGTGGCCTGCGGTACGACCGGGTCTCTGGTTGGCGATTCCTCCCTCGCTTCTCCGCGATCTTTTCTTGCCATCGGCGCTTGCTTGGATCACATTGCGCAGCGAGATGGCAGAAACGAAGAAGAAGCGAGCCCGCCGGTCCAAGAAGGTCAGCAGCAACGGTCCTGCCCGGGCGTCCCGCCGTGGCAGCCCCGAGGCGATCGAAAAGCGTCGGGCAGCCCGAGCCCTCAACGCGATCTTCGCGGGGCGGCAGGAGGGGCCGCAGGGCCTCGACGGCCGCACCGAGAAGCGCAGGCAGCGTCTCGTCGCCGAGCTCAAGGAAGGCAAGAGCGCAAAGGGCGAGCCGCTCCAGCCGGTCGAGCAGCTCCAGCACGTCGATGACCTGATGGAGATCGGCGAGACCGTCGCCAGCCTGCGGAAGCAGGGCGTGAAGTTCCCGCGCACCCGGGTGGCGGAGCTCCGCGGCGCCGACGACCTGATCGAGCAGGTCCAGGAAGCCTACGACTTCCGCGCCGAGGCCTGGCGCATCCTCGGCGTCAAGCGCTGACGCCGCTGGGGCTGACCGCCACCCATCGGGCGGGTCAGCTCCCGTCGGGCGGTGCTCCGGGGTCTGTCCCGGGGTCGGGGCTGCCCGACCCCCGGGTGGCGCCCAGCGCCTGCGCGGTGGCGGCGTCCCGGAGCAGCGCGCTCAGCGTCGAGGTCAGGACCTCTGCCATCCGCTCCGGAGGGATCGAGATTTTGTCGTAGTCCGCCCCGATGGGACCGTCCAAGAGCAGGCTCGAAAGCCCCTGTACGCACGACCAGGCCAGCAGCACGTAGGGCTCGGGATCTCCGGTTGGGGCTTCGCCGAGCTCCTGGGCCGCCATCACCCGCTGCACGAGCAGCTGGAAGACGGGGTCGCCTGCTTCTTTGAGCTCGGGGTGCTCGTCGTGGTCCGTCAGCTCGGGGCGGAACATCACCTTGAAGTGGGCGGGGTACTTGAGCGCGAAGCGGACATAGGCGATCCCGCACGCTTGGAGCTGCCCCCGCTCGGGGTCCGGTGACTCGGCGGCGGCCTTCGCCATCTCCTCGCCGAGGATCCGGAACCCGTCCGTGCCGATCGCGCTGAGCAGCGCGGATCGGTTCTCGAAGTGATGGTAGGGCGCCCCGGGACTGACCCCCGCCCGCCGCGCCGCGGCGCGGAGCGACAGTCCCTGGACGCCCCTCTGCTGGATGAGCTCGAGGCTCGCGTCGATCAGCGCGCGGCGCAGATCCCCGTGGTGATAACTGCCGGTGGGCTTGCCCATGGTCCTCCGCTATACACTGCGGCCGATCTAAACGCTGTCCAAATTTCCTCTTGCCATCCGGCGCCCCGGAACTAAACCATGCTCACGAGGCAATCTGAACGTCGCTCAGACTGGCGGCGGGGAGCACGGGCATGGGCTACGAGCGCATCGTACGGTGGGGGCGGCCGCTCGCCGTCACGGCACTGATCGCGGCGGGGGGGCTCTGGCTGACGCAGGCCGGGGCCCAGCCGGAGGAGGGGCCGGACCCGGTCCTGGGTCCCGCGGTGGTGGAGGTCGCGGCCGTCACGAGCCGGAACCTCGTGCGGGAGGAGCGCGTCCTCGGCGTGGTCGAGCCGCGCGCCCAGGGGCGGCTGGCCTTGACCCTGGCCGGGCGCCTGGTCGAGCGGCCGGTCGACGTCGGGGACCGGGTGGCCCGCGGTGACCTACTCGCCCGGATCGATCCGCGGGGCCCGAGCAACGCGGTGCGCGCCGCGCGCGCCACCGTCGGGGAGATCGAGGCCCAGCGGGGGCAGGTAGTGCGCGATCAGCGGCGCGCGCGCCTCCTCAGCGAGGACGGCGTGGCGACCGACGTCGCGGTCGAGCGCGCGACGAGCAGCCTCGAGCGGGTCGAGGCCGCCTACCGCGCCGCCCGGGCTCGGCTCCGGGAGTCGCGCCGGCAGGCCAGCGAGACCCTGCTCCGCGCGCCCTTCGACGGGGTCGTGACGGACGTGTTCTTCGAGGAAGGGGAGCTGGTGGAGGCCGGGCGTCCCGTGCTCCGGATCGCCGGCAGCGACGACGGGCTCGAGGTGCTGGTCGAGGCCACGAGCGGGATGGCCGCGCGCCTGGCGCCGGCCACCGAGGTCGAGGTGCGGCCGGTCGGCCTCGACGGCGCCGACCCCGCCGCCGGGGCGGTGCTCCTCGGTCGGATCCGCACGGTGGTGGCCGACGCCGTGGGCCTGGGCGGCCTCCACCCGGTCCGGATCGAGCTGCCCGACGACCCCGCGCTGCGCTCGGGCCTGGGGGTCGAGGTGCGGCTGCGCGCGGCGGGCGACCGCGGCCTCACCGTGCCCCTGCGCGCGATCCTCGACCCCTCCGGCCAGCGACCCTTCGTCTGGCGGCTCGAGCGGGGCCGCGTGGAGCGCGTCTGGATCCGGACCGGGCGCTACCTCGACGGCGAGGTCGAGGTGGTCGAGGGGCTGAGCGCCGATGACGTGGTCGTCGTGGGAGGCCAGGGGCGCCTCCTGGACGGCGACCCGGTCCAGGTCGACGCGGCCTTGGCCGCCGGAGGCCCGTCGTGAGCGGGGGGCTACTCCCGCGCCTGACCGAGCGGCCTCGCCTCACCCTGGGCCTGGCGCTGCTCCTGAGCGGGGCGGGCGTCGCGGCCTGGTTCACGATGCCGCGCGAGGAGGATCCGACCCTCGCCGAGCGCTTCGGGCTGGTGCTCGCGCCGTTCCCCGGGGCGGACGCCGAGCAGGTCGAGCGCCTCGTCGTCGACCCGCTCGAGGAGGAGCTGTCCGAGGTCGAGCAGGTCCAGGAGGTGCGCACCACCGTCCGCTCCGGCATCGCGATCCTCAACGTCGAGCTCCGGCGGGAGGTCACGGACACCGACCCGGCCTGGGATCGGGTGGAGGACGCGCTCGAGGACGCCTACGGCGACCTGCCGGCCGCGGCCCTCGAGCCGTCCCTCGACCACGACCTCAACGACACCGAGGCGGTGCTCCTCGCGCTGACCGGGCCCCACGACGTGCTCGCCCTCGCGGACGCGGCGGACGCGCTTCGCCGACGGCTCCTGACCCTCGGCAACGTGTCCCGGGTGGATGTGACCGGGGACCCCGGCGAGCAGATCCCGGTCGCCTTCCACGAGGCGACCGCGCGCCGGCTCGGGATCCCGCCCGAGGGCGTCGCCCGGATGCTGAGCGCCCGGAACGTGAGCGTCCCCGCCGGGGACCTCCGGGTCGGCAGCCGTCGCCTCGAGATCCGCCCGGGCTCGGAGCTGGAGACGATCGACGAGATCGCCACGACGCCGGTCCTCCTCCGGGACGGGTCCGCGGTGCCGCTCGCGGCGGTCGCGGACGTGCGCCGGATGCCGGCCGAGCCAGTGGCGGAGCGCGCCCGGGTCGATGGCGAGACCACCGTGGTCCTGGGGGTCGTCCCGCGCCGCGGGATCGACACCGTCGCGTTCGGCGGCGAGGTGCGGAAGGTCGTGGACGACTTCCGCGCCGCTCGCGACGACATCCGGATCGAGGAGGTCGCCTATCAGCCCGCGAAGGTGGCCGGACGCCTCGGCGAGCTCGGCGTGAGCCTGCTGATCGGCATCGGCATCGTCGCGCTGGTCGTCATCGGGACGATGGGCTTCCGCCTCGGGGTGATCGTCTCGTCCGTCGTGCCCCTCGTGACCTTCGCGAGCCTCGCGGTCTACGCGCTCGGGGGCGGAGTCCTTCACCAGATGGCGGTCGCGGCGATGGTCATCGCCCTCGGGCTCCTCGTCGACAATGCGATCGTCGTCGCGGAGGCGATCCAGCGTCGCATCGACGAGGGCGAGCCTCGTCCGGCCGCGGTGAAGGGTGCGGTCCGGGAGCTCGCCATCCCCCTGGCGTCGGCCACCGGGACCACGCTCGCGGCCTTCGTCCCGATGCTGCTCGCGCCGGGCACGACCGGCGACTTCACGCGGGCGATCCCGGTCATGGTCATGCTGACCCTCGCGGTCAGCTACCTCTACGCGCTGGCCGTGACGCCGGCGTTGAGCGGCCTGCTGCTGCGTCCGACCCGCGCCGGACCGAGCGGCCTGGTCGACCGCCTGGCCCACCGGATCGGGGCCTTCGCGGTGCAGCGACCGTGGCTCGCGCTCCTCGCGGTGCTGCTGGTCGTCGGCACGTCGGGGGCCTTCGCGATGGGCGTTCGCTTCAACTTCTTTCCCTCCTCCGACCGCGAGCAGCTCGTGGTGAGCGTGGAGCTACCGGAGGGGACCCACCTCGACGCGACCGACGAGGCGGCCCGCGTGCTCGAGGCGGCGCTGCGGCAGCGGCCGGAGGTGCGCTCGGTGGCCGCGTTCGTGGGCCGCAGCACGCCCCGCTTCTACTACAACCTGCCGAACCTCCCCCGGGCGCCCAACCTCGCGCAGCTGATCGTGACGACCCGGGGCCCCAAGGACGTGCTCCGGCTGCAGGGCTTCGTCAGGCAGGTCGGAGCGCGCCGGCTGCCGGACGCCATCGTGGTGCCCCGCCGCCTCGAGCAGGGGCCGCCCGTCCCGGCTCCGGTGGAGGTGCGCCTGTTCGGGGAGGACCTCGCCGCCCTGCACCAGGCCTCCGAGCTGGTGCGGACCGCGCTGCGGGACATCCCGGAGGCGATCGACGTCCGGGCCAACCACGGGCCGGGCGCGCCGCTGCTCGCCTATCGCGTGGACGACGCGGACGCGGGGCGTCGCGGGGTCGCGCGGGTCCAGGTGGCCACCGCGATGTTCGGCCGGATCCGCGGGCTCCCGGCCGGCGACTACCGCGGCGGCGACGACCCGGTCCCGATCCGGGTCCGCGCTCCGGCGGGCGAGGACCACGCCCCGGCCGACCTCGACGCCGTGCGGCTGGTCGCCGACGACGGTCGCGCGGTCCCCCTCGGCCGCCTGACGACACCCACGCTCACGTTCGGGCCGGCGGTGGTCCACCACCACCAGGGCCGCCGCGTCGTCAGCGTCTTCACGGAGGTCGCGGATCACGCCACCCACGAGCAGGTGGTCGCCGCCCTGAGCCCCCGGCTGGCCGAGCTCGACCTGCCGGACGGGGTGACGTGGGAGTACGGCGGGGCGGTCGAGAGCTCCGCGGAGGCGAACGCGGCCCTCGGCACCTATGGCGGCCTCGGCGCGCTGCTGCTCGTCTCGATCCTGCTCGCTCAGTTCAACTCCCTCCGGCGGGTGCTGATCGTGCTGGTGACCGCGCCCCTGGCCATCCTCGGCATCTGGCCGGGGCGCTGGCTCGGGGACCTCCCGTTCGGCTTCGTCGCCCTCCTGGGCGCGATCGCGCTCCTCGGGATCGTCGTCAACGGAGCGATCGTTCTGCTCGATCGCGCCGAGACGCTGCGCTCGGAGGGCCGCACCGTGGCCGAGGCCGTCGAGCGGGCCGTCGAGCAGCGGACGCGCCCGATCCTCCTGACGACCGTCACCACGGTGGCGGGCCTGACCCCGCTGCTCTTCAGCGCCTCGACGCTGTGGCCTCCGATGGCGGCCGCGATGATCAGCGGCCTCACCGTGGCCACGGCGCTGACGTTGCTCGCGGTGCCAGCCCTCTACCGCCTCCTGTTCCGCGACCCGAAGGCCGAGCCGGCCCCGGCGGGATCGCCTCAGCCCGTGGGAGCTGCGTAATGGATCGACGAACGCGTGTTCTCTCCGTGGCCGGTCTCGTGGCCAGCCTCGTCCTGCCCATCCTCGCGCCGTCGTCGGGGGCGTCGGCCCAGCCCAGGGAGCCCTTCCGGGTGGAGGCCATCCTCGAGGGCGACGGCGCGGGCCTCACGAACAGCCAGGCGAGCCACCTCGCGGTCGACGGCTCGCCCACCCTCGCCGCGGCGGACGCGGCGCTCGCGGCCGCCGAGACCGCGATCACCCGCGCGACCGTCGCGCTCTGGCCGACGCTGACGCTCAGCGCCCGCTACACCCGCTTCGCGAGCATCACGAACGACCCGCTCGTCGAGGGGCTGGTCACGGGTCCGGAGGCCGCGGCGCTCGTCGCGGGCGTGGATGACCCCGAGGCCCGGGCCCTCTGGAGCACGACGCTCGCCCAGCAGGAGGAGCTGAGCGAATCGCGGATCCCGTGGTTCCCGAACCAGCTGATGCTCGAGGCGCGGGTCAGCGTCCCGGTCAGCGAGATCTTCCTGACGCTGCTCCCTCGCCTCGAGGCGGCCCGCGCGGCCGTCGAGGCCGAGGAGGCGCGGCGGGAGGTGACGCTGCAGGGCCTCGACCGGCGCGCGCGGGTGGCGTTCTACGGGTACGTTCGGGCCCGGGCGTTCGCCGCGCTCGCGGAGCAGCGGCTCCGGGATGCGGCGGAGGAGCACCGCCTCGCGGTCCGGTCCCGGGAGCTCGGCGTCGTGCGCCGCTCGGAGGTGCTCCGGGCCGAGGCGGGCCTGGCGCGCGCCCGAGCCGGCGTGGAGCGGGCGGAGGCCGGGGTGCTGTCGGCGGGCGAGGCGCTTCGGTCGCTGCTCCGTCTACCGGGGCAGGCCGCGCTCCGGGTCGGCGAGGACGTCACGGCGCCCTTGCCGGAGGTCGAGAGCGACCTGACGCAGATGATCGACCAGGCCTTCGCCCGGCGGCCGGAGGCGGTGGCGCTCCGCCGGGCCGCGGAGGCCAGCCGTCGAGGGCAGCGGGCGGCCGAGGGCAGCGGGTGGCCGACCCTGCGCCTCGGCGCCGGCGTCCAGCTCGCCAACCCGAACCGCCTGTACACGCCCAACCGCGATCGGTTCGACCCGACCTGGGACATCAGCGTGATCGTGGCGTGGAGCCCCAACCAGACCGTGGTCTCGGCGAGCCAGGCGGCGCGCGCGGCCGCCGAGGCGGCGCGCCTGAACGCGGAGCTCGACCGCTTCCGGGACGGCCTGCGGGCAGAGGTGTCCGGCGCGTGGGCCGACGATCGCTCCGCCGCGGCGACGGTGGCCGAGGCCCGCGCCCTGGTCGAGTCGGCGCGGGAGGCGTACCGCGCGCGCCGCATCGAGCTCGAGCTCGGGGAGAGCCGCTTCGCGGACGTGCTCGACGCGGAGCGGGAGCTGACGGAGGCCCGGGTGGCGCTGATCGAGGCCTCGATCGGAGCCCGCGTCGCGCGCGTGAGCCTCAGCTACGCCACGGGCGGCGCGGTACCGATGCCGGAGGGCTGAGCAACCTCCGGTCGACGACGGCCGATAGCCCGGCCGAGGCACAGGCAAGGCGGGGTGGGCGAAGGAGGGGCGAGGTCGCCTGGTCCGGTGGCGAATCCGGGATGCGCCGCCGGCCCCTGTGCGTGCCCCTGACCCAATGTACAGTGCCACCCGCCGGATGTCTGCGAGCGACCACGACCGCTGGGAGGCCGAGCTCCAGGCCCGCTTCGGCCTCCCCTCCTTCCGCCCCTGGCAGCTCGAGGCGATCGAGGAGCTCCTCACCCGGAGCGGTCGGGTCCTCACGATCGCGCCGACCGGCGGCGGCAAGTCCCTTTGCTACCAGTTCCCGGCCACGGAGCTCGAGGGCACCTCGGTGGTCATCTCGCCGCTGATCTCGCTGATGGACGACCAGGTGCGGTCCCTCGAGGAGCGAGGGATCCCGGCGACGTACCTCGCCTCCAACCTGTCCGCGGGGGAGCGCGACGCGCGGCAGCGGGGCCTCGCCGAGGGGCGCTACCGGCTGGTCTACGTGGCGCCGGAGCGCCTGGCCCACCCGGTGCTCATCGCGCAGCTCGCCCGGCTCCGGCCCCCGCTCGTGGCGGTGGACGAGGCCCACTGCATCGCCCAGTGGGGCCACGACTTCCGGCCCGACTACCTGCGCCTCGGCGACGTGCTGAGGGAGCTCGCTCCCGACCGTGTGCTCGCCTGCACCGCCACCGCGACGCCCCGGGTGCGCGAGGAGATCCTCGAGCGGCTGGGGCTCGGCCCCGAGGCCAGGGTGGTGCTGCGCGGCTTCGCGCGCCCCAACCTGCACCTCGCGGCGGAGGACCACGCCCGGATGCGCGACCGCCTCCAGCGCGCCGCCGAGGTGGTGCGCGAGGCGCTCGGGTCCCCGACCCAGCCCGCCGGCGCGGTGATCGTCTACGCGGGGACCCGGAAGAAGACCGACGAGGCGGCGGCGCGCCTCGCCGCCGACGGCTGGCGGGCCGCCGGCTACCACGCGGGGATGGCCGCGGGAGCGCGGGGGGAGGTCAGCGAGGGGTTCGCTGCGCGTGACCTCGACGTCGTGGTCGCGACCAACGCCTTCGGGATGGGCATCGACCGGCCCGACGTGCGGGCGGTGGTCCACCTGCAGGCGCCGGGCTCGATCGAGGCCTACTACCAGGAGGTGGGCCGCGCGGGGCGAGACGGCCAGCCCGCGCTCGGCCTGCTCCTGAGCGGCCCCTCCGACATCAACCTCCGGCGCCGCCTGATCGAGGGGCCGAGCCGCCACGGCGAGCCACCGCCGCGGGAGGCGGTCGAGCGGAAGTGGGCGCTGTTCCGGGACCTGCTGAACTACCTCGAGGCCGGGAGCTGCCGGCACGACTTCATTCTCCGCTACTTCGGAGACGAGCAGGAGCTGCTCGGCGGGTGCGGCCACTGCGATGTGTGCGAGCGGCTCGGCGAGCTCGGCGCCGGCCCGGAGCGGGAGGTCGGGCCCGAGGACGCGGTCGTGGTGCGCAAGGCCCTGAGCGGCGTGGCACGGGTCCGCCGCCGGGCCGGGCTCCAGCTCACCGCCGCGATGCTCCGGGGCGAGGACACGGCCCGCGTCACGCGGCGCGGCCTGCACGACCTCAGCACCCACGGGCTGTTCCGGGACCGGGACGCCGACTGGATCCTGCGGCTGCTCCGGCGCCTGATCAGCGGGGGCCTGGTCGACGTGACGACGGACCGCTACCCCGTGCCCTACCTGACCCGCGCGGGCATCGCGGCCATGAAGGGCGAGGCGCCCGTGCGCGTGCTGCCGCCGCCCACCGAGGCGCGTCGCCGGCGTCGGTCGCGCCGGCCTCCGCCCGCGCGGGAGCCCCCGCCGGGGATGGACCCCGCGCTGTTCGAGGAGCTGCGCGCCGAGCGCTTGCGCCTCGCCCAGGAGCAGGGCGTGCCGGCCTACGTGGTCTGCCACGACCGGACGCTGATGGAGATCGCGGCGCGGCGGCCCGCGACGGCCGACGAGCTGGGCCAGGTCCCCGGGATGGGCCCGGCCCGGATCGCGTCCTACGGCGAGCCCTTGCTCCGTGTCGTCCAGCAGCGCACCGAGGCGGGCTCGCTGTCGGCGTAGCGTGGGTCGCTCCCCGCTCGGCGCCCTTCGCGCCAAGACGCGCCGGGCGCGTCCGGGGAACCATCCCGCAAGCGGGTCCCGGGACGCCGCAGCCTGGCCAGCGCTGGCTAGAGCTCCTCGACGTGGACGGCGAGGCCGCCGCCCCGAGCCGAGGCCCACGGCAGGAGCCCCACGCGCGCCCCGCGACCGTCGGCCGCGACCCGGACGGTCTTGCGGAGGCTGAGGCCCAGGATCAGGAGGCCGGCCCCGACGAGCTGGGCGATGCCCCCGGCGATCGCGCCCGCGATCTCCCAGTCCTCGTGGGCGACCCCCAGCATGAGCCACGGGCCCACGAGCGGGATGAAGGACCGGTCCCGGTAGCTCCCGTTGATCGACTCCTGGGCGAAGCTGATCGTGTAGACGTAGGCCGCGGGCAGGACGATCAGGCCCGGGATCCAGAGCGCCCGTACCGGGATCTCCCGCTCCACGTACCGCACGGGAGCCCGGCCGGGAGCGCGGCCGTCGGCCGCCGCCGCCGCCGACGCGTACCCGCTGGGGGGCTGGCCGTAGTCGGGCGCGTCGCCCGGGGGCGGCGGGGGAGCGAGCCCTTCGCGCCGCGGCGCCTCGCGGCCGTCCCCGCTCGCCGGGCTCGTCGGATCGGCCAGGCCCGCCGAGGGCGGGACATCGACCGCGTCGGACGGGCCAGCCGCGTCGCCGGGCGGCTGCCGGTCGGGGGTGGGCGCCGGTGGCTGGGCGTCGGCCGCGCCCACGGCGAGCCAGCCCACGAGGGCGAGCGGAGCGAGCGCAGCGGCCGGGCGGCGGGAGATCGGCACGTGTCCCGCGCCACTCTGACCCCTGGACGGCGGCGGCGCACGGGGTGCGCGGCGTCAGCGGGGGGCGGGGCGACGCGGGTCCTCGGGCCAGCGGTGCTTCGGGTACCGCCGGCTCAGCGACCTGCGCAGCTCGGGGTAGTGCCGGTCCCAGAAGCCCGACAGGTCCGTCGTGACCTGGACCGCGCGGCGGTTCGGGGCGAGCAGGTGCAGCACGAGGGCTTCGCGCCCGTCCGCGACGCGCGGGCCCTCCTCGAGGCCGAAGAAGTCCTGGAGCCGGGACGCGATCCAGGGCGGCCGGTCCGGCTCGTAGGTCACCGGGACGCGGCGACGTCCGGGCAGCGCGACATGGGTGGGCGCGAGGCGATCGAGGCGCGCGCGTCCGCCCTGCGGGAGCTCGAGGAGGAGGACGGCGAGCAGGTCCGCGTCCCGCAGCTCGGCGAAGCTCCGGCGCCCCTCGGCGACGCGGCGCAGCACCGCCTCCACGCGCGCGTCGCCGAGGTCCGGGAGGCGCTCGTCGAAGCGGCGGGCGAAGGCGACCCGGCGGCGCAGGCGGTCGAGGGCGTCGACGTCGAGCACCCGCTGGAGGCCAGCGTCGAGCACGGCCTCGGTCAGCACCCGGGCCGCCTCCTCGTCGCCGGGCTCGCTGCGCGAGGCGTCGAGGACCAGCCCGTCGTAGGCGAGCTCCGCGGTCGCCACGACGCGCTCGAGGTCCGGGTCGAAGCGCGTGACCCGACGCTCCTCGACCCGGTCGCCGAACAGCTCGATCAGCTGCTCGGGCTCGATCGCGGACGCGAGGCGCACCCGCACCCGACCCCGCTGGGCGCTCCCGTCGAGGGCCACCAGCCACTCCGCGACCTCGACGGTGCTGTCGTCGGTGAGCTCGGCGGTGCCGCCGCCTGCCAGGACCACCTCCCGTCCGCCTGGGCGACGACGCTTGGCCACGCGGTCCGGGAACCCCGCGAGGGCCGCGAGCTGGAGGGCCTCCTCCTCGTCGAAGGTCGGCTCGTCGTCGAGGGTCACGCCCCGGAGCGCCTCGTCGATCTGCCGCCGGGCGCGCTCGACCGAGGCGACGGCCCGGCGGTCGAGGTGGCGAGGAACGGAACCCGAGCGCGCGCTCTCCAGGTCGTCGAGGCGAGCGGTCAGGTCGCTCGGGCCGACCTCGCGGCGGGCACGCTCGCTCCACCGCCCGGGGGCACGGATGTCCCGCTCGGCCAGGACGGCGGCCGCGGCGGCGCCCGCCGCCCGATGCCCCCGGCGCGACGCCTCCACGGCCAGGCGCGCGAGGCGTGGGTGGAGCGGAAGGCCGCTCAGCGCGCGGCCGACGTCCGTGACCGCCCCGCCCCGGGTGGCGCCGAGGCGCTCCAGCAGCTCGCGGGCCGCGTCGAGGGCGGCCGCCGGCGGTGGCTCGAAGTAGGGGAAGGTGCGGGGATCGTCGCCGGCGACCAGGAGCCGCAGGGCGACGCCGGCGAGGTCAGCCCGCGCGATCTCGGGGGCCTCCCGCTCGGGGCGGCGGTCGTGGTCGCCCTTCGCGTACAGGCGCACGCAGCGACCGGGCCGCGTCCGGCCGGCGCGGCCCGCCCGCTGGGTGGCGGACGCGCGGCTGATCGGCACCACGTCGAGGGTGACGACCCCCGTCCACGGGGAGTGGTGAGGGACGCGCGCGAGGCCGCTGTCGACCACGGCGACCACGCCGTCGATCGTCAAGGACGTCTCGGCGACGTTCGTCGACAGGATCACCTTGGGCCGCCGACCCGGCCGCACGGCGCGGTCCTGGGCAGCGGGCGGCAGGTCGCCGTGGAGCGGCAGCACGTCGACGCCGTGGTGGGCCGCGGGGCCCTCGAGGGCCGCGAGGGACCGCCGGATCGCGCCGGCGCCGGGCAGGAAGACGAGCACGTCCCCGTCGAGGCCGTCCCGGAGGAGCCGCACCACCGCGCTCCGCACCTGGCGCTCGAGGGGCCGGTCGTCCGGCCCGGCGGCGTGCTCGACGTCGACGGGGAACGCGCGCCCCGGGACGTCGAGGACGGGGGCGTCGAGGAAGGCGGCCACGGGCGAGGCGTCGAGGGTGGCGCTCATCGCGACCACCCGGAGGTCCGGTCGGGGGCCGCCCTGGAGTCGGCGCGTCAGCGCCAGGGCGAGGTCGACGTCGAGCTGCCGCTCATGGAGCTCGTCGAAGACGACCGCGGCGACCCCCTCGAGGCGCGGGTCCTTCGCGAGCCTCCGGGCGAGGATGCCGTCGGTGACGAACTCGACCCGGGTGCGCGCCGACACCTTCCGGTCGAACCGCACGCGGTAGCCCACGCGGTCGCCGACGCCCTCGCCGAGCTCGTCGGCGACCCGCGCGGCCGCCATCCGGGTCGCGAGCCGGCGAGGCTGCACCACGACCACGGCGCCCTCGTCCGCCACTCCGCCCTCGAGCAGGGCGCGCGGCACCCGGGTGGTCTTGCCCGCCCCGGGCTCGGCCGTCACCACCGCAGCCCCGCGCGCCCGAAGCGCGTCGATGACCTTGGGCAGGTAGGGATCGATCGGAAGCGGCTTCACCACCCGGGGGCCCGGGCGGCGAGCCGCCCGTCGATGGCCGTCACGCCGCGCCGGTCGTCGAGAGCGCTCCGGAGAGCTTGCGGCTCTTCGACATGAACTCGATGAAGTCCATCTTGGTGAGCACGGACGTGACGCGGCGCTCGTCGTCCACGACGATCGCGACCTCGCCGCGCTCGAACAGCTCCGGCAGCACGACCGCGTCGTCGTGTGGCCGCACCGTGTGCACCCGACGCTCCATCACCTCGGCGAGCGGCGTCTCGATGTCCCGGCCGTCCACGAGGAAGTGCAGGAGGTCCCCCTCGGTCACGATGCCGCTCAACCGTCCCTCCGCCACGCACGGCATCTGGCTGATGCCGTGGGCCTTGAGGACCTTCACGGCGTAGCCGAGGCTCTTGTCGTCCTCGATGGTGATGACCTCCTTCGGCGGGAGGCTCCGGACGATCTCGGCGATCGTGCCGAGGTTGTGGTTCTGGTCGAGGAAGCCGTTCTGCCGCATCCAGGCGTCGTCCACGAACTTCGTCATGTAGTTCCGGACGGAGTCGGGCAGGAGCACGACCACCCGGGCCCCCTCGGGGAGCTCGTCGGCGAGCTGCATCGCCGCCCAGACCGCGGAGCCGCAGGAGCCGCCCACGAGGAGGCCCTCCTGGCGGATCAGCTGCCGGGCGACGCGGAACGCGTCGACGTCCCTGGTCTTGATCCAGCGGTCGACCACCGACCGGTCGAGGACCTCGGGGATGAAGTCGTAGCCGATGCCCTCCACCTTGTAGGGCTTCACGTCCGACGGGCCGGCGAGGATCGAGCCCTCGGGGTCGACGCCGACGATGCGGCACTCCGGCGCCTCGCGCTTGAGCACCCGGGCGATGCCGGTGAGCGTACCGCCGGTGCCGGCGCCGGCGACCAGGGCGTGGATCCGGCCCCCGGTCTGCTCGAGGATCTCCCGGGCCGTGGTCTCCTCGTGGGCCTTGGGATTGTCCTCGTTGCCGTACTGGTCGAGGATGTGGGCGCTCGGGACGACCTCCTGGAGGTGACGGGCGACGCTGATGTGGCTCTCCGGGGAGTCGAACGCGGCCGCGGTCGGCGTCCGGATGATCTCGGCCCCGAGGGCCTCGAGCACGACCTGCTTCTCCCGGCTCATCTTCTCCGGCATCACGATGATCATCCGGTAGCCGCGCACGGCGGCGGCCATGGCGAGGCCGATGCCCGTGTTGCCGCTCGTCGGCTCGATCAGCGTGTCGCCGGGGCGGATCTCGCCCCGCCGCTCCGCCTCGAGCAGCATGCGGACACCGATCCGGTCCTTGACCGAACCGCCGGGGTTCATGAACTCGAGCTTGCCGAGAAGCTCGAACGGAAGGTCCCGACCGATCCGGGAGAGGCGCACCATCGGCGTCCCCCCCACGGCATCGAGGACGCTGTCCAGCACCGCATCGTTGCCCGCCATGGAGTCCGGGTAGCCCGAGGCGGGCCGCTTGGCCAGCCATGCCTGCGGGGAGTCGCACCGTGGCTTACGCTTCCGGCGTGCGCGCCCGAGCCATCGGTCCCCTGTTCGCGGCCGCCCTCGCGGTGGTGATGCTGGCCGTCCCCACGGGGTCGGGGCGGTCCCAGGACGGCCCGGCGACCGGCGCGCCGGCGGCTCGGGCGGCCGGGCCTGGGGGCGGCGAAGGCGAGGAGGCCGGGGCCGAGGAGCCGCAACCATGCGAGCGCGGCCAGCGGCCCCCCGTCCTGCTGGGCGGGGTCGAGAACCCCTTCATCCGGGAAGCGAGCGGCCTCGCGGCGAGCCGGGCCCACCCGGGCGTCCTCTGGACCCACCAGGACTCGGGCTCCGCCGCGGTGCTCCACGCGATGGCCCGGGACGGCCGGCACCTCGGCAACTACCGCCTCGCGGGCGTCGAGCCCTTCGACTGGGAGGACGTGGCCCTCGGCCCGGGCCGGCGCGGTCGCGACGCGCTCTACGTCGGCGACATCGGGGACAACTCCGCCGTCCGCGACCGCATCACCATCCACCGGGTGCCCGAACCGGACGTCGACCTCGCCCAGGAGAGCGTCGACATCGACGTCCCCGCCTTCGAGACGTTCACGCTGCGCTACCCGGATGGTCCCCACGACGCCGAGGCCCTCGTCGTGGACCCGAGGCGCGGTGACCTGTTCGTGATCACGAAGCTCCCCCCCGTGGTGTATGCGGCGCGGGCTCCCCTCCGGAGCGGCCGCTTGACCCGGCTCGGCCCGCTGCCGATGCCCGCGGGCGCCGTGGCCGTCGTCACCGCCGCGGACGCCACCCCCGGCGGCGAGGCGGTCCTCGTACGGACCTACTTCGACGTCGTCCGCTTCCCGACGCGGGGCCGCGCGCTCGTCGCCGCGTTCCGCCACCCCAGCGAGCGTCTCCCGTCGCCGCGGGAGCACCAGGGCGAGGCGATCGCGGCCGGGGAAGATGGCTACTACACGGTGGCGGAGGGGCGCTCGGCGCCGATCTGGTTCAGCGCCCGGTGCGACAGAGAGCGCTGATGCGCTGTGCTCGACGCGTCGACGGCGGCGTCGGGCCGGGAGCGGCCCCCTTCTCCCCGGCGTCCGGTTCCGCTACACGACTTGCGTGGTCGAGCTCGACCGGCCGCGGGCGGGTAGCCGCCCCACCGGGAACGGGCGCGAAGTACGCGTGTCGGGGGGACGATGCGGACGTTGGGCATCATGGTCGCGCTGGTGGTGGCGGCGGGCTGCGCGAAGAGCCTCGAGCGAGACGAGCTCGGACCCCTCGAGGTCCGGCGCACCACGGACGGGAGGCGGCTGGCCGCGCTGGGCTTCGTGCTGCCGGACGGGACGCGGGAGGAGCAGAGGCTGCCCTGGGGCTCCCGGTGGCTGTTCGACCGGGCGCTCGACCACGCCTGCCGGGAGACGGACCGGACGACCGATGGGCGCCTGCGCTGCTTGGCCGATGGCGGGTTCGCGGCCCCGACCCTCTTCGAGGACGAGGGGTGCGGCAGCCCGGTGGTCCCTGCGGCGGAGCCCGGGTGCGCCGGTGAGCCGAGGTACGGGGCTCGGAGCGAGCCCACCGCGCCCGACCTCCTGCGCAGCGTCCGCGCGATCGACGGGGAGGTCGCCACCCCGCGCTTCCGGGACCGGGACCGGGGCTGCGTCCCCTTCGCGGGTGCGGTGTCAGGGCGCTACGTGCCCACCGAGCCCGTTCCCGAGGGCGCCTTCGTCGCGGGGGAGGAGACGACGCGGCCCAGGAGCCCGGGCCTCGCCGAGGTCACGCGACGCTACGAGGACGGCACCGTGGTGCGGCAGCGCGTGCTCGACGAGGCATGCCACGCGCTGTCCCTGACGGGAGACCGGGCCGTGCGCTTCTGCGTCCCCGGGCCCCCGTACGACTCGCTCGGGGCTCCGCCCGCCGCCCTGCCGTACGGGGACGCCGGCTGCTCGGCGCGGGTGCTCCCGGTGTACGCGGCTGTGGACCCGGCTCCACCGTACGTCGCCACGCGGCAGCCCGACCGCAGCCTGGAGGTGCGCGAGGTGCTCGGCGAAGCGCGGCCCTACCCCGATGGCCTCTACGAGCGCGACCCCGACGGGTCCTGCCAGCGGCGCGACGCGGGGGGATCGGCTGCCGCGCCCCTCGCCCTCCCCCTCGGACCCGTGCTGGCGCCCTCCACGTTCGTGCGCCTCGAGCGCGTGGCCCTCGGGACCGGTCGGCTGCGCCGGGTTCGCTGGGTGGACGAGGCCGGGCTGGCCTGGCCGGTCCTCGGCCGAGACACATGGCTCGAGATCGCCGGAGCCGGGTTCGGCCTGCGCCTCTACGACGCGGTGCTCGATGTCGAGTGCACGCCGTGGCAGACCGTCGCCGGGCTGCGCTGCCTCCCCTACCGTTCGAGTCAAGCCTCCCCGAGCTTCGCCGATCCTTCGTGCGTCGAGAACGTCGTCGCGGCGGACTGGACCTACCTCGTTCGCGCCGAGACGGTGCCCGACCCCGACGCCTGCGCCGGGGAGAGCCTCCGCTTCACGACCGTTCACCCCCTCGGCGAGCCCTTCCGGACCACGACGTACTACCGGGACCCCACCGGCGCCTGCGTCACCCACGAGGGAGAGCGGGAGGTCCGACGGGTCCTCGACCCGGTGCCGCTCGAGTCCTTCGCCGAGGTGGGCGTCACGCCCGAAGGCTGACGCTCTCGCGGGGGCGCGGTGACTCATCGGGCGACGACCCCCGCTGAGCGGCGCGAGGGCACGGGCCAGCGCCCGGAGATTGTCCGGGTCCCGAGCCTAGGTAGACCACGGCCACGTCGACGGTAGGCGCCCCGCGCCGTGCGCGAGCCCGCGAGCCCCGCGAGCCCGCCGACCATGATGAAGCGGACGTCACCCTCGGCCAGCCGCAGGCAGCCGCTCGGGTCGGATCTCAGGACCGCCACTCCGGGCGCGAGCGCGGCCTCAGTTCTTGGTCAGCTTGCGGTACTTGATCCGGTGGGGGACGAGCGCGTCCTCGCCGAGCGTCTTCTTTCGGTAGGCCTCGTACTCGTCGTAGGCCCCCTCGAACCACGTGACCCGGCTGTCCCCCTCGAAGGCGAGGATGTGGGTCGCGATGCGGTCGAGGAACCAGCGGTCGTGGCTCGTGATGATCGCGACGCCCGGCCACTCGAGGAGCGCCTGCTCGAGGGACCGCAGGGTCTCCACGTCGAGGTCGTTGGTGGGCTCGTCGAGCATCAGGACGTTGCCGCCCTGGGTCAGTACCTTCGCGAGGTGCACGCGGTTGCGCTCGCCGCCCGACAGCACGCCCACTTTCTTCTGGTGGTCCGGGCCCTTGAAGTTGAAGAGGCTGACGTAGGCGCGGGACGGGATCTCGGTCTTGCCGACCTGGATGATGTCCTGGCCCCGGCTGATCTCCTCCCAGACGTTCTTGTCGGGGGTGAGCGCGTCCCTGTTCTGGTCCACGTACATCAGGCGGACGGTCTCGCCGACCTCGATCGTGCCGGAGTCCGGCTCGATCTCGCCCGTGATGATCCGGAACAAGGTGGTCTTCCCCGCGCCGTTGGGTCCGATGATCCCCACGATCGCGCCCCGGGGGATCCGGAAGGACAGGTCCTCGTAGAGGAGCTTGTCGCCGAACGCCTTGGAGATGCCATGCGCCTCGATCACCTTGTCGCCGAGGCGCGACGGCGAGGGCGGGATGAAGATCTCGTTCATGTCCCGCTTGCGGCTCTGGGCCTCCTGGACGAGGGCGTCGAAGGCCTGCAGACGAGCCTTGCTCTTGGCGTGCCGCGCCTTGGGCGTCGCCCGCACCCACTCGAGCTCCTCCTTGACCTTGCGCTGGAGCGCCTCGTCCTTGCGCTCTTCCTGCTCCATCCGCTTGTTCTTCGCCTCGAGCCAGGCGCTGTAGTTTCCCTAGAAGGGGATCGCCAGCCCCCGGTCGAGCTCGAGGATCCACTACGCCACGATGACGAGGAAGTAGCGGTCGTGAGTGATCGCCACGATGGTGCCCGCGTACTGCGCGAGGTGCTGCTCGAGCCAGGCCACGCTCTCGGCGTCGAGGTGGTTGGTCGGCTCGTCGAGGAGCAGCAGGTCGGGCTTCTGCAGCAGCACCCGGCACAGCGCCACCCGCCGCTTTTCGCCGCCGGAGAGGTGGTTGATGCTCTCGTCCGGCGGCGGGAGGCGCAGCGCGTCCATCGCGATCTCCAGCGTGTGATCGAGGTTCCACCCGTCCTGGGCGTCGATCTGATCCTGGAGCTTCGCCTGCTCCTCGAGGAGCGCGTTCATCTCGTCGTCGTCCGTGACCTCGCCGAACTTCATCGAGACTTCCTCGAAGCGCCGCAGCACCTCCTTGATCGGCGCGACGGCGTCCTCGACGACCTCGAGCACCGTGCGGTCCCGGCCGATGTCCGGCTCCTGGGGCACGAAGCCCACCGTCGTCCCCGGCCGGAGCCAGACCTCGCCGTTGAAGGAGGTGTCCTCGCCGGCCATGATCCGGAGCAGGCTGCTCTTGCCCATGCCGTTGGGGCCGATCACGCCGATCTTGGCCCCGGGCAGGAACGACAGGTAGAGGTCCGTGACGATGCGCTTGTCGGGGGGATGGACCTTGGTCACCCCCTTCATCGCGTAGATGTAGTCGGCCATGCTCGGGCCCGGTTGTGGCACACCCGGGCGCCGGTGCCAGCGCGTTCCCGGGGCGCCCTCAGCCCCGGGACGGGCGGTACGCGACCCCGAGGCCCCCGCGGCCGCGGGGCTCCTCGAGGACGAGCACGTCGACGGGCCCGTCGCGCAGGAGCGCCGCCATCGGGCGCCAGCGCACCAGGTACACGCGCCGGCCTCCGTCCGCGGGGATCTCGACCGTCCCCTGACCGCCGAAGGTCGGCCCGCTGACGGCGGTCGCGGTCACGACCCTGCGCGGCCACGTGCGCCGGGCCCGGATCGCGAACCGGAGCAGGGAGCCGTGGGCTGCGAGGAGCCCCACCCCGAGCAGGGTGTCGAGCCACGATCCCCCCACCGTCATGCCGGCCAGGAGGAAGAGCAGGGCGGCGACGGCGGAGAGCGCGTAGGTCGGGTCGTGGAGCTCGCTCCGGAGCTGGTCGAACAGCCGCCACGGCCGCGGCCGGTCGATCTCGAGCACCGGACGGAGCGGCTGGCTCTCCGGCGGCCAGCGGAAGCCCTCGTCGTCGGTCGCGTAGCCGTCGAAGGCGCGCTCGAGGGGCTCGCCATCGCTCCGGCGGAGCTGGAGCATCACGAGGAGGCCGCGCAGGAGCGGCGCGACCCCGCACGCGACCCCGAGGCTGACGAGAAGGCCGGCGGTGGACACGCCCCCACGCTATCGGCGCCCCGCGGCCCGGTCGAGGTCAGCCCTCGTCGATCCGGAAGAAGGCCCGGACCTCGGGCCCCTGCGCCTCGACGATCGCGGCGCAGAGCCGGATCGCCTCCAGCGCGCTCCGCAGGTTCCGCGGCCCGCCCGGGAGCTCGGCGATCCGCGGCGTGAAGAACGCCTCCACCTCGCGCGCCTCCTCCTCGCTGCAGAACCCGGTCGTGAAGAACGGCGCATAGCCGGCGCGGGTGGTCGCTACCCGCCCGAACACGTCCTCGAAGTGCTCCTGGAACCACGCCCAGGCCCCCTCCCGGGTCTCGACCATGCCGAGCTGGACCCGGACCGGCAGCGTGACCTCGTTCACCCGGAGCCAGGGCTCGCTCGAGAGCGCGAGGGCTCGCTCCGCGAGCTCGGGGTCGTGGGTCGACGCGAGGGCGGACAGGCCCCGGCTGCGGAACAGCGCGTCGTCGCTCGCGCGGACCCGCGCCATCAGCCTCTCCCAGAAGGCCTCGTCTCCCTCCTGCACGGCCACGGTCAGGACCATCCCGGCGAGATCGGGCGAGACCGCGTCCTCGTCCAGCTCCGCCTCGCCGAGGTAGCGCCGTCCCCGGCTCGCGGCCTCCCGTCGTACCCGCTCCACCCGCGCGGTGCGCGCGAGGAAGCCGAGGACGTCGCGGCGGAACAGGCCCGTCTCCCCGTCCTCCCGCCGGCGCGGCGACCACCCGAGGCGTCGCTGCGTCCGCTGGTACAGGCTCGCCGCCCACCCCTCCACCTTCCCCCGCTCGGCGGCCGGCACCATGATGGCGCGGATCCTCGAGGCGAAGGACATCGGCTCCGTCGCGACCGAAGGGCTCTCGTCGCGGGCCACGCGCTCCATCGCCTCGAGGACGCTCTCGGCCGGGACGGCGTCCGCCGCGAAGCCCGCCTGGAGGTTGTCGGCGACGCTGAGGCGCTCCGCGGCGGTCAGGCGGGCCCAGCCGCGATCGAGAAGGGCCTCGACCCCGTCCGCCGGCAGCGTCCATCGGTAGTAGCCGGCGCCGTCGGCGTTCGGCATCGCCCAGGTCGGGCAGCCCCCGTCCAGGGCGAGGCTCCCCTCCGCCTCCGTGAGCAGCGTGCACGCCTTGCTCGCCCGCGTGCCCCGGCCGTAGCGCACGCACACCGGGACCTGCCACTCCCCCTGCGTCGACCCGGCCGAGCCGACCGGCAGGTAGCGCGACTGGGCCAGCTCGACCCGCGCCCCGTCGTCGTCGCAGGCGACGCGCGCCGTCAGGAGGGGCACCCCGGGCTGCTCGAGGAACGTCCGGAACGGGGTCCCCACGTCCTCGCCGCTGAGCTGGCTCAGCGCGTCCAGCAGATCCGCCGCCGTGGCGCTCCCGAAGCGGTGCCGCGCCATGTACTCCCGGATCCCGTCCCGGAACGTCTCGTCACCGAGGTAGCCCTCGAACATCGACAGGACGCCACCTCCCTTGCGGTACGTGATCGCGTCGAAGGCGTTCCGGATGTCGTGGCTTGTCTCGATCGGCTGCCGGATCTGGCGCGCGCTGACCAGGCTGTCGGTCTGCATCGCCTCGTGGACCCGGACCAGGAAGCGCAGGTCGGCGTGCATGCCCGGGTGCACCTCGTGGACGACGCGGTAGCCCATCCACGTGGCGAACGCCTCGTTGAGCCAGATGTCGTCCCACCACGGCATCGTCACGAGGTTCCCGAACCACTGGTGGGCGAGCTCGTGGGCCATCACGTAGGCGAAGGCCCGACGCTGGTCCTCGGGGGCCGCCTCGCCGAGGAGCAGGAGCACCTCCCGGAAGGTGATCGCGCCCGCGTTCTCCATCGCGCCCGACGCGAAGTCGGGCACCGCGATGATGTCGAGCTTGTCGTAGGGGTAGGGGGTGCCGAAGTAGGTCTCCAGGGCCTCGAGGATCGGCCCGGTACCCTCCAGGGCGTAGGCGAGGCGCTCGCCATGGCCCCGGGCGGCGACGCCGCGGAAGGGGAGCGGGCGCTCCCGGACGTCGTTCGGCGGGAGGGCCTCGTGCTCCACCACGTCGAGGGGGCCCACCGCCATCGCCACGAGGTAGGTCGGCAGCGGCTCCGTCGGCGCGAAGCGCACCTCCCGGAGGTCGCCGACGCGGCGCTCGTCGACGGCCTGGGTGTTGCCGATCGCCACGTCCTCGGGGCGGACGGCCAGCGTGACCTCGAAGGGGGTCTTGAAGCGGGGCTCGTCGAAGCTCGGGAACGCGTAGCGAGCGCTGGTCGCCTCGAACTGGGTGAAGGCGTAGTGGTCGTCGCCGACGTCCACCCGGTAGAGGCCCTTGAGCTGCCGGTCGAAGGGCGCGGTGTAGCGGATCGAGAGGATCGCCTCGCCCGGGCCGACCGGGCTCGGCAGAGACAGCTCCGCCACGCCCGTCTCGTCCCGCTGGCGGTAGGTCGCGGCCACGGCCTCGGCGCCGTCCGGCAGCACCTCCGCTTCGGTGACGTCGAGGAGAGCGCCGTGGAGCCAGATGCGGTCGGTGGCCTCCTCGAGGCGGACCGAGATCTCGACGTGACCGGCGAAGGTGTCGCGGTCGGGCAGCACCTCGAGGTAGAGGCGGTAGCTCAGGGGCGTGACCCCCGTCGGCAGCTTCCCGGTCGGGACGTCGGTCTCGGCGGGGGCGGGCGGCCCCTCGCTGCCGGCCCCCTCCGCGGCGGAGTACTCGGGGCTCGGCTCCCCGGGGCCTCCGCAGGCGAGGAGCGTTGACGCGAGGACGCCGGTGAGGGCCGGGCCGAGGCGGGAGAAGCGCGGGATCATGGCCGGGGGCGAGTACCAAGGGCGGCCCGTCCGTGCCAGTCCGGGAGGCACGTACACGGGGCCAACGCGAGGGCCTGCACCAGGACGGACCTGATCGCGGAGGTGAGGCAGACTGGCGGCGCATGGCCCGCCTTCCCCTGCTGCTGACGCTCGCGCTCGTCGGCGGGTGCGATGAGCCCGAGAAGGGGCCCGGGGAGCCACCGCCCCTGCGCGTCGACGGTCGGGAGGTCGGCCCGGCCCCTCGCGGTCCCCTCCGGCCGCCGGCGTCGCCCATCGACCCGCCGCTCGCCGTTCCCGGGCAGGAGCTCGTGTCCCCTCCCGCCCTTCCGCCGATGGCGCCGCGTCCGGTCGGCGCCGGGCCGGGCGCCGTGCCGGCTGGCATCGATCCGCCCGCCGAAGGCGAGGCCACCGGCACCGCCCCGCCGGGCGGGCGGGCGAAGCCCCCGACCCCGCCTCCGTCCGGGGACGGGGCTGCGCCGTGAGCCGCGTTCGCCGGTCCCTTTTGCACGGCAGGTCGGGATCGTGAGACGCTCCTGACGCGCTGCGGCGCAAAGGAGAGGAACACGATGAGCAGCTTCGGTCAGCCGCCCGGTGGAGGCGGCGGCTTCGGTCAGCCTCCGGGTGGGGGCGGCTTCGGTCAGCCTCCGGGTGGGTCGGGCGGCGGCTTCGAGCCGCCTCCCGGGAGCCAGCCCGGCGGAGGCCAGGGGTTCGGGCAGCCGGCGGGTCCCGGCGGCTACGGCGGCCCGCCCGGTGGCCCGGGTCCCGGTGGCTTCGGGCCGAGCCCCGAGGAGGGCCCCAAGAACGAGCAGCTCGCGATCGTGAGCGTCGTCCTCGGCGGCCTGAGCATCCCGATGTGCTGCTGCGGCTGCGTCCCGATCCCGATCGCGGCCGTCGTCTGCGGCGTGCTCGCGCTCCAGCGGATCAACAAGGACCCGCAGGCCCTCAAGGGCAAGGAGCTCGCCTACGCGGGGATCGGCCTGGGCGCGGTGTTCATCCTGCTGACGCTGGTCTGGGGCGGCTGGGTCGGCTACTCGTCCTACGTCAACCCCAGCGCCTTCCCGCAGGACTTCCGGTAGGGCCCGCCCGACGATGAATGCGCGCTGATCAGCGCGCGAGGGTGCGCGCGGTGCGGGCGCGGAGGTCCCGCACGACCGTCGGGGACGCGCCCTGCCACCGGCCGCGGAGCACCCCCTCGCGGTCGAGCAGGGCCAGCGTCGGCACCACGTCGGCACCGTAGCGCACCGCCGTGCGTCCGGTGCACTGGAGCAGAGGCAGCGCCTCCGGGAACCGGGCGCGGTGGTGGATCAGCCGGCCCCTCGCCTCGTGGGAGAGGCCGAGCACCTCGAAGCCCTCGCGCTCGTGGCGCGCCTTCAGCGCGGCGAGGTCCGGCGCGAGGCGGCGGCACGCGCGGCACCAGCTCGCGACGAACGCCAGCACCAGGACCTTGCCTCGATAGGTCGAGAGCGACTGCTCCTCCACGCCGTGGAGCGGCCGGAGGCGCACGTCGGGGGCGGGCGGGCCGACCACCGGGACGCCGCCCGGCGGAGCGGCGAGGGGGGTGGCGAGCAGCGCCGCGCTCGCCAGCGCCGCGACGACGAGGGCTCCAGCCCCCGGACGCCGAGGCCAGGGCCGAGGTTGGGCGCGCGCCGGGGCCCGTGCCCCAGGCCGCGCCGCGCGCCCGACGCGCCCGACGCCCACGGGCCCACGCCGAGCCCCGGGGTGGGCGGCTGCTTGGTCGCTCCCTTCGCGCACGAGGGAAGTCTGCACGAACCCCCTCCACGGCGCCTGCTCCCGTCGGCTGAAGCGGGCGGTGCGGGGTCAACGGCACCGGGGGTATCCTGGGCCTCGATGCGCGTCGAGGAGCCCGCCGTCGTGCGGCAGCTGGATCGGCGACGGGCCTTCGTGACCGGGCACCGCGTGCCCCTCCTGCTGGCGGGGATGGGGCTGGTCGTGCTCGAGGCGCCGGACGCCGGATCCGGAACGCAGGGCTCGCTGGACACGTCAGGGCGATCGGCGACGTCGTCCGCTCATCGCCGGGCCGCCCGGTCCCCCGAGGGCGGCGCCCCGGGCTCCTCGGCGCTGCCCCGCCCGAGCTCGCGCTCCGCCTCGACCGGGCGCTCCTCCTCGACGACCTCGCCCTCCGTCTCGATCACCGACCCGCGGCGCCCCATCGAGCGAACCTCCCGCACCCGACCGTCGCCGAGGTCCACGCGGTAGTGGACCGACGCCGAGCCCTCCTCGATCCGGCGCTCGATGCTCCGTTGGAGCCGGCGGGCGACCGCGCCCCGGATCGGAGGCACGAGGAGCCCCAGCCCGACCAGGTCGGTCAGCACCCCGGGGGTCACGAGCAGCACGCCGCCCACGAGGACCAGCAGCCCCTCCGCCAGCCCGCCCTCCGGGACCTCGCCGCGGGCGAGGGCCCCCTGCCAGCGCCGCCACACCCGGGTGCCCTCCCGGCGGGCCAGCGTCGCCCCGACCACGCCGGTCAGCAGGACCAGCGCGACGGTCGGCCAGAGCCCGAGCGCCTGCCCCAGCACGAAGAGGAGGTAGACCTCCAGGAGAGGCACCGCCGTGAAGAGGACGAACAGGCGCAGGAGCACCTCCGCTCCGTACGAGGGCCCACGCCGGGGCGCAAGGGCGGCCCACGATGTCCGCCTGCGCCGCGACCTGCGCCGTGCCCTACGCTCCGGCCACCCCTGGGTGTACCGGGACGCGCTCGGCCCCCACGATGGTCGGCCGGGCGACCCGGTGCGGCTCTTGGCCCAGGACGGCCGCTTCGTGGCGGCCGGGATCGCGGACGCCGGGCCGATCGGCGCGCGCGTCTGGACCCGGCGCGACGAGCCGCTCGACGACGCCTTCCTGCGCCGTCGCATCCGCGAGGCCGCGGCGCTGCGGCGGCGGGTGGTCCCCCCGGCGACCGACGCCTACCGCCTTCTCCACGGCGAGGGCGACGGGCTGGGCGGGGTGGTGGTCGACCGCTACGGCGCCGTCCTCGTGCTCGCCCTCGACGGGGAGGGTGCGCTCGCGTGGACGGACCGGCTGGTGGACGGGCTGAGCCGGGAGGCGGGCCCGGTCGACGGCCTCCTGCTCCGCGCCGGCAGGCGGGGGGAGCGGCGGATCGAGGTCCTGTCGGGGACGGTCCCCGACGGGGTCATGGAGGTCGAGGAGCACGCCATGGCGCTCGCGGTCGACCTGCGCCGCGGCCAGAAGACCGGCCTGTTCCTCGACCATCGGGAGAGCCGCGCCAAGGTTCGCCGCCTCGCGGAGGGCATGCGCGTGCTCAACCTGTACGGCTACACGGGCGGCTTCTCGGTGGCCGCGGGCCTCGGCGGCGCCCGGAGCGTCGACACCGTGGACGTCGCAGCGGAGGCCCTCCGCCTCGCGGAGCGGAGCTGGGCCCTCAACGGCCTCGCGCCGGGCCTGCATCGCACGTGGCGGGCGGACGTGCCGGCGTTCCTCGCCGAGGCGCGCGACGCGGGCTCGACGTGGGACCTGATCGTCGCCGATCCCCCGAGCTTCGCGCCCCGCCGGGACGCCGTAGCGAAGGCCCTCGAGAGCTACGGGCGGCTCCATCGGGCCTGCCTCGAGCGGCTGACCCCCGGCGGCCTCTACCTCGCCGCGAGCTGCTCGAGCCACGTCGACCGCGAGGCCTTCGAGCAGACCCTCAGGAGCGGCGCGTCCAGGGCGCGGGTGGTGCTGCAGGTCCTCGATCGGTGGGGGGCGCCGCCGGATCATCCCCGGATCCTCACCTTCAGGGAGGGCGACTACCTCAAGGTCGTCCTCGCCCGGGTCGTCCCTTAGCGTGGTGCCGGAAAGGGCTTTCCATCGCTGAGGCGACGCCCCAGGGTCCTTCGACGAGGAGGACTTCATGGACGAAGCCACGCGCACCCGCCTCGAGGCGGGGGCTTTCCGGCGTCTGGTCGAGCATCTGCGGGAGCGGACGGACGTCCAGAACATCGAGATGATGAACCTCGCCGGGTTCTGCCGGAACTGCCTGTCGCGGTGGTACGCGGAGGCGGCGGCGACGGAGGGCCTCGAGATGACGAAGGACGAGGCCCGAGAGGTCGTCTACGGCATGCCCTACGCCGAGTGGAAGGCTCGCCATCAGACCGAGGCCACGCCGGAGCAGCAGGCGGCCTTCCAGGCGAACGAGCCCGAGTAGGGCGGGGCGAGCTCCCGCGGGGCGCTGCCCTGTCATGCCGGTCCCGACGTCGATGCGGGGGGCGGATGCTACCCTCCGGCCTCGCCATGCGCGCCGCGGGTCACCTGTTGGTCGGGGCGCTGGTGCTCGGAGCAGGAGGCGCCGCGCGGGCCCAGCCACCCCAGCCCGGGCCGGCCCCGGACGGGCGGCCCGGCGGGATCCTCGTGCCGCATGCGACGGCCGCCCCGAGCGCCCGCCTGACCCTGCTCGCCCAGGGCGGCTACGGCTACATCGAGCCCCGGGCCCCGGAGCCGGCCGGCCATCACCGGCTGCTCGGCGGCGTGGCCTTGTCGATCCGGCCCGTGCCCTTCCTGGCGATCGGCGGCGGCGTCGCGGGCACCTGGGACTTCCACCCGGCGGACGACGAGGGCGGGCGCCACACCTCGGGCGTCGGGCGGGCGTTCCTGACCCTCCGGGCGGGCGGTGAGGTCGTTCCGGAGCTCAGCCTCGCCGGCGACGTCCACGCCCAGCTGAACGGAGGCGACGCTCCCGACATCGACATCCTCGCCACGGCGCTCAGCCTGCGGGGCGTGGCCACCCTCCACCCGCCGGGCTCCGGCCTGTCCCTCAGCCTGATCGGCGGCTACCGCTTGGACGGGTCCTCGCGCACGGTGGAGGACGTGTCGCCTCCCTTTCGCACGGGCGCCCGCGTGTCCCTCGGCGTGGCCGAGCTCGACCGGGTGCTCCTCGGCCTCGGCGCGAGCGGCCGCTTCGGCGACGCAGAGGTGTTCGGGGAGGTGACGTTCGAGCCCTACGTCGGGGGGCAGGCCCCGGACCTGTCGCTGTCGCCCCTCCGCTTCGGCGCGGGAGCTCGCTACCTGGCCGGCGAGGCGGTGCTCAGCTTCGCGGTCCTCGTGAACGCGCTCGAGCGCCCCCCGGTCGGCGACCCGGACGGGCCGCTGCTGGCCGTCGAGCCCCGGGTGCAGCTCCTGGCCGGCATCGGCTGGCGGCCGAGCTTCGGGTCCCCCCCGCCCACGGCCCCGCCGCCGCGCGAGGTGCTCCCCGGCCCCGCCGTGCCGCCCGAGGCCCCGGGTCGCCTCGAGGTCTGGGTGACGGACGCCGACGGCGCGCCGGTCGAGGCGGCGGTGGTCACGGTCCGGGACATGACCGACGCCGTGGTCCGGCGGCGGACCGCCGACGATGACGGCGTCGCGCCGCTCGGCGACCTGCCTCCCGGGCGCTATCGCGTCTCGGCGGCGGCCGAGGGCTTCGCGGACGTCGAGCTCGCGGTCGACCTCGCCGCCGGGGAGCGGGACCGGGTGACCCTGACCCTGGCCCCCTCGGTCGCTCGGGGAGCGCTGCGGGGGCTCGTGCGCGACTTCCGAGGCCGGGCGATCCGGGGGGCGGAGGTCCGGGTCGATGGGAACGCGGCGCGCGCGGAGACCGACCGCGACGGCGTGTTCGAGGTCGAGCTGGCGCCGGGCGAGCACGTCATCGAGATCGAGGCCCGCGGGTACCGACCGCAGCGGCGGGAGGTCAGCGTCGAAGAGAACGGGGTGACGGTCCTCAATGTGGACCTCCGCCGTGCGCGCTGAGGGATGGAGGCGGGGCCGGCTCCGGATCCTGGTCCTGGTCGTCCTGAGCGCCTGCGACGGGTGCCAGGACCACTCCGTCGCCTACCTCGACAGCCACGTCGGCGAGGTCGAGCGCGACCACCAGGCGCACATCGAGCGGTGGGAAGAGGCGGGTCCCGGCGATCGCTTCTTCCTGGGCGACGGCGTCCGTACGGCAGCGGAGGCGACCGCCGTCCTCGGCCTCCGGGGCGGCGCGGAGCTCCAGATGGATCCCAGCACCCTCGTCCGGTTCCGGCTCCCGGGCGAGGACCCGCCGGACGACGGGGGCGACGCGCGGGTCGACGTGTCGGAGGGCTCGGCGGGGCGCGCGGCGGCGCCGGAGGAGGGGCAGGTCAGCGTCCGGACCGCGCTGGGCCGGGCGGTGCTGATGCCCGGGACGCGGGTGCGGCTGAACGCCACGCCGACCGGGCGGCGCTTCGAGGTGCTGATCGGGATGGCCCGGGTCGAGCAGGAGGGAGAGGTCCGGGAGTACGAGACCGGCGCGGTTCTCGACGTGTCGATCGGCCGGGCGGAGATCGAGGAGGTCGGCTCGGCCGTGCTGGACGGCGTGTCGGCCCCGCCGCCGGCCGACACCACCGCGCCCGCGCAGGTCGAGCTCGAGGTCGCGGCGGGCGAGGTGCGGAGCCAGACGCCCGAGCGCCAGGGGTGGGCGAGCCTGCCGGCGGGTGTCCACGCGGTCGAGGCGGGGACACGGGTGAGGGTCGGGGGCAGCGGTCGGGCCGCGGCGCGGCGCGGCGCCGACGAGGTGCTCCTCGACGGGGCGGCCCTCGGGGTGATCGGGGACGCCGGGGGCCCGCTCCTGAAGGGCGAGGCCGGTCGGATGACCGTGGTGGCCCGGCAGGCCTCGGTGGAGGTCCGGGTCAGCGGCGGCACGGTCGAGGCGCTGGCGGGGACGGGCGGCGGCTCCCGGGCGGCGCTGCGCATCGACCCGGACGGAACGGACGTGACCGCGCTCGACGGGCAGGTGCGCGTCGCGCCCGAAGGGCGCCCCGAGGTGATCCTGAGGGCCGGCGAGACCGCCCGCATCGACGCCGGGGCGGAGCCGCCGGACCCCGGCTCCGGCGCCGAGGTCGCCGGGCTGTCGGTGGGACGGGACAGCGCGATCGAGGGGCCGGCGCGGTCGGACTTCCGCGCTCCGGCCGGCTCCACCTTCACGGTCCACGTCCCGCGGGCGCCGGTGGTGGTCGGCCTCGCCTTCGGTGGGCGGTGCCCCGACGGGGGCGTGGTCGAGGTGCGGCGGGCCGGCGCGGTCAGCGGCCGGGGGGCGGCGAACCTCACGCTTCGCCGCGGGGTGCACCGCTACGCCCTTCGCTGCCTCGGCCCGGGGGGGCGGGGACCGACGGTGGCCGAGGGGACGGTGCGGGTCCGGATCGACAGCGGCCGCCGGCGGCTCCCGCGCACGCCGCCGGCCACCGTGATCGACGCGGACGGCCGCCCCTACACCGTCCTCTACCAGACCCGCCTCCCGTCGATCACGATCCGCTGGCTCGACGCGCCCTCGAGCGGTCCCTTCCGCCTCCGCTTCGATCGCGGCGGGGGACGCCGGGTCCCCACGACGAGCCGCGAGGCCCGCTTCCGTCTACCGTCGGGGAGCCTGCCGGAGGGCGAGCACCGCTTCGTCATGAGCGCGCCGAGCGGCTCCTCGCGCCCGACGACGCTCCGGATCCGCTTCGACAACGCCGCGCCCACCGCCAGCGTGAGCTCGCCCCGGGACCGCGGGTTCCGGCCGGGCGAGCGGGTGCGGGTGGCCGGCATCGCCCAGACCGGGTGGAGCGTCAGCGTCGCCGGCGAGCCCCTGCCTCTCGATGCCCAGTACCGCTTCGACGCCGAGGTGGTGGCCCCCGCCGACCAGACCGGCCTCGCGATCCGGCTGGCCCATCCGCGCCGGGGGATTCACTACTATGTCCGGCGGGCGAGAGGAACGCGGTGAGCTCCCAGATCAGCGACGCCGACCTCGTGCTCGGGCGCTACCGGATCGTCAAGCGGCTGGCGTCCGGTGGGATGGGCGTCGTCTACCTCGCCCGGATCGAGGGCGCCAAGGGCTTCGCGCGCCCGGCGGTGATCAAGCGGATGCTCCCGTCGCTGACGCACGACGAGGAGCTGGTCGGCCTCTTCGTGCGGGAGGCCCAGATCCTCTCGAACCTCCGCCATCCGGGGATCGTCGGGGTCCTCGACTTCGAGTCGGAGCGCGACTCCTACCTGATGGCTCTCGAGTACGTGCACGGCTACCACGTCGGGCACTGGCTCCGCTTCCACCGCGAGCGCGAGGAGCCCTTCGACGCGGAGCTGGCGCTCTTCGTCATGGTCCAGGTCCTCGAAGCGCTCGACTACGTCCACCACCTGACGGACGCCGAGGGCCAGCATCGGGGCATCGTCCACCGGGACATCTCGCCGTCGAACATCCTGATCGACGTCGAGGGCCACGTGCGCCTCCTCGACTTCGGCGTCGCCCGGATGATGGGGGACGCGACGTCCGTCAAGGAGGGGGAGGTCAGCCTCAAGGGCAAGTTCCCGTACCTCGCGCCGGAGCTCCTCAACCAGGGGGAGCCGAGCCCCGCGAGTGACATCTACGCCTGTGGCGTCGTGCTCCACGAGCTCCTCGTGGGCCAGAACGAGTTCAAGCGCCCCGACGCGACCGAGACCCTCCGCCGCGTGCTGCTGCACCAGCTCTCGAGCGTGGAGGAGGTGCGCCACGACGTCCCCCGGGGGCTGGACCGCATCCTGCGCATCGCGACGGCGCGGGAGCCGAAGAACCGCTACGAGCGAGGCTCGGAGTTCGCGGCCGAGCTGCGGACGCTGCTCCGGGCCTCCGACACCGACCTGCGGGCCAAGCTCAAGGCGGGCGCCCGGCGGGACTTCCTCGGCGACCTGCCGATCCTGCTCAAGCTCGAGCCCCTCGACGACCTCGAGCGGGCCTGGCGCAACCCGAAGTCCGCGCGGGATCTGTCCTGGCCGCCGGTCCGCCAGCCGCGGGGCTCGTCCCCGGGTGCCGAGGGGGCCTCCGAGCTGCCCACCGAGACCTCCTACGAGGGGCCGGCGGCGGGGGGAGGAGGCGGGGTCCCCTGGTTCACCCTGCTGTTCGGCCTGCTCGCGGTGGCGGGGCTCGGCGTGGGGATCACCGCGCTCGCCGTGTCGCGGGCCGCCCGCGATGCGGCGCCGGCGCCCGTGGTCATCGTCCAGCAGCAGCGCGTCGATGAGCCGGCAGCGGCCGAGGCCGCGCCTCGCGACGACCGCGCCGACGCGCCTTCGCGCGAGGAGGCGGCGACCCAGGACGAGCAGGGACCGCCCCCGCAGGAGGAGAGCCGGCCCGAGCGGAGCCGGCGCGAGCGGAGCCGGCGGGGGCCGGACCGCGCGGCGCTCCTGACGCGCACGTTCAACCGGCAGCAGGGCGCGATCCGCTCGTGCTTCGAGGCGAACCCGCTGCTCGGGGCGGGGGAGCGGCCCCGGGTGTCGATCCGCTTCACGGTCGGTTCCGATGGGCACGTCCAGGCGGCCGAGCTGTCGCCGCCCGAGGTCGCCCGGAGCTCCGTGGGGAGCTGTCTCCTGCGGGTCGCCCGGGCGACGGAGTTCGGGCCGCAGCCCGAGGCGGTGGCCTTCCGGATCCCGATCACGGTGCGGAGCCGGTGAAGGGAAGCGCCGGCCGGGAGCGCCCCCACCTGTTCGGGCTGCGGGCGCCGGGTGTCGTGGCCGCGCTGCGGGCCGCGGGGGTCGAGGCCACCGAGGCCGAGGCCCGACGGATCCTGGCCCACGTCGTCAGCGAGGGGCGGGACGACCTCGAGCTCAAGCGGCCGGTCCGCCGCGCCCTGCGCGCCGCGGTCGAGGCCACCTTCGAGCGAGCGCCCCTCGAGGTCGTGTCGCGGGTGGAGGACCCCGCCGACGGGTTCGTGCGCTACGTCCTTCGCTCGCCGGACGGCGCCGAGAGCGAGGCGGTCCGGATCCCCCTCCACAAGCCGGGGAGGTTCTCGGTCTGCCTGAGCTCCCAGGTCGGTTGCGCGATGGCCTGCGCCTTCTGCGCGACGGGTCGCCTCGGCCTCACGCGGAACCTCGCCGCGTGGGAGATCGTCAGCGCGTTCCGCACCGTCCAGCGGGAGGCGCCGGGCCGCGTGACCGGCGCGGTGTTCATGGGCCAGGGCGCGCCCCTCCACAACGCCGACGAGGTCCTGCGGGCGGCGTCGATCCTGCGCGACCCGTGCGGCGGCCGGATCGCGGCCGAGGCGATCACGATCAGCACCGTGGGCCTGCTCGGCGCGATCCGCCGGTACACGGCGGAGGGCCACCCCTACCGCCTGATCGTCAGCCTCACGTCCGCCCTGCCGGAGCGCCGGCGGCGGCTCTTGCCGGTCGCGGGGCGGGTCCCCCTCGAGGAGCTCGCCGCCGCGATCCGTGCCCACGCCGCGGCCCGCGGTGGCCGGGTGACGGTCGCGTGGGTGCTGCTCGGCGGCGTGAACCACGACCCCGAGGAGGTCGAGGCGCTCGAGGCGCTGCTCGGCGACGTGCCGCTCCGCCTCAACCTGATCGACGTCAACGGCGATCTCGGCTTCCGACGCGCGACCGACGCCGAGCGCAACGGGTTCCTCGACCGGCTGCAGGTCCTCGGCGCGCCGGTGGTGCGGCGCTACTCGGGCGGCCAGGGCCGGGACGCGGCGTGCGGGATGCTGCGGGCGGCGCGCTCGCGTTAGGGCACGGCCCGCAGGGCGCTCACTCCCTCGGCTGGCCGCGAGCCTCGAGGAGCCAGCGGCCCGGCCGCTCGTCGATCGCGAGCGCCAGGCGGACGCGGGCGCGCTCGGCGGACATGGCCCGAGTGTACGCTGCGTTCCCGCGCTCCGCTTCGCGAGGTGCAGGGCCACGGTGCGAGCGGCGCGGCGAGCCGCGTGAGCCGCACGGCGCGGGCCGGACGCGACCTCAGCCGTGCGGCGGTCGCCGGTCGAACCAGGGGCGGGCGCTCTCCAGCTGCGCCGCGAGGCGCAACACCAGCTCGTCGTCGCCCACCCTGCCCGTCAACAAGGTGCCGATCGGGAGGCCATCCGCGTTCCACGAGAGCGGCACGCTGGCCGACGGCTGGCCGGTGATGTTGAAGACGGCGGTGAACGGCGCGAAGGCGTAGGCCCGGGAGGCGAGGCGGTCGATCAGGCCCGGGAGGCGGGTGAGGCCGGGCCGGCCCAAGCGCGCGAGCACGTTCTGAAGGGTGGCCGCCGTGCCGGTCGCGTCGAGCGCTCCGTGGGGGATCGGCGGGCTCCCCAGCGTCGGCGTCAGCAGCACGTCGTAGTCCCGGAAGAAGCGCACGATGTCCCGCGCCGCGGCCAGCAGCCGGCTGCGCTCCAGGACGAGCTCGGCCGCCGGCGTCGACCGGCCCATCAGGCCGAGCAGCCAGGTCCGCTCCTCCACGTCGTCCTGGCGGACCGGGCGGCCGAGGGGCGTGCGGGCCTCGGCGAGCTGGCCCGCCAGGTTGGACGCCCACTGCACGAGGAAACCCCGGGCGAACGCCCTCCCGTCGAAGCGCGGCCGCGCCTCCTCGACGTGGTGGCCGAGGTGGGCCAGGAGCGCGGCGGTGTCGTCCACGGCGGCCACGACGTCGGGGTGCAGGTCGCCGGGGAGCAGCGGCTCGCGGCAGAGCGCCACGCGGAGGGGGCCCGGCGCCTCGCCGAGGCGGGCGGACAGCGACGGGTCGGGGCGCGGGGGCAGGAGCGACGCCTCGTCTGCCCCGGCGACCGCGTCGAGGATCGCCGCGCAGTCGCGGACCGACCGGGTCAAGACGCCTTCCGTGGCGAAGCCGAAGAAGATCTCGCTCTGATCCGGGCCGACCGGCACCCACCCTCGGCTCGGCTTGAAGCCGAAGACCCCGCAGCAGCTGGCGGGAATGCGGATCGAGCCTCCGCCGTCGCTGCCGTGGGCCATGGGCACGAGCCCGGCCGCGACGGCGGCCGCCGCCCCGCCGCTCGAGCCGCCGGCGGTGACGTCGAGGCGCCAGGGGTTCCGGGTGACGCCGAACAGCTCGGGCTCCGTGACGGGCAGGAGGCCGAGCTCCGGCGTGTTGGTCTTGCCGAACAAGACGAGGCCCGCGTCCTCGAAGCGACGTACGAGGACGCTCCGCTGGGCGGGGATCCGATGGCGGAAGAGCCGGCTCCCGGCCGTGGTGGGGAAGCCGGGGTACGACGCGTGGAGGTCCTTGAGCAGGAACGGGACGCCCCGAAACGGCCCCGCCGGCAGGGTCTCCCGCGCCCGCTGGCGAGCCACGTCCGGCCACGTCAGGACGACCGCGTTGATGCGCGGGTTGAGCCGGGACGTTCGCGCGAGGGCCTCCTCGAGCACCTCCGCTGCGCTGACCTCGCGGCGCGCGATCTGCTCCGCGAGGCCGAGGCCGTCGAAGCGGTCGTACTCCGGGAACGCCACGGGACGCTTGTACCTCGCGGCTGCGACCGGTGGCGACCGCCTTTGCCACGGCGGAACGATTCTGCGAGCGTCGAGGTCGAATGAGCGACCTTCTCCTGCCCCGCCTCGCCGCCCCGGACGACCGCGAAGCGCTCCGGGTCGGTGCCGACGTGCTCACGTACCGCGAGCTCGCGCGGGCCGGGGCCGCCCACCTCCGCCGCCTCGCGGAGGTCGGCGTGACGGCGGGCGCCCGCGTCGGGGTGTGGACCGACAACGATCCGGTCACCCCGGTGGTGCTCGCCGCCCACGCGGCCGCCGGGATCGTCAGCGTCCCCCTCAACCCGAAGCTCGGGCCGCGGGAGCGCGGACACATCCTGGGGGACGCGCGCCCGACGCTCCTCGTCGGGACCGCGGCGGCGCGCGGCCGAGCCGACGACGTGCCGTTCCTCGAGGCGCGGGTCGATCCCTCCGGGCCCGACGGGCTGGACGTGGCTCCGCCGGACGACGCGCCGGTGCTGATCCTCTACACGTCGGGCACCACGGGCCCGCCCAAGGGCGCGGTGCTGACGAGGCGCAACGTCGCGTTCGACCTCGACGGCCTCGCGGAGGCCTGGGGCTGGTCGGCTCTCGACACCGTCGTGCACGCGCTGCCGCTCTTCCACGTGCACGGTCTGGTGCTCGGGCTCCTCGGCTCGCTGAGGGTCGGCGGGACCCTGTGCTGGACCCCGCCCTTCGACCCGCTCCGCGTCGCGCGGGAGCTCGGGCGCGGCCAGAGCATGCTCTTCAGCGTGCCGACCATGATCCACCGCCTCGCGGACGCCGGGGAGGCCGACCACCGCGTGGCCGACGGGCTCCGCGCGGCGCGCCTCCTGATCAGCGGCTCGGCGGGCCTTCCGCGCCGCGAGCACCAGCGCATCGAGGATCTGACGGGCCGGGGCGTACTCGAGCGCTACGGCCTGACCGAGACCCTGATCAACTGCGCGGTCCCGGCGAGCGCCGGGCCCCGCCCCGGCACGGTCGGCCCGGCGCTGTCGGGGATAGAGCTCCGCCAGGTAGACGAGGCCCGCCAGCCCCTCGGGGTGCAGGACGGCCGCACCCTCGGGGAGGTCGCGGTCCGCGGCCCCAACGTGTTCGCGGGCTACCTCGACCGGCCCGAGGCCACCGCCGCCGTCCTCGACGCGGACGGGTGGTTCTACACCGGCGACCTCGCGGCCCAGGACCCGGACGGCGCGATCCGGATCGCCGGGCGCCGCGCGACCGACCTGATCAAGACGGGCGGCTACAAGGTCGGGGCCGGCGAGGTGGAGGCGGCCATCCTCGAGCACCCCGCCGTCGCGGAGGCGGCGGTGATCGGGGCGCCGGACGACGACCTCGGCGAGCGGATCGTGGCCTTCGTCGTCCTGCGGCCTGGCGGGACGGTCGACGCCGGGACCTTGACGGACCTGGTCGCCACGGAGCTCACCCCCCACAAGCGACCGCGGGAGGTTCGCTTCGTGACGAGCCTGCCGCGCAACCCGATGGGGAAGGTGCTCAAGCCCACGCTACGCGAGCGCCTCGGGTGAGCGAGCGGCGCTACGACCCGTTCACCGGGCGCTACGTGATCGTCGCGCCGCACCGACGGAGCCCGCGCCCCCTGCGGCCCGGCGGCCTCCCCGACCCGCCCGGGCCGTGCCCGTTCTGCCCGGGAAACGAGGCCGAGACCGAGGCGACGGTCGTCGCCTGGCCCCCGGCGGGGCCGTGGCGCATCCGGGTGGTCCGCAACCGCTACCCGCTCGTGACTCCGGACGCGCGCCCCACGCCGCGGGGCGAGGCGACGGCCGGGCTCCACGAGGTGGTGATCGAGGGCCCGGACCACGACGCCGACCTCCCGGAGATGAGCGACGACGACCTCGCGGCGCTCGGCCGGGTCTGGCGGGACCGGGTGCGGGACCTGGCGCGCGAGCCAGGCATCCGCGCGGTGACCCTCTTCCGCAACCGCGGGCGACGCGCGGGCAGCTCCCAGCCGCACCCCCACAGCCAGCTCGCCGCCCTGACCTGGGTGCCCGCCGACGTCGAGCGCCGCTGGGCCCTGGCCCGCGCCCACGCCGAGCGCACGGGCCGGAGCCTGTGGGCGACCACCCTCGAGCACGAGCTGGCGGCCGGCGAGCGCGTCGTGGAGGAGGGCGAGCGCTTCGTGATGCTCTGCCCGTTCGCCCCGAGCCGTCCGGGCGAGGTGCGCCTGGTGCCCCGCGACCCGGAGCCACCGTTCGGCGAGCTCCCGGACGATGCTGCGGAGGAGCTCGGCCGCGCCGTCGGGGACGCGCTCCGCCGCCTCGCCGACCGCCTCGCGGTCACGGACAGCAACGTGATCCTGCGGCAGCCGCCGGCCGGCGCCAGGGGGCCGGGTGCCGGCTGGCACCTCGAGGTCCTCCCCCGGACGGGCGGTGACGCCGGGTTCGAGCTCGCCACCGGGGTCTGGGTGGTGGTGGTCAGTCCCGAGGAGGCGGCCGGCGCCCTACGACGTTGACCGATCGGCGATCGATGACCGCGTCCACTGCCGACTGGGGTCCACCTCCCGGCCAGCATCGCCACCCCGACGAGGAATCGCCTCGACGTTCGGTCCCTACGGCCCGTACGTCGGCCACGGAGGCTCCCACGGGATGTCCTCGTCGCAGTACGTCCCGGGGGTGCAGTAGCTCCCGATCCGGCAGCGCTCGGCCTCCGCGAGCCATGGGCGGCAGCGGGGGAGGTCGTCGTCCTCGCTCGGACGGCAGACGGCATCGGGTCCGCACGGCTGGCCCTGCAGGGCGTCTGGGGACGCGGCGCCGGGGGGTGCGGCGCTCGGGAACGGCGCCGGGGGGCACGGATCGCCGAGGCTCAGCCTGGCGCGGCAGCGGGACACCTCCCGGTCGCACCACGCGCCGGGCTCGCACTCGCCCTGGTCGCTCGCGCCGCACGAGCCTCCGACCGGGACGTCCGCGCGGCAGACCCGCGCTTGCTCTCCGACCTCGGTGGTGAGGGCCACGCACGTCAGGCCCTCGGGGCACGGCTCGGGCCCGCATCGGTCGCCGTCCGCGGCCGGAGGCACGGCGCAGCGTTCGATGCCGAAGTCGTTGACGCAGACCAGCCCGTCCGCGCAGCCCCCGTCCTCGGTGCACTCCTCCCCCACGACCGGCGCCGGCCCGCAGAACCGCTCCCAGACCCGCTCCGACGCCACGCAGCGCTCGCCCCGGGGGCACTGCCCGTCGGCCTCGCAGGCGGCCCCGGACTCGAGCGGCTCCAGGCACTGGCGCTCGGCGCAGACCAGGCCCTCGGCGCAGGCGTCGACGACCGACGCGTAGCAGAGCTGCCCGCGGGGGGCGTGCGGGCTCCGGCACGCCCCGTCGTCGCAGACGTAGGTGGCGCGGCAGCTGGACGCGACGTCCGGGTAGCAGCGCTCGCCGAGGTCGCCCCGAGGCTCGCAGCGCCCGTCGACGCAGACCCCCTCGAAGCGAGCGCCGCAGGAGCGGCCCGGGTTGCTGCAGGGTCCGCCCACGGTCGTCAGGGGGAGACAGCGGTAGGAGCCCCGGTAGCCGCAGCCGGACAGCACGACGACGAGCAACGAGGCGACCGCGATCCCGCTTCGGGCGCTCTGCTGGACGTTCATGACGCCAGGGTGGGGCAATCGACGTTCCATGCTCACCGCGCTCGGCTCATGGTCTCCTCGCGGACGACGTGTGCAGCGCGGTGCACAGCGCCACCGGGGACCGAGAAGGAGTCAGCACGGCCCCGCAGGAGCGACGGAAGCATGCCCTCGCACGATCGCTAGCGGCGGCTCGCGAGGTGGCCGAAGTCCGACGCCCGCCGGGCCCAGCGCGGACCGGAGCCGACCGACGAGCCCGACGACGATCGCCGCGATCAACGCCGTTGCCAGGGTGACGCGACTCAGCTCCATGACGACCCAGAAGATCCCACAATGCCTATCATGACTCCCATGAGGCCGTTGCGATGAGTAGCCCGCTCGAAGGGCCTCCCTAGGCCAGCAGAAGTCGATGCAGATGGTCCCGCTGCGTCAGTCAGGAGGTCGATGAGTCGTGTCCCAGGGGTCGTGCGCGAGCGACAGCTGCACGCCCAGGATCTCGCGCCGCCTGCTGCGCCGCCCCGAGCTTGGTCTGCGACCCATCGTGGCGATGGTGACCAGGATCGGGTCCCCGTCGACCGACGTGACCTCGGCCCGCCAGTACCCCGGCTGGCGCGACGTGAACGGGAGCGCCCCGGCGCGAAGCTCGGATTCGAGCGCGCCTGGACCCAGGCGTACGCCGCCGACCCAGAGCGCCCCGGCGAACGGTCGAGCCGTCGAGTGAATCGCGTCGTCGCCGCGGTTGAGCACCGCGCCCACGCAGTGCACCTGGTGGGTGTAGTGGTGCTCCATGAGCGTGGCCCCGAGCTCGTCGTAGACGTGAATCTGGGTGTTCCGATGCCCGATCGGAGGACGGCCTCCGGCCGACAGCACGCGGGAGGCAGGGCCGAGCATCGCGTAGAAGTCCGCGACCGGCCCGGCGCGGCGGAGCGGCGTCATACCCAGAGTCACGCTCGTCGGCTCCACCACCAGGTCGAGGGTCCTCACGTGGACAAGATGCCTCGAGGCGCGGACACGCTGAAGCCTCGACGGTCGCGACCGGGGGTCGACTTCGGCGCTCACTCGCAGACCCAACGCCCATTTGCCCGTGCGAGGACGGCCCTGAGCCGCCTACCCGAACGAAGGACCTGGACATGACGCGTTTCGCCTATGGACGCCGGATCTCGGGCGGACCCGCGGCAGCGCCCGTCGCGGGTGACTCCCGTGCGAGCTTCCCTGTCCCCGACCTGGCCGACGTCGTCGATCCCATCGATCCGATCGGTCCCTGAGTCGATCGTCCTATTGCTGTCCGTTCGTCCCCGGGGCAGCCTGGCGGCGTGAGGACGGTGATGCCTCGCTCGGCCCTCGCGTCGGCGTGGGTTCTTTGGGCCCTGGTAAGCGCCTGCGGGCCCCGGGTGGTGTGCTCGGACGCCGACGGGTGCCCCGGCGCTGACGCGGGCGACGTGGGCACGGGCCCCGAGCCGCCGGACATCCCGTGGCTCGAGGCCGGCGTGCCGCCGATCGCTCCGCCCAATATTGCGAGGTTGGTGGAGGGGGTGCCGCGCATCGCGTGGCCGTGCCCGGAGGGGTGGCGGGAGGTCACGGAGGGCGGGGTGACCACGTGCGACCCCTATCCGGAGGGCGGTGCCCTGGAGTGCCCCGTGGGCGAGGCGCATTTCCCGGGGGAAGCGGGGTGTGCGCCCATCGGTCGGGCGTGTGGCGATGGGCCGTTCCCCGGGGTGGAGGATCTCGATGCGGCGACGCTCCTCTACGTGCGTGCCGACGCGGAGCCGGGTGGTGATGGCTCGGAGGCGGCGCCATTCGCGACGTTGACGGACGCGCTCAAGATGCGCGCTCGGGGAACACGGTGATCCTCGCGGCGGGAACCTACCTCGTGGACAGAGCCTGGCCTGACGGCGTGTCGCTCCGCGGGCGGTGCGTGCGCGACACAGTGCTTGCAGCGGACGAGGGTACGGAGCGAGCCGCGGTGCTCGACATCGATGAGCACGAGGAGGCGGTGCGGATCGAGAGCGTCACGGTGGGTCCGTCGCCGATCCGCGCGGTCCGAGTGGCGAACACGGGGGCGGCGGTGACCCTCGAGGGGGTGCTCGTCGACCGGGTGACCGACGTCGAGAACCCCGGCACTCCGGGCTCGGGGGCGGTCCTGGTGACGGACGGTGGGGCGATGGTGGCGATGTCCCTCGTGGTGCGCGAAACCCGATCGCGAGAAGGCGGCATCCGGGGCCGGGGTGTGCAGGTCCAGTTCCGTGCTCGATTGGAGCTCCGTCGAGCGCTCCTCGAACGCAACCGCGCCACCGCCGTGTTCTTGGGCGGCGACGGTACGCATGCCGTGCTCGAGGACGTCGTCGTTCGCGACACCCTGGCCCAGGAGAGCGACGGGGCGCGTGGAGTTGGCCTCGGGGTGCTGTTCGGGGCTCGGGTGGAGCTACGCCGGGGTGTGTTCGTTCGAAACCGCGAGTTCGGTGTGGCTTCGTTCGACGACGGTACGGAGGCCGTGCTCGAGGACGTCGTCGTTCGCGACACCCTGGCCCTTGAGAGCGACGGTGCGTTTGGACGAGGCCTCGGCGGGCAGGACGCGGCTCGGGTGGAGCTACGCCGGGGTGTGTTCGAGCGAAACCGCGAGTTCGGAGTATATTCGTTCGACGACATAACAAGAGCGAAGATAAAGGAAATCGT
>JBHJHB010000028.1:0-47661 GCA_050331215.1 Sandaracinaceae bacterium | reverse complement strand
CCTCCGCCCGCGGCGCGGACTCGTCTATCTGCGTGCGGACCTAAGGAACCTTCGATTGCCTCATCGTGGGGGGCGGGATTGCCGGCACGGGCCTGGCGCTGGAGTTTGAGCGCCACGGGCACTGGGTTCGCTTGCTCGACTCGCTACGGCCCGACTCGTAGCACCCGCCACCCCCGCCGCCCGAGCCCGCCCCCGTCGCGCGGATCATCCCCCCGACCTCGACCAGCAGCTCGTCGGTCAGGTCGATCTCCAGGTCCCCCGCCGAGATGCGCCCGTCCTCCGCGACGGTGAGGTCCGCACCCTCGATCCGGTTGCCGCGCCCCGCGAAGGTCAGCGTCGCGTTGTCGTCGATGGACAGGTCCCCGTCGACCTGGAGCGTGCTGCCCTCCCCGAGCACGACGTCCCCCTCGACGTCGACGCAGCTCCACGCGTAGCGGCCGGGGCTGAGGGTCAGTCCGGCCAGGACGGTCCGGGGCGGCGCATCGCACTCGACGAAGGCCCCGTCCTGGCAGCGCTCCAGACCCTCCGTGCAGCCCCGGGTGCAGGCGCGGACCAGCGCCTCGTCGACCTCGCCGTCGCAGTCGTTGTCGAGCCCATCGCAGCTCACCTCGTCCACCTCGTAGCCCGCCGGGAAGTCCTCCTGCGTGCACTCGGCGAAGCCGAGGGCGCCGGCGCACCGACGCCGGGCGCCCTCGCAGACCCCCGCCTGCTCGTCGCACAGCGGCGGGAGCAGGTTGTCGACGGCACCATCGCAGTCGTTGTCCAGGCCGTCGCAGCGGGTCTCGGTGAGCTCGTAGTCCGGCCCGTACTGCGCGTCATCGCACACGAAGCCGCCGCCTGGCGCGCAGCGGCTCCGGGCGCCGAAGCACACGCCCTCGCCGAGGGGGCAGGCGGGCGTGTCGCCCGTCTCGTCGATCACCCCATCGCAGTCGTTGTCCGCCCCATCGCAGGTGAGCTCCAGGGGCTCGTAGCGAGGGTCCTGGGCCACGTAGTTGCAGGCCGAGAGGCCGAGGGCGCCGCCGCAGGCCCGCCGGCTCCCGGCACAGACCCCTTGCTGGAGGGGGCAGGCGGGCGGGACGGCCTCGTCCGTCAGCCCATCGCAGTCGTTGTCCAGGCCGTCGCAGAGCGTCTCCAGGGACTGGAAGCGGACGCCGTACTCGTCCTCGCCGCAGCGGGGGGTGAGCCCGTCGAGGCAGAGGACCACCGCTCCGGCGCACACCCCCTGCTGGAGGGAGCACCGCACGAGGCCCCCAACCTCGCAGGGCGCGCGCTCGTCGGGCACGCAGCCGACGTCGGGATCGCAGACCTCGCTGATCGGGCACCGCTCGTCGCGCGCCACCTCGAGGCAGGTCCCGCCGACGCAGCGGGCGTCCGCGCAGGGGACATCGGTCGAGCAGTCGCCGTCGACGTCGCAGACCACCGGGCACTCGGGGTCGCCCGGGCAGTCGAGGGGCACGCAGACGCCGCCGAGGCACGTCTGCCCCTCGGCGCACTCCACGTCGACGCAGCTCCGGGCGAGCACGAACACCACGTTCTGGTCCGCGGAGGTCTGCTCCACGCGGGCGTCACCCCGCACCACCGTCGCCCCGTCCTCGTCCTGGAGAGCGACGTGCACGCGGTAGGTCCCCTGCCCCGGGAGCGCGAGGCGAGCCACGTCCACGCCGAGGCTGAAGGGCTCGCTGGCCAGGACCCCCCGGCTCACGGTCGGAGCGGCCTCGAACCCGTCGAGGTCCGAGTCGGGCTCGCGCACCGACTCGACCCGCACGAGCGCGAAGTCGAGGACCGGCCGGAGATCGCTGACCACCCGAACCGTGAGGACGGGGCCACCGCGTCCGCATCCAGCGACGGCGACCACCGCGCCGACCACGAGAAGGACCCGGCGAAGCGACGAACCACCCATCCCGACTCCAAGACCGCCTCACCCTAGCGCCTCGGTCCGCGCCCAGCGAGGTGGGGCGGGCGCGTGCTACCGAACCCTCACCACCGTCCCGGGGGAGCGCTCGGTCGGCAGAATCGCGTCCCAGCCCGCCGGGAGCGCTGGCCGGGTAAAAGCGAACAGCCGCTCGGCATCCCTCGGGGCGAGGTTCACGCAGCCGTGGCTCCGCCGATGGCCGAAGCGGTCGTGCCAGAACGCCGCGTGCAGCGCGACCGACCCCTCGAAGAACTGCACCCACGGGACCGCCTGGATGGCGTAGTTCTCGACGACATCGTCCCGCTCGAGGTCGTCCATGTCGCTCTCCGCCAGCTTCACCCAGACGCGGAAGGTGCCGCGCGGCGTCGAGGTGGGGCGCCGCCCTGTCGAGACGAGGGTGGCGAAGACGGGGCGAGGCCCGACGTAGGCGACCAGGACCTGCCGGTCGAGGTCCACGTCGATCCACCGGCGGCCCGGCATGGCCTCCGGCGGCGGCGCGGCCAGCCGCGGCCCGGTGAGGTGGCGACGCGGGAGCTCGCGCCCGTCCGCGAGCTCCACCCACCGGCGGCCCCACGCTTCGACCTCGACCGGGGTGAGGCGGTCGATCACGTCCCGCGTGCCCCGCGGCCGCGCGCGCTCGCCGATCACCCAGCCGAGGCGCGCCAGGTCCGCGTCCGGCCCGAGCTCCACGCCGGTGAAGTCGCTGGGCCGCGCGAACACGAGCTCGCTGACGGGCACCCAGAGCCCGGACAGCGTCCGGGCTAGCTCGACGCCGCGGACCGACCGACGTTCGACGACCGCCACGCCGAACCCGGCGCCGAGCGTCTCGACCCAGCGATCGGCGACAAGGTCGGACGGCCGCGCGTAGGCCCAGGTGCCGTCGGTCCGCACGAAGGCGTGGTGCCGGGGCGTGAGCTGGCCCTCCGGGACGCTGGGCACCGGGTCGCCACCGGGGGGCTCGGCGGACAAGCGCGTGAGCGTCTCGCAGACGAAGGCCTCCTGCCCGACGCGGATCCACTCGCCGCCCGGGCAGCCCTCACCGAGGTGGCGCGACCAGAGCGGGAGCCGGGTCCCGACCCGCACCGTGCCCCGCCGCGGCGACGACCGCGCGGGGCCGACGCGGACGGTGGCCCCGGGGCGGACCACCTCGACGGAGCGGGCCCCCGACGGAACGGGGAGGCGCTGCGCCCGGGCCGGGTCACCCGGGACGGGGGCCGCGAGGAGGGTGAGGGCGATGGCAGGGCCGAGGGCCGCGATCGGCCGGATCGCGGGCCGCCCGGAGATGCGGGGAGGGGCCACGGGAGGATCTTGCCACGCGCGAGGGGCGGAGGGTGCCGGCCGAGCGGGCGGCGGACGCCCCGAGCGCACGGGGCCGGCAGGAGCGCGTGGGGCGTGGACGCAGGCTCAGCGCAGCAGGCCGTAGCGCTTCGCCAGCTCCCTCAGGTGGTAGCGGGTCAGGCCCGCCGCCTGGGCGCTCCGCGTGATGTTGTGGCCGTTCTGGTCGAGGACCGCCTTGAGGTAGGCCGCCTCGAAGGTGTCGAGGACCCGCTGCTTGGCCTCCTTGAACTGCAGCCCCTCCTCGACGAAGCGCTCCGCCGTGCCTCCGGGGAGGGGAGGCGACGGCGTCTTCTGGGAGCTCGGCAGCAGATCCCGGACGGTCAGGACCGGCCCGTCGCCGAGGGAACCCGCGCGCTCGACCGTGTTCTTCAGCTCCCGGATGTTGCCCGGCCAGGGGTAGGCCTGGAGGCGACGCACCGCGTCCGGCGACACGCGCAGCGCGTCCGGGTCGCCATCGAACCGGCGGGCGCTGACCTCGGCCAGGAAGTGCTCGACCAGGAGAGGGATGTCCTCCTCCCGCTCCCGCAGCGCCGGGAGCTCCACCTGCACGACGCTCAGGCGATAGAACAGATCCTCGCGGAAGGTGCCCTCGTTGACCATCTGGCGGAGGTCCCGGTTCGTGGCCGCGACGCCCCGCACGTCCACCGGGACCAGCCGCTCGGCCCCCACCCGCTTGATCTCCCGGCTCTCGAGGACCCGGAGCAGCTTGGGCTGGAGCCCCAGGTCGAGCTCCCCGATCTCGTCGAGGAAGATCGTGCCCCCGTCCGCCTGCTCGAAGCTCCCCTTGCGCCGCCCCGTGGCTCCGGTGAATGCACCGCGCTCGTGGCCGAACAGCGTGCTCTCGATCAGGTCGCGCGGGATCGCGCCGCAGTCCTGGACCACCAGCGGCCCGTCCGCCCGGCGCGACCCGCGATGGATCGCTCGCGCCACGAGCTCCTTGCCGGTCCCCGTCTCGCCCCGGACGAGCACCGTCAGCTCCGTCGGCGCGACCTTCTCGAGGGTCGCGAAGATCTCCCGCATCCGGACCGAGCGGCCGATCAGGTCGTGGAAGCGCTCCGCGAAGGACAGCTCGATCTCGACGGTCCCCGCCTCGGGCTCGAAGCGAAGCTCGGACTGGCCGGCGCGGATCGACGTGCCGGGCGCGATCCACGCCTCGCGGACGCGCAGCTCCCCGCAGTAGGTGCCGTTCGTCGAGCCGAGGTCCCGGAGCAGGAAGCCCTGCTCCGTCGCCTCGATCTCGAAGTGGGTGCCGCTGACCGCCTTGTCCTTCAGCTCGAGGTCGCTGAAGACGGAGCGTCCGACCGTGAGCCGCTCGCGCTCCATCCGCTGCTCGACCCCAGCGTCGGGGCCGCCCACCACGACGAGGCGGGCCCGCCGCAGCCGTCGCTTGGTGGCCCGCGCATCGACGAACACCGTCGTGAGGGCAGGGTCCTCGGACCCGCTCACGGAGCGGCGTCTTCCCGGAGCGAGCGGATCGCCGCCGCGTAGTCCTCGGCGTTGAACACCGCGCTGCCGGCGACCAGCACGTCCGCCCCGGCGGCCACGACCTGGTGCGCCGTGCCGGGCTTGATCCCCCCGTCGACCTCGAGGCGGACGTCCCGATCCGCCTCGTCGATCATCGCGCGCACCGCCTCGATCTTGGGCAGCACGGTCGGCAGGAACGCCTGCCCTCCAAATCCGGGATTGACGCTCATGACCAGCACCTGGTCCACGAGGTCGAAGACGTAACGGAGAACGCGCTCGTCGGTATGCGGATTGAGGGACACGCCAGCTCGCTTGCCGAGGCCTCGGATCGTCTGAAGCGTGCGGTGAAGGTGCTCGGTCGCTTCCGGGTGGACGATCAGCGTGTCCGCGCCGGCCTCGGCAAAGGCTTCGAGGTAACGGTCGGGCGTGTCGATCATGAGGTGCACGTCGAGGGGACGGTCGGTCACCCGGCGCAGGCACGCGACCACGGGGGGGCCGATCGTCAGGTTGGGCACGAAGTGCCCATCCATCACGTCCACGTGGATCCAGTCCGCGCCGGCCTCTTCGACGGTTCGCACCTCCTCGGCGAGGCGGGCGAAGTCCGCGGACAGGATCGAGGGGGCGACGCGCAGCGCGTGGGGAGACCGGGGCACCCGCGAAGGGAACCGCCGCCCACCGTTCCTGTCAACCGCGGCGAGGCCCTCCCGGGAACCGGGAAAGGCCCGGTACCAGGGGGACGCCGTCGACCCCATCGTCTTGCTGGAACCGGCCGGGATCCATACAATCCCGGCCCGTGGGTCCCCCGGGGAACCGCGGACCACCACCATGGCCGAGCAGCGATACAGGGTCGTCGACCGCCTCGAAGCCGGCGGCATGGCGGAGGTCTTCCGCGGGGAGGCCCTGGCGCTGCAGGGGTTCAAGAAGCAGGTCGCGATCAAGCGCGTCCTGCCCCACCTCGCCCAAAACAAGAACTTCATCGCGATGTTCCTGGACGAGGCGCGGCTCGGGGCCCGCCTGAACCACGCCAACATCGTCACGGTGTTCGATATCGGCGCGGCCGATGACACCTACTTCATCGTCATGGAGTTCATCGATGGCTGCAATCTGAAAGCAGTCATCGAGCACTACCGCCAGCTGGGGCGACGCCTCCCGGTCAAGGAGACGATCTACATCGGCATGGAGGTGTGCCGAGGCCTCAGCTACGCCCACGAGCTGAACGACGAAGACGGCGACCAGCTCCGCATCGTTCATCGCGATATCTCGCCGCCGAACATCCTCTTGAGCAAGCGCGGTGAGATCAAGGTCACGGACTTCGGGCTCGCGAAGGCGCGCAACCAGCTCGAGCAGACCGACCCCGGCGTGGTGAAGGGCAAGTTCTCCTACCTGTCGCCGGAGGCCGCCAACGGCGAGCCGGTCGACGCGCGGACCGACATCTTCGCCCTCGGGATCGTGCTCTGGGAGATGCTCGCCGGCCGCCGCCTGTTCCTGGGCGAGACCGACTACCAGACCGTCAAGCTGGTCCAGCAGGCCAACGTCCCGAGCCTGTCCCGCCTCAACCGGGAGGTGGACTCCGACCTCGAGGAGGTCTTGATGAGCGCCCTCGCCCGGGACCCCGGCCGCCGCTACGCGGATGCCCGGAGCTTCGGTGACGCTCTCGCCGGCTACCTCTTCGGCAAGCAGCTCAAGGTCACGAGCTACGACATCGCCAACCTCGTCAAGGAGGTGGTCGAGCGCCGCAAGGGCCCGACGGAGCCGGAGGAGGGATCGATCATCGACCGCCTCATCCAGGAGGAGCTGCTCCGGTTCACGTCGATCGACGAGCTCGACGGCGAGCCGGTGGAGGAGGGCCAGACCCCGCTGAGCCCGGACGACGTGGGCGGCGCCCAGCCGCTCGACGCCCTGAGCTTCGAGAACCCGGCGGACTGGTTCAGCGACGACGAGGAGGTCAAGGACGCGGTGGCGGCGGCGAGCGGGACCGACGCTCCGGCCACGCCGGGCTGGCGGGAGAGCGGCCTCGAGCGGCACGGGCCGGAGCTGGCGAGCCTCCTCGAGGCCGACGAGCGTCCGCGGGCACAGGCCGCGCCGCCCCCTGCGCCGACCGCCTCGCAGGACCCCGGACCGCCACCGATCCCGCCCGCGCCGAACCCCCCGACCGGCCCGGCGATCCCTCAGGTGCGCCAGCCCGCGTCGTCCCATGCCGTGCCCGACGATGGGCGCGGGGTGGGGACGGCCACCGAGCCGAGCGGGACCAGCCCGATGGTCTGGATCGCGCTCGTCGTGATCCTCGTGCTGGTCGCCGGGGGCACCGCGGCGCTCCTCGCGCTGAGCGGTTAGAGCGAGCTCAGGGACAGCTCTGCCCGATCGCCGAGCCGACCTCCTCGGCCCGGTCGCCGCGCGGGGCGACGACGAGGTACCGACGCCCGAGGGCGCAGGCCTCGGTGTAGTCCCCCTCCTCGAACAGCGCGACCGCGCGCCGCGCGACGGCGGCGGGCGGGGGCATCCGGCCGTGGAGCGCCGCGACCAGGGCCGCCTCCGCCTCCCCCGGCGTCGCGGCCATCCGTGACCGGAGGAGCTGGGCGGGGCCGAGGGTGGGCTCGAGGGAGAGGGCCGCCTGGATCCTCGCCCGGGCGTCGGCGACCGCGCCCGCCTTGTGGGCCAGCTCCGCCTCCGCGGTCTGCAGCAGGGGTGCGAGGTCCACGCCCCGCGCGGCCGCCGCCGTGGTCGCCTCCTCCAGGAAGCGCGCTGCCGGCCCGACGCGGTCGAGCCGGATGTCGACCATCGCGTGGCCGAGGAGCGCCCTCGGGTGCCGGCCGTCCGCCCGCAGCGCCATCCCGAACGCTCGCTCCGCGTCGTCCGGCTGCTCACCCTGGTAGTAGAGCCAGCCGAGCCAGGACCAGAGGTCGGGGTCCTCGTGGAGGCCCGCCGCCTCCCGGAGGGATCGGGCGCCCGCCGCCCCGTCGCCGACCAGCAGCGCCACCTCGCCGCGCAGACGCCAGGCCTCGACGACGTCCTCCTCGATCTCCCGCAGGTGACGCCGCGCCTCCTCGTCGTCGCCCCCATCCACGGCGAGCCGGGCGAGGCCGAGGTGAGCGCGGACGAGCCGGCCGTCGATCGCGAGCGCGGCCTGATAGGCCTCCCGTGCCTCGGTCGGACGATCCGCCAGACGGGCCGCGTCGGCGCGGTCGAGCTGCAGCCCCACGTCGTCCGGGCGGTCGGCCGCCGCCTGCCGCAGGGACACGAGCGCCTGGGGGTAGCGCTCGCGCTGGAGCGCGATCGCGCCTTGCACGGCGAGGACCTCCACCGCCGAGGGCCGCTCCGCCGCGACGCGCGACAGCGCCTGCTCCGCGTCATCCGGCCGCTCCTCGAGGAGATACGCGCGGGCGAGCAGCGACGCGACCTCGAGGTCCGCCGGCGCGGCCTCGAGGGCGGGCTCGAGGAGCGCGATGGCGGGCTCCGCCCGCCGATCGGCCAGCTCCATGGTCGCGAGGCGCACCCGCGCCCGGCGCCCGGTGCGGCCCGGCGCGTCGACGGCACCCTCGTAGAGCGGTCGGGCCTCCTCGGTCCGGCCCTCCGCCTCGAGGAGGTCCGCCAGCAGGAGGTCCCGTCGGGGCCCGGCCGGCGCGACGTCGAGCGCCTCCCGGGCCTGGTCTCCGTTCCCGAGGGCCACCGCGATCGCGGCCCGGGTCAGCGCCCGCTCCCCCGCGTTCAGCACGACCACCGGCAGGGACTCCAGGCTCCGCGCCGCCTCCTCCGGCGCGCCGGCGCGGATCAGGGTCTCGGCGAGCAGCAGGACGAAGGGCTCGTCCAGGGGCGGAGCGCTCTCCGCCGCCGCCTCCGCGTGGACGCGAGCCGCGGGCAGCGCACCGTCCTCGGCGGCGCGGGCCGCGAGGATCAGGTGTGCCCACGCTCGCTCCGGGGGGGACGATGCCCGCCCGTCGGCGATCGCCTGCGCGTCGGCTTCCATCTGGCTCGGGTCGCCCCCCAGCCGCAGGAGCAGCCGGGCCCGCACGAGGCGCACGGCCGGGTGGGACGCGAGCGCAGGGTTGGTGCTGATCAGCTGGAGCGCCTCCACGCCATGGCCCGCGCGATGGGTCGCCAGCGCCAGGAGCGCCAGGTCCCGCGGGCTGCCGGGCCGAGTGGTCACCGCGTCCCGCGCTGCGGCGAGCGCCTCCGCGCGCTGGCCGAGCGCCCCGAGCGCGAGCGCGCGGATCCGGAGCGCCTCCGCGCGCTGGTCGCCCTCGGGCCGAACCGCCTCGACCTCCGCCATCGCCTCGGACGGCCGGCCGTCCCGAAGCTGCAGATAGGCCCGCGCGATCGCGGCGTCCACGCTCCCCTCGGAGGACGACGCCAGCGCGGCCGTGACCTCGCGGCCCCGGTCCTCGCCATGCTCGAACATCAGCGTCGCGTAGAGCCGCGCCGCGAGGCCGTGGTCACCCGCGGTCTGGGCGCGCAACAGAGCGCGTTCCAGGTCGCTCTCGCGCCCCGAGCGGCCCGCTGCCCCCACTGCGCCCTGCACCTCGGCCGCCCGCTCGGTCGTGATGTAGAGCAGCCAGCCTCCGGCGCCCAGCAGCACGATCGCGACCATGACCGCGGAGAACACGCGGACCGACGGGAGCTTCAGGTCCGGCGAGCTCCAGCGCTTCGCTTCCTTCGGCACGGTCGGCGCGGCCGGGATGCTCGGGTCCGAGAGGTCCGTGACGGGGACGGAGGGGACCCGCACCGACATCGTCGGGCCGTCCTCGTCGACGCTGAACTCCGTGACCCGGAGCGGGCTCGAGCGGCCCTCGAGCGTGAACTCCTCGTTGAGGAGCAGATCCGCGAGGCTCGAGGTGCGCCGGAGGGTCGCCGGCGGGAGGGGCTCCTGGTGCGGGTCGGGCTCGGGCGACGGGTCCGTGTCCTTCGGCTCCGGGTCGGCCTCGGCGCCGGGGGGGCGCGGCCGGCGGGAGCGCTTGGCGATCACCAGCGGCGGGTCGACCTCACGCGCCTCGGGGTCCGACGGCCGATCCGGACCGGCGCGCCGGGGCGCGTCCAGCTCCGGTCTCGGCTCTGGCTCCGCCTGCGCCTGCACGGGCCGGGCCGGGGGGGGCGAGGGAGGGGCGTACGGGGCGTCGTCGGCGCGGAAGATCTTGAACTTCTGGGTCGGCGGACCGTCTTCTCTGGCCGGGCCGGGGGACGGCGGCGGGGGCGGGGGCAGCCCGGAGAAGAGGGTGCCCGGCGGTGACGCGACCGGGCGCGAAGGCGGGCTGGGGCCCGACGCCTCCCCTGGCGCGCCGTTCCGGGCGGGGCGAGGCGAGGGGCCGTGGTCGTCGCGCCGCCCGGGAATCGATGCGCGCGGCGGCGCGGCGGGGCGCGGGCGTGCGGCGGGGCGCGGCGGGGACGCCGGGCCTCCGGCGTGACCGTCGTTCGTGCCGAGCTCCTGGTCCCAGCTGAGCACCTCGTCCTCGCGGCCGAGCGCGAGTAGCGCGCGGCCGAGGATCAGCCGGAGCTGGTCATCGTCCGGGTGCTCGGCGAGCCCTCGACGGCAGGCCTCCGCCGCCTCCTCCAGCCGCCCCTCGACCAGATGGCGTCGGGCCTGCTCCAGGAGCTCCTGATATGGCGGAATCCCCATGGACGGCGGGTTTCAGCGTATCAGGCCGTCGCCGAAGAGGAAGGAAAGAGGCGCGGCCACCGTAGCTTCTGGCTCACCGCGTCCACCCCTCCGACGACCGTGCCCGAAGAGCGCTGACTCATATACCGTCTGGGGGTACGGCGGGCCAGGTCGACCCTTCAGCTCCGCGGCGCGGCCACGCCCGCCCCGCTCGCTCAGCGAGGGAGGGACCCGAGCTCACGCCTCAGCGCCGAGGCCTCCCGCCCGTCCAGCCCCTCGCCGCCGAAGCGCGCGGACATGTAGCGGCGGGTGACGCGCCCGACCAGCTCCGCTCCGCCATAGCCCTCGCGGCGGAGGGCGTCCGCGTGCTCGAGGGGCGTCCGGTGCGCCGGGCGCCCCTGGCCGCGCCGCTCGAGCGCGCGCTCGAGCCGGCGGTAGAGGCGGACGGCCTCCGCCGCGGTGGGGCTCAGGGGGCCGGACCGGTCCCGGGGCGGCCCGCGCCGGAGGCGCACGACGACGAACGCGAGGACGATGATCCCGAGGAGCGCCGGCCCACCCCACGCCGGGAGGCGCATCGCCCGCTCGGGACGAGCGCCGCTCGAGCTGGACGCCTCCGGACGCGCGCGGGTCCCGGCGAGCCACCGGAAGGTGCCCCGGAGCCGTCGAGCGAGGCCCCACTGCGTCCGGAGGTCATAGCCCACGACGTCCTGCGACCAACGGATCGCCAGCGCATCGACCAGCTGCTGCGCCCAGGTGAAGAGCCCGTCCGCGGGGCCGAGGGCGTCCCGGCTCGGCGGCGTCGCGTCCAGCGTCACCCAGCGGCCGTCCACCCAGGCCTCGACCCAGCTGTGGGCGTCCCCCTGGCGGATGCTGTAGTAGCGCCCGTAGCTGTTCCAGCGCCCGCCCAGGAAGCCGGTCACGTTCCGGGCCGGGATGCCGAGCGTCCGCAGCATCACCGCGAGGGACGTCGAGAAGTACTCGCAGTGCCCCGCGCGAGCGTCGAACAGGAACACCTCGAGGGGGAGCCGGTCGCCGACCTCGGGCGTGCGGAGCGAGTAGGTGTAGTCGCCGTCCCTAAGCCGGGTCACGAGCGCGCGCACCCGCTCGAGGTCCGTGGCCGCGCCGGCCGTCCATCGCCGCGCGAGGGCCGCGACCCGCGCATGTCCCGGCGGGACCTCGAGGTAGGCGGCCCGCTCGACGTCGCTCAGCGGGGGCGGCGGCGGCGGCTCGGGGCTGACCCAGGCCGTGTAGCGGAGCCCCAGGCCGTCGGCGTCCGCGTACCGGATGTCCATCCCCGGCGCGACGCGGATCTCCCGGCCCACCGGGAACCCCGCCTCCGTCCGGACGGGGATCTCGAGGCCGACCGTGCCCTCGGGCAGGAAGACGACCGGCTCCTCCAGGTGGTCGAGCACGACCCGCCAGGGCCGGTCCACGCGGCGCTGGGGCATGCGATGCGGCACCGGGTACAGCTCGCCGTCACGCCGCGTTCCGCGCTGCCGCTGCCCCGGGTCCCGGGTCCAGGTGCGCCCGTCGTACCGGTCGAAGCTGGTCCCCCGCAGGCGGATCGCCGCGAGCGGAGGCGGGGCCTCGGGCAGCCCCGGGGGCGTGACGCGGACCACGACCGTGCTGTCGGTGCGGAGCACGCCGAAGTCGCCGAGCTCGATGTTCGAGCCGAACCCGGCGACCCGCTGCCCGCTGCGGATCCCGAAGGTGAGGAACCCGAGGCCGACCCGGGGGAACGCCACGAACAGGACGCCGGTCATCAGGAACAGCGGCACCGCGAGCGCCGCGGTCCCGAGCAGGAACCGCGGGCCGATCACGCGGCGCGAGCCCAGGACCCTCGCCACCCGGGTCGCTCCGCTCCCACTCCCGCCCGGGCTCTCGGCCTCCCGCTCGCCGTAGTGCCCCTCGATCTCCGCGCGGAGATGCCCGAGGGCCAGCACCCACGGGGTGACGATCACGAAGCCGAGGAACGCGAACGCATAGCTGAGCTGCGTGGACAGCACCGTGCCGGCGATCAGGGCGAGGATCGAGAGCGCCGCCGCCTGCTGGTACTCGGTCGCCGACCGGCGGTTGTAGAGCCGACTGACCAGGAGCGCCCCGATGAACTCCAGGCCGAGAGGCAGGAGCGGCGCCCCCGCCACCCCGCGCAGGACCTGGAGGGCGAGCAGCGCCATGAGCCCGATCGTCCATCCACGCACCCACCGCGGGTCGTCGAGGATCGGCCCCTCCGCGACCAGGCTGCCGACGTAGGCGGCGACGAGGACGCCGATCGCGATGGCGTCGAGCTCCCCGCCGAGGCTCAGGGCGAAGAGCCCGAACGCGGACAGCAGGTAGGTGACCACCTGGTGGAGCCGGCGGAAGCTCACGCCGCCCGCTCCGCTGCCCCCACCGCGAACCGCCGCATCTCCCCGACCGACGGCTGGTCGAGGCGGGGCGCCTCCGCGTCGAGGGGCACGGTCTCGAGGAGCGCGAGGAACCGCCAGAGCGGGTCGGGCGTGGAGCCGGGCAGCACGGCGGGCGAGCGGTCGGTGCGCGTCCACACCTCGACGGCCAGGCCGTCCTCGAGCGCGTCGTGGGCGAGGTAGGCGGCGCGCCCCACGGCCTCCTCGAAGGCGTCGTCCCACGCGGCGTCGGCATCGGGCGGCCGGCCGTTGTCGACCAGCAGGGTCAGCCGGCGCGCGCCGTCCCGCTGCCGCTCCCGGACCACCATCCGGCCCAGCGACGCCGTCCGCCGCCAGTGGATCGCTCGAGCCTCGTCGCCTTCCCGGTACTCCCGGAGCCCCGCCAGCTCGGTCCCGGGCCCCACGCGCGGGGTCGGCGCGTCCCGGCCCTGCCCGTCCGCCCGCCGGCGCACGCCCGGCTCCTCGACCAGCGCGGGGTACACGAGGAGCTCCGCGCGATCCTCGATGATCCGGCTCTTCTCGAACAGTCCGAAGGGGTAGCGGGTGCTCACGCGGAACCCCGTCAGCACGAGCACCCCGCGCCGGGTCGGGACGCGAGGGTAGGTCGCCCGCTCGGTGGCGCCCGGCCCGACCTTCAGGAAGTAGCAGCGCCGATCGGTGCCGCCCTCCTCGACGAGGTCCTCGATCTCCACGGAGTAGCTCGAGGCCCGGGTCTTGTCGTTCCGGAGCTCGATCTCGACGAGGGCCGGCTGGCCCACGAAGGCGCGGGCCGGCGGGTGGCGGCGCAGACGAATGTGCCGGAGCACGACCTCGCTCAGCACCCCGCTGAGCACGATCAGGCTGAGCAGCAGGCCGAGCACGAGGTAGAGCAGGTTGTTCCCGGTGTTCACGGCGGCCGCCCCGACGCCGAGGGTGACCAGCACGAACACCCTCCCCTCCCGCGTGAAGCGGAGCTGGCGGGGACCGCGAGGGCGACGGCGGCGAGGCGCACGGGACAGCGGAGCGCTCATGGCGAGACGTTCGGTCGGAGCCGCGGGAGGGTCAGACCGGGACAGGAAGCTCCGACAAGAGGTCTCGGAGCGTTCGCTCGGCATCCGCGCGGCCGGCCGTCGCGTCCCGGGCGCCGGCCACCCGCACCCGATGGGCGAGGGCGGCGACCGCCATCCGCTTCACGTCGTCGGGCGTACCGTAGCTGCGGCCGTCGACCAGCGCGTGGGCGCGCGTCGCCCGCTCCAGGGCGAGCGCGGCCCGGGTGCTGGCGCCGAGCTCGAGGAGCGCGGTCTCACGCGTCGCGATCACGATCTCGTGGAGGTAGTCGAGGACCGGCGCCTCCATCCGCACCTGATCGACCGCCCCCTGGGCCGTCAGCACCTCGTCCCGGGTCGCCACGGGCCGGAGAGCCTCGAGCGGGTCCGTGCCTCGCCGGCGCTCGAGGATCCCGCGCTCCACGGCCCGGGGCGGGTAGCCGATCCGCAGGCGGAGCAGGAACCGGTCGAGCTGGGACTCCGGCAGCGGGTAGGTCCCGTAGAACTCCTCTGGGTTCTGGGTGGCGACCACGAAGAAGGGCTCCTCGAGCAAGTGGGTCTCGCCGTCGATGGACACACGGCGCTCCCCCATCGCTTCCAGCAGCGCGGACTGGGTCTTCGGGGTCGTCCGGTTGATCTCGTCCGCCAGGAGCACCTCGGTGAAGACCGGGCCGGGGCGAAAGCCGAAGGTCCCGGACGCCTGGTCGAACACCGACCCGCCCAGCACGTCCGTCGGCATGAGGTCGCTCGTGAACTGGAGGCGCCGGAACGACAGGCCGAGGGACCGCGCGAGGGCGCGGGCCAAGGTGGTCTTGCCGACCCCCGGGACGTCCTCCACCAGGAGATGGCCTCGCGCGAACAGCGTCACGACCGCCATCACGACGACATCGCGCTTGCCCTCCAGCACGCGGCCGACGTTCTCGACCAACCCGCGCGCGAGGGCGGTGGCGGCAACCAGGGACGGATCCGTCACGATGGGAACCTACGGCTGTCATGGTACGTCGGCCACCTCGGAGGGTGTTGGCCCATCGAGAGGAAGCGCGACGCAGAGGACGGTCTCGCCGGGGACGGAGTTGGCCCAGACCTCGCCGCCGTGGAGGCGCACGAGCGCTCGGGCCAGGCTCAGCGCCATCCCGAGGCCGCCGAGGCGGCGGCCCCCGGTTTGCTGGATCTCGCGGAACGCATCGAAGATCCGGTCGACCTCGCCCTTCGGGATCGCGCCGAGGGCGTCGTGGATCTCGACGCGGACGTGCTCCGCCGGGCCCGGCGGACCCGTGGCGACCCGCGCCCGGAGCCGGATCCGCGTACCGCTGAGGCTGAGCGCCGCGCTCCGGAACAGCGCGACGACCGCCTGGCAGATGCGCTGGCGGTCCGCATACACCGGAGGGAGCCCGGGCTGCATCACGGACTCGATCTCCACGTCGCGCCCGTGGACGATCGCCCGGCCCCGACGCACCGCCTCGGTCAGGATCTCGACCGACGGGATCCAGCGCCGGTCGAGGCGCAGCCGCCCCGCCTCCAGGCGCGCGAGATCCAGGACGTCGGTCAGCACCTGGAGCAGCTCCTCGGCGCTACGCCGGACCATCGCGACGCTCTCCGTCTGCCCCGGAGACAGGTCGCCGTCGAGGCCCCGCTCCAGCACCTGCGCGAAGCCGACGATCGAGTTCAGGGGGCTGCGGAGCTCGTGGCTCATGGCCGCCATGAACCGAGTCCTCAGCCGCTGGGCCTGGTCCCGCTCCCGGGTCCTCTCCTCCTCGCCGGCCTCGAGGGAGGCGAGCAGCTCCTCGAGGCTGCGGTCGAGCTCGGCCCGGAACGCGCGCATGCGCGCCGTGCCCAGCGGAGGCGCCGGCGGCCGATGGAGCCCCTGTCGGCCGAGCTGGATGCCCTCCGCGTAGCCCGCCAGCGCGGCGAGGTCCGCCTCGTGCCGGCCCACCCACCGGAAGGCCAGGCCCGCGAATGCGAGGCCGGGCAGGAACGCGAGGACGTGGGCGAGCGGGGACGCCTCGAACAGGGCCCCCGTGCACAGCAGCCCCGCGGCGACGAGGGGAGCCCCTCCGGCGACGGCGGCCTCCGCCGACGGCTCGGCACGCACCCGGAAGACCCAGCGTGACCACAGCGCCTGCGAGGGCACCGCGAGCAGGCTCAGCAGCACGACCAGGTCCGCCCGGTAGACCCCGGACGTCACCAACCCTGGGAGCAGGAACACCTCGCCAGCGACCACGGGGGTGACCGCCGCCCACAGGGAGGCCCCTGGGCGCGCGGCCGGGGTCTGCAGGAACGCCCGCAGGGCGAGCAGCGCGCCCAGCAGCAGGACCGCGGACGCGAGGAGGATCAGCGGCAGGAGCGGGCCCTCGAGCTGGCCCCGGATGCCCTCCAGGAGCCACAGGAAGGCCGCGGTGACCGCGAGGCTCCCGCCGTACGCGAGCTGGGCCCGGGTCAGCCGGCGGAGCCTCATCGGGCCTCGTTCGGCAGGATCATGTGGAACGAGGTGCCGCGGCCGACCTCCGTCTCGACCTCGATCCGTCCGCCGTGCCACTCGACCAGGTTCTTCGTGAGGGCCAGCCCCAGCCCGGTGTGGCCGCTCTTCTGGGCGGAGGCCGGCGTGAACTCCTCGAAGAGGCGGGGCACGAGCTCCTCGGGGATGCCCTCGCCCGTGTCCTGCACGGTGAGGCGAGCTCCGTCGGGGTGAGGGGAGGCTCGCAGCACCACCTCGCCGCGCTCGGTCGCCCGGAGCGCGTTCGTGCCGAGGTTGAGGAGCGCCTGCCGGAGCCGGCGGCGGTCGCCCAGGATCCGCGGGAGCGGCGGCTTCGCCTCCACCCGCAGAGCGAGGGACCTGCCCGCGAGCTGGCCCCGGAGGAGCTGCGCCACCTCCTCGAGCAGAGCCTTCAGGTCCAGGGGCACGACCGTCTGGCTCTCCCGGATCTCCGGGTCCCACTCCTCGAGCACGGCGTCGACCAGCTCCTGGAGGTAGAGCCCCGCGCTCCTCACCGCCATCACGTCCTCGTGCTGGCGCGCGGTCAGGGGGCCGTCGATCTCACCGAGGAGGACCTCGGTGAAGCCGAGGATCGCGTTCAGCGGGTTCTTGAGCTCGTGCCGAACCGCCGCGAGGAACTCCTCCTGGAAGCGAACGGGGGGGCTGGTCTCCCGTCGCCGCTCCGCGTTCTCGGCGGCGGAGCGCCGCAGCCGCCGGTAGAGCAGGTCGAGGGCGACCGTCAGATGGCGAGCGGGCCGCGGGCGCAGGGCCACGAGCAGGAGGCTCGCCGCGACCAGGAACAGGAACACGGTCGCGGCGAGGTCGGGCCGGGGCGGGCTCCACGCCGCGACGGCGGCCCCGGCGAGGAGGATCGCGAGGCCCCCCGTCGCCCTGAGCAGCGACAGGGGTCCGCTCCGCCGCCTCACCTCGCTCGGTCCGTCGCTCACCCGTCCTCGGTGGCCCGAGGGTAGTTCAACGCCACCACCACGTGGCGAGGGGTCACACCCTCGAGGCGCGGGCGGACGCGGAAACCGGCGTCCCGGAAGATCCGCCACGCGTCCGATCCCGGCCGGACGTGGGCCCGGAGCGACCGGCCGCCACCGGCCTCCCGCACGGCCCACGCGACCAGCGCCCGACCCCCCCCCCGGCTGCGCGCGCGCGGGCGCACCCAGAGGTCCCAGATCGTCGGGGGGTCGCCCCCGTCGACCAGGACCGAGCCCACGATCCGCGGGCCGCGCCAGGCGGCGCCGATCGCTCCGGGCGCGCGCCCGGCGGCGACGTGCCGATAACGCAGCTCCGCGGGTGCGCTGACCGGCCCCCGCGCCCGGATCACGCGGAGCCAGGCCTCGACCTCGTCCAGCTCGAGGCGACCGACCTCGCAGGGCGCGGCGCGCGCGCCCCGCGCGAAACGGCGGTGGAGCCTCCGTCCGAGCCGACGCAGGGGCGCCACCGCGGCGCGGACGCGCGCGCCGCCGGTCACGGCCCGGGGGCCAAGGGGCGCGCGCGCGTCCGGTGCGCCGGACGGGGTGCGACGCCGGCCGGCCGGAAGCCGCGTCGGAGCATCCAGCGCCCCGCGGGCCACGGCGTGGTCAGGCGGACCGTGAGGGCGCCCGCCGATCGGGCCTCGGCCGCGGCCGCCTCGAGCAGCCGGCCGCCCACCCCGAGGCCGCGCCAGAGAGGCTCGAGCCACAGGTCGAGGTCGACCGTCGACGGCGTCTCCGGATCGACGGTCGGCAGCACCCAGCCCACCGGACGCCGACGCGCCACCGCCAGGATCGGCCGGGGTCGCTCCCGTAGCGCCCGGGCCGCGGCGTCGGCGCTCACCCATCGGCCCCGCCGACGGCAGGCTTCGCGGAACAGCCCGGCGTCGGCGGCGGGACCGACCTCGATCTCCCCCTGGAGCGCGCGCAGCCGCCGCACCCATCGTGGCCGGGCCGCGGCGGCGCCCCAGGCGCGCAGCGGAGGGAGCCTCGCCGCGAGGGGGCGGCTCAGGCGGCCGATCCACCGGTTGGCGACACGGGTCAGCGGCCGGGGGCCGGCCAGGCTCACGGGCCCGAGGGTGAGGCTGACGGCGCGCCCGAGCACCTCGCCGGGCCGGGCCGCCCCGTCGACCCCCTCGGCGTGGTCGCCTGCGGTGGTCAGGCCACGCGGGTCCTTCGCCACCACGCGGTGGGCGAGCAGCCGGGGGCCCCGGAGGAGCAGCACGAGGTCCCCGCGCCGCACGGCGCAGAAGCGGACGGGCTCGAACAGCACGAGGGTCCCGGGCAGGACCGCCGGGAGCATGCTCCGGCCCCAGAGCCGCGCCCACGCGGGGCGCCCCGCGCGCAGGCATGCGGCGATGGCGGCCGCACCTTGGCCCTCGTCGCCCGGACCTTCGCCAACCCCCGGTCCGGTGGGCATCTCCGCGGTCGGGCCGGGGTGGCGCCGCATGGTCGGGCTCAGCTGTTGGAGGTGCCGAAGATGATGCACTCGACGGTCGGGTTGGTCACCAGCTTGCTGCAGGACAGCGCGAGCGTCTCGAACTCCGCCGTCTCCAGCACCCGGGGCGGGCGATAGGGCAGGCGCGGCTCGCGCTTCCGCTCGGGCTTGGGATCCACGTCATCCATCGGTGTACGCTCTCTCGGTTAGGGAAGGGCTCGCCCGGTCGACCGCCCCCGGTCGACCCGGCGGTCGTCGTCGCGGCGGCCCGGCACCTGCTCGTCCGCCGCCCGCCGCGCGCCGGGGCGTCGGATCTGGACCAGGTCCCCGGGGCTCACCGCCGGGCCGGTCGCGTCCTGGGCCGGCCGCCGCACCCACCCGAGCCGGGCGCGCAGCTCGTGGTCGCGCGCGGCCAGGCGGTCGGCGATGGGCCGGAAGGCACCCGCCGCGGCCTGGCGGTAGGGGCCGACCCGCCGGTCCCCGAGCACCGCCGGGGCCACCCCCTCGACGAGCTCGTACTGGAGGAGGGCCCGCTGGCAGGCTCCCTCGTAGGGCCCGAGGGCGTCCCCCCCCTCGGTCCGCGCGTTCGCGAAGCAGCGGTGGCAGTAGGGCTGAAGGTCGCAGTCCCGGCAGCCGTGGAGGTCGTTCCAGGTGAGGGCCCGGAGCGCCCGGGCGGCGTCGTTCTCGCGCCACGCCCGCCCGACGCCGTCCGTCCGCGCGTGCCCGACGGGCACGTCGAGCTGGGTGCACGGGCGCATCTCGCCGTTCGCCTCGATGTGGACCGCGCCGCGGCACGCGCCGCAGACCCGCCGCTCGCGGCGCTCCTCCGGCGCGCGGGTCGCGGCCGGGGCGATCGCCGGGTTCCGCAGGAGGGCCAGGTGCTTGTCGCGAGGCACCCCGAGGCGCTGGGGGTCCCGGTCGCCGTCCTCCCGCGGGTCGAGGTGCGGGTCGAAGCTGTAGTCGGCCCCGACGGCGGCCGCGAGGGCGATGTAGGCATCGATGTCGTCGACGTTGACGCTCATCAAAGGCGTCTTCAGGACGACGGGGATCCCTTCCCGCACCAGGTGCCGGGCCCCCGCGACCGCGCGCTCCCAGCTCCGCGGCACCCGGGTCACCCAGTCGTGGACCTCCGCGCGGGGGGAGTAGAGGCTGATCTGCACCTCCTGGATCGCCAGCTCGGCGAGCGCGCGGGCGAGGTCGGCGCTCATCGACAGCCCGTTGGTGTAGAGCTTGACCGCGAAGCGCTTCTGCCGGGCGTACGCCAGGAGCTCGAGCAGGTCCCGGCGGAGCGTCGCCTCGCCGCCGGAGACCGTCAGGAACAGGACCCCGAGGTCGGCCAGGTCGTCGAGGATCGCCTTCCAGTCCTCCGTCCCGAGCTCGCCCTTCTGCCCCTGGACCTGGTAGCAGTGGACGCAGACCTCGTTGCACCGGTCCGCGACCTCGATCATCGCGCTCAGGGGCTGCTCGGGGTCGTCGGTCAGCGCTTCCAACACTGCGCCGACGCTCCGTTTCGCGTGGAAGGGGACGGTGCTCACAACCCAGGGTTCTCCACTTCGAGGGCGCCCAGCTCCACCAGGTGATCGGCGAACCGGAGCACGTCCTGTAGGGCCCGCTCCGGCTCGACCTCGAACCGCTCGACCACGTCGTCCGCGATCGAAGCGATCGCGCGCGGCTGCTCGGCGCGTTCCCAGATGAACGTCGCAACCGAGTCGAGGGTGTGCATCTTTCGTGCGTCGATCACGATCACCACCGCCCGCCCCGCGATGGTCCGTGTCGCGATGCGCCGTGCCTGTCGGATCTCGGAGCGAGGCCCGAGGCTCACGAACGCTCCTCGAGCAAGGCCGCGATCGGAGGCTCGAGGTCCGGCCCGATCACGGTCCGTGCCTCGGCGACCGGCACCGACGCGAGGAGGCGGGACGCCGCGTCCAGCACCCGCTCCTCGTCCTCGGCGTCCCCGGCGCGCTGGACCGACTCGCGGAGCGCGACGAGCGCCTCGGCGGGGTGCAGCTCGCGCAGAGCCGTGGCCGGCCCGTCGCCACGTCGCACCCTCAGCACCGCAGCCACCGGCAGCGCCGCCGCAGCGCTCTGCGGAAGGCGGATCGGGTCCCCCCCGCAGAGGCCGGCGACGTGCCAGGCGCCCCCCGTCTCGAACACCGCCGCCCGGTCCCGCGCCATCCAGCGTCCGTTGCGACACTGGTGAGCGGCGGTGGTCTTGCCCGCGCCGCGCGGCCCGATGAACAGCACCGCCCGCCCGCGGAGCTCGACGGCGGTGGCATGGAGCACCAGCCCCCCCTCCCGCAGCACCACGGCGCAGGCGAGGGCCGTGCAGAGCGACGAGGGCCCCCCGCGCTCCGGCTCGACCGCGCCTCGGGCGACGTACTGGCCGGCGCCGAGCCGGCGGAGCGCGAGCTCGACCCCGAGCGTCGAGAGCCGGGCCCGCTCCGCGCCCCAGCGCCAGGCGACCGTGCGGGGAGCCGCTGGGTCGGGTTGCGGGCCGCGGCTGCCGCCGGGGAATCGGCCGACGGCGCAGCGCACCGATCCGACGACCGGCGTGGCCTCGAAGGCGCGCGCCATGGTGCGGTGCTCCTCGCCGAGGGACCACGGCAGGCCGGGGGCCGGACAGACCTCCATGGCGACGCCGCCGAGCACGAGGCGCGTCGCGTCCGGCGCCCCCACGGGGCGCCGGGCGGCGGGAGCAGCCTCGGGCGAATGCGCGGTCACAGGAGCACGACCTCCTCGACGTCCAGGGCCCGCTGGGCCACCACGGAGCGCGTCTCCTCCTCCCGTTTCGCGGCGACCTCGTAGAGTTCATTCAGGAGCTGGGGATGGGCCCGGATCGCGTCCCGGAAGGCGTCCCGGGTGAGCTCGAGGGCCACCGTCGCGTGGGTCGCGACGACGTCGGCGGTCGCCGGGCGCCGCAGGACGACGCTGATCTCGCCCACGACGTCCCCGGCCCCCAGCGCGGCGAGCTCGAGCTGCTCGCCGTCGGCGTCGTGGCTCCGGACCGCCACCCGGCCCCCGCCGATCAGGAACAGCCCCGCGGCCTCCTGGCCCTGTTCGACCAGCAGCTCGCCCGGCGCGAAGGTCCGGGTCCGGAAGCGCTCCACGAGCGCACCGCGCTGCAACGGGTCCACGGCGGCCAGGATCGGGCTGAGCGTCACGAGGTTGGCCAGCATGCGCTGGCGGCAGAAAGCGGTGAGCTCCGTGCCGATCACGGGGCTCCCGTGCGCCGCCTCCTCGAGGTCGTCCCGCCCCGCGTGGAGCAAGAGGGTGGCCTCCTCGGCCCGAACCGACGCCTCGCGCGGAGCCTCGGTGACCAGCGCCATCTCCCCGAAGAGGCTGCCTGGCCCGAGCTCGCCGAGGAGCGCGTCGCCCCGCTCGACGGCGAGGCGACCGCGGACGACGACGTAGGCCGCCTTGCCCTCCTCGCCCTCGGTGATCACGCGCTCGCCCCCGGCGACCCGCTGCAGGGTGAAGGTCCCGAGCAGCTCCGCGAGGGCGGCCGGCTCGAGGCGGCCGAAGAGCGCGACCCGCGGAGCCCGGCGGCTCGGCTCGGGCTCGGCTCGGCTCCACGCCTCCAGCGCCGCTCGGGCCTCCGCGTCGAGCGCCTCGCGGTCGAGGCCGGACGGAGGGTCCTCATCGGGCAGGCGCACCGGCAGCGGGGGCGGGGCGAGCCCCGCGCGTCCCTCGGGTGCTCCGCCGCGGCCGAAGCGCTCGGCGACCCGCCGAAGCGCCGCCCCCGGCTCGAGCCCGACACGATCGCCCACCCGGACTGCGGCCACCGCGCCGGCGAGGTCTCCGCGCGCGACGTGCGCCTCCACCAGGCGCTGCGCGGCCCGCCGGAGCGTCGGGTCGCCCGGCCGGCGGGGTGGCGCCTTGCGCTGGCGCTTGCCGCGCGAGGGCGGGGCGGGGGGCAGGCTCTCTCCGAGCAGCTCGAGGAGCAGGAGCACCGCCTCGAGCTGCCCCGGGTCGGCGTCGAGGACGCGTAGCGCGCGCCAGGTCGCGGACGCGAGATCCCCCGTGATGCGGTCCTCCCACATCCGGTCGGGGGCGGAGAGGGCGCTCGCCATGGTGGGGGACCCTAGCAGGCGCCGGGCCGACGGGCCCGAGCTTCGGCCCCGGCGGTCGAGCGGGGCACCCGACGCGGTCCCCCCGAGCCTCGAGGGACGGATGATCGCAGCCGGGGGGCGTATCGTGGGGGGAGTGACGGGCGCGAGCCGGGCGACGAGGACGGGGGAGGCGGCCGCCACCTCGATCGGGGAGGTCGAGGTCGGGTGAGCCCGTTCGGCGGCGACCGGTGGCGGCGCCTCGCGCAGCACTCGGTCTCGCGTGCGATCCACGACCGGGTCGTGGCGGCGGAGCTCCGGGTACATCGAGCCGCGATGGCGTGGCGGCGACCGAGCTCGACCGACCTGTCGGACCTCACCCTGCTGGTCAAGACCTTCGAGCGGCCCCTGGCGGCGCGCCGGCTCGTCGCCAGCGTCCGGCGCCTCTACCCGCGCCTCGCGATCGTCGTGGTCGACGATAGTCGGCGGCCGGCCCCGATCGACGGCTGCCGCTCGGTCGTCCTGCCCTACGACCAGGGCCTCTCGGCCGGGCGCAACGCGGGCCTCGCCGTGGTGGACACGACCTTCGTGCTCCTGGCCGACGACGACTTCGTGTTCTTCGCGGGCACCCGTCTCGAGCCCACCCTCCAGACGATGCGCGACCACCCGGCGATCGACCTCGCCGGCGGCGTCCGGATCGATCTGCCGTTCCACCGGGTCCTGCCGTCCAGACATCGGCGCCCCCACGGTCTCGCCGGGCCGCTCCCGACCGGCACGATCGGGGGCCTGCCCCGCCGCGCGATGGTGCCGAACTTCTTCATGGCCCGCGCCGCCCGGGTGCGGGAGGTCGGCTGGGACCCCGCGCTCAAGCTGGTCGAGCACTCGGACTTCTTCGGGCGCGCGCTCGGGGTCCTCGCGGTGGTCGAGGATCCCCGCCTCCAGGTGCTCCACGCCCGGACCCTCGGCGACCGCGCCTACATGGCGCATCGAGAAAATGTCGAACCGTACCTTCGGGTCTTGCGGCGCAAGTGGCGTCGACGATAGGGTGGCGCTCTTCCTCTTCCTTGTGGCGACCGCAGCAGCACCGTCCGCGGACCCCTATCCCGCCTGATAACACAGGCCCGGGACGCCCCCAAAGAGGTCTCATTTCAGGCACCTGTGCGTGCTGACGCACAGTTTGTCCACAGGCTCGTCCCGGAGGGGTCGGCGCACGGGGTGACCTGCGCTCGCCCGGTCCCACCGGACGGCGAGCCCGGCCCACCCCGCGGAGCGCTCAGGAGGGGGCCTGAAGCCGCTCGCCGCGGACCGCGCTCACCGTCGCGCTGGCCGCGTAGGACGCCCTCAGCTCCGGGTCGCGGATTCGCTCGAGGCGCTCCGCGACGACCGCCTGCGCCTCCGCGAGCGCGTCGCGGGCCTCCCCGCAGCGTCCGCACCCGGCGAGCACCCGCGCCACCTCGAGGTGCACACGCTCGGCGCGCCCGAGGTCCCGCCGCCCCGCGGTCTCGGCGCGGAGCGCGGTCGCGACGGCCTCCGCGTCGTCCCAGCGGCCGCAGCGGGCGAGGGCGCACGCCTGCAGCGCGCGGGCGAGGACGTCGAACCCGAGGCTGCCGGCCGCGCGCGCACGCTCCTCGGCTCGCCGCGCCGCCTCGAGCGCCTCCTGGCGGCGCCCCCGTCGGAGCGCGAGCTCCGCGCGGACGAGCCCCACCCGGGCGAGGTCGCTCCGGTCGTCCAGCCGCGTCGCGAGGCGCTCCGCTTCCTCGACGATCTCGTCGGCCCGCTCCGGCACGGCGCCCTGGGCAGCGAGCACCTCCGCGACCGCGCAGAGCGCGTCGCAGCGACCCGCCTGGTCGTCGACCGCCTCGAACACCTCCAGCGCGCGATCCAGGAAAGCGAGCGCTCGCTCCGGGTGACCGAGCTCGCCGTAGAGCTGGCCCACGTTCGAGACTTTGCGGCCCAGGTGGTGCCGATCCCCGCTCCGGCGGTCGAGGGCGATCGACGCGCACACCACCCGGATCGCGTCCTCGAACTCGCCCGCCTGGGCGAGGATGACGCCGAGGGCGTTCAGGGCCCCGGCCTCGATGCTCGGGAGCCGCCGGCGCCGCGCGATCGCCAGCGCCTCGGCGGCGTGGCGCAGCGCGGCCTCGGTCCCGCCCGAACGCCAGAGCAGGGTCGCCTTCTGCACGAGGGCGCTCGCCCGGGCGGACCAGAGGGGAGGCAGGCGGGCCGCCCCCTCGAGCGCGGCCTCGAGGGCCTCGAGGGCGCGCGCCGGCTCGCCCCGGTCGCGCCAGAGCTGGCCCCGAAGCGAGTGCGCCTCGACCTCGGCCTCGCGCTGTCCGCTGGCCCGCGCCGCCTCGAGGCCCGCCTGGAGCAGCTCGTCGACCCCCGCCAGGCGTCCCTCGTCCAGCGCGAAGCGGGCACGACGCAGGGAGGCGACGGCGCGCACGGCGGGGTCGCCGGCGGCGGCGAGGCGGTCGAGGGCGTCGAGCTCGTCGACCTGCTCGGCCCGCCGGCCGCGCCGCCGCAGGAGCTCTTCGCGGGCCTCGTGGGCATGGAAGGCCAGGTCCGGCGACAGGCCGAGGTCGAGCGCGCTCGCGTAGAAGCGCAGCGCGTCGTCGAGGGCGATGCCCTCGGCGGCGCGGGCCGCGGCGAGGTACGCGGCGGCCGCGCCGGCGCGGTCGCCGCCCTGCTCGAGCTGGAACGCCAGCCGGGCCGGGGAGGCGCCGACCGCGCGGAGCACCTGCGCCACCGCCACGTGCATCGAGGCCCGGTCGGCAGCGTGCACGCTGTCGTAGGCCGCCAGGCGGACCAGGGGGCTCGCGAACCCCACCTCCCCGCGCTCCCGCCGCAGGACGAGGCCGCGACCCTCGAGGGCGTCGAGCGACGGGCCGAGCGGCTCGCCCGCGGCCTGCTCGAGGTCCGCCGGACGGAGCGCACCTCCCGCCACGGCGAGCCAGCGCAGCGCCCTCCGCTCCGCCTCCGGCAGCTCCGCGAGGCGCGCCTCGACCACGTCCTCGAGCGTGGTGGGCAGCGTGAAGGGGCTCCCCGTTCGCACCACCACGCCCGGCCCGTCCCCCCTCGGGTCGACCCGCAGCGCCCCGCGCTCGGTGAGCGTGTCGATCAGCTCGTTCAGGAAGAACGCGTTGCCGCCGGCGCGCTGGACCAGCGCCTCGGTGACCTCCGCGGGCACCTCCGCCCCGCCGAAGCGCGCCCGCACGAGGGCCTGCCGATCCCGGGGCGGGAGCTCCTCGAGGACCAGCCGTGGGATCGAGTCGAGGCGGAGGTCGACGCGCTCGTCCGGTCGGCTCCCCAGGATCAGCAGAAGCGGAGCGTCGTGGTGGCGCCGGGTCAGGCGCGCCACCAGCTCGAGGCTCGGCAGGTCGGCGAGCTGGACCGAGTCGACCCACACGACGACCGGCCCCGTCCGCGCGACGGCCCGGAGCAGGATCCGGAGAGCGCGAGCCAGGGGCAGGGACCGGTCGGGGCCGCGGTCGACGGCCTGGCGGTCGCCCTCCCACAGCCGAACGAGCACCGCCTCGACCTCGGCCCGCTGCCCCTCAGGCAGGAGCGAGGCGAGCCCCCGGCGCACCGCCTCGGGGACGGCGCCGGCGTCGCCCTCGTCGCGGATCCCGAGGGTGGCGCGGACGAGCTCCCGCGTGGCCGCGTAGGGCTCGTGGGCTCCCCCGAAGAGGCAGTCCACCCGCACGACGCGGGGCCTGGGCGCCAGGCGGCGCAGTGCCTCCGCGACCAGCGCGGTCTTGCCGACCCCGAGGTCGCCGACCAGCGCGAGGTAGTCGCTGCGACCGGTCGCGAGCACCTCCTCGTAGAGCCTCACCACCGCCTCGAGCTCGTCGTCGCGCCCGACGAAGCCGCTGGGCGGGGCGGCGCCGACCAGCGCCGGGTCGCTTCGCCGCTGGGCGCCGAGGAGGCGGTGGGCGGAGCCGTCCTGGCCCTCCGGCTCGAAGGCGAACGCGCGCCGCGCCAGCCGCTGCACCTCGCGGCTGACCCGCACCTCGCCCTCTTCGCCCGCCTCGGCGAGCGCCTGGGCGACCTCGAAGGCGTCGCCGACCGGCTCGACCTTCGGGCGCCCCGCGCGCCGGGAGACGGCGACGAGCCCGCGGCTCACCCCGATCGAGCCCCGAAGGGGCATGGGTTGGTCGGCCGAGAGACCCGCGAGGGCGTCCAGGAGGTCGAGGGCGAGGCGCGCGGCGTGGAGAGGGTCGTCGACCGAAGGCCGCCCGAGGCCGATCACGAAGCGCACGTCCTGGTGCCCGGTGCCCGGCCACGCCAGGATCGCGTCGTACTTGTAGGCGATGTCCTCGAGCACGCGGAGCGCCGCGGCGCCGCGCATCGGGCCACCGTCGCCGGGGGCGCCGAGGATCGGCGGACCGTCCGCCGCCCCGCGTAGGCGCCCGTGGACGACGAGGACGTTGCGGCGCTCCCGGAGGTCGCGTGGCGCCTCCCCCGACCCGCGCGATGGGCTGCTGCCGGGGGCGGCCGCGCCCTCGGGGGAGGTGCCCTCCCGGGGCGCCACCGCGTCGACGAAGGCCTCGAGCTCGGCCCCGTCGCTGATCGACCAGCGGCGGTGGAGCCACCGGGACAGCTCCGTCGCGAGCTCCCGGGCGGTGGCGAAGCGGTCCTCGGGCCGCAGCGCGGTCGCCCGGGCCACGAGGTCGTCGAGGACGGGGGGCACGGCCGGGTCCACCTCGCGCGGGCGCGTCAGCTCGCCCGCCCGCACCCGCTCGAGGAGCTCCACGCCGCGCTCCCCGGGGTACATGCTCCGGTTCATCAGGAGCTCGGCGAGCACGATGCCCAGGGCGTAGACGTCGCTGCGCCGGTCGACGGGCAGCCCGCGCGCCTGTTCGGGGGACATGTAGGAGAACTTCCCCTTGATGACCCCGGACTCCTCGCTGACCAGCGCCGCGCGGGCGATGCCGAAGTCGGCGATCTTCACCGCCCCCTCGTAGCTGACGAGGATGTTCTGAGGGCTGATGTCCCGATGCACGATGTCGAGCGGGGCCCCGCTCTCGTCCCGGCGGTTGTGGGCGTAGTCGAGCCCCCGGGCGACCTCCATGACCACGAAGGCGGCGAGCCCGGGCCCGATCCGCCGGCCCGCCCGGCGCGAGGCCCCGACCAGGCGGCCGAGGTCGAGCCCGTCGACGTGCTCCATGGCGAGAAGGAACTCGTCCCGGACCTGCTCGAAGGCGTACATCTGCACGATGTTCGGGTGGTTGAGGCGCATCGCGACCTTCGCCTCGTCGACGAACATCCCCAGGAACCGCGGATGGCGGGCGAAGGTCGGCAGCACCCGCTTGAGAACGAGCAGCTTCTCGATGCCCTCGGCCCCGGTGGCGCGGGCCAGGAACACCTCGGCCATGCCGCCCGCGCCCAGGCGCCGCACGATGCGGTAGCGCCCGAGGCGCGCGGGCGGAGGCGGGGCGGAGCGCTGCGGCACGGGCCGAGGAGCATAGCCAGGCGCGGATCGCGGCGCGACGGACGTCCGCAGGAGGGTCGACTATGCTCCGCCCCCGATGATCCGCCTGGCCCGCCCGCTCCTGGACGCGGAGGAGGAAGCCGCGGTCGCCCGCGTTCTCCGGAGCGGGCAGCTCGTCCAGGGGGCCGAGGTGGCGGCCTTCGAGGAGGGCCTCGCGGCGGTCACCGGGCGCCGCCACGCGGTGGCGGTCGGATCGGGCACGGTCGCCCTCGAGCTGGCCCTGGAAGCCCTCGGCGTCGACGGCGGCGACGTGCTCTGCCCCGCGCTGAGCTGGCCGAGCCCCGCCCACGCGATCCTGCGGGCCGGCGCGCGCCCGGTGCTGGTGGACGTGGACCCCTCCTCCTGGAACAGCACCGCCGAGGCCTTCGGGGCGGCCCGCACGGACGACTGCCGCGCGGCGATCGTGATCGACCAGCTCGGCCTGCCGTCCGACCACTCGGCGATCGCCGCGGCCCTCGGCGATCTCCCGATCCTGCTCGACGCGGCGTGCAGCCTCGGGAGCGCCGTCGACGGTCGACCCGCGGCGGCGTTCGGGCGGATCGCGACGACGAGCTTCCACCCCCGCAAGGTGCTGACCACTGGCGAGGGGGGCGCCTGCTTCACGGACGACCCGCGGCTGGCGGAACGGCTACGGGTGCTGCGCAACCACGGCCAGGCCGGCCGCGGCGCGTTCCCGGAGGCGGGCACCAACGCGCGCCTGACGGAGGTCGCGGCGGCCCTGGGGCGCGTGCAGCTCGAGCGCCTCGAGGCGATGGTGGCGCGGCGGCGCGCGCTCGCCGCTCGCTACCGCGCGGGCCTCCCTCCACGGCTCCGGTGCCAGAGCGGGCGCGACGGCCTCGAGAGCAACGTCCAGACCTTCGGGGTGGTCCTGCCGCCCGGCACGTCCGTCGACGCGCGGGACCGGACCCTCGACGGGCTCCGGGCGCGCGGGGTCGAGGGCGGTCGGCTGTCCTATGCGCTCTCGCGGCTCCCGAGCCTGCGGCCCGCCGCCCCCCCGCCGTGCCCGGTGGCCGAGGACCTCGAGGACCGGGGCCTGGCCCTGCCGATGCACCCGGGCATGGCCGACGACGACGTGGACCGGGTGGTCGAGGCCCTCGGCGCGGTGGCGGGAGGCCCCGCATGACCGCGGCGACGACCCCGTCCGGCGCCGAGGAGGTGGTCCTGCGGGTCCGGGACCTCCGCAAGACCTTCCGGCTCGGGCTGTTCCGGCGCCGCGTCGAAGCGGTGCGCGGCGTCGACGTCGAGGTCCGGCGGGGGGAGATCTTCGGGCTCCTGGGCCCCAACGGGGCCGGCAAGACCACCACGATCAAGGCCGTGCTGCGCTTGATCTTCCCGACCGGCGGCACGATCGAGCTCTTCGGGGTCCCCAACCCCGGGCCCGAGGTCTTCCACCGCGTCGGCTACCTGCCCGAGAACCCCTACGTCTACCAGTACCTCAGGCCCCTCGAGCTCCTCGAGCTGTGCGGCCGCCTCAGCGGGCTCGACGGCGCCACGCTCCGGGCTCGGGGGCCGGACCTGATCGAGCGGGTCGGCCTCGGCCACGCCATGGACCGACCGATCGGCAAGTTCTCGAAGGGCATGATGCAGCGGATCGGCCTGGCGCAGGCGCTGCTCCATCGCCCGGAGCTCCTGGTGCTCGACGAGCCGATGAGCGGCCTCGACCCGATCGGCCGCAAGGAGGTGCGCGACCTGATCCTCGAAGAGCGGCGCCGCGGGACGACGATCCTCTTCACGAGCCACATCCTCAGCGACGTCGAGCGGCTCTGCGACCGCGTCGCCATCCTGCACGGCGGGCGGGTGCGGCACGCCGGCCGGCTGGACGAGCTGCTCGGCGCCCGGAACGCGCGGGCCGAGATCGAGCTCCACGACGTCGCCCCCGAGCTGCGCCGGGCCCTCGAGCAGCGCGCGCTCCAGGTCGTGGAGGTCGAGGACCACCTCGCGGTGACCGTGGACCAGGACCGCGTCGACGAGACCGTCGCCCTGGCGCTGGAGGCCGGGGCGCGGCTCCGCGCGGTGACCCCGAGCCGGGAGACCCTCGAGGCGCTCTTCGTGCGCGAGGCGATCGAGACGCCGGACGAGGGGCGCCCCTGACCGTCGTCGGGCGCGTCCCCTTGACTCGACCTCCGGAGGGTCTCATTCGCCTTGCCATGATCGAGCGGATCCCGCCCCACGAGGCGAAGCGCCGGCTGGACGAGGAGGGCTACGTCTACGTGGACGTGCGCTCCGTTGCGGAGTTCGAGCGCGGCCACCCCGCTGGCGCCTACAACATCCCGCTGCTCCACCAGACGACCGAGGGGTTGCAGCCCAACCCCGACTTCCTGTCGGTGGTCGAGCACCACTTCGACCACGCCAGCAAGCTGATCCTGGGCTGCCGATCCGGCGGCCGCTCCCTGCGCGCGGCGGAGATGCTGGCCGGCGTCGGCTACGGCGCGATCGCGGACCAGCGCGCCGGCTTCGCGGGCTCGCGCGAGGAGAGCGGCTGGGCCACGGCCGGTCTGCCCACCGCCCGCCATCCCGCCCCCGGGCGGAGCTACGAGGAGCTCGTGGCCGGCGCCGAGGCGAAGGGGGCTCGGTGAGGGTCGGCGACCCGGTCCACCCCGAGCTCGGCTGGGTCCGTCGGATCCACGACCTCGACGAGGCGCGCGCGGTCGCGCGGCCCGGCCCGCGGGCGCGGGCGCTCCGGCGCGCGGGGGAGGTGCTCGGTGACGCGCTCCGGGAGGGGCCCGAGGTCGTGTCGGTGCGATCGCTCCACGTGAGCGACCTGGTCTACCCGAGCCGCTTCGCCTTCCACGGCGCCCTGAGCCTCCCTCTGCCCTACGTGATGATGCGCCACCGGTGCCTGCTCGTTCAGGTCCGGGCGGAGGGGACGGTCCGGAACGTCCTGTTCAACCCGTCGGACCGGGAGGGGGCGAAGGCCACGCCCTACTTCCGGCGGCTGCTCCAGAGCTACCCCTTCGCCGAGGCGCTCGTGGGGGCTCCGGTCAAGAGCCTGGTGGAGCGCCTGGCCGACCACGGCCTGGCGCCGGAGGACATCGACCTGGTCGCCTTCGACCACTTCCACACGCAGGACCTGCGGCCGACCCTGGGCACGCTGAGCGGCGACGGCCTGCGCGGGCCCTGGCCCGCGCGCTTTCCGAACGCGAAGCTGCTCGCCCCGCGCGTGGAGTGGGAGGACTGGGACGACCTGCACCCGCTGCAGCGGCCGTGGTTCGTAGCGGACGGCAAGAAGGGCCTGGACCCGAGCCGGGTCGTGTTGACCGACGGAGACCTCCAGCTCGGCGACGGTCTGCTCCTCTTGGCGACCCCCGGCCATACCCGCGGCAACCAAACGCTGTTCGCGCACACCCCGGAGGGCGTCTTCGGCTGCAGCGAGAACGGGACGAGCGCCGATAGCTGGAGCCCCTACGAGTCGCGGCTCCCCGGCCTGCGCCGACACGCCCGGCTCTTCGACGCCGAGGCGGTCCTCAACTGCAACACCCCGGAAGGCGGGGCCGAGCAGCTGACCTCGATGATCCTGGAGCGGGCGATCGTCGACCGGGTCGCGGCGGCCCCCGCCTTCGTCCAGATGTACCCGTCGAGCGAGGTGACGCCGAGCCCCCTCGCCCCGGGCGTGCAGCCCTCGATGGTGTTCGGAGAGCGGACGTTCGGTGAGGTGGTCCGCCCGCCCGCCCGGGCGTCCTCCGCCCTCGGCCGCGCCGTCGCCCCGCCGGGCTGAGGCCCGCCCCGGGGGCGCCTCACGCCGTGCGCGGCGGGACCGACCCCTCCATGGGCGCCTCACACCAAGCGCGGCGGGAACCCTCCATGGGCGCCTCACACCGACCCCTCCATGGGCGCCTCGAAGCCGGGCGCCAGGACACGGAGCCAGCGCTCCGGACGTGCCACGCCGAGGGCGAGCAGCGCGCCGAGGTCGGGCGCGGCCGGTCCAGGCTCCGTCACCGCGGCGCCCCGCGCCTCCGCAGCGGACCGATGGGCCTCCATGTCGGCTGCCCGAAACGCGCGCACCGCGTCGCGGAGCGCCCCGACGGGGGGGCGGCCCTGGGCATGTGCGATGCCCGCCCGGAGCAGCGCGGCCAGCCCGCGGGACCACGCCGCGCCGCTCCCTTCGAGGCGGCCTGCGTGCCTACCCGCGCGCTGGAGCAACCTCCGGCGGCTGGACCCGGATGCCTCCACGGCCGCGGCGAGCGCGGCGCGGCCGGCCAGGTCGTGCATCGTCATGTCGTACATCTCGAGGGACAAGAGCTGGGAGCGCTTGAGGGCCGGCCACCTCTCCCGCAGCTCGCGCTGAGCCAGGCTGGGGCGGCCCGCGTACAGCAGCGCCTCCACCTGGGTGAACAGCTCCCACAGGTGGAGCAGCTGGAACGTCGGCTGGGACCACTGCGCCAGGGCATCCCGAGCCTCGCCCATCGCGTCCTCGGGGCGGTCCTCGTTCAGCAGCACCAGCGACCGGAACTTGATGCGCAGGTAGATGCTCAGGAGCCGGTCGCCTCGGTCCTCGGCGTCGGCGAGGATCGCCGGGAACCGCTCGAAGAGCTCGGGCCAGCGGCCGGTGCGCCAGAGGCTGTCGAACAGCACGATCGTCGAGCTCGCGAGCTCCCAGGCGACCCCGCGGCACTCCTCGCGCAGGATGCGGAGCGCCCGCTCCTCGAGGGCGAGGGCCGCGAGCCAGCGCCCCTCGAGCCAGGCCGCCCCGCCCGAGGACGACGCCAACAGGCCCCGCACGTACGGGCTCCCGGCGCGCTCGGCGAGCTCCTGCCCCGTGGCCCGAAGGCGCGCGGTCCGCTCGTGGGCCCGGTTGCCCGACGTCGCGCTGAACGGCACCTCGACCGCCACCGCGCGCGCCACCCGGTCGAGGTCCCCCGCGCCCAATGCCATCAAGAGATGGCGGGTCTGGAACACCCCCGCCCTCACCGGCTCGATCATCGCGAGGCCGATCGCGACGGACCAGCACACGTCGATGCGGCAGGCCAGGGCGTCGTCGAGGGGCTCCTCGCGCTCGGCGAAGGCGAGGCCGCGGAGCTGGACCTGGGCCCGGCGGAGGACCAGCTCCCCGACGGCGCGCCACGCGGCCGTCGGCATCGGCAGCCCGAGCTCCCGGAGCACCTCCCGGAGCACGTCCATCCCCCGGTCGAGGTGCCCGCCGAACAGGTACTGCTCGGCCGCCCTTCGCCGGAGCTCCACGGCGTCGTGGCCCGACCGGTCGATCGCGGCCGCGAGGTACGCCTCCGCCGCCTCCGCGCTACGCCCCGCGTTGCGCAGCGCGTCCCCCAGCGCGACGCGCAGCGCGGAGACCTCCACGGGCGGGCGGTCCTCGGCGGGGAGCTGCGGAAGCAGGGCGAGCGCCGCGCGGTAGAGCTCCGCCGCGCGGACGAACGCGAGCGCCGTGTCCGCCCTCCGGGCCGCGAGCAGCGTGAAGTGCAGCGCGCGCGGCAGGTCTCCGGCGCCACGGTGGTGGAGGGCCAGGCTCTCCGGGTCCGCCCTGTCGCCGAGCGCCGCGAGCAGCGCCCGATGATGGGCCCGCTCACGGTCGGCGTCGAGGTGCTCGAGGAGCGTGGTCCGCCACCGGTCGTGGTAGAGTTCGAGCTGCACCCCGTCGTCGGTCTCGCGCACGCGCAGAAGGCGCCCGTTGACCAGGTGGGTGAAGGCCATCGCGTCGATGCGGTCGGTGCCGAGCGCGCGGCTCGCGAGGGGCTGGGGCAACGGCTGCCCGCGAACCGCGAGCAGCTCCAGCAGGCGCAGGGAGCCCTCGGGCAGCGCCCGGAGCCTCTCCCGCAGCACCGCCGCCAGGTCCCCCGGGCCGGACGACCGGCCGCCGGACTGCGCGCGGCGGACGAGGAGGTCGAGGAACAGGGGGCTCCCGGCCGCGTCCGCGCACAGGGCGTCCAGGGCCTGCTCGTCGCGCGGAGCGCCGCGCAGCCGCAGCTCGAGCAGCGTCCGGGCCTCCTCGTGGGCGAGCTCGCCGACCTCGACCCACAGCTCCCCCGCTCGACGCTCCGACGGCACGCCGAGCGCGAGGAGCAGGGGGCTGGTCTCGGCCTCCCGCGTCCTGTAGGTGCCGACCCAGAGCACCGGCGGAGCCTCCGGCCCCTGCCACAGCGGCCGGAGCAGCGCCGCGCTGTCCCGGTCGCCCCACTGCAGGTCATCGATGAACACGATGAGCGGCCGGGTCCGCGCGATCCGGCGGAGCAGGTCGCCGAGCGCCGCCGCAGCGCGCCGTCGGCGCTCGTGCGGGTCGGGGACCTCCCAGACCGGCGAGGCGGCGTCGTCGAAGGCCGGCACGCGCGCCAGGGTCGGGAACACCCGCACCAGGTCCCGCACGTGGGCCGGGACCAGCGGACGGACCGCCCGGTAGGGCAGCGCCTTGAGGCGGGTCGCGAGGCCGTCCACGACCGCGTCGAGGGCCTTGTAGGGCAGAGACTCCCGCTCGTAGCAGCGCCCCTCCAGGATCCAGGTGTCCTCCTCGGCGGCATGCAGCCGCTCGAGGAAGTGGCGCACCAGGGACGTCTTGCCGATGCCGCTCGCGCCGTGCACGAAGGCCACGCTGACCTGCCCCGCGAGCGCCTGGCCTCGCGCCTCCTCGAGGGCCCGGAGCTCCCGCCGCCGGCCGACGAAGAGGTCGGGGGCGGAGCGCCGCTCGATCGCCTCGGCCCCGGGTGAGGCGCCCAGGGTCGCGAGGACCTCCTCCGCGCCCGGCCGCTCGGCCGGGTCCCGAGCCAGGAGGCGTACGCAGAGGTCGTCGAGCTCCCGGGGGACCCCCGCCGTCCGGCTGGACGGCCGGGGCGGGTCCTCCGCTTGCTTGCGCGCCATCACCTCGTAGAGATGCCCCTCGAAGGGCAGCTCGCCGGTCAGCGTGCGGAAGAGCATGACGCCCACCGCGTACCAGTCGACGGCCTGGCCCACCGGCGCCCCCGCGCACTGCTCGGGGGCCATGTAGAGGGGCGTGCCCGCGACCTCCGGGCGTCCCGCGCGCGCCTGGAACACCGCCGCTCGCGCGTCCCACACGAGGCCGAAGTCCAGGAGCACCACGCGCCCCTCCGGCGTGACCATGACGTTCTGGCACTTCAGGTCGCGGTGGAGCTTGCCCGCCCGGTGGAGGGCACCCACCCCGAGGGCGAGCTGCCGGTAGACCCGCACGATCTCGTCGACCGCGAGGTCGAAGGCGCCGGCTCGCGACGGGCGACGGGTCAAGCCGCTCTCGGCGGGCGGCGGGGATCCGTCGATGACGGTATCGCGCGTGTACGTCTCCTCCAGCCCGAAGGCCTGCTGCACTTCGGGCCGGAAGTACTCGGGGAGCGCCACGCCGCGGACCAGCTCCATCGAGAAGAACCAGCGGTCCTGGTCGGTCATCAAGTCGAAGAGCTGGACCAGGTTGGGGTGGCTCAGGTCCGCGAGGCTACGGAACTCCGCCTTGAAGCGGTGCAGCGTCTCCGCGTCGACCCGACTGAGCCACTTGAGCGCGACCGTGCCCTGGCGCTCGTGGTCGTACCCCTCGAATACGACGCCGAATGCACCGGAGCCCAGCCGGCGACGGACCTCGAACCTCTCCGTCCCCGAGAACTCCAGGTCCGCCTTCAGCGCGGATCGCTGACCTAAGCCTCCGTGTTCGCCTCGCATCAAGCTCGGTGCCGGCCGATGACTCTACCCTTCTAGGGGGCCGGAATCGACGGGGAAAGAAAGCGCGGTCAGCGCGCCGACGCGAGCCCGGGCGCGGGACGTTGCACGATCGTCCCATCCCCCTCGTCCTCGGCGGCCGCCACGTAGCGGTCGACCGGGTAGCGAGGGTCGAAGAGCAGCGCCAGGAGGAGGCGGCTGTACGAGCGGACGGCGACCAGCGTGTCGTAGCGCTCCGGCGCCAGGCGCCGCAGCTCCGGGAGGCGGCTCCAGGGGATGCCCGGGAAGTCGTGATGCTCCACGTGGTGGCCGACGTTCAGGGCCAGCAGGTTCCACATGCCGTAGTAGCTGTTCGTCGGCTGGCCCCGACGGACCGCGACGTGCTCCGCGTACCGTCGAATCCCCACCGGGTGGAGCCCGAAGGCGAGGAACGAGCTCGCCGCGAGGTACGCGAAGGCCGCCGGGGACCACCACAGGAGGAATGGCAAGGGGGTCACGGTGGCGACCACGTTGAGCAGAACCCACGGGTCGGCGGCCCGCCGCCGATGACCCTCGGGGCCGGACGTCGCGTGGACCACGACCGGGCCGAAGGTGAGCCACAGCGCCTTGCGAAGTGGCGAGCGCCCCGCCCACCGGGCCTCCGCGCCCGTCGGCATCTGCGTATCTCGCCCGCGCTCCTCCCCCAGGTGGCGGTGGTGCTCGAGGTGTTTGTGCCGGAAGTCGATCGCGGCGGGAAACATCAGTGGAACGTTGGCGACGATCGAGATCAGCTTGTTCGCCCAGCGCGGGCGGAAGACGAGGTCGTGGGCGCAGTCGTGGATGGCGACCGCCAGCGCGTGGGCGATGATGATCCCGACGAGATAGGCGGGGATCAGCGCCAGGTACCAGGGCATGTCCCGGCACGCCCAGGCGACGGCGTAGTGGAGGCCCGCGAGGCCCAGGATGACCGCTGCCGTTCGGGGGTCCGGCCCGACCAGGCCCTTGACGGTGGGGTGGTCCCGCACGATCCGCTGCGCGCGGCGGACGTGCCAGCGGCGAGCGGGCTCTTCAGTCGGCATACCTCGACCCGTCCGGTGATCGTGCGGACCACCCGGGCTGCGCGTTCCCTCGTCAGTCGGCAGATCGTCCATCTCCCTGGACCTCTCGACGTTGTTCGTGCCCCGAGAACGGGACGTAGGACACGAATCGGTACGCGCAAGCGGCGCGCGTGTAACTGCTTTCCTGACCCCGGAGTTCTCCTGTGCCTGGAATCCAGCCCCCGCGGCGGACGAGCCGGCGGGAGGCTCCGCACGTCGGGGGGCGCGGACCCGTGCTAGACCCCAACGGTTCTCGCCGCCGCCGGATGCTTCACGCCCTCGACGACCCGGACGTACCCGCGGTGACGCGGATCGCTCACTCGACGACATGGCCACGGCCTCGCGTCGGGGTCTTCGCGGCGGTGCACGGCAACGAGCGCTGCGGGCTCCCGGTGATCGAGCGCCTCCGCACCGAAGCGCGGGCCGGCCGGCTGGATCTGCGGGGCGGCACCCTCGTCCTGGTGCACGGCAACCCGGAGGCCACCCGGCAGGACCGGCGCTTCACCGAGGGCGGCGTCGACCTCAACCGCCTGTTCGACTTCCGGTTCCTCCTCGACCTCCCGGAGCGCCGCTGGGTCTCCGAGCATCGCCGGGCCGCCGCCCTTCGGCCGGTCCTCGAAGACCTCGACGTCCTGCTCGACATCCACTCCGCGACCCGGCCCACCCCGCCGTTCGCGATCGTCAACGAGATCCCGGACGCCCTACGGCTGGCGAAGCGGCTCGGGTTTCCCTACGCCACGCTCGGCTGGGAGAGCCCCGGGCTCCGCATGAACCGGGTCACCATCGGCGCCATGGGCCGACGGGAGCGCCCCGGCATCAGCGTGGAGTGCGGTCAGCACGCCGACCCCGAGGCCCCGCGCCGGGCCGAGCTCTGCACCCTGAACCTGCTGAGGGCCCTCGAGCTGCTGGACGGCACGCCCGCGGACGACCGGAACGTCCGGGTGCTCCAGGTGGCGGAGGTGGTCGCGCGGCCGAGCCTCGGCTTCCGTTTCACGCGCCCCGTGGTGGGGCTCGACCGGTTCGAGGCGGGCGAGGTCCTCGCGCGCGACCGCCTGACCGAGCTCCGGCTCCGGGAGCCGTGCTTCGTGCTCATGCCCAACGACGGCGTACCGGTCGGCGAGGACATGGCGTTCCTCGCCCGCCCGCTGAGCGGATAGCGCGGCGCCGACCTCTTCGCCGAGACAGCTGACTAGAACGGCATCTCCGGAACGCGCTCGTCGCCCGGCTCGGCGGCCGGGGGCGGATCGGCGGGCGGCGGTGCCTCGGCAGCGGGCGGCGGTTCCTCGGGAGCGGGCGATGGTGCCTCGGGTGTGGACGGGCCCGCGGGCTGGCCCGCCGGGCTCGGCGTGTCCTCCGGGGTGGGCGAGCGCCCGGGCGAGCGCGCCGCCCCGTAGGCCGACTCGAGCTGCACCTCGCGCACCGCGCCCATCCGCCCGTCCGTCTCGACGAAGTCCGCGACATCGAGCATCCCCTGGCGGGTCTCGTAGCCCCGGGCGCGCACTTCGAAGACGGTGCGGCCGCGGGGCCGGGCCCGGAGGACCACCTCGCCGGGTGCCTCGAAGGAGTAGCCGCCGACCACGCGCACGAGCGCACCCTCCGGCGCCCCCTCGACCCGGAACACGTACGGCATCGGCGCCAGGTCGAAGCGCAGGGGCTCGGGGCTCTCGGTCGCCGTGACCTCCAGGACCTGGTCCTGATGACCCGCGAGGCGAGCGCGCACCTCCACCGGCTGGCCGAGGGGGAGGGTCACGGCGACCGGCGCCGTCCCGCGCTCTTCGCCCGCGACCGCGATCGTCGCCCCTCGGGGCACGCTCTCGACCTGGACCTCGACGGGCGGCGCGGCCGGCATGGGCTCCACGTCCGGCTCCGGCTCCGCGGCGGCCGCGACCCCCTCCGCCTCGTCCTGCGCGGCGGGGTCCGCTGCCGCCGGCTCGTCCACCGTCGGGGTGCCCTCCGTGTCCTCGGCGGGCGTCGTCGCGGCGCCAGGGAGGAAGCGATCGGTCAGGCTCTCGAGGGAGGGACCCACCTGGAGCCAGACCAGGATCCCGATCGCGACGAGGGCGATCAGGGCGAAGAACACGAGGCCGACGTAGGAGCGACCTCGGCGCGACCCGCCCCCCTCGGAGGGCGCGACCGCTACGGGCGCCTGACCCACGTCCTCGAGGGGCGGCGCCACCGGGGCCGCGGCGGCTTCCCGGGGCATGGCCGGCGGCGGCGGCGGCGCAGGCGCGGGCGCCGCGGACGGATCGGCCGGGGGGTCGTAGGTCGTGAGCGCCAGCTCGTGATCGGAGGGGATCGGGTCGTGGGGAGACGGGCGGGACGGGCCCTCGTCCCAGCCCGGCAGCCCGCTCGCTGGCCCCTGGTGGAGGCTCGGGTACGCCGAGGGCGCCGGCGCGGGCGGGTCGGCCGGAGGGAAGCTGCCCAGGCCCTCGAGCACCGGCGTCGAGGTCGACCCGGGGACGTCCCCCCGATCCCCGCTGTAAGCCTGGATCTCGGCCGACTGGCCAGTCGCGGCCGCCGCGGCGGTCTCGAACAGGTCCTGTCCGCCAGCCGGATCGCTCGGGAAGCCGGCGTCCCGATCCTCGTCGAACCCCGGGAAAGGAGCGCTCGGACCGGGGAACCCGGCGGTCGAGGCCGGAGCCGTGTCGTCCGCCCCCAGGCTCGCGCCGAAGCTCGCCGGGGCAGCGATCGGCGCCTCGAGGGCCGCGGTCTCGGCCGAGTCGGCGGGGCCGACGCCCGCGAGGGTCTTCTTGATCCGCGGACGCCGGCGCCGCCGCACCGCCCGGGCCTGCTCGATCTCCTCGGTCCGGCGCCGGGCCTCGGCGGCTCGCTCCTCCGCCTCGCTGGTGACGGACTCGGAGCCACCGGTCGCGAGCGCGCTGGCGAGGAACTCGCTCGCGTGGCGCACCTGCGTCCGGTCCTCCGGCGCGGGAAGCTCCGACGGGGCGCTCGTCGTCGGGAAGAACGAGCCCTGGGGCTCGGCTCCCGTGCCGAGCTCCCCCTCGTCGTAGCGGCCGGGCTGGTCGCCCCGGCTGGCGACCATGCGGTCCACCAGGGCCCGGCTCTCCGGGTCCATCTTGATGAACTTGATCCCCATCCCGGGCGCCTTCCCGGTCGGGTGAGCGGGGTCGCGCTTCCACACGACGCGGCCGACGCCGTGGATCAGCCGGGACTCGTCCTTGAGCTGGAACTCGAACTTCAGCAGCGTCCCGACGGCCATCGGCGACTTCGCCTTGATGAAGATCCCCCCCCGGCTGATGTCGGCGCAGTACTGCTCGATGAACTCATCGAGCGTAGCGCTCTTGAATCTCACCTTGAGGGAGATCGGGGCGCGCTTGTCTCTGCGCGTGTCAGCCATTCGGACGACTCCAGCTCACCATCGGCGTCCGGTTCATCGTAACTTCGCCGGCCGCGGAGTCACAACAAGTCGGCCTCGAAGAGCGTCCCTCGAATGCGGACGGCGCCCAGCGGTATCGGGCGGTTGCGAGCGGCAGAGGCGGGCGCGGCGGGGAGCAGGAGGCCCCGCGGCGGGTCGAGGCCGAGGACGGTCATGCCCGCGAGCGGCGCCTCCGCCACCGCGCGCCGCGCCAGCTCCTCGGGCGAGCGCGCCTCCACGAGGCGGGTCGTCCCCGCCGCCTCCCCGCCACCGGACACGGCGGTCACCCCGAGGGCGAGCGCGTCGGCCCCGGTGGCCGCTCGCACCCGCACGGTCCCGCCCACTCGCTCGACCGCGGACCAGCCGCGCGACCCGAGCGGGCCGCCGAGCGCGTCCAGCGCCGCCCGGTAGCGCCCCCGGAGCGCGGGGGCGACCTCCAGGAGCGGCGACAGCGCAAACCCGCGGGAGGTCAGCCCGGGGTGCGGCACACGGAGGCGGGGATGATCGACGGGGCCATCCGCGAGCTCGAGCAGGTCGAGGTCGAGGGTCCGCGGGCCCCAGCGCTCCCGCCGCTCCCGTCCGAGGGCCCGCTCGATCGCGAGCATCCGATCGAGGAGCGCCAGGGGGGGCAGGGCCGTCTCGACGGCCGCCGCCGCGTTCAGGTACGGCGCCTGGGGCGGCCCCAGGGCGTCCGTCTCGACGGGCTCGGACAGCGCGACCAGGTCCAGATCCTGGCCGACCGGTAGGAGCGTGGCCGCGGCCCGGAGGAACGCCTCCCGGGACCCCACGTTCGAGCCGAGGCCGAGGTAGGCGCGCACGGCCGCCTTGTAGCCTCCCGGGCCGATCGCGGCATCCATCCTATCCTCGGACCGTGCAGCGACCGGCCACCGAACGGCCCCGCATCTACCGGGTGGGGGAGCTCGCCCGCCGGGTACGAGCCCGGCTCGAGAACTGGGGCGAGGTGTGGGTGGAGGGCGAGCTTCGGGACGTCACGCGGGGGGGCAGCGGCCACCTCTACTTCACGCTCGAGGACGCGGACGACGACGCGCAGCTCCGGGCGGTGATGTTCCGGACCGACGCGCGCTTCGCCCGTGCGCGGATGGCCGAGGGGGAGCGCGTGCGCATCGCCGGGCGGTTCACGCTCTACGAGCCCCGGGGCGGGCTCCAGCTCGTCGCCCGCCTCGCCCTGCCGGCGGGGGAGGGCGACCGGGCGGCCGAGCTCGCGCGCCGCCGCGCCCAGCTCGCCGCCGAGGGTCTCCTCGACCCGGCCCGCAAGCGGCCGCTGCCCGTCTACCCGCGCGGGGGCGGGGGGGTCACGAGCCGGGACGCCGCAGCGCTCCACGACGTGCTGCAGGTCGCGCGGGGGCGGGCGCCGGTGCGCCTGGTGGTCAGCCACGCGAGGGTCCAGGGCCTGGATGCCCCCGCGAGCCTCGTGCGAGCGCTGCGGCGGCTGGGGCGGGTCCCGGGGGTCGAGGTGGTGGTGGTCTGCCGCGGCGGCGGCGCCCGGACCGACCTCTCGGCGTTCGACCACCTCGGCGTGGCGAGGGAGGTGGCCCGATGTCCGGTGCCCGTGGTGTCGGGCCTCGGCCACGGCGCGGACGAGACCCTCGTCGACCTGGTGGCGGACGCGCGCGCCGCGACCCCCTCGAACGCCATCGAGCGCGTCGTGCCGGAGCCATCGGCGGTGTTGCTCCGGCTCGGTCAGGAGGTTCGGCGGCTCAGCCAGGCCCTGGAGATCACGGTGGGTCGCCGCCGCCTGCGCCTGGGGCGGCTGGAGAGGCGCCTCGCGGGGCCCCGAGCCGAGCTTCGGGACGTCGCGTCGCGGGTCCGGGAGGCCCACCAGGCCCTGGAGCGCGCCGCGGAGCGGCGGCTCCGGGGCGGCCGGCGGCGGCTCGCGGCCCTGAGGGAGCGCATCGCCCGTCAGGAGCCGCGCAGCCGCCTGCGCGCCGACCGGGTGCGCCTTTTGAGCGTCGTCGGGCGCCTCGCGCCGGCCCTGCAGAGCTGCCTCGAGGGGGCCCGTCGACGGCAGGCCGCCGGTGCCGCGGCTCTCCACGACCGCGCGGCGGGCCGGCTGTGGCCGCGCCGGATGAGCCTGGCGAGCCTCGCGGGGCGGCTCGAGAGCCTCTCCCCCCTCGCGGTGCTGGCCCGCGGGTACGGCATCGTGCTGCACGAGGGGCGAGCGCTCCTCGACCCGGATAGGGCCGCGCCGGGTGATCCGCTCGAGATCCGCCTCCATCGTGGCGTGCTCCGCGCGCGGGTCGAGGACCCGGAGCGATGACGACGGGCCGGACGCGGCTCTACGGCGTGCTGGGCTGGCCGGTCGCCCACTCCCGGTCGCCCCGGATCCACACGGCGGCGCTCGCCGCGCTCGGGGAGGACGCGGCGTACCTCCCGCTTCCGGTCCGACCCGGGTCGCTCGAGGCCGCGCTGGCCGGGCTGCTCGCGGTGGGCGCGGACGGCCTGAACGTGACCCTGCCCCACAAGGAGGCTGCGCTCGCCCTCGTGGACGAGGCGACCCCCGGGGCGCACGCCGTCGGCGCGGTCAACACGTTGAGCCGGGAGGGCGGGCGCTGGGTGGGCAGCAACACGGACGGCCCGGGGCTGCTCCGCGCCCTGCGTCGGGAGGGCGGCGACCCCGCCCGGCGGCGCGTGCTGGTGCGCGGGGCGGGGGGCGCCGCGCGCGCCGCGGTCGCCGCGCTCGGGCGGGCCGGCGTGGCGTCCCTCGCGGTCGCGGCGCGTCGTCCGCCGGAGGCCGAGCGCCTGGCCGACGGGCTCGGGCTCGCCGTCGACGTCCCGGTGGACGCCTTCGGCTTCGACGCGCTGAGGGCGGCGGCGGATGGCGTCGCCCTCCTCGTCCCGGCCACGAGCGCCACGCTCGGGGGCGGGCCCGAGGCCGAGGCGTTCGCGCGGTCGATCCCGCTCGAGGCGCTGAGCCCTCGCGCGGCGGTCGTCGACCTCGTCTACGCACCGCGCCGCACCGCGCTCCTGAGGCGAGCCGAGGCGCGGGGGATCCGGGCCGTCGACGGGCTCGGGATGCTGGTGGAGCAGGCCGCCCTCGCCCTCGAGGGCTGGCTCGGGCGGCCCGCTCCGGTCGCCGTGATGCGGGTCGCGGCGGAGGAGGCCGGGAGCTCATGAACGGCCCGCCCACGGGGACGAGCAGGAGCTCGGAGCAGCCGCGGAGCGCGCGGTGTACCCACGGGTGGCTATGCGTCCTGGTCGCAGGGCCCCTCGGAGAGCGGGAGGGCCGGCTCCGATGGAGCGGTGGCGAGCTCCCACCGACACACGTCGGGCAGCCCGGGCGCCTCGGTCCACACCGCGGCGGTGCCGCCATCGGCCCCCGCGTCGCGCGTCGGCCCGGCATCGATTCCGATGTCTCGCCCGCCGTCCTGGCCCGAGTCGGGACCGGCATCCGGACCCGAATCGGGGCCGCCGACGCCGCCGCAGGTGGCGCTGCGCTACCCGACGACGACCGAGACGAGAACAGTGCTGGCAGCCCGGATCACGCGCTGAGGTCCCAAGCGATCAGTGGAGGATCGACGCCGGGTTCGCGGCTTCCAAGGCGTGGACCGTCGACACCGCCGAAGCGAACGTTACCCCGACCGTCGGGACGCCCCCCCCCGTCGCGATGACACCCACCCCGGCCTCGCCGAGCCACTCGGCCGGCTCGGCGTGCCCGATCCAGGTGAGCGATTCGTCGGCGAGCGCGGTGAGCAGCGCGGGGCCAGTCCGGCGTCACCTGCGAGGGAAGCTCGCCGCTGTCGAGCTCCACCGGGTAGCCCAGGCAAGAGCCGGCCGCCCGCCGGGCGCCGGCAGCGTAGCTGGATGCGGGTCAGCACCCAGCCCTGGCCGCTGCGCCGCAGGCGGAGCGCGAGGTCCCGGACCCGACCGTCGGCCCGTGCACGGAGCGCCACCGTCGCGCGGTCGTCCTCGACCCGGACCGTCCGCTGGACCTCCTCGACGTCGCGCGCGTCGGCGAGCGGCGCGAGCGCGCCCCGGACGGCGTCCGCGAGGTCGAGGTCCTCGGAGGGCGCCTCGAACGTTCGCGCCCGACGGCCAGCCACGACCCGCGCCGGCGCGCGGTCGAGGTCGGTCCAGCGGAGAAGAGCCTCCGGCCGGCCGTCCCCGCGCGCCTCGAGAAGATCGTCGGCCAGGCCCGACAGACGCTCCTCGTCCGTGACGACGAGGGCGTCGGCGACGAACACCACGCCGCCGAGCACGACGGCGGCGACCAACCCGTAGATGGCGACGCGAACCTGCATGCCCCGGAGGCAAGCAGGCGCCGTGCCACGGCCCAAGACAGGATCTCTCGTCGCTGAGGGCGCCGGCGGGCCGGCCGGCCGGACATCCTGTCGAAGGGCGTGGTCCAGCCTGTCAGTCCGTCGCAGCCTCGGGCGGGGCGCCCCGCGCCGACCGCGCCCGGAGGGCGAGGCGCGCATACAGGAGCACGGCTACGGGGAAGAGCACGAGGCTGATCGCCTGGCTGGTCGACAGGCCGAGGACCTGACCGCGCTCCGGGTCGTCCCGGACCAGCTCGACCACGAACCGCCAGGCGGCGTAGAGGGCCGTGACCGACAGCAGCACCTCGCCCTCGAAGCGCCGGCGGGCGCCCACCCCGAGGGCGACGGCGAGGAGCACGAACCCTGCGGCGCTCGCGTAGAGCTGGGCGGGGTGCACCGGCAGGCTGGCGTCCGCGAACGGGGACAGCCCGTAGCGGGCCACGTGGTGGAGGAACGGCGGCGACCCCGAGCCGTCCGGCCACCGGGGAAAGGTCCCGAGCTGCCGGAGCCAGGCCGGCGCCCCGTCTCCGAGGGGCCGTCCGTAATCGCAGCCGAACAGGTAGCAGCCGATCCGGGTCAGGCCGAGGCCGAGGGCGAGGCCCGGCGCCGCGAGGTCGCCGAAGGCGGCGAGGCTCGGCGCGGTAGAGCTCGAGGCGGCAGCGCGGTCGGTCCACCGCAAGGCAGCCGCGGCGCCGAGCAGGCCTCCGACGAAGCCGCCGTAGGCGACCAGGCCGCCGTGCCGGGGGTCGAGGGCGTCGAGGACGCCAGCGAAGCGGCCGGGGTCGGTCAGGACGTACAGGAGCCGCGCGCCGAGCACGCCCGCGAGCACGCTGACGACGAACGCCCGGTCGAGGACCCGCCGGTCCGCGCCCCGCGCGGCGCCCATGTACCGCAGGAGGGCCCAGCCCGCGACGAGCGAGAGCGCGAGGAGAGTCCCGTAGCTCTGGACGGGCACCGGGCCCCACGGGGTGGGGATCTCGAGGAGGACCGGGTACATGCGGCTGACCCAGAGGCTACCGTCGGTGGGAAGCCGGCGGCGCGCCGGCCGGCCGTCCCTGGTCTCGGATCGTCGACCGCGGCATCCTGGATGGCGTGAGCGATCGCCGTCGCCTGCCCGTCGCCTCCGCGCGCGAGGGCCTCGGGGCGCCGACGATCATGGACCGCGCCCTCGCCGCGCGGCACGGGGTCGCGTACGTGCACCTGGTGGTCTTCGCCATCGACCTCGACCGCGTGCGCGGCGAGGTGGAGGGCCGGGCCGAGTGGCCCTTCGGGTGGGAGGTCTTCCTCACGCAGGCCTACCTCCTCGAGCGGCTCTCCCCCGGCGCGGACCCCGCCCACCGCGAGCTGCTCGAGGACACCGTCCTCTCCGTTCTCGAGGGGCGCCCCGATGCGCTGGGCGGCCAGCTCGCCTTCGCTGTCTGGGATGCCCTGGCCCGCGGATGCCTCCCCGAAGCGCTGCGACCGGCCTTCCGGGGATGGCGCGGGCAGCCGGGGGAGGACCTCGCCGCCGACCTCGAGGCGCTCCGGGCTCGGGGCGAACCCCTGCGCCGCCACCTCGCGGGGGCCGTCCTCGAGGTGCCCCTCGACCCGCCGCCGGCCCCGCCGACCCGAGCCACCCTGGAGGCCTGGGCCAGCGACCTCTGAGGGGCCGCGTCCACCGAGGGTCTCGACGCGGACCGGGTCGCTCGGCCGAGCCCCCGGCATGCGACGGTGCCTGCCCGCCACCAGGGGGCGCGCGGAGGGGTGGCTGCCGGGCGAGAGGGCACCGAGCGGCCCGCGGCGACGGGCCGGCCCGCCTCCCGGGACGCGACCGCACCGAGCCTCCACGTCGGCGAAGTGTCGAACGGGCTCCATGGCGACCCTCGGTGGACGCGGCCTCACCGGGGACCGCGGTCGAGCCACCGGACCATGCGCCGGGGCCCGTCCTTCCAGGCCTCCCGGGACGGGGCCGGGAGCGGCGCCGTGGACTTCGTGGCCCAGTAGAGCACCGGGCCCCGATCGAGGCCGGCCTCGATGCGGTCGCACAGGGCCGCCGCCGCCTTCGCGCTGTAGGTCGTGTCCAGCCGGAAGGCTCCGTTCGCCAGGAACCGTTGAATCGCCGCCCGGCCGGCGTCGGTCGGCGCCCCGTAGCCGGGGCCGAGGTACCGGCCGTCCACCGTGAGCCGCGCGCCGAGCCGGCGGCGGTCGAAGGCGAGGCGTGGGTCGCCGGTCAGGGAGGCCAGCAGCTCGGCGATGCGGACCCCGAGGCTCACGATCCGCCACGACGCGGTGATCGGCCACGGCGTGACCCGGACCGCGAGCACGCGGGGAGGCTGCGGGAGCAGGCCGAGCTCCGCCGCGGCCTCCAGGCCGACGAGGAGCCCGGCCGTCGTGCAGGTGGAGCCCACCGCGAGCACCAGGGTGGCGGGGGCGGGGAGCGCCCCAGCCCGCACCTGGTGCGCGAGCTCGAGGCCGGCGCTCACGTAGCCGAGGCCGCCGGCCGGGACCGCGCCGCCCGGTACCATGACGTGGTCGGAGCCTGCCCGGCGGCGCGCCGCGAGGGCGAAGGGGAACACCGACCAGTGGGGCAGGGACCGGAGCCACGCCACGTGGCTGATCACGACGCGCAGGTTCTCCTCCGCAGCCGCGCTGAAGGCCTGGGGCCAGAGCATCGCGCCCGCCTCGAGGCCAGCCCGCGGTGCGTGGAGCGCGGTGGCGGCGGCGTGATTCGATCCGTACGCGCCCGTGGCGACGATCCGTCGGGCTCCGGCCGCGAGGGCCCGGCCGAAGAGCGCCTCGAGGGTCCGGACCTTGTTGCCGCCGTACACCGGGGAGCTCAGGTCGTCCCGCTTCGCGTAGAGCGCCGCGCCGGGTCGGCCGAGGCTCGCCGCAACGCCGTCGAGCGGCGTCACCGGGGTCGGGAAGCGCCCGAGCGGCACCCACGGCACCGCGCCACGGAGCGAGGGCCAGGCCTGGAACAGGGCGCGGGACTCGACCGGGGTGCCCTCGGCCTCGGCCTCAGGGTGCACCGGCGTCCGCCTCCTCGGCCGCCTCCGGCCCCTCGACGGCCCCGTCGGCGGGCGCGGCGGCGTTGGCCACGCCCGCCCGCAAGACGAAGGCGAGCCCCCACGGGGAGGTACGCGCCCGGTCGAGCAAGAGGTCGGGCAGACGCGAGAGAGCGGGCCG
>JBHJHB010000027.1:0-40426 GCA_050331215.1 Sandaracinaceae bacterium | reverse complement strand
GGCCACCCCCGGCTCCGGCGAGGGTATCGAGGCCGCGACCCGCGGCGGCTTCGCCCGGGGGCTGGCGCGGGCCCGCCGCGGCCGGGGGGCCGAGGCCTTCGAGGCGGTGACGGCGGGCCTCGACCGCGCCTTCGCGCTGCCGGCGGCGCCGCCGATGCCCGCGCAGACCCGGCCCTGGACGGGTCCGGGCCCCGCCTACAGCCGGACGAGGGCGATCCACGACCCCGCCCGCAATCTGCACCTCGCCGCGCTGCTCTTGCTCGCGGCGGGACACGGCGAGGCGGCGGCGGCGTGGATGACCGAGGCGCTCGAGGACGGGCTCCCGGAGGCGCGTGCGGCGGCCATCGGAGGCCCTCCGGGGGTGGATTCCCGTTGAAGAACCTACAGCGCAGCGATCGTCCGTGGTTGGGTCGAGCGCTGCCGCTGGCGGAGCGTGAACGCTGCCGCCGGCCTCGGGGACTCGCGGCCAAAGGAGTTGATCCATGGCCTCTTCCCTCCCCGCTCTCCCCCGCGCCGCGGCGCTCGCCGCGCTCACGAGTCTCACGCACGGTTGCTGGTTCGATACGGACCGGGACCTCGTCGCCAGCTACCGCCAGGACCTCGATGCGGCGACCCTGAGCAGCCTCCGGCTCGACGTCGGCGACGGCGAGCTCGACGTCGAAGGCGTCGACGGCCTCGACCAGATCCAGGTCGACGTCGACCTCTACACCCAGGGCCGCGAGCGCCGCGCCGAGGAGAGCCTCCGCTTCGAGCTCGTCCCGACGCAGGGCGGCGAGGCCCGCCTCACGGTCCGCTTCGACGACCCCCCGGTCAACACCTCGGCTGACGTTCGGGTGAGGCTCCCCGCCCGCCTCGGCGTCACCGGCGAGGACGGCGACGGCGCGGCCTTCCTCCGCCACATCGCCCGCCTCGACCTCCGCGACGGCGACGGCAGCCTCGAGGTCTCGGACGTGGCCGAGGACGCCTTCATCGACGACGGCGACGGTTCGATGCTCCTGCTCGATATCGCCGGCGACGTGGCCCTGATCGACGGCGACGGCCGGGTCGACGTGCGCTCGGTCGGGAGCCTGAGCCTGACGGACGGTGAGGGCCACCTCGACCTTCGCGACATCGCCGGGGACGTCACGCTGCGGGACGGCGACGGGCAGATCCGGCTCGAGGACGTCGGCGGCGACGTCGACCTCGAGGACGGCGAGGGCTCGATCGAGGTCGTCGACGTGGCCGGCTCCGTCCGGATCGTCGACGGCGACGGCGACATCCACCTGGAGCGGATCTCCGGCGAGGCGAGCGTGGACGACGGGGACGGCGACATCTTCGCGCGGGACGTCGGCGCCCTGACGATCGTCGCCGACGGCGGCGGCCGGGTCATCGAGCGCTGACGTGGCACGCCGGGTCCCCGGCGCGCCCGTCGGCTCGGGGAGCCCGCGAGGGGCTCCTAGCCCGTCAGCGCCGGGGGCCAGAGCGGGAGCACCGCGCGGAGCGGCTCGACCACGGCGTCGACGGGGCCGTCGGTTCGGACCACGTGATGCTGGCCGGACCCGAGGTCCTCGACCGGCTCCCAGCTCGCCAGGAAGGCGTCGAAGATCTCCAGGCGACCGTCGCTCACGCTCTCGCGCCGGTGGCGCTCCCGCAGCCGGGCGCGGCACACCTCGGGGTCGGCGCGGCACTCGACGAAGTGGAAGGGCACGCCGGCGTCCTCGGCGACCCGGCGCGCGACGGCCCGCTGGGCCTGCGTGCGGAAGCTCGCGTCGAGGATCACGGGCCGGCCGCTGTCGAGCACCACGCGCGCGAGCCGCGCGACCTCGGCGTAGACCCGGTCGGTGACCCCCGGGTCGTACGCCCCCTCGAACGCGTCGTCGAAGCGACGCTCGGTCGGCTCCGCGCCGAGCAGGTGCTTGCGGATCCGGTCGGTCGCGATGGACGGGGCCCCCATGGCCGCGCTCAAGCGGTCGGCGAGCGTCGACTTGCCGGCCGCGATCCAGCCCCCCACCGCCACCAGGGTCGGGGGCAGGAGCGGGCGCCGGTCGGCGGCGAGCGCGAGCAGGAAGTAGCGGCGGGCTTCGCGACGCGCACGCGCGCGGGCCTCGGCGGGAGCGCCGGCGTCCGCCGCGAGCATCGTCCGGACCTTCCCGCGGACGTAGGCCCGGTAGCTCTCGTAGAAGTCGACCAGGGGATAGAGGTCGAAGTCGTTCGCCTCCCGCGCGTACACCGAGAGCAAGCGCTCGGCGAGATCGACCCGCCCATGCCACGCCAGGTCCATGGAGAGGAAGGCGATGTCCGCGCAGACGTCGGCGAAGCGGAAGCGCTCGTTGAACTCGATGCCGTCGATGATCTGCACCTCCCCGCCGACCTCGAGGTAGACGTGCTCGAGGCGGAGGTCGCCGTGGCCGTCGCGAACCCGACCCGCGGCCACGCGCTCGAGGAACAGCTCCTCCCGCTCCTCGAGGAAGGCGAGCTGCCAGGCCTCGATCGCGCGCGCCTGCTCCGGCCGCAGCAGCGCGTCCACCACCCCGCGGGTCTGCTCGAAGTTCTCCGTGACGTTCCCCCGGATCACCTCGGGGCGACCGAAGGCCGCCGTGGCGTCGTCGGCCCGGCACCGGTCGTGGAACGCGGCGAGGTGCTCCGCCACCCGGTCGACGTCGTCGAGGCCGAGGAGGCCCTGCTCGAGGCGGACGTCCGCGCGGTCCTCGTCGGCGAGGCGGCGCATCCGCACCGCCCACTCGACCGGCGTGCCGGCGCCCCCGAGCCGGTGGGTCCCGTCCGGATCCCGCGTGATCGGCTCGACGCCGCGGTAGACGCCCCGGGCCAACCGCGCGTTGAGCGCGACCTCCGCCTCGCACGCCTCCCGCCGGCGCGGCAGGGTCGAGAAGTCGAGGAAGCCGAGCGCGACGGGCTTCTTCACCTTGAACACCTCGCCGCCGCGAGCGAACACCCAGGAGATGTGCGTCTCCCAGACGCGCTCCGCGTCCCGAGCGAGATCGTCCCGGAGGCTCCCCACGCGGCGGGAATCTACACCCCCCTCCGCCCGACACCACCGGGCAGGACGGCGCGCGGCTGGGGTATACCTCGGGGTCGGAGGACTCTCGCATGACCACATCGTCGCTGCGCCAGCACTTCATGGAGGACCATCAGCGGCTCGAGGCTGCGATGGACCGGCTGATGGACGCGGCCGAGGGCGCCACGTCGGACGTGGTCGTGGAGGCATGGCGCGAGCTCGAGGCCGGCCTCCAGGCCCATCTCCGAGCCGAGGAGGAGTCGATGTTCCCCCTCGTCAGGGACGAGGCGCTGCTCGCCGAGATGCGGACCGAGCACGAGCGCATCCGCCGCGACCTCGACGAGCTCGGCCTCGAGGTCGAGCTCCACACGATCCGTCGGGACAAGGTGGACGAGTTCCTGGAGCGCCTGAGGACCCACTCCGCGCACGAGGAGACCACGCTGTATCGGCTGGCGGACGAAGCGATGGACGAGCCGAGCCGCCGGACGCTCCTCGAGCGGCTGCGCGACATGGTCCAGGAGCGGCTCCGCCAGCTCCAGCAGGACTGACCGCGCCCGGCGGGCGCGCTCACCCGGCCAGGATGCGTGCCGCCCGGGACCAGCGACGCCACCGCATGTCGAGCAGGTCGCGGGCGACGCCGAGGGCGCGCCCGACGCGCGCCGACTTGGACACCCCCGCCCGCCGCGGCCGGCAGCGGATCGTCACCGTTCGGACGGCCAGACCGCTCGCCAGGGCGCGGATCGGGAACTCGAAGTTGAGGAAGAAGGTGTCCGGCGGGAGATCGTCCGGCTGGAACAGGCGGCGACGGAACAGGTACGGCCCGTCGCTCCGCAGCCGCACGCCGTGGACGACCGTGATCAGCGTACGCACGCCGGCCGAGAGCACCGTCCGGGCGAGGCCGTCGTCGCGGCCGGCGTAGACGCTCAGGACCACGTCCGCCCCCGTTCGCTCCGCCTCGGCCCGCAGCACGCCCACCGCCTCGGGCTCGATCTGGCCATCGGCGGGGAGGAACGTCACGTACCTCCCCCGCGCGGCGCGAACCCCGGTCTTGAGCGCCGCCCCAATCCCCCGATTGGTCTCGTGTCGCTCGATGCGGTGGCGGACGCCGGCCAGGGCCTCGGCCGCGCGCGCGCTCGTCCGGTCGCGCGACCCATCGTCGACGACCACCACCTCGGACGACGGAGCGTGGACCGCAAGCCACGCGAGCAGCTCCTCGAGGACGGGACGGACGTTCTCCTCCTCGTCGTAGGCGAGGAGCACGATCGACAGGTCGGGCTCGGCCGGGTCGGCCGTCGCGGTGAGGGCGGCGCCGCGCCGGCGGAGGCCGGGCGCGCTCATGCGGGCCGCTCCCGAAGAGGCCGGGCGGGGTTGCCCGCGACCACGGCGTAGGGCGCCACGTCCTTCGTCACGACCGCCCCCGCCCCGACGATCGCGCCCCGCCCGACCGTCACGCCCGGCAGCACGATCGCCCCGGTCCCGAGGTCGGCGTCGTCCTCGATCCGGACCGGCGCGAAGGCCAACGGCGCGTGGAGGACCGGGAGGGCCCGGCCCGCCTCGCGGTGCGCGCTGGTGAGGATCTTGACGGCGGGCCCCACCCCGACGTTGCGCCCGAGGCGGAGGCCACCGGCCCCGTGCAGGAAGCACTGCTGCCCGATCCAGGTGCCGTCGCCGACCCGCAGCTCGCCATCGTGATAGCCCTTCAGGATCGCATAGTGACCCACGTAGACGTCGCGCCCGAGCCAGACCCGGGCGGGGTGGAAGACCAGGACCCCCCCTTCGAAGACGCAGCCGGGACCACAGGCCGCGAGGTCTTCGGGGGTGAAGCGGCCGCTTCCATGGCTCCGTCGCTCCACGGCCCGCGAGCAAAGCCCCCCGCCCGAGGGGCGTCAAGCGTCCGCGCCGGAATCGCTGGACGCTCGCCGGGCGGCGGCGAGGCGATCGCGCAGCGTGCTCCGCGGGACGCCGAGGGCCCGAGCGGCCGCCGACAGGTTCCCTCCGTGGCGGGCCACGACCGCTTCGAGGCCGCTCCCGGCGCCGCGCGGCGGGCCTCCGAGCCGCGCCAGGGCCCGCTCGATGTGCCGCGCCTCGATCTCCGCCCCGCCGGCGCCGGCCGCCGCGGCCTGCACGACGTTTCGCAGCTCCCGGACGTTGCCCGGCCAGCCGTACGCCTGGAGTCGGCCCACGGCGTCGTGCCCGAGCCGGCAGGGGCCGAGCTCGGCCGCCGCGGCGGCGAGGAAGCGCTCGGCCAGCGGCTCGATGTCGTCGGGGCGCTCGCGGAGCGGCGGGACCACGATCACCAGGCGCGCGAGCCGGAAGAACAGGTCCTGGCGGAAGCGCTGCTCCTGCACGCCGCGCCGCAGGTCCCGGTGCGTGGCGCAGATCAGCCGGACCTCGACCGGCCGCTCCCGCTCCGAGCCCACCGGCCGCACGCGCCAGGTCTCGAGCACCCGGAGCAGCTTCGCCTGCAGCGCGAGGGGCAGCTCCCCGATCTCGTCGAGGAACAGGGTCCCCCCGTGGGCCTGCTCGAACACGCCCTTGCGCTCGCGGTCCGCCCCCGTGAAGGCCCCTCGCTCGTGCCCGAACAGCTCGCTCTCGACCAGGTTGGCGGGCATGGCTCCGCTGTTGACGGCGATGAAGGGACCCTCGGCCCGCGGGCTCTGGCGGTGCAGCGCCCGGGCCACCTCCTCCTTGCCGGCACCGCTCTCACCCTCGATCAGCACCGGCCACGGCAGGGAGGCGAGGCGGTCCACCTCGTCGAGCACCTCACGCATCGCCCCCGACCGGGCGACCGGGTGTTGCGGTCCCGGGTCCCCGCGCGTCACGAGCCGAAGCTCGGTTCGGCCGGCGCCGACCCGGGCCCCGGGCTCGAGCTGCGCGAGCTGGACCGGCACGCCGTCGACCAGGGTGCCGTTGCGGCTGCCGAGGTCCCGCACCTGAACGCCGGTGAGGGTGGGTTCGAGCCGGAGGTGGTGGGCGCTCACCGCGCCGTCCGACAGGACCAGGTCGTTGTCGGGCGCGCTGCCCACGGCCAGCGGATCGCCGGTGAAGGCGATCTCGCGCCGGGCCCCTCCCCGCCCGACGACGAGGGCCAGGGGCGGGCGTCGGGTGCAGCGCCGCGCGAGCGGCGCGGTCGCGCTCGGCGCGTCGCGGGCGAGGTCGGCGGCGTACGCCCGTACCAGGCGATGGCAGGCCCCGAGCGGGTACACCTGGCCGCCCCCGAGAGCGCGCGAGCGGTCGCGCACGGCGAGGTCGTAGAGCCGGACTCCGTCGGCGTCGGGGACCAGCAGCACGTGCCGGTCCCGGACCCCGGGATCGTGCACCACGATGTCGCACCCGGGGCTCCGGCCCACCTCCAGGGCGCGGCCACCGAGCGGATAGGCGCGCACGAGGTCGTCGCCACGGTAGAGCTCGATCAGGTCCATCGCGGCCCCGTTCATCGGCCGCACGAGCGCGCCGGTTGCGAGGGTCGCCGCGCCTTGATGGGGTAGGACCCGCCGAGTAGTGTCCGCGCTCGTGGCCGAGCCCCTGGACCGCACCCCCCTGTTCGAGGAGCACCGCGCGCTGGGCGGACGGATGGTCCCCTTCGCCGGGTACGAGCTCCCGGTGCAGTACAGCGGGGTCGTGGCCGAGCATCGGGCGGTCCGGACGGCGGCAGGGGTCTTCGATGTCAGCCACATGGGCCGCCTGCGCCTGACGGGCCCCGAGGCCCTGCGCGTGATCGACGGGCTCGTCACGAACGCGGCGGGGCGCCTGAAGGTCGGCCGGGCCCAGTACACCGTGGCGTGCGACGCCGAGGGAGGGATCCTCGACGACCTGATCGTCTACCGGATCGCCGAGGACGACGTGCTCGTGATCGTCAACGCGAGCAACCACGCCAAGATGCTCGACGTCGTGGCGTCCGCCGCGAAGGGCCGGTGCGAGTTGGTCGACCGGACGAAGGAGACGGCGCTGCTCGCGCTCCAGGGCCCGTCGGCGATCGACGTCGCGGTGGCCGCCGGGGGCCCGCAGGACCTCCCGAGCCTGCGGCGCTTCGGCGTCCGGACGACGCGCATCGGCGGCCAGGAGGTGACCCTGGCCAGGACCGGGTACACGGGCGAGGACGGCCTCGAGCTGATGTGCGACGCGCGCGAGGCCCCGGCGCTGTGGCGACGGCTCATCGCCGTCGGCGAGGGCCGCGGCCTCGTCCCGGCAGGGCTCGGCGCGCGCGACACCCTTCGCCTCGAGGCCGCGCTGTGCCTCTACGGCAACGACATCGACGAGAGCACGAACCCCTTCGAGGCCGGCCTGGAGTGGGTGGTGAAGCTCGACCGGGGCGACTTCGTCGGGCGCGATGCCCTCGCGCGCATCGCGGAGCGCGGTCCGCAGCGCCGGCTGGTCGGGATCGCCATGCGCGCCCGCGGGATCGCCCGTCACGGCTACCCGATCCTCGACGGGGGCCGACCGATCGGCCAGGTGACCAGCGGCTCCCCCGGGCCGACCGTCGGCGAGAACATCGCGCTCGGCTACGTCCCGACGGCGCTGTCGAGCGTCGGCACTCCGCTGACGGTCGAGGTGAGGAACAAGGGCGTTCCTGCCGAGGTCGTCGCCACGCCGTTCTACCGACGGCCCCAACCCGATCCGAGCTGACCGGAGAGAAGAATCGATGGCCCAGTACCCCAGCGAGCTGAAGTACACCAAGGAGCACGAGTGGGCCCGCGAAGAGGGCGACAACGTGGTCCGGGTGGGCGTCACGGCCTACGCGGTCGAGCAGCTCGGCGACGTGACGCTCGTCGACCTCCCCAAGGTCGGCGCCGAGGTCGCGGTCAACGCGCACTTCGGCGACATCGAGTCGGTCAAGACCGTGAGCGAGCTCTTCGCGCCCGTGAGCGGCGAGGTGGTCGAGGTCAACAACGACCTCGAGGACCAGCCGGAGCTCGTGAACGACGCGCCCTACGAGGGCGGCTGGATGGTCGCGATCCGCATGAACGCCCCCGAGGAGATCCGCGGCCTGATGGACGCCGCGGCCTACGAGACCTTCCTCGGCAAGCTCGACGAGTAGGCGCTCGAGCCTCCGCGCAGCCCGCGGGGCGTGGGCGAGGTCACGGCGCCACGGCGGGCGCTGACTCGACGCTTCAGGGAGGGGGGCCTACGCTCCGCGCCCGGCCGGCGGCGTGCCCAGCGGCGGCCCGCTCGGCCCGGGGTCCCACGTCATGATGCGATACCTTCCCCACACCGACGCCGAGATCCGGGAGATGCTCACCCGGATCGGCGTCACCGACATCGACGACCTGTTCGCCGCGGTCCCCGCCCGCCATCGGCTGGAGCGACCGCTCGCGATCGAGCCCGCCCTCGACGAGGTCAGCCTCATGGGGCACCTCGAGGACCTCGCGAACCGCAACGAGGCCCCGCGAGCGCTGTCGTTCCTCGGCGGCGGCATCTACCACCACCACGTCCCGCCGGCCGTGGACCAGCTGCTCCAGCGAAGCGAATTCTACACCGCGTACACGCCCTACCAGGCGGAGGTGTCCCAGGGCACGCTGCAGTCGATCTTCGAGTTCCAGACGATCGTCGCGGAGCTGCTCGGCCTCGATGTCGCAAACGCGTCGATGTACGACGGCGCGAGCGCGACGGCGGAGGCCGTCCTGATGGCCCGGCGCGCGACGCGGCGGCGCCGATGCCTGATGTCCGCCGGCGTCCATCCGGAGTACGTCGCGACGACCCGCACCTACCTGCGGAGCATCGACGAGGACGGGCCGGCGGTCGACGTCGTCCCGATCGGCGCGTCGGGGACGACGGACCTCGCGGCCCTCGACGAGGCGCTCTCGTCGGACACCGCGGCGGTGGTGGTCGGCTACCCGAACTTCTTCGGCGCGGTCGAGCCGCTCGCCGCCGTCCGGGAGCTGGCCGCGGCCAAGGGCGCGCTCCTGATCTCCGCCACCCAGGAGCCCTACGCCCTGAGCCTGCTCCGGCCGCCGGGCGACGCGGGCGCGGACATCGCGGTGGCCGAGGGTCAGCCGCTGGCGGTGCCGCCCCAGCTCGGCGGGCCGGGGGTCGGGCTCTTCGCGTGTCGTCAGGACCTGCTGCGGCAGATCCCGGGCCGGCTGGTGGGCGAGACCGTCGACCAGGACGGCAAGCGCGGCTTCGTGCTCACGCTGAGCACCCGCGAGCAGCACATCCGGCGGGAGCGCGCGACCTCGAACATCTGCACGAACCACGGGCTCATCGCGCTCGCGCTGACCCTGCGCATGGCGATGCTCGGGCGTCGGGGGTTCCGGGAGGTCGGGGCGCTGTGCCTCAGCCGCGCCGAGTACCTCAAGGCCGAGATCGCCAAGCTCGACGGCTACGAGGTGGACACGGCGGCGCCGACCTTCAACGAGTTCGTGGTGCGCCGCCGGGAGGGCACGGCCGCGTCCCTCCTGTCGGCCCTCGCCGACCGGGGCATCCTGGCGGGGGTCGACCTCGGCCGCTTCTTCCCGGAGCGCGCGTCGGAGCTCCTGGTGGCGGTGACGGAGCGGCACGCCCGGGCGGACCTCGATCGGCTGCTGCAGGCGCTCCGCGCGGCCTGAGGGACGACCGTCGCCCCCCTCGGTGAGCGCGGAGCATCGCCCGCGCCCTCCAGCCGGGAGGTCTTGGCGGACAGGAGTCGGGACGCTATGAGACGCGGCCATGACCTCCGACCCCAACGCGAAGCTGGACGCGGTCGCCGTCCTCGACGAGCTCAACCGCGAGGCCCTGGAGGCCGGTGGCGAGCGGCGGATCCAGCGTCAGCACGACGCCGGTAAGCTCACTGCCCGCGAGCGCATCGACATGCTCGTGGACCCGGGGTCCTTCGTCGAGATGGACCGCTTCGTCGTCCATCGTTGCCAGGACTTCGGGATGAGCGAGACGAAGATCCTGGGCGACGGCGTCGTCACGGGGCACGGCCGCATCGATGGGCGCAAGGTGTTCATCTTCGCGCAGGACTTCACGGTGTTCGGCGGGAGCCTGAGCCGCGCTTACGCGGAGAAGATCACGAAGGTGATGGACCTGGCCCTCCAGGTCGGCGCTCCGGTGATCGGGTTGAACGACTCCGGGGGCGCAAGGATCCAGGAGGGCGTGGAGAGCCTCGCCGGCTACGCCTCGATCTTCATGCGCAACGTGCTGGGCTCGGGCGTGGTGCCCCAGATCTCGGCGATCATGGGTCCGTGCGCCGGCGGGGCCGTCTACAGCCCGGCCCTGACGGACTTCATCTTCATGGTGGAGCCCAGCGCCTACATGTTCATCACGGGGCCGGAGGTGATCCGGGCGGTGACCCACGAAGAGGTGACCAAGGACGAGATCGGGGGATCCCGCACGCACAACGAGCGCAGCGGGGTGGCCCACTTCACGTGCGCGGACGACGCCGATTGCCTGGCCCAGGTCCGCCGGCTTCTGAGCTTCCTCCCGTCGAACAACCACGAGGACCCGCCTCTCGGCGAGACGACGGACCCGGCCGACCGCGAGGACCCCGCCTTGGATCGGCTCGTCCCCCGCGACCCGGCCAAGCCCTACGACATGAAGGACGTCATCCACCGGATCGTGGACGACGGGGACTTCTACGAAGTGCACGAGCACTATGCGCAGAACATGGTGGTGGGCTTCGCGCGCTTCGGCGGGATGCCGGTGGGGATCGTCGCCAACCAGCCGATGGTGCTCGCCGGGTGCCTGGACATCGACGCGTCGCTGAAGGGCGGGCGCTTCGTGCGCTTCTGCGACTGCTTCAACCTGCCGATCGTGACGCTGGTGGACGTGCCCGGCTTCCTCCCGGGCACGGCCCAGGAGCTCGGGGGCATCATCAAGCACGGGGCGAAGCTGCTCTACGCGTACGCGGAGGCGACCGTGCCCAAGGTCACCGTCATCACGCGGAAGGCCTACGGCGGGGCGTACGTCGTCATGTCGTCGAAGCACCTCCGGGGGGACCTCAGCTTCGCGTACCCGACCGCCGAGATCGCGGTGATGGGGCCGGACGGGGCCGTCAACATCATCTACCGGAACGAGATCGCCCAGGCCGAGGACCCGGCCCGGGAGAAGGCCCACTTCGTCACCGAGTTCCGGGAGAAGTTCGCGAACCCCTACCGGGCCGCGGGCCTCGGGTTCGTCGACGAGGTCATCTACCCGCGCCAGACGCGGCCCCGGGTGGTGGATGGGCTGGCCCTCCTCCGGGACAAGCGCCGCCACAACCCACCGAAAAAGCACGACAATCTGCCGCTCTAGGCCCGGCCCCGCGGCCGTCCGTGGTTGCACCGAGGGCCGTCCGTGGTTGCACCGAGGGCCGTCCGTGGTTGGCTCGGGGGCCGGCCACCGAGGGCCGTCCGTGGTTGCACCGAGGGCCGTCCGTGGTTGGCTCGCGGGCCGGCCACCGAGGGCCGTCCGTGGCCGGCTCGGGGGCCGGCCGTCGCTCAACCTCGGAGCGCCTCGAGGCCGGCCAGGATGGCCTCTCCCGCTCGCCAGACGAGACCCTGCGTGAAGTCAACCTCGTCCGGGTGCCCACCGAGGAACCCGAACAGCCGCAGCGCCCACAGGCCGACCATGGCCGCGGCGAGCGCCCACCAGAGCCACGTGGGCAGGCGGGGGAGAGCGGCGAGGGGACCGCGCCACACGCCGGCCTTCCGGAGGACCGGCTTGGCGAACGCGAAGAGCACGAGAGGGGTCAGGATCGGGGCGAGCGGGTGGTAGTGAAGGAGGGCTCGGCCGTCGAGCATCAGCGCGGCCCACGTCGCCCTCGACAGCCCGCACCCCGGGCAGGGGATCCCCCAGACGACCCGCGTCGGGCAGACGGGGACGTCCAGGGTCGCGATGACTGCCAGGATGGCCAGCGGCATCGCGACCGTGACCCACTCGCGCCATCGGACCGGCTCCGTCGGTGCTTGCTCCGTCGGCGCCGCACCCGAGCCCTCCCGCGGGGGGCATCGCGCCGGGGCTGAGCTCCCCGAGGTCGAGGCTCGCGAGGTCTCAGAAGGTGGCTGGAGCGCCGCCACCCGCCTCCCACGCCCGGTTGAGCTCCTCCTGGACCTTGCGGAAGCCGAGGCCACAGATCAGCGACCAGATCGCGAAGCTCACCCCCTGGTCCTCCGCGTCGGCGATCCCGGCGCGGCGCTGGGCCTCCTGGACGTGTGCTCCGAGCCTCATGAGCGCAAAGGGCGAACAGAGAAACCCGATGATGAGCTCGACCACGGGATTGATCTCCTCGTTGTTCAGGTAGTCCTTCAGCTCCGTATTGACCGTGTAGATGTAATAGAGGCCATAGATCCCGCACAGGAACACGGCCAGAAGCCACACGACGGTCGGATTTCGAACCTCGCCCTTCATGTCGTCCTCCCAGAGAGCAGGGCCGGCGGACAGGCGCGTCAGCGGTTGCGACGAACCGTGGACTGAGTGTCTACCTCGGCCGAGGCCCGCCCGGACGGTAGCCGACTGCGTCCCGCAGGGTCAATGGGGCGGAGGCAGCCTAGCAGGCGCCAGGGGTCTTTCGCGAGGCGCAGCTCGGCGGGCTGACCGATCCCGACGCCCGGGATCGGCGGGACCTTTGTGGTCGCGGGAGCCTGGGGTTAGACTCTCGCCGTCGAGGGGCTCCGGCGCGCGAGGCGCCGTGCCAGGTCCCGCGAGGCGATGGCGCACACAACCTGTCAGCGGTGCGGGCACCTGAACCAGGCGGACGCGAAGTTCTGCCTGAACTGCGGGGCGATGCTCGACGTCGCCAGCCCGGACGGCGACGGCGACCCCCTGATCGGCAAGGTGCTGCTCGGTCGCTACCGGCCGATGAGCGTGCTCGGCGAAGGAGGGATGGGCAAGGTCTACCTCTCCGAGCAGAAGATGGGCGCGGCGACCCGCAAGGTCGCCATCAAGACCCTCCATCCGGAGCTCAGCAACGACCCTCAGCTCGTCGCTCGCTTCCATCGCGAGTCCGAGACCGTCATCGAGCTGCGGCACCCCAACACGATCCAGTTCTACGACTTCGGCGAGCTCGAGGACGGGACGCTGATCATCGTCATGGAGTTCATCGAGGGCAAGGCGCTGGCCAAGGTCCTCGAGGAGGAAGGCGCGATCAGCCCGGCGCGGGCGGACAAGATCGTCATCCAGATCTGTGGCTCCCTCCACGAAGCCCACCAACGCGGGATCATCCACCGCGACCTGAAGCCCGAGAACGTCCTTCTCACGGACCAGGGGGGACAGCGGGATTTCGTGAAGGTGCTCGACTTCGGGATCGCGAAGCGCGACGACGCCGAAGATCCCCAGGCCGCCAAGCTGACGAAGCAAGGGACCGTCCTCGGCACGCCACCCTACATGAGCCCGGAGCAGTTCTCGGGACAGAAGCTCGACCCTCGCTCGGACATCTACTCGCTCGGAATCATGGCGTACGAGATGTTGACCGGGCAGCTGCCCTTCGAGGCCGCGACCCCCTGGGAGTGGGCGACGAAGCACCTCACGGCCCACCCGAGGCCGATCGATGCCCACCCGGTGGCGAGCAGCCTCGGCGCGGGCAAGCGGAACGCCGTGATGCGGGCCCTCGCGAAGAGCCGGGACGAGCGTCAGGACTCGGTGCTGACGTTCCTGCAGGAGTTCACCGGCCACCAGGACGCCGCCGAGGCGTGGACGATGGCGACGTCGGCGGGCGGCAGCGCGCCCGGCGGCGAGCCGGCCCGCGGGCTCGCGCCGACGGCGATCGGGGCGCCCCCGGCGCGCGCACCCGCCATGACGCCGATGCCCCAGGGCCAGTACCCGTCCGGGCCACACTCCGCGGCGGGGGTCCCGGCCACGGCTGCCGGGGCCGGGAGCCACCCCGGGGGCGGGAGCCACCCCGGGGCCGGAAGCTACCCGGGGGCCGGGAGCTACCCCGGGGCCGGGAGCCAGCCCGGGGCCGGGAGCTACCCCGGCGGACCGATGACGCCGCCCCAGGGGACCCCCTACGGGACTCCGCCTCACGGGAGCTCGCCCTACGGGGCGGGGGCCTACCCGCAGGGCGCCTACCCCTCGGGGCAGGGTGCGGTCCCGTCGGGCGGCTACCCCGGCTACGCCACCGGACCTCAGCAGGTCCAGGGGGGTCGGGGCTGGCAGCTCGCTGTCGTCGCCGTGCTCGGCGTCCTCGGCCTCGTGGGCGGCGGCATCGGGATCGGGGTCTGGGCGCTGTCGGCCCCGGGGGCGCCCGAGGCCCGGAACGACCCCGGCGACCCGCCCCGGAACACGGGCACGCCGCCGACCACGAACACGGGCGGCCCCGTGATGCAGCCCAACCGGCCCAACTCGCCGATGGTGCCCACGGAGCCGGGCGAGCCCGGCAACCACGACGGCACGGCGTCTGACGGCAGGGCGTCCGCGCAGGCGAGTGCCGACGCCGGCACGGCGGAGGAGACCACGGAGGAGACCACGGAGGAGACCGAGAACAGCGCGACCCCGGACGCCGGGCCTCGTCGTCGGACGCCTCCACCGCGCCGTGGACCGACCCCCGCGGAGGAGGCGCGGGCGCGCCAGCTGGTCGCGACCGGGATGGGGGCAGCCCAGCGGAACGACTTCGCCGGCGCCGTCGCAGCGCTCCGGCAGGCGCAGGGCATCGTGGGGCGCCGGAGCACCACCGTCCGGGGGCTCCAGCAGGAGCTGGCCCGCCGGGGCAGCAACCAGATCGGGATCCTGCTCCAGCAGGGGCGGTGCCCGCCGGCGCAGTCGCTCTACCAGCAGCTCCGGCGCGTCGGCGCGCAGGGGAGCTCGCGGCAGCACTTCGGCGCCTGGTGCCCGGTTCGCTGAGGCCCGCGGAGACGTCCGTATCAAGCATGGCCCGTTTCGCCCCTGTGAGGCACCCCTCACCCCTCCCCGCCTCCCGGGTTGCGTCGACCGGGGCCGTGCAGGACAGTCGCCCGGACGTAGGCGGCAGCTGTCCTCGGCATCCACAAGTCGAGGGCGCAGCCCGGAGGCCCCCGAACCCGTCGAGGGCCCCTCCCCCCAGGAAGTTGACCGGCATGGCAACTCCCCCTATCGCACCCACGGCGGGCGCTGCGCTCGGCGCTCCGGGCCAGCCGTACCGAATGGAGACCACGTCATGGGATGGCTTCCTCGCCTCTCCACACGACCGAGCAAGCTCGAACGCCCGCCGCTCGGCGCGCCCTGGGAGCTCGGCATGGAACGCATGAGCTGGGCGGCGATCTGCCGCTCGGAGGACTACGGCGGGCAGTGGGTGGCTCTGGAGCAATGTCGATACGACGACGACCGGCGGCCCCTCGAGGGCGCCGTGGTCGACGCCGACCCCGACCTCGCCACCCTGTGCTCCCGGATCCGGGGCTCGGAGCACCGCCACTGCGCCATCCTGTTCGCCGGCGAGGAGGCGTCCGCCCATCCGGCCACCGACGCGGAGGACCCGTTCCGCGGAACGGCCCCCTGAGCCTCCTCCCTCGGCGACCGCCGGGGGCCGAGGCGAGGGCCGTCGTCGCTCGGCCCGCCTCGCCGCGACCGCTCGGGTCGGCTAGCCGAGGCCCGCGTGAGCCTGGTCGTCATCGGCGGCCGCCGTCCGACCGGCCATCGCGAGCCACGCGTACAGCGCCACGCCGACCACGGCGGCGAACGCCAGCTTGAGCAGGCTCGGGACGTAGGGCTCGTGGATCTGGCTGATCGTCCCTTCGATCAGCCCGGCGACCACGAGGACCGGCATCGTGCCCACGATGAGCTTGGCCGCTCGCTTGGCCTCGGCCCGCAGCGCCTCGCCGCGCGTCCGGCGTCCGGGCGCCAGGAGCCCACGCGCCAGGACGAGCCCGGCCCCGCCCGCCACGAACACCGAGGTGAGCTCCGGGATGCCGTGGGGGAGGATCCAGGCCCAGAAGAACACCCCGTGGCCCCCCTGGTGGTACTGCATCGCCAGGGCCCCGAGGGGGACGCCGTTCGCGAACAGCACCGTGACGGTCCCCACCCCGAACGTGATCCCGAGCGCGAACACCAGGAAGGTCACCTTGATGTTGTGGGTGAACAGGAAGCTCGAGAAGGCCGCCGCCTGATCGCCCGACTGGACGCCGCGCTCCTCGTCCCGGGCGACGCGCTCCTCCGGCGTGAGCTGCTGGTGATCGGCGGGGATCAGGACACCGCGGGCGTCCGGATCGAGGCCGACCGCGGTCGCCCCCACGGCCGCCCCGCTCAGGAGCAGCCCGGCGCTGAGCGCGATCGCCTTCCACTCGGTCCGCACCAGGCGCGGGTAGCCCTCGAGGAAGAACGTCCGGATCCGGCGTCCGCGCCGGCCTCGACGTGCGTAGATCTGCGCGTAGGCGCGCGCGACGAGATCGTTCAGGTAGTCGACCACGCTGGCGTCGACCAGCTCGGTGCGCGCGCGGATCAGGTCGGAGGAGACGGCCCGGTAGAGCGTCCCGAAGGCGCGGGCCGCGTCGATGTCCAGGTGCCGGAAGCCCTTCGTCTCGACTTCTCGGAGCTGCTGCTCGAGGCTCTCCCAGACCGGCCGCCGGGAGCTGAGCCAGCGATGGACGTCGAACCCGGCCACGCGCCGAGGGTAGCCGGCAGCGCTTGAGGACGCATCGCCGCCCCCTCACCATGCCCGCCATGCGGGAGCGCTACCTCCTACGGACCCCCGAGAACGTCACGTTCGACTTCGAGCTGGCCCAGGTCCCCTCCCGCGCGCTGGCCTGGGTGATCGACGCGTTCGTCATCGCCGGGCTGATCACGGCGGTCCTGACCATCGTGAGCGCCCTCGCCGCGGTGGGAGGCTACGCCGCCGCCCTCGCCTTCGTCGCCGCCTTCCTCATCCAGTGGGGCTACGGCGCGGTGCTCGAGTGGTGGTGGGGCGGTCAGACCCTCGGCAAGATGGCGCTGGGCCTTCGCGCCCTGAGCGACGACGGCACGCGGCTGACGTTTCTGCAGGCGGTGATCCGCAACCTCGTCCGCGTCGTCGACGCCCTCCCGGCCCTGTTCTTGCTGGGCGGCGTCTCGTCCCTCGTCGAGCGCTCCGGCCGGCGGCTCGGCGACCTCGCCGCGGGCACGGTCGTCGTCCGGGAGCGCCACACGCCCGCCCCCTCCACCATCGTCCCGCCCTCGGAGCGCTACAACAGCTTCGTCGAGGATCACGCGATCGCCCTGGCGGTGCGCCGCATCACCGCCCCCGAGCGCGAGGTGATGGTCCGCCTCAGCCTCCGCCGCGACCGCCTCCCTTTGCCGGTCCGCAAGGCGCTGTTCGATCGCCTCGCCGAGCACCTCCAGGCGCGGATCGGCGTGGACCGCCCGCCTCACTTCTCGCCGGAGAAGTACGTGCTCAACCTGACCGCGGTCGCCCTCGGGCAGCGCCACGGCGACGCGCCGGCGCACCGCCCGGGGCCCGGGACCCCGGCGGGCCCACCGGCGTCAGCCCGGGTCGGGGAGGTCCGGGACCTGCGGCGGCACGAGGAAGAACACGACCCGTTCGTCCAGCGGTGAGTCGTTGCCGCGGACGACGAGCCGCGCCCGGAACAGCTGCGGCTCCTCCGTCGGCGCTACCGTGTCGTTGCGGCGCGGCACGACGTCCCAGCACACCGGAGTGCCGGGCACGAGCGCCGGGAAGGCATCGGGGAAGCCGTCGGCGTCCGTGTCCTCGACGCGCTCCACGTCGGTGCAGCCGTCGCCCTGGCGGTTGATCACGAGCCGCGCGATGAACACGAGGGCGTCGCCTGCGTCGTCGGGCTCGTCGACGGCCTCGATCGTGACCCGGATCGGCCGCGCGTTCGCGATCTCCACGATCGCCTCGGCCACCGCGTCGTCGACGTTGTCCTCGTCCCCGGCGAACACGAGGGGCTCGCCCGCGCTGTCCAGGGAGCCGGAGGCGACCGCGATCGCCCTCAGATCCGGGCCGCCCTCCCCCACGGACCCGGCCATGGTCGCGTCGGCGTCGATCCCGACGAACACGATGCCCTCGTCGGCCAGCGCCTCGCCGGCGGTCGTCGCGGTCCACCGACCGTCGGTCAGCTCGTTCTGCTCGTCCGTGATCTGGACGAGGATCCGGATCGCCTCGGGGCGGAAGCCGGGGCAGCCCACGCCCGACGTGGCGCACCGATCCACCCCGCTGAGGCGAGCCGGCGGGCACCGGTCCGCGTCCGTCGGGTCGGCCATGCACTCGGCGCTCTGGAACATCGCCTCGTCGCCCCCGTAGCTCACGAGGGGGATGGGGATCCGCTCGTCGATCCGGCTGACCGTGACCGAGGCGTCCCCCTGCACCGACTGGGCGTTGCCGATCGGGGTGGTGACCGAGCCCCCGCCGTAGTAGCCGGCCCCGGTGAAGATGCTCTGCACGCACCCGTTGAGCGCGGGGTCCTCGACGCAGCGTCCCTCCGCGCCGCAGATCTCGTCCGCGCCGCAGCCCTCGTCGTCGCTGCACCGAACGTCCGACGCCTCGCACGTGAGCCGGTCGATCACGTCGACCACCGCGTCCCGCATCGCCTGGATCTCTCCGCGCATCGACGTCGTGCGGTCGAAGAGGAAGTAGGCATCGGCGAGCTGGATGTTCGTCCGGAACCGGAGCGTGTCGGAGGTGGGCCTCGGGTCCTCCTCGAAGGGCACGACGAACACGAAGTCGCCGCGGGTCCGCGGGTTGTCCTCGTCGTCGGTCGGGTCGGTGCCGGAGACCACCTCGACCAGGTCCGAGACGCCGTCCCCGTCGGTGTCGGCGGACGTGGCGAGGGTCCCGCCGAGCCGCTCGTCCCGGTCGCTCAGGCCGTCGTCGTCGCTGTCGAGGTCCCGGTAGTCCGGGATGCGATCGCCGTCCGTATCCACGGGCGGCGTCTCGAGCCGGTCGTCGCCCGCCTCCTCGGCGTCCGGGATGCCGTCGTCGTCGGTGTCGAGGTCCGCCAGGTCGACCGTGCCATCCCGGTCCGAGTCGATGTCCCGCTCGTGGCGATCGGCGATCGTGTCGTTGTCGGAGTCGACGTCCCGGAAGTTGGGGACCCCGTCGTCGTCGGTATCCACCGGGAGGCTCGGGTCCGCCCCGATCTCCCGGATATCGGGCACGCCGTCGCCGTCGTCGTCCAGGTCCGCCGCGTCGAGGACGCCGTCGTCGTCCGCATCGCCGCGGCCTTCCTCGGCGTCCGGAATGCCGTTGTCGTCGGCGTCGAGGTCGAGGTAGTCGGGCTCGCCGTCACCGTCGCTGTCGAAGGGCGGCGAGGCCGGGTCGGCGTCCCCCGCCTCCTCCCGGTCCGGGATTCCGTCGCCGTCGGCGTCCTCGTCGAGGTAGTCGGGCGTCCCGTCCCCATCGCTGTCGCGGTCGGGCGCACCCTCGTCGCGATCGCTGATCGCGTCCCGGTCGGCGTCCGGCACCGAGGAGACCGACCCGTCCCCTCTCCCGAGCTCGACGAGGCGGCCCGCCGATGGGTCGCACCCCCCGAGGAGGGCGACGAGGAAGACGACAACGGTCGCGGTCGCGGCAGGAGAGGGCATCGCACGCTCGGGGTCGGGGGGGCAGGGCTGCCCGTGGTCCTAGACTACATCGGGCCTGGGGCCGACCGCACCGGGCCGCCGAACGATCGGGCGGCCGCGCTGGGCCGCCGAACGATCGGGCGGCCGCGCCACGCCGCGGGGACGCTCCTCAGTCGTCGTACTCGACGCTGTCGTCCCGCGTGTCGAACTGCTCGAGCTCCTCGTCGTCGGAGGACGACGGCGCGGGGCCGGCGCCCCCGGCCGGCTCGGTCGTGCCGCCCCGCGACACCTGGGGCTCGCGGTTGCGGAGCCGGCGCGCCCGCCACGGCCCCCCGCCGGTCAGCTCGGCGCCGTAGCCCCACTCGCCCTGGATGTAGTGGTCCTCGTCCTCGCCGATCAGGTAGCGGAAGTAACCGCGCCCGCGCTGGGCCACGGGGCGGCCGGGCACCAGCTCGCGCTCCTCGCTCCACTCGAAGCGCAGGACGTCCCCGCTGACGGTGCCCTCGATCTGGCCCTCGCGGTCGTTGTCGTCGGTGTACTCGCCGATGACCGCGTTCCCGGTCTGCACCATGTGCAGCTCGCCGTACTGCGGCGAGTACCAGACGCCCGTGAAGTTGCCGCCCTCCGGCATCGGGCCGGGTCGAACGTTGGCCGAGGCTCCCCCGCACGCTCCGAGGCTCAGGGCCAGTGTCGAGAGCACGCCCCACGCGAGCCGCCTTCGAGTCGGTGCCATCCCAGTCCTCCGGCTCGGACCCTGACATAGGGGTCCGGCCGCGGGCAATCCGCCACGGACGTCAACGGATGGTCGGGAGGCCGGCCGCGTAGCACAGCACGCGCTCACCGTTCAGCACGAGGCCGAACGTGTCGCGCAGCCTCGGGTCCACCAGCCCGAGCGCCGCCCGGGCCGCCCGCTTGGTCGGCGGGTCCGCCGGCGGGAGCTCGAGGAGCCGGCGCGCCCGGAAGTAGCGCGGCGGGAGGGGCTCGGGGACGCGCCGGCCGCGCTCCTCCAGGAGGCGCGTGACCTCCTGGACCGCGACGTCGAGGCCGCCCAGGCGGTCGACGCGCCCGCGCTCCGCCGCGTCGGCGCCCGCCCACACCCGGCCGCGGGCCAGCGCCTCGATCTCGTCCCTCGGTCGCGCCCGACCCTCCGCGACCACCCCGACGAAGGTCTCGTAGAAGGTCCCGATCTCCCGGTCGAGGATCTCCCGCTCCGCGTCCTCGAGGCGGCCGGGCTTGCTGAGCATGTCCGCGTGGGGCGCCAACCGGACGGTATCCACGCTCACCCCGAAGCGGGACAGGAGCGGCTCGACCACCGGGCGGGCCGCCACGACGCCGATCGAGCCGGTCACGGTCAGCGGCTGGGCCACGACCGACGCCGCGCTCGCCGCGACGTAGTAGCCGCCGCTCGCGGCCACGTCGCCGAAGCACGCCACGACGGGCTTGGCCTCCGCGAGGCGCTTCACCTCCCGATGGAGGCGGTCGCTCGCGACCGCCGAGCCGCCGGGGGAGTCCACGTGGAGCACGACCCCCTGCACGTGCGGGTCGCGCGCCGCGGCCCGGAGCGTGGTGACCAGGCCCGAGACCTGCAGCCCGCCCCGGGTGCCGGGCGCGCCGCCCAGGATCGCGCCGTGCACGGGCACGACGGCCACGAACGGCGTCTTGAGCAGCGGCGCCAGCCAGCGCGCGCTCCGCCACGCGAAGTAGCGCGGGGCGCGGACCAGCCGGGTGACGGTCCCGTCGGGCGTCAGGGCCGTCGGCAGCTCGTCCTCGTAGCAGACGCCGTCGATCAGGCCCTCGCTCAGCGCGGCCTCGGGCCCGAGCAGGGCCTGCTGGAACAGAGCATCGACCTTGGCCGCGTCGAGGCCCGGCCGTGCGGCGAGGCCCTCCCGGAGGCGACGGTCGAACGTGCCGAGGAGCGCCTCGAGCTGCTCGCGCTGCGCCGGGCTCATGTCCTGACGGACGGCGGGCTCCGCGGCGGTCTTGTACTCCGCGCGGCGGAGCACCTCCACCTCCAGCCCCGCCCGATCGAGCAGGCCCTTGAAGTAGGGGACGCTCGCGGACAGGCCGAGGGGCGCGAGCTGCACCGCGGGGTGGGCCAGGATCCGGTCGGCGGCGCTCGCGACGTAGAGCTCCCGGTTCCCGCCGCCCGAGGAGAGGTACGCGACGACCGTCTTGCCGCCGTCCCGCAGCGCGGTCAGCTGGTCCCGGAGACCCGCGCAGTGGGCCCACCCCGCGCTGAGCGGCGGCAGGTCCACGACCACGCCGACGATACGGCGGTCCTCGAGCAGGTAGGCGACCAGCCGCCGCAGGAGGGTGAGGGACGTCGGCCGCGCCTCCGCCAGCCCGGGGACGAAGCGCAGGAGCGACGGGAGCGGCCGCTCGATCTCGACGAGGCGGGGGCGGACCCGGATGTGGACCCACCGCGAGCGCGGGCGGCCCCCCATCCAGCCCGCCCACCAGAGCGGGGCCGTCAGCAGCTGGACCAGGTTGTAGAGAAGGCGGGGGAAGACCGCGAGCACGGCAGGAGCATGACGTCACGCCACCGGGTTGGCGAGGCCGTTGCCCGAGGCGTCCGGCCCCGGTAGGACTCCGGGTCGCCGCCCGCCGGAGCTCACTCTGTTCGACCCCCCGCGCGACGTCCCGTGGCACGCCATCGCCCCGGACCAGGCCGTCCATCGCCTCGCGACGGACGCGGAGGTCGGCCTGTCGGCCGCCGAGGCCGAGGAGCGCCTCGCCCGCCACGGCGCCAACGCGCTGCCGGAGCCGCCCCGCCCGAGCGCGCTGGTCCAGCTTCTGCGTCAGTTCGCCGACCCCCTGGTGGGCGCGCTCCTCGTGGCGGCTGGCGTCGCCTTCGCCGTCGCGCTGACCGAGGCCGACGCGGACCCGGTGACCCGCTACAGCGACACCGTCGCGATCCTCCTGATCGTGGCGCTCAACGCGATCCTGGGGTTCGTCCAGGAGCGCCGCGCGGAGGCGGCCCTGGCGGCGCTCTCCAGCCTGGCCGCGCCGAGCGCGAAGGTGCTCCGCGCCGGCGAGGTCCGGACGATCGATGCGCGTGCCCTGGTCCCCGGTGACGTGGTGGAGCTCGCGCCGGGCGACGCCGTCCCCGCCGACGTGCGGCTCCTGACCTCGGCGGACCTCGCGGCCCAGGAAGCGGCGCTGACCGGAGAGTCGACGTCGGTCGACAAGCGGGCGGAGGCAACGCTCCCGGAGGCCACCCCGGTGGCCGAGCAGCGCACGATGGTCTTCCTCGGCACGACCGTGGTGCGGGGACAGGCGCGCGGCGTCGTCAGCCGCACCGGCCCCGCCACGGAGCTCGGTCGGATCGGGGCCCTGCTGCGCTCGTCGGAGCGGACCGCCACGCCGCTCGAGGAGCGCCTGCACCGCCTCGGCCGGATCCTGCTGACGATCTGCCTCGCCCTCAGCGCCCTGGTGTTCGTCCTCGGCATCCTGCAGGGGGAGCGCAGCTGGACGCTGATGCTGCTGACCGCCGTCAGCCTCGCCGTCGCGGCCATCCCCGAGGGGCTGCCCGCCATCACCACCATCACCCTGGCGATCGGGATGCAGCGGATGGCGGCGCGGGGCGCGATCGTCCGCAAGCTCCCCGCCGTCGAGACCCTCGGCTCGGCGACCGTGATCTGCACCGACAAGACCGGGACCCTCACCGAGAACCGGATGACGGTGCAGTGGGTGGTCACCGCCGAGGCGCGCTACGAGGTGACGGGCGAGGGGTATGCGGCGGAAGGGGAAGTGCGCCGCGACGGCGAGGTGCTCGATGCCCTGCCGCCGAGCGTGGAGGAGACGCTCCGGATCGGCGCGCTCTGCAACTCCGCGAGCTTCGAGGACACCCCGGAGGGTCGCCGCGTCGTCGGCGACCCCACCGAGGCGGCGCTCCTCGCCCTCGGCGCCAAGGTCGGCCTCGCCCGGCCGACCCTGCTCGCGACGACCGAGCTCGTGCGCGTCTACCCCTTCGACAGCGACCGGCGGAGGATGGCGGTGGTGCTGCGCGAGGGCGGCGGAGCCCCATGGGGCTACGTGAAGGGCTCCCCCGACGTGATCGTGCCGCGCTGCCAGAGCGTCCTCGGAGACGACGGGGAGCGACGAGCGCTCGACGGCACCGGCCGTGGAGCGCTCCTCGCCCGCGCGGAGGCCCTGGCGGGCGAGGCCTTCCGGGTCCTGGCCCTCGCGTCGAAGGCGCCCCTCGAGGGGACCGCGGAGCCGGAGGAGGGGCTGACCTTCGCCGGTCTCGTGGCGATCCACGATCCGCTGCGGCCGGAGGCGACGCGCGCCGTCGAGGAGTGCCGCAAGGCCGGGATCAGCGTCCGTATGATCACCGGCGACCACCGCCTGACCGCCGTCGCGATCGGCCGGAAGCTCGGGATCTACGGGCCCGGGACGGAGGTCATCAGCGGCGCGGAGCTCGAGACGCTGGGGCCGGAGCAGCTCGCCGCCCGCCTGGAGCGGGCCACGATCTTCGCCCGCGTGACGGCCGAGCAGAAGCTCCGCCTGGTCCGCGCGCACAAGGCCCGCGGTGACGTCGTCGCGATGACCGGCGACGGCGTCAACGACGCTCCGGCCCTCCGGGAGGCGCAGATCGGCGTCGCGATGGGGCGCGCGGGAACCGACGTCGCGCGGGAGGCGGCCGCGATGGTCCTCGCCGACGACAACTTCGCCACGATCGTGGAAGCGGTCCGGGAGGGACGGGCGATCTTCCGGAACATCCAGAAGTTCGTCTTCTTCCTGAACAGCTCGAACGCAGGGCTGGTGGTCGCGGTGATCGCCGGCTCCTTCTTCCCCTGGATGCCCCAGCTGACGCCGCTGCAGCTTCTGTGGGTGAACCTGGTGACGAACGGGCTACCGGCGCTCGCGCTGGGCGTGGACCCGCCGGTCGGGAGCCAGATGACCGAGCCTCCGCGGCCGGTGAAGGCGGGCATCATCGGCCGGAGCGACCTGGCCGCGGTGCTCCTCGTCGGGCTCAGCATGGGCGGCGCCGCCCTCGCGCTCTACTGGCTCCCGGACCTGGCCCCGGGCTGGATCGGCGGCGCGACGCGGGCCGAGAGCCTCGAGCGGGCTCGCGCGATGGCGTTCTGCCTGCTCGCGGTCGCTCCGCTCGTGCACGCCTTCAGTTGCCGGAGCGGGGTGCGTTCCGTCTTCTCGAGGGACGTGCCGACGAACCGAATGCTCTGGGCCGCGGTGACGGCGAGCCTGGCGATCCACCTGGTCAGCGTGCTGGTGCCGCCGCTCCATCGGGTCTTCCGGACCCACCTGCTGACCGGCACCGAGTGGGCCGCCGTCCTCGCCCTGTCGGCGCTGCCCCTCCTGGTGATGGAGACCTGGAAGGCCGTGCGGCGAGGCCGGGACGCGGCGAGGCGGAGCGCCCGGCCGTGAGGCGGGCGTCGCCTTTACCTGGCCCGGGCCCTCTGATACCTACGGGGTCCAGTCGGTGGCCCGATGGGTCGGGGCGCGTGCGGAGGAGCTCATGACGAACCCGCAGATGGTGATGTACGAGGAGGAGTTCACCCAGATCCAGGGGATCGTCGATCGCCTGGTGAAGGAGGCGAACGCCAGGGTCGTCTTCATCATCGACAAGAACGGTCAGCTCATCGCCGCGTCCGGCGACACCGAGCACCTGGACACCACCTCCCTCGCCTCCCTCACCGCGGGCAACATCGCCGCGACGGGCGGGATGGCCAAGCTGCTCCGGGAGAACGAGTTCACGACCCAGTTTCACGAGGGTGAACAGTCCAACATCCACATTCAGCTCGTCGGCAATCGGGTCATCCTCGTCGTGATCTTCGACAGCAAGACGAGCCTCGGGCTCGTCCGTCTCCGGGTGAAGAAGGCCAGCGAGGAGCTGAACACGATCTTCGAAGCTCTCCTGACCAAGGTCCAGGACCCCGCGCGCGAGACCCCCTTCGCGGAGATCACGGACGAGGACATCGACAACCTGTTCAACGACTGACCGATGTCATTCATCAACTATCTCTCGCGCGAGATCAACTGCAAGATCGTCTACTACGGGCCCGGTCTGTGCGGGAAGACGACCAACCTACAGTACATCTACAACAAGACCAATCCCGAGGCGAAGGGGAAGATGATCTCCCTCGCCACGGAGACCGAGCGTACGCTCTTCTTCGACTTCCTGCCGCTCGCCCTCGGTGAGATCCGGGGCTTCAAGACGCGCTTCCATCTCTACACGGTGCCTGGCCAGGTCTTCTACGACGCGAGCCGGAAGCTGATCCTCAAGGGCGTCGACGGCGTCGTGTTCGTGGCCGACTCCCAGGTCGCCCGGATGGAGGCGAACCTCGAGTCGATGGAGAACCTGCGCACGAACCTCGCCGAGCAGGGCTACTCGCTCGACAAGCTCCCTTACGTCATCCAGTACAACAAGCGGGACATGCCGGCGATCGCTCCCGTCGACGAGCTTCGCTCGATGCTGAACAAGAACGCCATCCCCGACTTCGAGGCGGTCGCCGTCACCGGGCAGGGCGTGTTCGAGACGCTCAAGGCGATCGCCAAGCTGGTCCTCACCGAGCTGAAGAAGAGCGGCGGCTAGGCCGTGCGCGGCGGCGCACGGCGGCGGGGACCGGTCCTGGCGCGGTCGGCGGCGCCTTCCCCCGGCGCGAGCGCGACGCGGCGTCGCCGGACCGCACGCTCCCGCCTCCACGCGCTCGCAGGAGCCGCCGTCGGCCTCGCCGCGCTCCTCGGCGGTTGCGAGAGCAGCGGGATCACGAGCCGCTTCGAGCTCACGGGGCGCGTGACCGTCTTCAACGAGGGCTCCCCGGGCGCGGGGTCGCCGATCGCCGGGGCGACCGTCACCTTCGAGTCGGACACCCGCCTCGTCGCGGAGACCACGACGAACGGCAGCGGCCGCTATCGGCTGGACGTCGACAGCGACGACGACTTCGGCGAGGTCCGCGCCGAGGCGGAGGGCTTCCGGCCGGCGACGGCGACCGTGTTCTTCGACCGGCCGAGCCGCCGCGTCGACCTCGCCCTGCCTCGCGCTCGGGACGAGTAGGGGCGGAGCGAGCCCGACGAGTCAGCGGGAGCGGCGGCGACGCGCCACGGCGAGCAGAGCCAGCCCGAGCAGGCCCGCGCTGCCCCAGGGTGCGCCGGAGCGGGAGGCGCCCGCGGCCCGGCAGCCGCAGCCCGAGCCTTCGCGGCCAGGCCCCGCGTCCGCGCCGGGCACCCCGCCGTCCGGCGGCGCGGCCGCCCCGGCGTCCGGCGCCGCGCACACGGCGCCCGGGTCCGAGACCTCCACCGCCGCCGAGATCTCGTAGAACGCGGTCCCGTTGGCCGCCAGATCCTCGAGCGCGACCGCCACGAAGAGGCTCTCGCAGGGGACGAGCGGGAGGTCGGCGTCGGCGTCGAGCACCAGCTCGCCGGAGAAGTCGGGCCGCACGACGGCGTCGGCGACGGGGACCCCCCCGTCGACCGCGACCGGCTCGCCGCGCCGCAGGTAGATGCGGATCGGTCGCGTCGCCGGGCTGACCGTCAGCGTCACGGAGCTCGCTCCCGCGGGGACCCGGACCTCGTAGCCCACGGGCGCGATGCCTGCGGCCTGGAAGAGCGTGACGTTGGGGATGCCGGCGTAGCCGCGGCGGGTGTCCCCGTCCTCGAGGGGGACGACCCGACGGCACCCGTCGAGGCCTCGCGCCTCGATCGCCGCCCCGACGGCCTCTTCGTCCGCCTCGGTCAGGCGGCCGTCCACGACCAGCGCCGCCGCGGTCGCCCGGATCGCCTCCGCGGCGTCGCTCAGGGACGCGGTCGGCTCGAGGGACGCCTGGGCCAGGAAGATCAGCGCGTCGGCGCGCTCGGCGCCGAGGGCCTCCCGGACGTCCCACGCGAGGCCCCCGAGGATGCGCCCGTCGATGTGGCTCTGGCCGACCAGGTCGTCCGGGCAACGCAGGTCGTTGTCCAGGTTGCGGAGCGAGCCCTCCCCGCCTTCGGTCGAGGCGCCCTCGAAGTACTCCGCCATGCGCGGGTCCCCCGCCACGGTGGTCGCGAAGTAGTCCGCGATCGCCTCGTTCAGGGCGCCCGGCTCGAAGGACGCGCCGAGGTCGTCGACCAGGAAGGCCTCGAGCTCCGACGTCTGGTCGACCACCGCGTGGCCGTACTCGTGGTAGACGACGTCCTCGTCGTAGGCGAAGTCGCGGGTGCCCTGGCCGAAGAGCAGGAAGCCGCACTCTGCGCCGTTGGTCGGGCTGTAGGCGGCGTTCGGGAACAGCACGCCCTCCTGCGGGGTGAAGTTGACGAAGGCCCGCAGGAGCGCGTCGTCGTCGCAGGCCCACGCGAAGTCGTGGGTGTCGCGGAAGTACGCCATCACCACGTTGAGGTGGTAGTAGGCCATGACCTCGGCGAAGGGGTCCTCGAAGGACGGCTCGTCGGGGTCGTAGAGGAAGTCGCCGCCCTCGTCCGCCACGGCCCGCTGGAGCCCGGTGCAGTCGCCGTCGTCCGGCTCGCAGGTCTCGACGCGCGCGTAGCGACCCGTCAGCCGCTCGAGGCTCGTGAGGAAGGGCAGGTCGACCTCGACGGGCACCGGATCGCTCGTCGGGTCCGAGGCGTACACGCGGCCCCGCTGGTGACGCTGCGGGTCGACCGCCGCCCAGATGGTGCCGTCCCGCGCATCGAGCCACACCCGCACCCGCTCGTGAAGCTGCCCTCCGAGGTCTACGCGGAAGGCCGGAGCGAGCAGGTCGCCCAGCGGGACGCGCACCTCGTCGATCGCGAGGACGCGCAAGGCCCCGAAGCGGCTCCGCGCCAGGGCCGCGGCGTCGGCGGCCGTGAGGCGCGGGGCCGGGGCCGATCGCCCGCTGGCGCCGGCCGCACGAACGGACGCCAGGCGGCCGTCCGGGTCGAAGACCAGGACCCCGGCGCCGCCCCGCACCGCGGCTCCCGACACCTCCCGCCGGTAGCGCAGGATCGTGAAGCCGTGGGCGCGGACGGCCCGCTCGAGCACCAGATCGCCGGCGCGCAGCCCGAGCTCGCCGGCATGGGCGGCCCAGAACGCGCGGCCCTGGGCCTCCGGGGCGGGGACGCCGGCGAAGGTCAGGCCGAGGCCCCAGGCCGCCCGGAGGCGCCCGTCGCCCTCGGTGACGAACGTCGCCGACGGAGCCGCGCGCCGCAGCGATCGAGCCAGGGACGGGTCGGTGGACCCGCCCAGCTGGGCGCGGCCGAGGTCGGGAAGGACGAGGACGAAGCCGACGGCCAGAGCCGCGGCAAGGAAGGATCGGGTGGGTCGGGTCACGGGTCCGTTTCTTGGCGTGCTGGGCGCCTACGCGCCAGCGGGCCCATGGACACCGGGGCCCATGCGACGCTCCGGCGGGCCGCTCGAGCCCAGCATCGCCTGGACGCTAGAGGCCGAGCCAGCGCCGCGCGTTGAGGATGCGCGCGCCCTGCCGCACCTGGAAGAAGACCGGGCTCGAGGAGGCGTCCGCGAGGCGTGCGTCGCGCGCCACGGTCTGGCCGGCGCCGACCCGGAGGCTTCCGAGGCCTCCGTAGACGGTGTAGTAGCCGCCCCCGTGGTCGAGCACGAGGAGGCGTCCGTAGGTCGGGTGCTCCGCCGCGTAGGCGACCCGCCCCGACGCGACCGCCCGGACGGCAGCCCCGAAGGGGGCGCTCAGCTCGAGGCCGGCGCCGCCCTCCCGCTGCGCGTCACGAACGGTGGCGCTGCCGCTGACGGGGATCGGGAGGCTGCCGCGGCGCCGCGCGAAGGTGGCCCCCGGGGCCTCGTCGAGGACCCGCAGGCCCGGGGCGAGGACCGGCGCCCGGAACGTGGAGGGGGTCCGGAAGACCTGGCCCCACGCCGCCGCCGCCTCCATCTCGCGGCGGGCCTCCTCGGCCTCCCGGCGGAGCTGCTCGAGCCGCGCCTCGGTCTCCTCGATCCGCGCAGCGAGGCTGCCCGTCTCGTGCCGGAGGGCTTCGGCGCGCCGCGAGAGCGACGCGAGCTCGTCGAGGTCCGACGCCACCATCCGGCCGAGCCGCTCGGTGTGCGCGCGGTGCCGCAGGCGCGTCCCGAGGCCGCCCGCCCCGGGGAGACCGGTACGACGATGCAGGCGGTACAGCAGCCGCGCCCGCTCCTTGAGGCGCCGCCGCGCGCGGCCCCGCTCCTCGCTGAGCCCCTCCAGCTCCGCCGACGCCCTGGAGCGCTCGCCGCGCAAGCGGACGACCTCCGTCTCGAGCTCCGAGAGCTCCTCGAGCGGGTCGGCCTCCGCGGCGCCGGCGATGTCCGACGGCGCCGGGGGCCCCGTGGGCACCTGCGTGAGCGCGGGCCCCGGGCCGACGAGGCCGAGGGCGAGGAAGAGCGCAGCGGCGCTCGCGCGCGTCGAGTGCCTCACCATCACACCGTGAGGTACCGGCGGAGGGACAGGGCGCTCCCGGCGGCGCCGATCGCCGTGCCCCCGATCACCAGGGCGACGGCCACCGCGGGGTGGAGGAACGCGGTTCGGATGCCGGCGAGCGTCGACAGCGTGGCGTCCATCGGCTCGCGGAGCGCCAGGAAGATGGCGAGCAGCAGGACCACCGACAGGAGCGCGGAGACGAGGCCCTGGACCGCTCCCTCGACCAGGAAGGGCCCGCGGACGAACCCGTCGCTGGCCCCGCAAAGCTTGAGGACCTCGATCTCCTGGCGACGGCCCGCGATCGCGAGGCGGATGGTGCTCGCGACGACGAACAGCACGCAGAGGACGACCAGGGTGGCGAGGAGCGCGGAGGCGACGCGCCCGGCGTTCACCAGCGTGGCCAGGCTGTCGAAGTACTCGTCGTAGGTCTCGACCTCCTCGACGGCCCCGAAGCGACCGACCCGGGCCGCGAGGTCGGTCGCGGTCCGGGTCCCGGCGCCCGCCGCGAGCTCCACCTCGAGGGACGCGGGGAACACGTCGGCGGGGAGCTGGGCCAGCGCCTCGTCGTCGTGGAGCGCCGTCTGCAGGAACTCGCGGCGCGCCTCGGACGGGGTGACGTAGTCGACGGAGCTGACCTCGGGCAGCGTCTCGAGGACGAGCTGGAGCCGCTCGACGTCGTCGACGGGCACCCCGTCCCGGAGGTAGAGGCTCATGCGGGCGCTGCTCGTCCACGCCTCGGCCACGCTGGACACGTTGCTGATGGCGAGGAGCGCGGTGGCCAGGCTCAGGAACGCCACCGTCAGGCTCGCGACCGCGACGAGGTAGAGCCGCCCGTCCTCGCGCATGGCCCGCGCCGCGCGCATCACCGCCGTCTTCAGGGGCATCGCTCCATCCCTCCCGTCCGTTCGACTACGCCGTCCGCCGGCCCGCCCAGTCCTCGAGCCCGCGCCGCGCCTCCACGATGCGCCCCTCGTCGAGGTAGACGATCCGGTGGTCCCGCGCCTCGAGGAGGGCGTGGTCGTGCGTCGCGAACAGCACCGTGGTCCCCGTCTCGTGGATCTCCTCGAAGAGGGTGAGGATATCGAGCGCGAGGTGGGGGTCGAGGTTGCCCGTGGGCTCGTCGGCCAGGAGCAGCGCGGGCTCCGTCACGATCGCGCGGGCGACCGCCACCCGCTGCTGCTCGCCGCCCGAGAGGTTGCCCGTCAGGTCGTCGCCGCGGCCCGCGAGGCCCACCCGCTCGAGCGCCTCGGCGACCCGGGTCCGGATCAGACGGCGCGGCATGTTCAAGATCTCGAGGGCGACACCGACGTTCTCGACCACCGTCCAGTGCGGGATGACCTTGAAGTCCTGGAAGACGATGCCGAGGTTCCTCCGCAGGTACGGCACCGAGCGGGACGTCAGCCGCGCGACGTCCCGCCCGCAGAAGAGGATCCGACCCTCGTCGACGGTCTGGGCCCGGTAGATCAGCTGCAGCAGGGTGGACTTCCCGGCCCCGCTCGGGCCCGTGATGAACACGAACTCGCCGCGCTCGACGACCAGGTTGACCCCGCGCAGCGTGGGCACGTCCGGCCGGAAGTACTTGTAGACGTCCTCCAGGACCAGGATGGGGCGATGAGCGTTCCCCTGCGCCTGCTGGCCGGCCCGGAAGAAGGCGAAGGGCCGGACCACCCGGTTCGGGCCCGACGAGCGACCGAAGGGGAACTCCATGGGGCTCGGTTACACCGGCGCCGTCACGGCGCGCAAGAAAGCCGCAGCCCGCCGGTGACGCGGCCCGGCTCGAGGCCTCAACGACGGTCGGTCGTGGTGCCCTCCCACGCCGCCGCGAGCCGCGCCAGGCGGTCCGCCCACGGGGCCGGCCGGCGCGCCGGAGGCCGGAGGACGCCCCACGGCCCGCCCTCCACGCCGAAGGGCGCCGCGTAGGCCTCCCGCAGCACGGCGGCGGCGCGCTTGGCGTGCGGGGAGAAGCCCCAGGCGGCCTCCTGGCTCGCGTCGTCCGGGTCAGCGTAGACCCGCCAGACGAAGAAGCCCGCGAACCACGGCTCCGGCTGGAAGGCGCTCACGAGCGCGGCGAGCGCGCGGGCCTGCTCCCGCTCGTCGACCTGCACGTCGGCCATCCCGTCCGGCCAGAGCCAGGGCTCCACCGCCGCGTCCCGCCGCGTCGTGTAGCCGATCTCGACGAAGAGGACGGGCCGGCGGCGGGCCCGCGCGATGGCGCCGATCCGGTCCCGGGCCCTCGCCGCTCCCGCGAGGTACGCATCGGTCGAGGCCCCGTCGTGGTCGGCGAGCGGGAAGAACGCGTTGATCCCGATCAGGTCGAGATCCTCCCAGAAGACGACGTCCTCGGCCTCGTCCCAGTTGGCGCTGTACGTGACGAGGCCGTCGAAGCGGGACCGGACCGCCGAGATCAGCCCGGCCCAGTAGGCAGGCTCCCGGTCGCTGAAGCTCTGGAGCTCGACCCCGATGCTGAAGGCGTCGGCCCCCGCGGCGGCCGCGTCCTCGGCCCAGCGCAGCACGAAGGACCGGTACGACGCGCGGAAGCGCGCCCAGCGCCCGGGCGAGCCAGGGTCCATGTCACCGCGCCAGCCGCCCGTCTCGACCCAGAGGTGGGGGATCACGAGCACCTTCAGCCCGCGCCGATGGGCCTGGGCCACCATCCGCCGCACCGCCGCGCGGTTGTCCGCGTAGGGCGCCTCGAAGTCGGGGCGCACCTCGGTGCTCCCGAGGCTCCAGACCCGACCGAAGGGCGTCACCGACACCCACGTCACCCCCTGGCGCGCGAGGTGGGCGAGCAGCGCCTCGCTCGAGGGGGTCCCGTAGCCCCGCCCCGGGTAGAGGCTGCTCTCGATCGGCCCGACGGTCATGCCCCGGATCGCGGGCCGCTCCGACCGCGCCCAGGCGTCCGCGCCCGCGGGGAGCGGCCGCTGGCCGGGCGGCGCGGCGCGGGGCGTGCGCGCCCGGGTCGTGGTGGCCGCGTGCGCGGCGAACCCCAGGGCTAGCGCCAGCGCGACGAGGGTCCCCGGGCGGGCGGAGGTCCCGCGCGCCCGGACCCGGGACCCCGGACGCCTACGGGTCGAGGACCTCGACCTCGAGCCAGTACTCCCCGCGGTTGAAGCTGGACCGGCCGTCGACGACGATGAAGTAGGTCCCCGCGTCGAGAACCTCATCGATCGTGCTCCAGTCGACGGTGAAGTCGGCGTCGTCGTTGCAGAAGAGCTCCCCCCGGCTGACGCACATGTCCCGGTGGACATGGAGGACGGTGTCGAAGTCCGAGCCGTCGGTCGAGGCGACGACGCGCTTGCGCTCGGTGAGGGTGAGCTCGAACGCCGCGTCCGGGCTGCTCGCGCTCGCGCCACACGTCGCGTTGGTGAGCAGGTCGTTCGTCCCCCCCTGGGTGCTTCCCCGGAAGAGGCCGCCGTCCGCCGGGATGGCCTGGGCGACCGCGCAGGTCTCGTTGGCCGCCGCGTCGACCGGCGGGTCGGCGCGAGGGGTCGCGGTCAGGTCGAGGGTGTAGGCGCCCGTGCCGCCGCTCTCGGCGAGCACGGTGTAGGTGCCCGCGGCGAGGTAGGGGACACGCAGCCGGGACGACGCGCGGCAGCCGAGCAGCGTATCCGCGTCTCCGCAGATCTCCTGGAGCGCGAGCAGCCCCCCGGGGCCCAGCTCGAGCTCGACATCCGACGCCTCGGCGAGGGTGAACTCGTGCACCACCTCCCGCTGGTTGAAGCCGCAGGCCGGTCCCGGCGCGAGGTCGTCCTGGAAGCCCGCGAAGGTGCCCGTGGCCTGGACGCCCGAGAGCAGGGGCAGGGGATCGTCGCAGGTGTCGCCCGGCGGCGGCGCCGTGGGCGGGTCGATCTGCACGTTCAGCGTGAACTCCGGGTCGAGGAAGCCCGGCCCCTCGACGACGATGAAGTAGGTGTCGGCGGGGAGGGAGTAGAGGGTGGTCTCCTGGCTCGTGCAGCGGATGTCCGTCGTCCCGTCATCGCAGGTCGTGCGGACCGCGAAGGTGATGGGCTGCCCGTTCTCGTCGATGCCGTCGATGGTGACGTTCTGGGGCGCGGCGAGGTCGAGCCGGTAGGTCACGTCGTTGCGGCCTCCGAAGCCGCACCCCAGGACGTAGTCGTCCTCCGACTCGAGGAAGCGGCCCGCGAACAGGCCCCCCGCCGACACGTCCTCGGGGTTGGCGCAGGTGTCGTTGGCGGGTGGGAGGATCGGCTCGTCGAACGTGACCCGCAGGCCCACCTCCTCCGCGGCCGACGCGACCTGGAGGTGGTAGGTGCCCGGCGGGACGCGCGCCTCCTGCAGGATCGCGGGGTTGCCCAGGGTGCACGGCACCTCGGGCGGGGGCGGGGTCAGGTCCGTGCAGACCTCCCCGCGGAGCTCGAGGATCACCAGCAAGAGATCGGTGGACGCCTCGATCTCGACCGAGCGCTCCTCGGTGAGGGTGAAGGTGGCCACGAGGTCCCGCTGCCGGGCCGCGCAGCTGGGCGTCAGGTCGGCCCCGGCGCCGCCCATGAACAGCTGGAAGAACCCGCCGGCGCTGATGTCGAGGGGGTCGTCGCAGGTGTCGAAGTCCGGGTTCCCGCAGGCCGGCTCGTCGACCTGTCCATCGCAATCGTTGTCGACGAGGTCGTCGCACACCTCGAAGTTGGTCGAGCTCCGCCGCGCGTTCCGGTCGTCGCAGTCCCCGCCCCCGCAGATGATGTCGATGTCCCCGTCCCGGTCGAGGTCCCGGTCCGTGCGGACGCAGGTACGCGTCTCCTCGTCGCAGCGGTCGACGGTGCAGACGTCGAGGTCGTCGCAGGTGACGAGGTTCGGCGCGGGCAAGCACCCCTGGACCCGGTCGCACACCTCGGAGCCGTTGCAGAAGATCCCGTCCTGGCAGCTGGTCGCGTCGGTGATGAAGCGGCAGAAGCCGTTCGGCAGCACGCACTCGTCGCTGGTGCACGCGATGCCGTCGTCGCAGTCTTCGTCGCCCTCGCAGAGCGTGGCGCCGTCGGGGATGAAGGGCCCCGTGTCAGGCGGCGGGCCGAGGTCCGGCAGGGAGGCGTCGGCGCCGCCCATGTCCGGCTCGGGCGCGGTGCCGCACGCGACGAGACCGGCGAGGGCCAGCGCAGCCAGGAGGTCGGGGCGCCGCCAGGAGCGCCCACGTCGCGAGGGCGGCGCCCCGCGAGGGCGACGGTGGGGCGTAGCGGTCGAAGGAGTAAGCAAGGGCATCGGCGCTCTCTCGGGGCTCGGGGGTCGGTGAGCCCCGTGGTGACAGGTACCCATAGTTGCATCCGCTGTCCAGGCGTCGAGGGGGCCCCGAGGCGCCCGATCCGCGGCCCGCACCGAGGCGACGCGGCGCCCCGGGAGCACGCGGGGCAGCCCCCGGGGGGGGCGCCGGGACCCCACCTCCGTCGCGCGTTGACAAGCCGGGAAAGGCCCGATAACGGCATCGGTGGAGAGGCGTGACCGACCTTCCGCTGCCCAAGTCGGACCTGCCGGAGAAGATCCAGCGCTTCGGCGATCCCAACGCTCCCGAGCCTGCTCGGGCCATGGCAGCGCGAGGCCTGGTCCCCGTGAAGGGGGAGGATCTGGTCACGCTCCTGGTCCAGCTCAGCGCCGACCGGGTGGATTCGATCGCGGAGAGCGCCAGGGCGACCCTCGGCAAGGTGCCGGAGGGGGCGCTGGCGGCGGCGGTGAGCGCGCCGCTCCACCCCGCGATCCTCGGAGCCCTCAGGCCCTTCGTCGACACGCGGCGCAAGCTGCTCGAGGCCCTCGCGGTCAACCGCGCCACCCCCGTGGAGGTCACCGCCGCGATCGCGCTCAGCGCGGACGAGCGCACCTGCGAGCGCATCGCGACCGACCAGGAGCGCCTTCTCGAGAACCCGTCGATCATCGAGGCGCTCTACAAGAACCGCAACACCCGCATGTCGACGGTCGACCGCCTCGTGGAGCTCGCCGCCCGCAACCAGGTGGAGCTGACCGGGGTGGCGACCTTCGAGGCGCACGTCCAGGCGATCCAGGGGCAGCTGATCCCCGAGCCGACCGAGGACCCGCTCCCGAGCGACGAGAGCTTCCAGGTCGCCCTGGCGCGCGATGGGGACGACGACGCCATCGAGCGCGACAAGGTGGACGGCTCGGAGGAGGTCAAGGAGGACTACCGGCCGCTCGCCATGCAGATCTACGACATGTCGAATCCGGAGAAGGTCCGGCTCAGCCTGATCGGCAACGCCGCGGCGCGGGCGATCCTGGTTCGGGACGCCAACCGGATCGTCGCCATGGCGGCCGTCAGCTCCCCGGCGATGACGGACGCGGAGGCGGCCAAGGTCGCAGCGAGCAAGCAGGTCAGCGAGGACGTCCTGCGGTACGTCAGCAACAAACGTGAGTGGCTCGGCCGCTACGAGGTCAAAAGAAACCTAGTGTTCAACTCCAAAACTCCCCTGGGCCAGTCGATGAAGTTCCTCAGCCACCTCCGGCTGAACGACCTGCGGGCGCTCGCCCGCAGCCGCAACGTGCAGGCCGCGCTGCGCACCGCCGCCCGCAACCGCCTCAACAAGCGGACCGGAGCCTGACCCCGCGATGTCGCTCTGGAACCGGCTTCTCGGCCGACGGTCCTTCGAGGACGAGCGCGCCGACGGCGACCGCCTCTTCGGCGAGGGCGCCTTTCCGGACGCCCGCCTGGCCTACCAGCGGGCCCTCGATCGAGGGCAGGGGGCCGCCGAGGAGGGCCTCGAGCACTGCCGGACGCGGATCGCCGCGTGCCTCGACCGGATGGCGGAGGCCTCGATCGCCGAGGCGGAGCGGCTGATCGAGGCCGGCCACGACGACCTCGCGGCCCAAGAGCTCGTGAACGCGATGGAGACCGCCGCCTCCGAGGAGGTGGGGACCGTCGCCCGCAGCCGGCTCGAGGCGTTGGAGGGCCGGGACGCGCGTCGCGTCCAGGCCGAGGCGGAGGAGCTGAGCGACGACGATCGCTGGACGATCCTCGCGGGCTCCTTCAGCGATGACCAGCTCGACGAGCTGGACGGCTACGGCGAGGCGGCGCGGGCGGCGCTGCTCGCCGTGCACGACGAACGGTTCGCGGAGGGCCGGGCCACGCTCGAGGCGCTGCTCGAGGAGGCGGAGGCGCCGCGGTACCTGTGGCTCGAGCTCGGCCGCGCGCGGCTGCTGGACGGCGACGCCGCGGGCGCCGAGGAGGCGCTCCGGGCCTTCGTCGCGGCGATCCCCGAGGACGAGGGCGGCGCGCCGCGGGTGCGGGCCCACACGCATCTCGCCGACCTGGCGGAGGAGAGGGGCGACGAGGCCACCGCGATCGACGAGCTCCAGCGCGCGGTCGACGCGCTCCCCGAGGACGCGCGGCCGTACCTCAACCTCGGCCGCTACCTCCGAGAGAAGGGGCACGGCGACGACGCGGTGGAGGTCCTGCGGGCCGCCAAGGAGCTCGGGGGCGGCGACCGCGCGCCGTGGCCGGTGCTGGCCGAGCTCGGCCTGGCCGAGCTGGAGAGCGGCCACGCGACGGAGGCGAGGGGCCACCTCCTCGAGGTGATGCAGACCCACATCCAGCAACGGCAGCTCGACTTCCCGGCCGAGGCGGCGGCGGGCCTCGCGACGCTCCACGAGAAGGCGGGCGAGCTCGAGCAGGCGGCCGCCCTGTGGAAGAGCCTCGCCCGCGGCAGCCACCGGGCCGGTCACCTCCGCTACCACCGCGAGGCCGGGCGGGTGCTCGCCGCGCTGGGGGAGCGGGAGGAGGCCCGGCGCATGTTGAGCCGCGCCCTCGCGCTCGCGGAGGACGACGAGGAGGTCAAGGCGCTCGTCGAGGCCGAGCTGCGGGACCTCGCCTGACGATCGATGCTATGGGGGCCGAGGCCGTGCGGCGTCGACCGGGAGCGGACCCGGCGGCGACCGGGGGCCGCGAGGTGTGGTCATGACGGATCGAGGGAACGGGGGATCGAGCCCCGTGACGGTGCCCGGGGTGCGAGCGATGAAGGCGCGGGGCGAGCGGATCACGATGGTGACCGCCTACGACGCGACCTTCGCCCGCCTGCTGGATGAGGCCGGTATCGACGTCCTGCTGGTCGGCGACTCGCTCGGGATGGTGGTCCAGGGCAGGGACTCCACCCTGCCGGTGACGGTGGACGAGATGCTCTACCACTGCCGCGCGGTGCGCCGCGGGACGGCGCGGGCGCTGGTGATCGGCGACCTCCCCTTCATGAGCTATCAGGTCTCGCCGGACGACGCGCTCCGGCAGGCGGGCCGGTTCCTGTCGGAGGGGGGCGCGCAGGCGGTCAAGCTCGAGGGTGGCGTCGGCATGGCGCCCACCGTTCGCCGGATGGTCGAGGTGGGCATCCCGGTCTGCGGCCACATCGGGCTCACCCCGCAGAGCGTCCACGCCATGGGCGGCTTCAAGGTGCAAGGGCGCGGCGACGAGGCGGCCGAGCGGATCGTCGCCGCCGCCCGGGCCCTCGAGGACGCCGGCGCCTTCTGCGTGGTCCTGGAGGGCATCCCGATGGCTCTCGCCCGCCGGATCACCGAGGCGGTGCGCATCCCGACGGTCGGCATCGGGGCCGGGCCCCACTGCGATGGGCAGGTCCTGGTCTGCTACGACCTCCTCGGGCTGACGCCGGACCTGCGGCCCAAGTTCGTCAAGCGCTACGCGGAGATGTTCGACCTCGCCCGCGAGGCCGCGGCCCGCTACGCCGAGGAGGTGCGCGCCGGCACGTTCCCCACCGCCGAGCACGCGTTCGGGTCGACGCCCCGGAGCTCGGGCGCGGGCTGATGGAGATCCTCCGCGAGCCCGCCGCCTTCCGGGACGCGTGCGACCGCGCGCGCCTGAGCGGCCATCGGGTCGGCCTCGTGCCCACGATGGGCGCCCTCCATCCGGGGCACCTGAGCCTGGTGGAGGCGGCCCGGGCTCGCGGGGCCACCCACATCGTGGTGACGATCTTCGTCAACCCGCTGCAGTTCGGGCAGGGGGAGGACTTCGACCGCTACCCCCGCACCGTCGACCAGGACCTCGACGCCTGCGACCGGGCGGGCGTGGACGCGGTGTTCACGCCCATCCGCGCGGCGATGTACCCGGACGGGTTCCAGACCACGGTCGAAGTCGGCCAGCTGACGGCCCCGCTCGAGGGCGAGCACCGGCAAGGGCACTTCCGGGGCGTGACGACCGTCGTCGCAAAGCTCTTCGCGCTGACCGGGCCGTCGGTCGCCGTATTCGGCCGCAAGGACTACCAGCAGTGGAAGGTGCTCGAGCGGATGGCGCTCGACCTCGACCTGCCGATCGAGGTGGTCGGCGCCCCGACGGTCCGGGAGGGGGACGGCCTCGCCCTGTCCTCGCGCAACCGGTACCTCTCGCCCGGCGAGCGGGAGCGGGCGCTCAGCCTCGTCGAGGGGCTGCGGAGGGCCTGGGACGCCTTCGCCGGGGGAGCCCGGGAGGCGTCGGTCCTTCGGGAAGCGGCCCGCGCGCCGGTCGAGCAGGAGACCGACCGGGTGGACTACGTGGCCCTGCGGGACCCGGACACCCTCGCGGTGGTGCCCGCCCACGTCCCCGACCGGGTGCTGGTGGCCGCGGCCGCCCACGTCGGGGGGACGCGCCTGATCGACAACGTCGTGCTCGGGGAGGACCCTCGCCCGTAGCCCCCGGGAGCCCGCCGAGCGCGGACCCCCGGCCATCCCGGGCGAAGTGCTAGGCTTGCCGCCCGCCCTCCCCCCGTTCGTCCATGAACATCCGTGGCATCACGAAGGCCGACTTCGACCACATCGTGCGGGTCCTCGACCGCTGGTGGGGCGGTCCGTCGACCGAGCGGGCGCACCCGGTGTTCTTCTACGAGCTCGGCGAGCACGCCCTGATCGCCGAGGACGGCGGCCAGGTGGCGGGCTTCCTCCTCGGCCTGATCGCCCCCACGAGCCCGCCGACCGCGTACGTGCACCTGGTGGGCATCCACCCCGAGTACCGCCGGCGCGGCGTCGGAAAGCGGCTCTACGAGCACTTCGCGGAGCGCGCGCGGCAGGCCGGGGCCGCGAGGCTGAAGGCGATCACGACCGTGGGGAACGAGGTCTCCGTACGGTTTCATCGCGCGCTCGGCTTCGCGGTCCGGGAGGACCCCGACTACGCCGGCCCCGGACGCTCACGGGTCGTGTTCACGAAGCGCCTCGGGGCGGAGGCCTAGACCGACAAAGAGGTTGACCGATGACGTACTCCGGAGCCGAGGTCGCACGGACGACGCGAGAGAAGATCGGCCAGGCGCTGGCCTCCCTGCAGGCGGACCCGAACATCACCCCCGAGGTCCTCAACGTGGTCCAGAACCTGGCCAAGGCGGTCGGCGCGCTCTTCGAGGCGGAGCGCGCTTCCTCCGAGCCCGACGGGCGGGCGAGCACGCGCTCGGCGCTCGGTGCGCTCAGCCAGACCCTCGCGCTGCTGCAGGACATCCGAGGCCAGCAGGCGGGGGTGAAGCCGGCGACGGCGGTCATCGCCGAGGCGATCGGGCTGCTGTTCCCGCTGACCACGGCCAGCAACCCGCCGAGCGCGGGGAGCCAGGCCGGCGCGCCGGCCCAGCCCTACGGACCGGGCGGCGCCGGCGGGGCGGGCCAGCCAGCCGCCCGCGGCGGCTTCGGCGGCGCGCAGCATCCCGGCTACGACCCGAACGCCGTCACCCTCCGCGACGCCCCGCGACCCGCCGCGGCGGCCCCGGCCGCGCCGCCCGCATCCTCGCCCGCGCAGCCGTCGTTCCAGCCCGCCCCGCAGGGCCCC
>JBHJHB010000026.1:0-68148 GCA_050331215.1 Sandaracinaceae bacterium | reverse complement strand
CCAACCACCGTGCGACCAACCACCGTGCGACGGGCGACCGTCCATGCGACGGTCGGTCCTTCGCGGAGTCTACACCGGCCCTCGCCCCTCCACCGACCCGCCTCGGGTGGGGCGGGTGCTCGCCCCCTCCGCCCTGCTCGCGGGGCCGAGCCGCGCCCGCCCGCCACGAGTCACGACGTGCCCACGTCGCGCGCCACGCCGCGTTGGCCCATTCTCCTGCCATGGCCGACGCGCTCACCATCGGCCTCGGCATGGCGGCCGGGCTCGGGCTCGCCGCCGCGTCGGGCCTCCGCGTCTTCCTGCCGGCCTTCGCCGCAGGGCTCGCGATCCGCTTCCTCGACGTCCCGGCCCAGGAGGGGTTCCACTGGTTGGGGAGCACGCCGGCGCTGCTGGGCCTCGGGACCGCCACCGTGGTCGAGATCGGCGCCTACTACGTCCCCTGGCTCGACAACCTCCTCGACACGGTCGCGACCCCCGCAGCCGTGCTCGCGGGCATCCTCACGAGCGCGGCGCTCTTCGTGGGGCTCGACCCGTTCCTTCAGTGGACGTGCGCGCTCGTCGCGGGCGGTGGCGTCGCAGGCACGGTCCAGAGCGCCACGGTCGTCACGCGGGCGCTGTCGAGCGGGACGACCGGCGGCGTGGCGAACGTCCTCGTCAGCACCCTCGAGAACGTCCTCGCCGTGGTGCTCGCGGCCCTGAGCATCCTGGCCCCGGCGCTCGCGGGGGTGGCGGTGCTCGCCGCCATCGTCGTCGCCGCGCGCCGGGTCCGTCTCGGGCGTCGCCGGCGTCGCGAGCGGCAGGAGGCGGTGGCCCGCTGATCCCGCCCCGTCACGGGCAGGCCACGCCGCACACGAGCACGTCGCCCGCGCAACGCTGGTAGCGGCGCCCCGGGCCCGGCGGTCCACAGTTGTGGATGTCGCAGTTGGACGCGCCCGCGCACTCCACCTGGCACTCCGCCTGGCCGAGGCACCGCACCGTGCAGTTGGACACGTCCCGGCAGTCGACCGCGCACCCGCTCTGGCTCTCGCAGCGAACGTCGAGGTTGGACGCCCGGCGCCCCTCGACGGTGCACTCGGCGTCCTCCTCGCAGGTGTAGCTGGCGTTCGACGCGCCCTCGGAGGCGAAGCGGCAGGTCGCGCCGAGCTCGCAGGTCCCGGTGCAGTCCGCGCCGTCCCCGCAGGTGAGGAGGCAAGGGCACTGGGCCTCGCAGAGGCATCCGCCTTCGCAGGACGCCGCGCAGACGCAGCCCGTCGGGCAGGGGGTCGAGCCGTCGACGACGGGGCCGGCATCGGTCCCCGCGTCGTCTCCAGCGTCGGGTCCCCCGTCGACGCCGAGATCCGCGCCCGGGTCCGTGCCGCCGTCGTCGGGCTCCGGATCCCCGGCGTCGAACGGCAGCGTCGAGCCGTCCTCGCTCGCCGGCGACGCGTCCAGGCCGAGGGTCCCCGCGTCCGGGGCCGGCGTCGCCTCGACGCAGCGGCCGTCCGCGCAGGTCTGGCCGTCCCCGCAGCTCGCTCCCGTTCCGCACCCGACGGCGAGGGTCAGCGCCAGGATCACGCTGCGCCCCGGGACGAAGAACGCCTCCTCCGAGCGCTCGGCCTGCACCCGCCCGGCCGAGAGGCCCCTCGCCGTCACGCGGATCGGGCCGAGGGGCCCTCCCCGATGCACGGCCACGATGCGGACGGGCCACGCCGTGTCCCCATCGACCGCCACTTCGCGCTGCTCGGTCCCGTCGCCCACGGCGCTCGCGTCGACGCTCACCGCGACCGTATCGAGCGCCGTGGGCGTGAGCGCCGTGTCGACCTCGACGACGAGCTCGGTCGGCCCGCCGCACGCCGCCATGAGGAGCGCCAGCCCGAGCGAGAGGCGAGCCGTCATCGGTCTCGGCCTCCCCCGATCACGATCAGCGGAGCATCGCTCGGCGTCGCGCCGCGGCCGGTGGCCAGCACGACGACGAGCGCGACGATCGCTCCCACCGCCAGGATGGCGCCGCCCCCGACGACCCAGGGGACCCAGCCGTCGCGACCGCCATCGCGGGCCGTCGCCGCCGACGCGGACAGGCCGCCATCGGGGGCCGTGGTCACCGCGAGCTCGGCGGCGACGGGCGGCCCCGGCTCCGGCTCCGGGGCGGGCTCGGACGCCGACACCTCGCCCACCCCGGGTGGGGAGCTCTCGCCGCCGGCCTCCGGCGCGACGCGCAGGAGGATCCGCTCCCGCGAACCTTCGGTGAGGGACACTCGCGCGGGACGGCCGAGCGTCTCCCCCTCGGCCTTGAGCACGAAGCGGTGGACGCCCGGGTCGACGCGAACGAGCGCGCCCGCCGAGCGGAGGCGGATCGTCCGCACCTCGTCGACCAGCAGCTCGGCGCCCTCGGGCAGCGCTCCCTCGATCTCGACCGCCACGCGCGGCAGGCGCCGCTCGACGTCGCGGAGCTCGGCGCGGGCCGCATCGCTGACGATCGGATGGGATCCGCGTGCGAGGGGCTGCAGGATCCCCCGAGCCGATCGAAGCTCGCCGACCTCGGCCAGCGCCTCGCCCAGGGCCAGATCGAGGCGCGGGTCGTCCGACGCCGCCCGGGCCTGCCGGAGGATTCGGATCGCCTCGTTCGGTTGGCCCGCGAGCCGGCGATCGCTGGCCCGCCGCAGCGCCTCGGCGGCTCGGCTCGCCCCGACCTCGCGCCCATCGGCCGCCCTGCCGCTCTCCGGTTGGGCCGCGGCGCTGCCGGCGGCGAGCGCGCCGCCGCCGAGCGCCACGCCGAGGGCGAGCCCCAGCAGGTATCCGGTCGTCGAGGGCGGGTCCGTGGCGGCTCGGACCCCGCTCGGGGCCCGACGGGGCGTCGCCGCGGCCCCTTCGCGGCGGGTCACGGCGTGGTCCCCGCCAGCCGCCCTCGGATCGCGGCGGCGTCGTCCGCGTGGGGCGCGAGCTCGAGGTAGCGCGCAAAGGCGCTCCTCGCTGTGGCCTCCCGGCCGAGCTCCTCGGCCACGAAGCCCAGGTCCCGCCAGGCGGAGGCCCGCGCCGGCTCCCGCTCGACGATCCGCTGGTAGATGGCCAGCGCCGCCGTGGACTCGCCCCGCAGGTAGAGCCCGCGGGCGCTCCGCTCGAGCTCGGGCACGGGCAGGAGCGTCGCGTCCTCGCGACCCTGGGTCGGGTTCCCTGTCGAGGGCGTCGTCGAGGGCGTCGCCGCCGCCTTCGCGGGCGCGTCCGCCACCGCCGGGGCGGGCGCGCCCGCCCCGGCGGCCTCGATCCGGGTCGACGGAGGGGTCCCCGTCGCCCAGGGGGACCAGAGCGAGAGGAGGAAGGGGACGGCGACGGCCAGGAGCGCGACGCTCGCGACCGAGAGGGCTCGCGACCACGCGAGGGCGACCGGCCGAGCGGGGAGCCAGGACCCTCGCGAGGGCGTCGGCGACGCCTCCCGGCGGGGGGGGGCGCTCGCCCGGGCCCCCGACGCGGTGGCGAGCGTCACCGGGACGGTGGGCTCTGTCGAATCCCGGCGTGTGGACCGGAAGGACGTCCACGCGTCCGCGCCGCGTGGGAGGCCGAGCTGGTGCGCCGCCTGGCGAAGGGCCTCGGCCATCTCCCGCGGGTGCTCGAACCGATCCTCGGGCCGGGGCGCCAGCCCCCGCTCGATCACCGCGGCGAGGGCCGGTGGGCAGGACGGGTCGTAGGTCGCGATCGGCGCCGCCGGCTGGGCCAGGACGCTGGCGAGGACCGACGTGAGCGTCGGGCCGTCGTGGGGCGGTCGGCCGGCCGCGCACTCGTAGAGCGTGGCGCTGATGGCGTAGATGTCGCTCCGCAGGTCCACGGCCTCGCCGCGGACCTGCTCCGGGCTCATGTAGAACGGCGTCCCCACCAGCGCGCCCTGCCGCGTGATCGTCGAGACCCGGCGGTCCCGCTCGTCGCTCTTCGAGACCCCGAAGTCCAGCAGCTGGAGGCGGACGTCGCCGTCGACCCCCTGGCTGAGCATGATGTTCTCGGGCTTGATGTCGCGGTGGACGATCTGCTCCGCCGCCAGCGCCTGACCTGCGGCGAGGAGCTGGATCCCGAGCTCGGCGGTCGCCGCCGGTCCCAGCCGGTGATGGGCGAGGGTGCTCGCCAGCGTTTCTCCCTCGATGAGCTCGAGGACCAGGTACGGGGTACCCCGCACCGTGCCCGCATCGACGACGCTCACCACGTTGCGGTGGCGGATGCGGGCGCCGAGCCTGGCCTCCCGCTGGAACCGGCGGAAGCGCTCCCGCTGCTCCGGCCCGCCGCCGTAGGCGACCTTCATCGCGAACGGCGCGTCGAGGGTCACGTGATGGACGAGGTACACCTCCGCCTGCCCGCCGAGCCCGATCAGGTCGCCGACGCGGTAGCGCCCCACCACCTCGCCGGGCTCAAGCGTCAGCTCCGGGCCGTCGTCGGCCGGCTCCTCCTGGTCCACGACCTGGAGGCGGGGCGCGGCGGAGCTCGCCTGCGGAGCTGCCAGCCCCAGGGAGGTCCTGCCCGCGGCGTCCTCGGTCGTCTCCGGATCCCGTCCACCCGTGGCCATACCAACGGCCCTCCCAACACCCCCCTATCCGTCCGTTCTAGCCCCACGCGCCCACCTCGCCCAGGCGGGCTCGTGGCGGAACGCAGGCGTGTGGAAGGCAAGCGGGAGACGTCGACGCTCGAGCGGCATGGCGAGCGCCCCCTACCGCAGGAACAATGCCACCTTCATCGCCCGGAGGACAGGGTCTCAGGGCGCCCTCCGACGAGGCAGCCCGCCTCGCCGAGGCGCTGCGCCTCGGTCGGGGCGCAACGAGGCTGCCGCCCCCGCCCCGGGCTGCTCAGGGCTTCCGCGCCGACACGAGCAGGGCCGGGTGGGCGAAGCGGACCTCACCGCCCTCCACGAACCGGGCGAGCGCCGCCTCCGCCTCCCGCCTCAGCTCCGCGTGCTGCGCGTCGTCGATCTTGTCGGCCAGCGTCCATCCGCGGACGTCGGTGTCGACCCAGGCCTCGATCGAGGCGAAGCGCGCCAAGCCCTCCTGCCTCTCGATGCGGGCCTCCTCGATGCCGCCCGCCGCGACGAGCGCGCCGAGCGCGGCGGGGTCACCCAGGGCGTAGGGGGCTCGGAGCTCGTCCGCGACCGGCGCACCGAACAGCCGCTCGAGGAGCTGGACCATCGCGGCGTAGCCCGGCGTGACGTCCAAAGACGCCCACACCGCGACCGCGAGGTCGCCGCCGGGGCGCAGCACTCGCCACATCTCGCGAAGCGCCGCGGGCCGGTCCGCGAAGAACATCAGGCCGAACTGACTCACGACGGCGTCGAAGCTCCCGTCCGGGAACGGCAGCTCCTCGGCCCGTCCCTCGGTCCAGGTGACCTCGGGGGCGAGGCTCCGCGCGACCTCCAGCATGCCCGGGTTGACGTCGAGGCCCACCACGGAGCCGGCGCCGACCCGCCCGGCAGCCTCGCGCGCGAGGACGCCGGTGCCGCAGGCCACGTCGAGGACCCGCCGACCCGGGCCCACGTGGGCCGCGTCCGCGACCCGGGGTGCCCACGCCCCGAAGAGGGCGGGGACGAAGAACCGCTCGTAGACGGAGGCGGCGCCCTCGGTGACCTGTCCGGTGGACTGCATGAGAGCAGGCTAGATCGCGCGGACCCGGAGGTCGATCCGGACCCCGAGGTGACGGCCTGGTCCGAGTCGGTCCTCCGCGGCGTCCGCGACTCACGCGATGCATGTCCGGGACGAGCCGGAGCGGGTTGTCCTCGGCTTCGCCGCGTCGGCGCCGACGAGGGTGCGACGAGGCTTGGAGCACGCTCGGCGCCCGGGGCGGGGCCCCCGGCGGAGTACGGCGCCGCCGACTACGGCGGCTTCGTCCGAGATCTCGATGGGCACGAGGTCGAGGCCGCGTTCTGGGACGAGAGCACGGCGGCGCCCTGAGCCGGAGCGATCAGAAGGCGCAGATGCCGTTTCGGCAGACACGTGGCGCGGAGCATCGGTCGTTGCATGCGCCGCAGTGCAGGTTCGTCTGATCGCTCACGCACGCTGCGCTACAACAGATCCTATTTGTTCCGCAGGACGTGTTGTCGCGCTCGGGTGGCAGCTCGCATGTGTTGCGCGTGCACGCGTCGACGGTGCACGGATTGCGGTCGTCGCAGTCGGCGGCGGAGACGCACTCGACGCACTCGCCGCTCAGGCACCGCGGACCGAGAGCGCTCCCCGCGCAGGCCATGTCGCCATCACAGCCCTCGCATACGCCGTCCGCGCAGCGGTTGCCACGGCAGTCAGCGGGGGTGACGCAGCCCACACCGGCGGGGCAGGGGCCGGGCCCGCCGGCCGAGACCCCGGAGCAGTCGGCCCCGCAGCGACCGCAGGCCATCGTGTTGCCGTCGTCGCAGGCCTCGTCACCCGCTATCACACCGTCGCCGCACGTCGTCTCGCAGGTCGACGGCTCGCCCGTGCAGATATAGCCGGGCTCGGTCTGGCAGTCCGCCCCGCAGCCGTCGCCCCCGGTCGTCCCCGCGTCGTCGCACTCCTCGCCGTCGTCGAGGTCGCCGTCGCCGCACGTCATGCGGCACGCCGACGGCGCGCCCGTGCATACGTAGCCCGGCTCCACCGCGCAGGCGTCCGAGCAGCCGTCCCCCGGGGCGGCGTTGCCGTCGTCGCACCGCTCGCTGTCGGTGCAGATCTGGCCGTCGCCGCAGGTCACCCCGGTGCCCAGCGCGGTGCAGTCGGCGTTGCACTCTCCACAACCCGTAGTGAAGCCATCGTCACAGGCCTCGTCGCCCACCTGGATGGCGTCACCGCAGACCGGGGCGCATGTCCCGGCGGGGGGGCACGTCCAGCCGTCCTCGACCGTGGCGCAGTCGGCCGCGCAGCCGTCGCCGGCTTCGGCGTTGCCGTCGTCACACACCTCCCCGAGGTCGTTGACGCCGTTGCCGCAGGGCACGCCATCGTCCGCGCCGGCGTCGGCCTCTATGAAGGAGAAGCGGCCCGGGTTGGTGATCGCGGTGCAGCCGACGGTCGCGAGGGCGAGCAGGGCGGCGGCGCGGATCACGGGAACACCCCCGCGAGCCCCACCCGACAGCCCAAGCCGTCGCACCCCCCGCGCAGGGCGGCGCGCCCGGACGGACGTCGGGTCAGGGCGACGATCAGCCACGCCACGCCCGCGCCGAGGGCGACCGCGCCGACCGGCCACAGCACGTCCGTGACGATCGAGAGCGTCTCCGCCTCGCTCCTCTGGCTGCGCAGCTCCGGCTCGTCGGGGCAGACGTTCATCGGGCAGCGCGACGCCAGCGTGTTGACGCGCGACAGCGCGAGCCCGCCCGTGACCGCCGATGCGATCAGGACCGCACCGCCGCTCGCCAGGAGCGTGACGGGGCCGGCGAGGGCGGGGCCCGGCGCGCTCGGGGCCACGGCCTCGTCCCCGGCGTCGTCCGCATCGGCATCCCCGTCCGTGCCGTCCGGCGCCCCGGGCTCGCGGGTGGTCTCCTCGTGGTTCCCGGGGGTGGCGCTCCTGAGCGTTCGCAGCCGCCCCTCGACCCAGGCGCGGTTCTCGCCGTCGGGGCGGGCGTCCAGGAAGGCCTCGTAGCTCTCGATCGCGAGCTCGGTGCGGTGGAGCTCGTCCGCTGTGAGGCCGATGTTGAAGAGCAGCTCCGGCCGGCCGGACAGCTCGTAGGACCGCTGGAAGTAGGAGAGCGCTGCCTCGTTGTCCCCGCGCGCACGGGCGGCGCGCGCCGCCTCGAAGAGCCGGTGGGCCTCCTCGTCCCGAAGCCGCTCCTCGTGCTGCGCCTCGCTCGTCGATGCCGCGCCGAGCGTGAGCGCCACCGTGAGCGCCATCCTCCCCAGGCGCGCCATCGAATGACCATACGCGAGCCCGCCGTCGGAGGACAAGCCCGCCCCACCGCGCCCGGGCCGAGCCGAGGCCCGACGCCCCTCGTGTGGCCCGACGCCCCTCGTGCGGCCCGACGCCCCTCGTGCGGCGTTCGCCTTGCGCGGGCGTCCGCCGGGGGCAGCGTTCCGGCCGGCGGGAATGCTGCGCCGCGTGCCCGGCGCCGATGCGGGCGGGGCGGTGGGCACCGAACTGCGCGTGGCCTGGAGGTGTTCGGAGCGGGCGAACGCCGCCCCGGAGACGCGCCGACGCCTAAGCGGCCCGGAGCTTGAAGCCCTCGCGCACCTCGGTGCCCTTCCAGGCGGGCAGCGCTTCGACGCGCTCGGTGAGCCAGGTGCGCAGGGGGCCGTGATCCGCGAGCGGTAGCTTCATCCAGCCGTGGAGGTGCATCGGCGCGGCGACGGCGAGGTCGGCGATCGTCGGCCTCTCGCCGGTCAGCCACGGGCTGCTCGAGAGCCGGTCGTCCAGGATCGACGCGAGCTTGTGGAAGCGTGGGCTCTCGCTCTCGAGGACCGCGGGATCCGGCTCGGATCCGAGCACGGGCTTGACGCAGTTCTCGACCAGGTACGTGTAGCAGGACGGGAACCAGCTCGACGACTCCCACAGGAGCCAGCGATGGATGTCCGCCCGGGTCTCGAGGTCCGTCGGGAAGCTCTCGGTGCGCTGGTGCTTGTCCGCGGCGTAGGCCAGGATCGCGTTGGACTCCCACAGGACCAGGTCTCCGTCCTTCATCGCGGGAAGGCACTGGTTCGGGTTGATCGCCGTGTAGGCGTCGCCCTTCTGTGCGCCCTCGAAGTAGTCCACCTTCCTGAGCTCGAAGGGGACGTTCATATGCGTCAGACCGGCGATCACCTTGCGGCAGTTAACCGTGATCGGGTCGGCGTAGATCTCCATGGCTACCTCTCTTCTCGCCTCGGGTGCGTGTCGAGCACGTCCCGACGGAGCCCGGGCGGACGGACGATCCGTGGTAGCCGATCGCCGACCCGGGTCACAAGGCTGAGGCGCTCGAGCTTCGGCCCTCGAGGCTCCTCTGGCACACTCACCTTTCCCTTCGACCCGTGACGAAAAGGAGCGTGGAACATGGCCTCTCCTCGGGACCGCGCCGGCGCGTTCAACTACCTCGCCCCGAGCGTCCGGAGCTCCCTCTACCGCAACGGCGAAGTGCTGGTGCATCGGGACCCGGACGGGAACGACAGCGGCGCGAAGGGCCTCGATCTCGTCGAGCACGCGATGACGGTGACGGACGCCCGGGCCTTGCCGGAGCGGCCGACGTGCGAGCGCAACGGCTTCGAGCTGATCCGGTGCCCGCTGGCGCGACCCGACCTCGACTTCTTCGACCACGAGGCCGTCGCCCGCCACTACTACCCCGAGGTCGCCGAGGTCGTGGCCGACGCGGTGGGCGCGTCCTACGTCGTGGCCTTCGACCACAACGTGCGCTCGGCGCAAGCCAAGGCGAGCAAGGCGCGGCTCCAGGGCGGGCAGGACGTGCAGGCGCCGATCCACCTCACGCACGGGGACTACACGCTGAGGAGCGCGCCGGAGCGCCTCGAGCAGCTCGCGAAGCCGCCGAGCGGCAACGACACCCTCCGCTCGATCCTCCCGCCGGGGCGGTCCGTCCTCGACCCCGAGCCCGTGCAGCGCGCGGTGGCCGGAGACCTCCGCTTCGCGATCATCAACCTCTGGCGGAGCATCGCGCCCGAGCCGATCGCGACGCACCCCCTGGCCCTCTGCGACGCCCGGAGCGTCGCGCCGAGAGACCTCGTGGTCTTCGAGGTCCACTACCAGGACCGGATCGGCGAGAACTACTTCGCCAAGCACGCCGACCACCACGGCTGGCACTACTTCCCGGCCATGACGCGGGACGAGGGCCTGCTCCTCAAGCAGTGGGACTCGGCGGGGACCCTGGCCCGGTCCCGGGGCGCGCGGGGCGACGGGGACGACCCGGAGGGCGCCGGGACCTTCAGCCTCCACAGCGCCTTCGACGACCCGACGACGCCGCCGGACGCCCCGGATCGCCGGAGCATCGAGGTCCGCTGCGCCGTGCTCTACGCCTGACGTCACGGGACCGTTCGGCGCCGGGGCGGCTGCGGCGTAGCTGCTCCCCCGATCGGGTCGCGGCTACGGCTGGGACTGGATGGAGCGGACCAGCTCCTGGAGCTCCGCGCTGTGCTCCTGAACGATCGCCTGCCCGATCTCCGCTCCCTGCTTCGTCAGCTCCGGCATGACCGCCAGCATCCGTGTGCCTGCCGGCGTCCGGTAGAACCATGCCATCCGCCGCAGCTCGAGCTCGTTCAGCGTCGCGACGTAGTGCGGCGTGAGCCGCCGGACCATCTCCTCGACGGTGAAGTGGCGGCGGAAGAACTCGATGATCTCGGGGCGGTGACCCCCGAGCGGCGGCATCGCGTTGACGAGGGCATCGACCATCGTCTGCACGATGGTGTCGATGTGGTCCTCCGTCGTCGTCAGCCGGAGGAGCTCCTGGGCGGCGGCGCGATGGGAGGCAGGGGTCGAGGGGGACGACAGCCGGGTCGGCATCGGCCCCTGCTGGGCCTGGGTCGGCGCGACGGCCATGAGGACCGCGAGGGCGACGCCGGTCGGGACGAGCGAGGAGAAGCGGAAGCGGGTGATCCGGGACATCGGGACTCTCCGTGAGCGTGGCGTGTGGCGCGCGAAGTCTACCGCAGGCGGCCTGCGCCGATGCCCGGGCGGCCGGGGACATGATGGACGGCCGGGCCCGATCCGTGATGCCTCGGGGCCGAGGAGGTCCCCGCGGCGCCGGACGCGGCCCGAGCCGAGCCACCGTTGCGGCCCGCGATGGGCGGGAGTAGCAAGATCGAAGGCCGTCCCACGGGCGGCCGCGGGCGTGAGCCGGCTCGGGTGGGGTCGCTGGCGTGCGAGCGGGAGGTGGAGCGACGGGAGGCGGACCACCATGTGGAGAGCCCAGACCCTCGACGACCGGGACGTCGACCCGGACGACGTGGACGAGGTGCGGCGCGCCTTCCTCGCCGCCGAGCGCCACCCGCCGCGCGCGTGGACGTTGCGCGCCGATGCCATGCGCATGACGGTCGCGGTGGCGGTGGCGGGCGCGCTGATCGTCGCCGGGCTGGCCTACCTGTTCCGACCCCTCGCGCCCCTGCGCGACGAGCTCGAGGTCAACGACGACGCCTGGACCGAGGGGGGCCGACCGGACCCTGGCACCCCGGCCCAGCGGCGCGTCTTCGAGGAGCTCCTCCCCGCGTTCATCGTCCGGGGGGCCCTGGGCTTCACGCGTCCCCAGGTGCGCGACGCGCTGGTCCTCCTGTCTCGCGTCGAAGGGCACCTGACGGATCGGCTACTGCCCGCGCTGGGCCCGGCCGCGCCGATGCCGCTGGTCGACGACGAGGCGCGGACGCTCGGGCCCTGGGCCGACGAGGCGGAGGCGCGGGCCGGTGACGAGGTCCAGCACCGCCTCGACTACGCGTCGGGCACCCTCGAGGCGCTCCCCGCGCCCCTCGAGGTGGGACGGCGGATCGACCGGGAGGCCCTCGCGGTCCTGTTCACCACGCTGCTCGGCCAGCCCGGCCCCGAGCTGTCGACGGCGGCCAGCGCCCTCTGGGTCGAGCTCTTCGACCGGCCGCTGCCGCCCCTCGAAGCGGACGGGTAGGCAGCGCTTCGATACAAGACGAGGCCGCCGCGGCGCCGCCATCGCCGGACGACCCGTCCCGATCCGCCGCCGGGGCGGGGGGGTCGGCCCATCGCCTGTCGCAACATTGTCGCGCGGCCCCGAGCTCGGCCCGATCGGGCCCATGTCATGGTGCCGTTGCCCCCGTTCGCCGAGCGACGATGATGCCTCCCTCCGCTCCGTCCCTTCGCCCGACCTGCCTCCCCGCGGCCATCGCCATCGTTCTGGCCGGGGGCTGCGCCGACATGCCCCCCGCCACGTGGGATCCGAGCGTCTGCGACCCCTTTGCCGTCGAGGACCGGACCGCCAACGACCGGGTCGACTGCCTCTTCGCCCAGGGCGACCGGACCGGCGTGACCCTCGACGTGAGCCCCGAGGAGGCGGCGCGGATCCCGATCACCCACGTGATCGTCCGGATGCAGGAGAACCGCTCCTTCGACCACTACTACGGACGCCTCCCCGACGCGGGGGTCACGGCCGTGGACGGCATCCCGCCGAGCTTCACCAACCCGGACCTCGACGGCGACGAGGTCGCCCCCTTCCCCCTCGAGAGCACCTGCCTCGAAGCGGATCCGCCGCACCAGTGGGAGGCGATGAACGCGCAGTGGAACGGGGGCGCCCTCGACGGCTTCGTCACGACCGCGGCCGTGGCCGGCTCCGACGGCACCTACACGATGGGCACCTACGGCGAGGACGACCTCCCGTTCTACTACTGGGTCGCCCGCACCTTCGCGATCTCGGACCGGTACTTCTCCTCGTCCCTCGGCGGCACGTGGTCGAACCGGAACTTCCTGTACACCGGGGCCGCGCACGGCGTCCGGAGCACCTTCGACCGGGTGATCTCCGACGCGCCGACGCTCTTCGACCAGCTGACCGACGCGGGCGTCAGGTGGGCCGTCTTCAACGAGGGCCTCGGGCCACGGCAGGACACCCTCGGCTGGAACCGCGAGACCCCTGGCGTGTTCGGGACGGACGAGCTGTTCCGGGCGCTCGACGACGGGACCCTGCCCCGGGTCAGCTTCGTCGAGACCGCGCCGGGCAACTTCGCCGACGAGCACCCGCCATTCGACGTCCAGCCCGGCGAGGCGTGGACGCGCGCGATCTACGAGGCCGCCCGCCGGAGCGAGCTCTGGCCCGGGATCGCGATCATCCTCAACTACGACACCGCGGGCGGCATGCTCGAGCACGTCCCGCCGCCCGAGGCCTGCATCCCCCTGGCCGGCGACGAGGACTTCACGCAGCTCGGCTTCCGCGTCCCTTTCGCCGTGCTGTCGCCCTGGGTGAAGCCGGGCTACGTCTCCCACGCGGTGCACGACCACACCTCCGTCGTCCGCTTCATCCAGCTGCTCTTCGACCTGCCGGCCCTCAGCGACCGCGACGCGAACGCGGACGCCCTGCTCGACATGTTCGCGTTCGACTGCGACCCGGACCTGCTCGACCCCCCGCGGGCGCCCCCGGCGGGTCGGGGCGGGTGCCCGTAGCCGCGCGCCGACGCCGCCGGCCTCGTCAGCGGGGTTCCGGATGCCCGTACGGGCACGGGCGCGGGCGGAGTTCCCCCGTGCGGCATGCTTGGGCGTCGTGGCGCAGCCCGGCTCGGATGAGCCTGAGGCGAGCCGACGATCGCGCTCGGAACGAGCGTAGCGTCGCGAGCGGATGAGCCTCGGTTGGCCTGATTGACCATGCGCCCGGGCTCGACCCGGAGACGGCGCGCGGTAGGCTTGGTGGGTTGCGATTGACGAAGGGAGGCTGCCTTGTCGGACGCCAGCCTCGATACGAAGGGCAGGGTATCGCCTCGCGCCGAAGGGCATCGTCGCATCGCGGTGATCGCGGTGCACGGCGTGGCGGACCAGCAACCCCGCGAGACCGGGCGGGCGATCGCGGACCTTCTCCAGCGTCTACCCGAGGGACGCTTCGGTCCATTCGAGGAGGACACAGTACGGGTCTGCACGAGCGACGAGCGGCCTCTCGCGGTCCCTCGCTTCACCGCCCGCCGGCGCGTGAAGAGCCCAGGCGGGGACGCGTCGGTCGACGTCTACGAGCTCTACTGGGCGGACCTGAGCCGCGCCGCCACGGGTCTCCTCGGGTTGCTCGGCAACCTCTATCAGCTGCTGTTGCACTTCCCGTGGCTCGGTGAGCGCGCGCTGCGCGGGGGGCCGCTGCCGCTGGAGGGCCAACCGAGCGAAGGCAAGGCCCCGGCCCCGGCGGAAGCGGGGCCCCGACGAACGTTCGCGGATGGGGCGATGGCTCACCCGGGTCTCGGGCGCGCGCAGCGAGCGGCGCCCGCGGACGGTGCGACGGCGACTCCCCTGGCGGCGACGACGGGCCCGGATTGGAGAGCTCTGAGGTTCTTCCATCGACCCCTGGTGTTCGCGCTCACCGTGCTGGTTCCCGTGACCTTCGGCACCGCGGCGTCGGTCGCCACGATCCCCGTCGTCGTCGCTCTTGGCAAGGGGGCGGTTCATGCCCCCGCCTATCTCCTCCTGTTCGGAGGGTTCGCCGGCGTGCTCCTGTGGGTCAGCTTCTTCTGGCCCTCGAAGCCGGAGCGAGCTCGGGGTGAAGGTCCGCTACCTCCACAGCGACGACCGCCCCTCCGCGTCATCGGTGCGCTGGTCATCGCCATCTTCCTCTGCGCGGCGGTCGCCCTGATGGCGTACCATGCGGGGCTCGGCCTCCCGCTGGACAAGATCTCGGCGGTCTTCGTCTTGACCCTCTCCCTGATGATCTGGGTGTACCTGGCCTGGCGATACGCTCGCCTGCTGCCGAAGCTATCGCGCTATGCCGTCGTCACCTTGGTGGCCCTTCTAAGCCTCCTCGTTGCGGTCTGGCTCGGCTGGCAGATCGCGCTTCGCGGTACCGCGACGCTGACCGCAGACACGCTCCACGTGCTCGAACTCCTCGCTTTGGGCGCGATGGCGATGACGATCATCGTCGGTCTCTTCGGGGTGGTCTACGCCTTCGCTGCCATGGTCGTTTGGGGGCGCCGACCGCGATGTGCCGTTCGACGGCGGACCCTCTGGACAGCGTCGGTGAGCTCGGGTGTAGCCGCGACGGGGCTGAGCGTGGTCAGCCTCGCCCTGGGGAGCGGCCTCCACCACTCGCTCCGGGCGAAGAGCGGCCCACTCGGCCGAGCCCTCGAGGAGCCCTACTCGCCGATACTCCCGCAGGACGTCTGGTCCCTCGTGGTCCCGGCCGGGGAGCTGAGCAGCGTGCTCGAGCCCGCGTCCCAGGCTCACTTCGTCGACGCTGTGATGCACGACGCCGCCGCGTACACGCTGCCCGTGCCCATGACCGCCCTCTTCCTGAGCGGCGTCATGATCGCGTGGACCGTCATCCCGCTCGTCGGGATCGAGGTTCGGAAGATCAGCTGCGTGACGAACGCGGACATCGTCGCCCGGCATCACCGCTGGGTACGCTCGGCCGTCGATGTCGTGAGGGCGGCCCTTCTTGTCAACGCCGTCGTCGTGCTCTGTGCTCCTGGGCTCGTCGCCTTGGCGTACATCGCGACGAGCGACACGGGCTGGCTCCTACACTGGACCCGTCCTTTCGCCGAGAACGCCTTGCGGTGGTTCGGTACGATCTTCGCCCTGAGCATCGGGCTGGGCTTCCTCGCACTGCGGCTGGACCTCGGCAACTTCGTCGTTGGTCTTCGTCCAGTCCTCGATGTGCTGCTTGATGTGGACAACTACCTTCGCGAGCAGCCGATGGGGGAGTCGAGCCGGGACCTCATGGCACGCCGGGCGGACGCGCTCCTGAAGCACACGGCTGGCTCCTCGGCAGAGCCCGACGCCTACAGCGGCGTCGTGATCATCGCCCATAGTCAGGGCACGGTGCTCATCGCCGACGTCTTGCGCGCCCTGCGCCGCCAAAGTGAGCGTAGCCTGAGGGTCCCAGTATACCTTCTCACCATGGGCTCTCCGTTGCAGATCTACGCCCGTTGCTTCCCGGGCGAGTATGGATGGGTTTTCTCCAATGTTGGCTGCGGTTACCGCAGCCCCCTCCCAGGGGAGCTCGGCGTGAACATGTGGGTCAACCTGTACCGGAGCGGCGACTACGTGGGTCGCGCGCTCCGTTCGAAGCTCCCCGGGACAGGGGGCTTTCCGAGCGAGCTCGCGCCAGACGAGACCGGCCGTGGTTCACCTGATCACGAGACGGTCATCGACCACTGCATTGGGGCCGGCGGGCACACGCACTACTGGGATCGCCACGACGAGGCGACGCGAAGCGTGGGGCAGCGGCTCGACGCGATGATCGGCCTGGCCCTCGACGAGCCCTGGGCCGAGGCGGAGGTGGAGGGAGCGTCCCGGTGCGCGGCGTGCGACGACATCACCCGCGCGACGCCCAGCCCCGCTCCCGCCTAGCGCGCCGATCCGTCGGCCCGGGCCGTCCCGGAACCCCGTCCTGCCCGAGGATTCCGGCGATTCCGAACTCATCGGCGCGCTAGAAATCGCGAACCGGGTGGTGCTACACCTCGCGCCCATGGCGGAATCGAACGATCCGAAGGACGCTCCCTGCGCCTCGCGGCGCGCCTTTCTGCGCGGCGCGGCCGCGCTCCTCGCCACCCCGGCGGTCCTGCCCGTGGTTCAGGGCTGCGGCGGCAGCGCCGCGACCCCGGCGGCCGCGCCCGTCACCGCGGCCTCGGTCGTCGCCGGGCAGCCGCTCCACGTGGAGGGCGCCGGCGTCTTCCTCGTCCGCTCCCCCGACGGCATCGGGGCGATCAGCGAGACGTGCACCCACCAGGCCTGCGCCGTGAACCCCAGCGCGTCCGGGGAGGGCTTCGACTGCGCGTGCCACGGGAGCCGCTTCGACGCGATGGGCCGCGTCGAGAACCCGCCCGCCACGACCGACCTGCCGTGGCACCCGGTCACGGTCGAGGGGGGCAACGTCACCGTCGACACGAGCAGCACGGTGCCTGCCGGCACCTACACCCCCGTGAGCTGACCCGATGGCCAACCGGCCCCGGGTGAGCGCACCCTGAGGCCATGCGGAAGGCGATCGCTCAGCGGCTGCTGAAATGCGTCGGGGTCGAGCTCGACCCCAGCGGGACGCTCCGCGGCGTCACGCTCCCGACCGGCGACCCCATGGCGACGGTCGACCCGACGACGGGGGAGGTGCTCGCCGAGGTGCCGACCTCCACCCACGAGGAGGCGATGGCCGCGATCGGCGTCGCCGCCGTGCGCTTCCAGGAGTGGCGCCGTCGGCCCCCGCCTGCGCGGGGCGCCCTCGTGCGCGCCCTCGGGGAGCGGGTCCGGGCCCTGCAGGAGCCCCTGGGGAAGCTCATCAGCCTCGAGGTCGGGAAGATCCGGACCGAGGGGGCGGGCGAGGTGCAGGAGATGGTCGACATGTGCGACCTCGCGGTCGGCCTGTCGCGGCAGCTCCACGGGCTGACCATCGCGTCCGAGCGCCCCGAGCACCGCATGCTCGAGCAGTGGCACCCGCTCGGCCCGGTCGGGGTGATCACGGCCTTCAACTTCCCGGTCGCGGTGTGGTCCTGGAACGCGGCGGTGGCGGCGGTGTGCGGCGACCCCGTGGTCTGGAAGCCCTCGCCGGCGGTCCCGCTGACCAGCCTCGCGATCCACGCCCTCTGCCGGCAGGTGGAGGCCGAGCACGACGCGGTGGGGCTCTTTCCGCTCGTCCTGGGCGGGGCCGAGGCGGGCGGCTGGCTCGTCGATGATCGACGCCTGCCGCTGGTCTCCTTCACGGGCTCGATCGCCGCCGGGCGCGAGGTCGCGACCCGGGTCGCCAGGCGGCTCGGCCGGAGCCTCCTCGAGCTCGGCGGCAACAACGGCGTGATCGTCCTCGACGACGCCGACCTCGACCTCGCCGTTCGCGCGGTGGTGTTCGGCGCGGTCGGCACCGCGGGCCAGCGCTGCACCACCACCCGCCGCCTGTTCGTCCAGCGAGGGGTGGCCGACGAGCTGACCGCGCGGCTCGTTCGCGCCTACCGCTCCCTCGAGCCGGGCGACCCCCTCAAGGAGGACACGCTCCTCGGACCCCTGGCGAGCGAAGCCGCCGTCGCGGCGTTCGAGGGGGCGGTGGCCAAGGCCGGCGAGCAAGGGGGCGAGGTGCTGATCGGCGGCCACCGCCTCGACCGCCCCGGCTTCTTCGTCGCGCCGACCATCGTGCGGGCTCCGCGGGTGGGCGGCCTCCCGATCGCGGCCGAGGAGACCTTCGCGCCGATCCTCTACGTGTTCGAGGTCGAGGACCTCGTCGGGGCGCTCGAGGCCCACAACGCCGTGCCGCAGGGGCTGTCGAGCGCCCTGTTCAGCGACAGCCTGCGCTCCGTCGAGCGCTTCCTGGGTCCGGCCGGCAGCGACTGCGGCATCGCCAACGTGAACCTCGGGACGAGCGGCGCGGAGATCGGCGGCGCCTTCGGCGGTGAGAAGGACACCGGCGGCGGCCGGGAGGCCGGCTCCGACGCATGGAAGGCCTACATGAGGCGCCAGACGGTGACCATCAACGGCGGCCGGGCGCTCCCCCTCGCCCAGGGCGTGAGCTTTGGGGACGCCGATGAGGGCGCATCCTAGGAGACGACCCATGAGCGACACCTGGCGGCCGACGGCCTGCATCCTGTGCCCCGAGAACTGCGGCCTGGAGGTCCAGACCGAGGGGCGACGCATCGCGAAGACCCGCGGCGACAAGGCCCATCCGCACTCGAGGGGGTACCTCTGCCAGAAGGCGGCGCGCCTCGACTACTACCAGAACCACGCGGAGCGCCTGGACCGCCCGCTGCGCCGCCGTCCCGACGGGACCTTCGCGCCGATCGGGTGGGACACGGCGATCCGGGAGGTCGCGGACAGGCTGCGCGCGATCCGGGACGAGCACGGCGGGAGGGCGATCGCGTACTACGGCGGCGGCGGCCAGGGCAATCACCTCGGCGGGGTGTACGCCTCGGCGCTTCGGGGCGCCCTCGGCACGCCCTACCTGTACAGCTCCCTTGCGCAGGAGAAGACGGGCGACTTCTGGGTCAATGGCAAGCTCTTCGGGCGGCAAACGTGCCACGTGTCTCCAGCCGTGGAGGACGCGGACGTCGTGGTCTTCCTCGGGACCAATCCCTGGCAGAGCCACGGCTTTCCGCGCGCTCGAAAGGTGCTGAAGGCGATCCAGGCCGACCCTGCCCGCACGATGGTGGTGGTCGACCCGAGGCGCACGGAGACGGCGGAGCTCGCGGACATCCACCTCCAGGTCCGGCCGGGGACCGACGCCTTCGCGCTCGGCGCGGTCTGCGCGCTGCTGGTGCAGGAGGACCTGGTCGACGAGGCGTTCCTGCGGGACCGCTGCACCGGTGTCGACGAGGTGCGGACCGCGCTCGCGTCCCTCGACCCGGCGGGCTACGCGGCGCGGGCGGGCGTCGACCTCGAGGACGTGCGTGCGGTGGCCCGGGCGCTCGGTCGGGCGAAGGCGGCGAGCGTGCGCGCCGACCTCGGCATCCAGCAGAGCTTGCACAGCACGCTGAACAGCTACCTCGAGAAGCTGCTGTTCTTGCTGACCGGTAGCTTCGGGCGGCGCGGTACGAACAACCTCCACAGCTTCCTGGTGCCCCTGGTCGGCCACTCCCCCGAGCCGGAGGAGGACGACCGCGTCGTCCTCACCGCCGTGACCGGCATGAAGCCGATCGGGAAGCTGTACCCCCCGAACGTCCTCCCGGCAGAGATCGACAGCGACCACCCGGGCCGCATCCGGGCCGTGTTCGTCGACAGCTCCAACCCGCTCGCCACCGGCGCGGACCACGAGGCCTACCGACGCGCCTTCGCCCGGCTCGACCTCAGCGTGGTGATCGACGTCGCGATGAGCGAGACCGCCCGCCACGCCGCCTACGTGCTGCCCGCGGCGAGCCAGTTCGAGAAGGCGGAGGCGACGTTCTTCACGCTGGGCTTTCCGGACAACGCCTTCCACCTGCGCCGCCCGCTCTTCGCGCCCCTCCCCGGAACGCTGCCGGAGCCGGAGATCTACCGCCGCCTGCTCGTCGCGCTCGGCGCGATCCCGGAGCGGGTGCCCGCGCTCGAGGCGGCGGCCCGCCTGCACCGGCGCTGGCCTCGGCTGCGGGCCTACCCGGTCGCCCTTCGCGCCGCGCTGGCGCTCCGGCCGGGCTGGGCCAAGGTCGCGCCGGCGCTGCTCTACGCGACGCTGGGCCGAGCGCTCCCCGAGGAGGTCGCCTCCGCCGCCGCCCTGTGGGGCGCCGCGGTGCGCTACGCCGAGCGCTACCCCGACGCGGTGCGGCGGGCGGGCATCGAGGACCGAGGCGCGGGGCTCGGCGAGGCGCTCTTCGAGGCGATCGTCGAGTCGCCCCATGGCCTGACCTTCAGCCGTCACGGGGACGAGGACGGGTGGTCCCTGCTGCGGCACCCCGACGGTCGGGTCCACCTCGCGATCGACGAGCTGCTCGCCGAGCTGACCGGCCTCGGCGCCGAGGTGTCCCCGGGCGGGGGCGACTACCCGTTCCTCCTGATGGCCGGCGAGCGTCGATCCTACAACGCCAACACGATCTTCCGGGACCCCGCGTGGCGCCGGAACGACGCGGCGGGCGCGCTTCGGCTCCACCCGGACGACGCGGGCCGCCTCGCCGTGGAGACCGGCGACGTCCTGCGCGTCGAGTCGACGCGAGGGGCGCTCGACGCGGTGGTGGAGGTCAACGACCAGATGCTGCCGGGCGTGGTGAGCCTCCCCCACGGCTACGGCCTCGCCTACGACGGCACGGACGAGGTCACGGCGACCGGCCCGCTGGTCAACCGCCTGACCGACGCGGCCCACTGCGACCCGCTGACCAAGACCCCCTTCCACAAGACGGTGCCGGTGCGTCTGTCCCGGCGGGCCGACACGCCCCAACGGGACCGCCGATCCGTGGCAGGCTGAGCGGGTGACTACCCTCGACACCCTCTACCCGCCGTCGGACCGGGTCCGGGCGCTCCGGGACAAGCTCGTCGCGTTCATGGACCGGGAGGTCTACCCCAGCGAGGCGGCCCTCCTCGCGCAGACGAACGAGGGCGACCGGTGGTCGCCGCTGCCGCTGATCGAGGAGCTGAAGGGGAAGGCCAGGGCCGAGGGGCTCTGGAACCTCTTCCTGCCCGACAGCGCTCTCGGGGCCGGCTTGACCAACCTCGAGTACGCGCCCCTCTGCGAGATCATGGGCCGCTCCTTCTGGGCGCCCGAGGTCTTCAATTGCTCGGCGCCCGACACCGGCAACATGGAGGTGCTGGTTCGCTACGGGACCGAGGCGCAGAAGGAGCGCTGGCTCCTGCCGCTGCTCGCGGGCGAGATCCGCAGCGCCTTCGCGATGACGGAGCCGGACGTCGCTTCGAGCGACGCGACCAACATCGAGACCACGATCCGGCGCGACGGGGACGCCTACGTGATCACCGGCCGCAAGTGGTGGACGAGCGGGGCCGTCGACCCGCGCTGCCGGGTGCTGATCGTGATGGGCAAGACCGACCCCGAGCACCCCGACCATCACCGCCAGCACGGGATGATCCTCGTCCCCCGCGACGCCGAGGGCCTCGAGGTGGTCCGGCCGCTCACCGTCTTCGGCTACGACGACGCGCCCCACGGCCACGCGGAGGTGCGCCTCGATGGGGTCCGGGTGCCCGCACAGAACCTGATCCTCGGCGAAGGTCGAGGCTTCGAGATCGCCCAGGGCCGCCTCGGACCGGGGCGCATCCACCACTGCATGCGGCTGATCGGCGTCGCCGAGCGCGCGCTCGAGCTGATGTGCGCGCGGCTCTCGAGCCGGGTCGCCTTCCGCCGCCGGATCAGCGACTACAGCCTGTGGCGGGACCGCATCGCCGAGGCCCGCGTCGCGATCGACCAGGCCCGGCTCCTCACCCTGGACGCCGCCCACAAGATGGACACCGTGGGCAACAAGGTGGCCCGGGCCGAGATCGCGATGATCAAGGTCGTCGCGCCGAAGGTGGCGCAGCAGGTGGTCGACGACGCGATCCAGGCCTTCGGCGGAGCCGGGGTCAGCCAGGATACGCCGCTCGCGTGGATGTACGCCGGGGTGCGGACGCTGCGCCTCGCGGACGGTCCCGACGAGGTGCACAAGGCCCAGCTCGCCAAGCTGGAGCTGGCCAAGCATCGCCTCGACGGCGGGGGCCGCGGCTCGTCGCGTCGTCGCTGAGGCGCCACGCGGCCCGGCCGGCGTCGCCACCCCGGGCGCGCTACGGTGCCGCGCCGATGGCCGCCGACGGTTCCCAGGTCGCCCCCGAGCTCGCGCGCGCGCCAGAGGCCTCCGGCACGAAGGGGGCCGGCATCGGGGAGTGGGAGCTCGTCGCGATGGTCGCGTCGCTGATGGCGGTCAACGCCCTGGCGATCGACATCATGCTTCCGGCCCTCGGCGAGATCGCGCGCGACCTCGCCGTGCCCGGCGCGAACGATCGGCAGCTCGTGGTCGTCGTCTACGTGTTCGGGCTCGGCGTGGGCCAGCTCGCCGCGGGGCCGCTCGGCGACCGCTTCGGGCGGAAGCCCGTGCTCCTCGGAGCCCTGGTCCTCTACGCGCTCCTCGCCCTCGCGTGCATCGTCGCCCCCAGCTTCGGCCTCCTCGTGCTGGCGCGGGGCCTCCAGGGGCTCGTCGCGTCGGCGCCGCGGACCCTCGCGCTGTCCGTGGTGCGCGACCTCTACCAGGGCTCCGCGATGGCCCGGCTCATGTCGCTCGTGATGATGGTGTTCATGGTCGTGCCGATCGTGGCGCCGGGGCTCGGGCAGCTCGTGCTGCTGGTGGCGAGCTGGCGCGCGATCTTCGGGCTCCTGGTCGCGACCGGCGTCTTCCTGTTCCTCTGGGTCGCGCTGCGGCTCCGGGAGACCCAGCGCCCGGAGGACCGTCGGCCCCTCAGCCTGTCGGCGGTCCGCGAGGCCTACCTCACCGTCCTGCGCGTCCGGGTGAGCCGTGGCTACACGCTCGCCTCGGGGCTGGTGTTCGGGTCGCTGTTCGGCTACCTGGCGAGCTCCGAGCAGATCTTCGAGGAGTCCTACGACGCGGCGGCGAGCTTCGGGCTCTACTTCGCGGTGATCGCCGTGTTCATGAGCGTCTCGGCGTTCCTCAACTCACGCATCGTGGAGCGCCTCGGCGCTCGAAGGGTCGCCCACGGCGCGCTGAGCGCGTTCATCGCCGTCGCCGCGGTGCAGGTCGCCCTCGCCCTCGCCGGCGCGCTGACCCTCCCCGCGTTCGTGCTGACGATGGGCATGCTGATGTTCGCGTTCGGGATGATCGGCGCCAACTTCACCAGCCTGGCGATGGAGCCCCTCGGCAAGATCGCGGGGACCGCGTCGGCGGCCCTCGGGTTCACGTCGACGGCGCTCTCGTCCGTGCTCGGCGGCCTGATCGCCCGCGGGTTCGATGGGACGCCGCTTCCCTTCGTCCTCGGCGTGCTGCTGCTCGGGGGAGCGTCGCTCGCCGTGATCGCCGTGACGGAGGGCGGGTCGCTGTTCCGCGCCGACCCGCCGAGCTTCGAGGTGCGCTAGCAGCCTGCTCGTGCGCCCGGCCCGCGTTGGCGCTCGGCGCGCGCTCTAGCCCATCGCGCCCAGCGATCGACGGGCCGTGAGCAGGAAGTTGGTCGGGAGCCCGCGCTCGTCGGCGAGCGCCGGCCTCGAGACCACGATGCGCTCGAAGCCTCGGTCGGCCAGCAGCGACTCGATCGCGCCCTGCCGCCCGTTGACGTTGTGGCCTTCGAGGACGACCTGGCCGATGCGGGGCCAGGTCGCGTCGTCGATGCCCTCGAGCACGCCGAGCTCCGAGCCCTCCACGTCGACCTTCAGGAGATCGATCCGCTCGACGCGATGCTCGCGCACCACCTCCGACAGGGTCGCGAGGCGGGCCCGATGGCGCTCGAGGCCGAGGGCCTGGTCGGTCGTCCAGCGCCCGAAGGGTCCCTTGGGGATGCTCGCCATCAGCCGGTGGAACGCGGCGCCGAGGCCCTTGCCCATCGCGCCCGGGAGGGCGCGCCGGCGCGCCCGCTCCCCATCCCGCCCCCGCGCGTCGAAGAAGTCCTCGAACTCGAGGCGCTTCTGCTCCAGGTCGATCGTGCTGTCGGTGGGCAGCGTACGGAAGAAGAACACATCGGTCGTCTCCGCGGTACGCGGGGCCGCGGTCAGCGCGAGCGGAAGGAGCCGATGGTTCCCTCCGCGGAGCAGGGGGTTGCGGAAGTTGGCCTTCAACGCATCGTAGATCGGGGGGGCGGGCTCGAAGCAGAAGAAGCGCACGTCCCCCTGGAGGCGCTGCGCGACGTAGAGCGCGAAGGCCCCGATGTTCGCCCCGACGTCGAACACGACGTCTCCCCGGCCCACGCGCACGCCGTGGTCGAAGTACTCGGACACCTCGTCGAACAGCGCGTCGAGTGGGCTCACGCTCCCGCGCGGGTAGTGCACGAGGCCGTACGGCGGGACCTCGGCCGCCGGCCGGATGCGCGACACCATGGAGCCCGGCCGTAGCAGATCCACGCGCAGGTGGCGACCGTGAAGCGGGGACGTCTCCGAAATAGGAAGGGCCCGTGACCCGTTCGGAACGGGTGCGACCTGCCCTTTTCGAGGTGCCCCCCTCGGCCTAGGGTAGGAGCAAAGGAGCACCCCCCAACATGATCATCACCCTCCTCGTGGACTGGGCGATCCTCACCTTCGCCCTCTGGGTCGCCGCCCGCAGCCTCAAGGGCATGACGATGAAGGGCGGTGCGGTCGACCACCTCGTCGTCGCCGGCGGTTACGGCCTCCTGAGCGCCGTCCTCGGGACGGTCATCGTGTGGGCCGCCGGTGCCTTCACGCTCGGCATCGCCTGGGCCCCGATCATCATCCTGGTCACGTGGACCATCGCCAACGCGATCTGCCTCAAGATCGTCGACGTCTTCAGCGGCAAGCTCAAGGTCCGGAGCTTCGGCACGGCCTTCGTCGCCGCGGCCCTGATGGCGGTGGTCGCCTGGGCCGCCAACTGGGCCCTGAGCCACTTCGGCGTCCTCTAGCAGCCCGCTAGACTGCCCCGCGGCGCAGGCGCGCCTCGAGCTGCCGGAGCCGCGTGTCGAGCAACGGGTTGTTCGGCTCGGCGGCGACCGCCTGCTTCATCAGCTTCCACGCCTCGCGCCACTTTCGGTCGCGCGCCGCCGCGGCGGCCTGCTCGTAGTACATCAGCGCCTGAGGGGAACGGATCGGCTGGACCTTCTTCTTCGGACCCGCCGCCGCCTTCACCTCGGCGAGCGCCCGCTCTCGTTCCTCGGCGCTCAGGCGCAGCTTGCCCGCCTTCAGGTTCTGGTCGTAGGCGCGCCGCGCCACGGGGTCGAGCAGCACCTGATAGGCCTCGCTCCCCCGCCGGTAGATCTGCGTCGCGCGCTCGACCTTCTCCTCGGGCTTCCCGGTGTGCTGATCCGGGTGGTACCTGCGCGCGAAGGAGCGAAAGGCGGTCTTGATCTCGGGGACACCGGCCTCCATCGGCACGCCGAGGAGGGTGTAGTAGTCCAGCCGCTCGAGCCGGTCGCCCATCGTCCGACCTCAGGCCATCTCCTGCTGCTGGCGCTGGCGCATCCGGTCGATCTCGTCGTCGGAGAGACCGCCCCGCAGGTTGATGTGGGTCGATTGGGCGCGGCCGGTGACGACGTCCTTGGCGTCCACCCGAAGGGTGCCGTCCGCGTCCAGGATGAAGGCCACCTCGATCTGCACCTGTCCCCGTGGCGCCGACGGCAGCTCCGTCAGGAGCACCTCGCCGAGGACCTGGTTCCGATCGAACATGTCCTCCTCGCCCTGGCAGATCCGCACCGCGACTTCCTCCTGGTGGTCCTTGGCCGTGGTGAAGGTCCGCATCTGCTCGGTGGGGACGGGCGCGTTCTTGGGGATCAGGCGGCGCATGTAGCCCCCCGCGGTCTCGACTCCAAGGCTGAGGGGGGTCACGTCCATCAGGAGCGGGGTCGCGACGTCCTGCAGATCGAGGGACGCCCGCGGCGCTGGCGGTGGACGGAGCCGCCCCGGCCGCGTCGGCCGTCCGGCCCTCGGCGGCGCGGACGAGCGGGGGCGCGGGGGCTCGCTGCTGCGCCAGTTGTCGGGCTCCGCCACGTCCGCGGGCGGGCCCGCCGGGGGCGGCAGGGGGGGCGGCCGGGAGCTCGCCCCGGGACGAGGCGGCGGCCGCTCCGACGCGCGCCGCGCCGCGGGCGGGATCGGCGGCGGCTGGCGGCGGACTGTGGGCGAGGGCGTCAGCTTGGAGGGGACGGCCGGGTCCTGGAACGGATCGCTGATGTCGCCGTAGGCGTCCGCGCTCGTGCTGTCGAAGGCGGCCGGGCCGAGGTCGCCCAGGCTGCCGGGGGCGGCCTGGGGCTGCCCCTCGACGGTGATCTTCTCCGTGACGGGGACCGCTCCGTCCTCCGCGCGGGGGTCGGCGCGCGGATCGTAGCGCCGGGTCACCTCCTCGAGCGCGCCGAGGCCGGCGAAGGGCGCGTCCTGGTCCGCCGGCGCGAAGGCGGGCTGCTTGGGCCGGCCGTCCTTGCGGTCCGACTTCACCGACCGGATCCGCTCGAGCTCGGCCTTCGTCACCCGCCGCAGCCCCATCCGACCCAGGGCGGCCTTGGCCTGGGGCGGGCGGCCGCCGAGCGTGAAGCCGTGGATCGCGGCTCCCTGCGCGACGACCATGTCCGGGTCGATGTCGATCCGCGGCTCGCGGCCGAAGAACTCCTCGACCCGGCGCCGGATCATCGGCATGCGGGTGGATCCGCCGACCAGCACCACGCCGTCGAGGTCGTCGAGCCGGAAGCCGCTCGTCGTGAGCGCCTCCTCGCACACGCGGAACGTCCGCTCGACCCAGTCGCCGGCGATCTCCTCGAGCTCCTCCCGGGTCAGGGCGAAGTGGAGGTCGAGGGCGACGCCGCCCGCGCCGTGGGTCAGCTCCTCCACCGTGAGCTCGACCCGCTCGTCCCGCGAGAGCTGACACTTGGCCCACTCCGCGGCGGCGCGCAGGCGCTCGAAGGCCTGCTTGTCCGTGCGCGGATCCCACCGGTGCTCCTTGACGAACACGTCGCTCATGCGCTCGGCGATCAGCACGTCGAGGTCGTCGCCGCCGAGGAAGGTGTCGCCGGCGGTCGCCACCACCTCGAACACGTCCCGCTCGAGCTCGAGGATCGTGATGTCGAAGGTGCCGCCGCCGAGGTCGTAGACCGCGACCTTCTCCGAGCGGCCTTGCTGGCCGAGGCCGTACGCGAGGGCCGCCGCGGTCGGCTCGTTGAGGATCCGCAGCACGTCGAGGCCCGCCACCTTGCCGGCGGCCTTGGTGGCGCTGCGCTGGAGCTCGTTGAAGTTGGCCGGGACCGTGATCACGGCCCGGGACGTCGGCTCGCCGAGGCTCAGCTCCGCGAAGCGCCGCAGCTCCCGCAGCACCATGGCGCTGACCTCGGCCAGCGCGTAGCGCCCCCTCCGCACCACCACGACGCATCCGCCGTGGCGGTTCTCCTCGATCTGGAAGGCGAAGCGCTCCTGGGCGCGCCGCACCTCCGGGCTGTCGTAAGGCCGCCCGATGAGCCGTTTGACCGCGTAGACGGTGTTGACGGCGTCCACGAGGCGCCGCTCGCGCGCCGGGTAGCCGACCAGGGTGGCGCCGCCGGGATGGAAGGAGACCACGGACGGGACGAGCCGCCGCCCCTCCGGGTCCATGATCACCTGCGACTGTCCCCCGTCGGCCACGGCGACCACGGAGTTGGTCGTTCCCAGATCGATGCCGAGGACCGGACCGTCCGTCACCAGGCCTCCGTGGTCAGTCGCATCCCGGGTGGATTCTTGCCAGACGAACGGACCATCGCGCAAATGTCACGTGACCACCGCCCGAGCGAGCGGGAGCCACGGCGGGGTCACGCAAGCCGTTCTGGGCGTGCTGGAGCATTCTACCGGATGGGCGGGCCGCAGGTCCACGTTGGACCGGCGCCTCCGGCCAGCGTCACTCGGGATGGAGCGGCTGGTCGGCGATCGGGACCGCCGTGGGGCGCTCTCCCGCCATCATCCGGCGCAGCCGGGTCCAGCCTTCGACCACGTCCTCGATCACGAGGTAGAGGCACGGCACCAGGACCAGCGTGATCAGGGTGGCGAACAGCACACCGAAGCCCAGGCTGATCGCCATCGGGATCAGGAACCGGGCTCCGACGCTGGTCTCGAGGATCATCGGGCTCAGGCCCAAGAAGGTGGTCAGGGACGTCAGGATGATCGGACGGAAGCGCCGGGTCCCCCCCGCCTTGACCGACTCGAGCAGCGTCGGCAGCTCCTTGCGGTACTCGTTGACGGCGCTCACCAGGATCAGGGAGTCGTTCACGACCACGCCGCTCAGGGCCACGACGCCCATCATGCTCATCAGGCTCAGGTCGTAGCCCATGACCAGGTGGCCGAGCACCGCCCCCACGAGGCCGAAGGGGATGGCGGTCGCGATGATCAGCGGCTGGATGTAGCTGCGGAAGGCGACCGCCATCAGCGCGTACATCGCGACCAGCGCGAAGAGGAAGCCGAGGCCGAGGGCGCTGAGGGTCTCGGCCTGCCGTTTCTGGTCGCCGCCCAGGTCCACCCGGAGGCTCGGGAAGTCCTCGAGGAGACCGGGGACCAGCTCGGCCTGGGCCAGCGTCATCACCTGGTTCTCGTTGGTGTCGGCGTCCACGTCGGCGGTGACGTTCACGCGCCGCCGGCCGTCGATGCGCTGGATCTCGGTGTAGGACCGGTTGCGCCGCAGGCTCGCCGCCTCGAGGAGCGGGATCTCGCCCCCGTCGGGGGTCTGGATGACCATCTGCTCCACGTCGGCGAGGCTCTGCCGCTCGCTCTCCGGTCGCCGGACGTACACCCGGATCTCGTCCCGGCCGCGCTGCTGGCGGACGGCCTCGGCGCCGAAGTAGGCGTCCCGGAGCTGCCGGGCGAGCTCCGACTCGGTGATCCCCCGGACGCGCCCCTCCGAAGTCAGCGTGAAATCGAGCTGCTCCTTGCCGATGCTGAAGCCGTCGTCGATGTCGATCACCCCGGCGTAGCCGCCGAGCCCCTCCGCGAGGCGCGCCGCCGCGGCCTCCAGGGTGTCGAGGTTGGGGTGGCTCAGCTCGAAGTTGATCGGGGCGTCCCCGCCCGCGCCCGTGCTGAAGGAGAAGCTCAGGGTCTCCACCCCGGGCACCTCGCCGATCACCTCCCGCCACCGCTCGGCGAACTGGCGCGCCGTGAACGGGCGCTGGTCCGAGGGGACGAATGCCACCGCCGTCTCGGCGATGTGGCTTCCGCCGCTGTTGGTCGCCGCGCCGGGGCCGGTGTCGCCTAGCCCGAAGGCGCCGAGCAGGGCGAAGCGGCCGACCAGCACGTCCTCGTCGGGCGCGAGGTCCTGGAGGACCTGGTCCGTCGCCGCGTAGATCTGCTGCTGGGTCGCCTCGGTCTCCTCCACCGCGGTCCCGAAGGGCATGACAAGCGTCGCGGTGGCGATGTCGCTCTCGATCTTGGGGAAGAACGTGAACTCGACGCGGCCCCCGGCGACGAGGCCGACCGTGGCGACCAGGATCGCGACGCCGATCGCCATGGTGATGTACCGGTGCCGGAGCGCCCGAGCGAGGGTCGGGGCGTAGGTGTTCTGGATCAGCCACTCGACGAGGCGGCTGAAGCGCTGCTGTCCACGCACGAGCCAGGGCCACCGGGCGAGGAGATCGGCCAACAGCCCCACGCCACCCGTCAGCACGTACCAGGGCGCGTCGATCGACCCGTTCTTGTGCCCGAGGTGGGCGGGCAGGATCAGCAGGGACTCCACCAGCGACAGGAGGAGGACGAGGATCACGACGACCGGGATCTGGAGGAAGAACTTCCCGAACGCGCCGGGCACGAACAGCAGCGGGCTGAAGGCGATGCAGCTGGTCAGGATCGCGAAGATCACCGGGCCCGCGACCTCCTTCACGCCGCCGCTCGCCGCCAGGATCGACCCGGCGCCCTCGGACTTCCGATGGTAGATGGCCTCGCCGACCACGATCGCGTCGTCCACGACCATCCCCAGCGTGAGGATGAACGCGAAGAGGCTGATCATGTTGATCGACACGCCCGTGAACGGCATGAACAGGAGCGAGCCGACGAAGCTGATCGGGATGCCCAGCGTCACCCAGAACGCGAGGCGGATCTCGAGGAACAGGCCGAGGCACAGCAGCACGAGCGTCAGGCCGAGCGCCGCGTTCTTGATCAGCAGGTTGAGCCGGTCGCGGTAGAACTCCGAGCGGTCGTTCCAGGTCGCGAAGTGGAGGCCGGGGGGAAGCTCGCCCTCGTGCTCCGCGATGTAGCTCTTGACGGTGGCGGCGATCGCGAGCGGCGTCTGGCTCCCGACCCGGTACACCTTGACCATCACCGCGCGCTGACCCTCGTAGGACGCCGAGATGTCCTGGTCGGCGAACCCGTCGATGATCGTGCCGAGGTCCCCGACCGTGACCTGGCTGCCGTCGGGGCGGCTCCGCACGACGATGTCCCGGAACTCCTCGCCCCGGTCCCGCCGCTCCGTCGTCCGGAGCAGGACCTCGCCGCGGACGGTGTCCACGCCCCCCGCGGGCACGTCCACGCTCGCCCGCCGGATCGCCTCCGCGACGTCGTCGTGGGTCAGGCCGAAGCGGCGCAGGCGAGCCTGGGCGATCTCCACGGAGATCTCGAGGTCCTTCACCCCGAACAGCTCGATCGTCGTGATCTCCGGTTCCTGCAGCAGATCGTCCCGCACCCGCGAGGCGAGCTCCCGCAGGTTGGCCTCGCTGGCGTCGCCGTAGACGACCAGGCTGATCACCTCGCTCCGGAGCTCGGGCCGGGAGACCACCGGCTCCTCCACGTCGGCCGGGAAGGAGGTGATCCGGTCGACCGCGCTCTTGACGTCGGCCAGGGCCCGGTCCGCGTCCGTGCCGAGCAGCAGCTCGCAGGTCACCGCGCCGGCGCCCTCCTGGGCGGTGGAGCGGACCTCCTTGATCCCGTCTACGCCCCGGACCGCCTCCTCGAGGGGCAGGATCACCCCCTGCTCGACCTCCTCCGGGCTCGCGCCCGGGTAGGGCACCTGGATCACGACGAGGTCGAGCTCGAACTCCGGGAACACCTCCTGCTTGATCTGCGGGTTGGGCCAGATCATCAGCAGTCCCCCGACGACCAGGCAGGCCATCAGGAGGTTGGCGGCGACCGTGTTCTGGGCCATCCAGCCGAACACGCCCCCCGTGCTGACGGGGCCTGGCTCGGGGGGCATGGAGACCCGCTCGGTCACGGCCCCGCCTCGACGTCGGCCACGGCCGCGCCGGGAGCCTCCGACCCGTCCTCGGCCCGCTGGAGCAGGGTGCCGGCGATCGGCGTCGGGACGCGGCTGGTCACGAGCTGCTCTCCGGCCTCCACGCCCCTCACGAGGACCGTGTCCTGGCGCCGCCAGGCCACCTCGACCGGCCGGATCTCGAGGCGGTCGTCGTCCCCGTAGAGGAACACCTCACGGTCCTGGTGGAGCGCGGCGCGCGGGATCTCGATCACGTGGTCGAGGGTGCCGGCCTCGATCTCCACCTGGGCCAGCGCCTGCAGGAAGAGCGGCAAGGCGGCGGTGTCGCCCGGGGGCGCATCCGGGTCGCGGGCCAGCGGCTCGTCGATCTCGATCAGGACCCGCGCCATGCGGCCGACCGGGTCGAGGTCCCCGAGGAGCCGCACGACGCGTCCTCGCCGCTCGATCCGGCCGGACTCGCCGACCTCCTGCCAGACGGTCGCCTCCGAGCCCGGTTGGCCGTCCGACGGGAAGCGGATCCACGACACCTTGTCGAGGGGCACGGCCACGCGGATCCAGAACACGTCGCTCGCCACGAGGGTGGCGACCTGGCTGCTCGGGCTGACCAGCTGACCGAGGTCCGCGCTCTCCTCGAGCACCAGGGCATCGAAGGGCGCGTCGACCGTCGTGCGAGCCAGGTTGGTGCGCGCCTGGCTCAGCGCGCTCGCCGCCGCGTGGAGGCTCGCCTCGGCCGCCCGGAGCTGGGGCTCGCGGAGGGCGAGGCGCTGGCCCTCGGGGCTCGACGCCGCGCTGTCCGACCCGAGGAGCGCCCACTCGCGCTGCGCCACGACCCGCCGGCTCTGCTCCTGCTGGAGCGCGAGGCGGTTGTTCTCGACCGTGGCCCGCTGCTGCTCCACCGCTGCGCGGTAGTCGCGCGCGTCGAGGCGAAGGAGCGTGTCGCCCGCGGCGACCCGGCCCCCCGGGACGAGGTCCGGGTGGGCCCAGACCACCCGACCGGTGACTTCCGGCTGGAGCACGACCTGCTGCGCCGGGACGACCGTGCCCTGGGCTCGCACGCGGATCGGGGCGGTGGTCTCCCGGAGGGTCATCACCCGGACGGGCGTCCCCCGCGTCTCCTGCTCGGCTCGCTGCGCCTGCGGCGCGGTCATGATCAGCATCGCCGCGCCGGCGGCCCCGATCGCGAGGATCCCCAGGATGATGCCGGCGGTCATGAGCCGCCGGGCCCAGGGGGTCTCCCCCTCGGTGGCGGCGGCCTCGCCGGCCGCCGGGTTCTCGCCGGGCATCGCCAGCCCCTCGGTCTCCGCGCTCATGGCTCCTCTTCCTCCCCCCGGGCGACGTCCTGCGGTGCCTCGTCGAACGCGGGCGCCTCGAGCTCCGCGGTCCACGCGCCACCGAGCGCGCGGACGAGCTGGACCCGCTGCGACAGGGCCTCCCGCCGAGCCGTCAGGAGCGACTGCTCGACGCTCTGAACGGTGACCAGCGCCGTGATGACCGGCAGGTAGTCGCTCAGCCCCTCGGCGTAGCGCCGGCGCGATTCCCTGAGCTGGGCGCGGGCGTTGTCGAGCTGGTCCTCGAGGTTGGTGATGTTCACGAGCTGCTGCCGCTCGAGGGCCAGCGCGTTCTCGACCTCGAGGATCGCCGTGAGGAGGGTCTGGGCGAACTGCTGGAGGCGCTCCTGGACCAGCGCGCGGTTGCGCCGGGCCTCCGCGGCCAGCCGCCCGCCGTCGAGCACGGGCGTCAGGATCCCCGCGGCGACGCTGAACACGAACGACGACACGAACCCCTCGAGGGTCGGCGAGTTGAGCCCGAAGGACCCGTCGAAGCGGAACGCCGGGAACTGCGCGGCGATCGCGGAGCCGAGGCGCCAGTCCGCCGCCGCCGCCCGGCGCTGCGCCGCGCGCACGTCCGGGCGCCTGGCCAGGAGCATGCTCGGGATGCCCGTCGCGGGGAGCGCGGGGAAGCGGGGCAGGCGGCTGGGCTCGTCCAGGCGGCCGATCCGCTCGGCGAAGGTGCCGGGCATCTCGCCGACCAGCACCGCGAGCTGCTGCCGGGCCACGGCCTCCTGGGCGTCGATGGTGGCGAGCTGAGCCTCGACCGCCTCGACCTGCTGGCGCTGCTGGTAGATGTCGAGGGTGGTGCCGAGGCCGAGGCCGAAGCGCAGCACGAGGAGCTCCTCCTGGACCTGGTTCGCGTCGAGCTGCTCGGTCAGCAGCTGGCGCGCCGCCCGCTGGAACAGCACGTCGAGGAAGCGCTCGGTGACGTTCGCGGCCACCGTGATCGCGAGGGCCTCCACGTCGTCGCGGCTGGCCAGCACGTCCAGGCCGGCGGCGGCGACCTGGGCGCCGATGCGGTTCCAGACGTCGAGCTCGTAGGTGACCGGCACCGAGAGCCCGAAGTTGTTGAACTCGAACTCCTGCGTGCCGAGGGCGCCGAACACCGCCACCTGGCGCCGCCGTGAGACATCGAGGCTGAGGCTCACCTGGGGCCAGAAGTCCGCGCTCGCGCCCTCCGCGACGGCCTCCGCCTGGTCGAGGCGGGCCCAGGCGGCGCGCATGTCGAAGTTGCGGGCCATCGCCCGGTCGATCAGGGCGGTCAGCTCCGGATCCTCGAAGGCGATCCACCAGCGATCGGGGCTCGCCAGCGTGCTGTCGCCGAGCGGCGCCTCGCCCCCCGCCGCCTGCCGGAAGCTCTCCGGAAGCTCGCCGACGGGCGGCTCGGGGTTCGTCTGCGGCGTGTGGGGCAGGCAGCCCGGGGTCAGCGACGCGGCGACCATCGGCCCGAGCCAAGACAGCCCGCGCGCCAGCCGGTTCCCGGCCCTCATCATGATTCGTCCTCGGTCATCGTTCCCTCCCCAGATGGCGCGCGCGAGGCGCGCTCCGGCGGCCCCAGCGCGCGCAGCAGGAGCGCCATCACGTCGTCGACCACGAGCCGAGGGTCGACCTCGCTCGCCGCCGACGCCCCCAGGGGCCCGGCCTGACCCGCCTCCGCGCGGACCCGGAAGAAGGTCGCCCCGAGCAGCGCGGCCCACAGGCTCGCGGCCACGCGGCCGGGGTCGAGGTCGTCCCGGACCGACCCGTCCTCGATGCCCCGCGCGATCGCTTGGCGATAGCCTTCGCGCAAGGTCCGCAGCGCTTCGGCGTAGGCGTCGGCGGACGGCACCCGGCACGCGAGGGCGAGCCCCTCGCCGAGCCCGAGGATCGCCCGGCGCATCAGCCGGCCCTTGCGCAGCATGACGCTCGCGTGCGCCTCGAGGAGCGACCGCACGAGCGCTCGGCCCTCGTCAGGCCGCGCGAGGATCGCCTCGAAGCGCTCGAGCAGCGTGGTGAGCGACCGGTCCGCCAGGGCCAGGAACAGGTCGTCCTTGCTGGCGAAGTAGAGGTACAGGGTCCCCTTCGAGACCTCCGCCTCCTCGCTGATGCCCTCCATCGTCGCGGCGGCGACGCCATCCCGGGTGAACACCCTCTCCGCTGCGTCGAGGATCGCCTCGCGCCGCTGACGCCGTTCCCGCGCTCGGCGGATCTCGCTGACCGACGACATGACGTCACCCCTCGCTCGAGCCGGCTGCTGACCCGAGCGTTCCGCGCGCACCCTGGAACCCGGACGCGGCGGGGCCCCGGCCCGGCGGCACTGACCGCCGGTCAGGAGCTGACCGCTGGTTAGGGCGCTTCCTGCGCCCTGGCAAGGCGACCCGCGCCGAGTCGACGCTCGGGAGCCTTCGCGACGCCTGTTGGCGCGCGGTGTCGACCCCCGTGAAGAAAGATGAAGGCTCCGCCGAGCGGGGAGCTCAGGGACCGAAGGCGGCGATGCCGGTCTGGGCGCGGCCGAGGATCAGCGCGTGGATGTCGTGGGTGCCCTCGTAGGTGTTGACCGCCTCGAGGTTCATCACGTGCCGGATCACGTGGTACTCGTCGCTGATCCCGTTGCCGCCGAGCATGTCGCGGGCGGTGCGGGCGACCTCGAGCGCCTTGCCGCAGTTGTTGCGCTTGAGCAGGCTGATCGCCTGGGGCGCGGCCCTGCCCGCCTCCTTGAGGCGGCCGAGGCGCAGCGCGGCCGTGAGGCCGAGGGTGATCTCGGTCTGCATGTCCGCCAGCTTCTTCTGGATCAGCTGGGTCGCGGCCAGGGGGCGGCCGAACATCGTCCGCTCGAGGGTGTAGCTTCGCGCCGTGTGCCAGCAGAACTCCGCCGCGCCCATCGTGCCCCAGGTGATGCCGAAGCGGGCGTTGTTCAGGCACCCGAAGGGGCCCCGGAGGCCGCGCACGTTCGGGAGCAGGTTCTCCTCGGGGACGAGGACGTCGTCCATCACGATCCCGCCCGTGACGCTCGCCCGGAGCGAGAACTTGCCCTCGATCTTCGGCGCGCTCAGCCCCTCCATCCCTTTCTCGAGGAGGAAGCCCCGGATGACGCCGTCGTCGTCCTTGGCCCACACGACGAACAGATCGGCGATCGGGCTGTTCGTGATCCACTGCTTGGCGCCGCTCAGCCGGTAGCCGCCGGGGACCGAACGGGCCCGGGTGGTCATCGACGACGGGTCGCTGCCCGCGTCGGGCTCGGTCAGCCCGAAGCAGCCCACCAGCTCGCCCTTGGCCAGCGCCGGCAGGTACTTCGCCCGCTGCTCTTCGGTCCCGTACGCGTGGATCGGGTACATCACGAGGGACGACTGAACGCTCATGCAGGAGCGGTAGCTGGAGTCGACGCGCTCGATCTCGCGCGTGATGACGCCGTAGCTGACCGCGCTCGCGCCGGCGCACCCGTAGCCCTCGATCGTCGGACCGAGCAGGCCGAGGGCGCCCATCTCCCGGAGGATCTCCCGGTCGAAGCGCTCCTCGCGGTTCGCGAGCAGCACCCGCGGCATCAGCTGCTCCTGGGCGTAGGTCCGGGTGCTGTCCCGGATCAGCCGCTCCTCTTCGGTCAGCTCCTCGTCGAGGAGGAAGGGGTCCTTCCAGTCGAAGGACGGCAGGGCTTGGTCGGTGGGGGGCTTGGGCGACACGGTCCCTCAGCTCTAGCAGCTCCCCCGGAGCCCCGCGAGGCCGTCAGACCACGCGCTGGCCCACGTGGCTCGAGTTGAACCGCAGGCGCAGCCCGCCCGGGTCGGTGACCTCGAAGGACCGGTGGATCCGCCCCGCCTCGATGGGGCTCGGGCCGTGCCCGGCCTGGGCCAGGTCCCGGTGGAGCGCTTCGAGGTCCTCGACCATCAGGTCGAAGCCGGCCTCGTGCTCGCCGTCGGCCTGGCGGAGCACGATGTGCGTCCCCCCGCGAAGCTCCATCACCGCCATGGCGTCGTCCTTGAAGATCGGCCGGATGCCGATGGCCTCCCGGAGGAAGGTCTCCGTCGCGTCGACGTCCTGGCTCTCCAGGAAGACGTGACCCACCCAGGCCCGAGGGCGCTTGTCGGCGTCTGCCATGGCGCTTGTGTACGCCAGGGCAGCGGTGCTGGCGAGCCCTACTCGGCGGGGCCGCCGACCGGCGGCGCGGGGCGCACGCCGGCCGCCTCGAGCGCGCAGGTCACGATCCGGCCGAGCGCCGGGTCCACCGGGAGGCAGCCTCCGACCGGGATCGCGCCCGCGCTGAGCACGAAGCCCGCCCGACCGTTCCGCGTCCGGCCGGTCTCGTGGACCGTCATGTCCGCGCCGTAGCCGGTCCCATGGGCGCCGCGGGCGAGCAGGCGGAGCGTGGGCGGGGGCGAGCCCCGATCGTCGGGGCAGGGGTCCAGGCCGACGAGCGTCGGATCGTCGAGGCTCGCCCGGTTGGCCTCGACGCGGACGCCCGGCGGGGCGGTCCCCGGGAGGGACGAGTCGAGCTCCCAGCTGCTCGCCGCGCCGTTGAAGCCGCGCCCTCCGACGCGGTCGCCCCGGCGCAGGCCAGCGTCCCGGATGAAGGGGTGCGCATCGTCCACCACCTCGAGCGGGGCCCCCCGCAGGACGTCGAAGCGGAAGGCGACCCCGAGCAGGCCGCGCTCCGCGTACGGGTAGGTCGCCTTGCCGTCGCGGTGCACCCCCTGGTTGCGGAGGTAGGCGACCGACCGGTCCGAGCCCGACTGCCCGTCGTTGTCGGGATCGCCCTCGAGGAAGACCGCGTGGTGGCCGTCGAAGGCGACCCGCTCGAAGAGCCCGTTCCCGGCGAGGTACAGGAGGCAGCCCCCGGCGTCGAGGTAGGCGCGGAGCCGGTCGACCATCGCCAGGCTCCAGTACTCGGGGTGGGTGTGGACGAGGAACGCCGGGTACTCCGCGAAGAACGGGATCCCGTCGTGGAGGTCTCGGTCCGCGTAGAGATCGAGCCCGAAGCCCCGCTCCTCGAGCCAGTTGAGCACCCAGAGCTCGGCGCCGAGGAGGTGGCTGAGGGGGCGGTCGCCGGAGGCGGGCTCGGGCCGCAGCGGCTGGCCCCCGCCCGGCGGGCCCTGGTCCGCCAGGGGGCGCTCGAAGCTCGTCCGGTAGCCCGCCTTACCCCAGTACTTCGAGCGGCCCCCGCTCTCGCTGTAGGCGTTCCAGGTGTTGGTGTTGGCGAGGACGGCGAGCCGTCCCTTGCGGCTCGCCGTGGCGGGGGGCTTCACGACGAAGGGCACGTGGTGTGTCGCGTCCGGCGTCCGGAGCTCGGCGGCATACATGCCGGAGGGCCACGTCGACGGGACGCGGAGGGACACGGTCGTCGACCACCCGAAGCCGCGGTAGCCATCCTCCGGCACGGCCTGGACCTCCGCCGCTCGCGCCGTCGGGCCTGGCGCGATCCGCGGGCCGCTGCCGTCGGGGCCTCCGAGGAGCGTTCCCATGCGGCCGTCCGGCGAGGCCTTCAGCACCCGGTCGAGCCGGAGATAGGCGACCTGGTAGGGCTGCCCGGACGAGAGCTTCAGCTCCACCACCTCCCCAGGCAGGGCGGACAGTGGAACGGCGTAGCCGGTCAGGGTCGGCGTCATCCCATGCCCCCGGCCGCTTTGCTGGCCTGCGGGTCCGTGCCCATCGCCTTGCCGAATAGCACCGCGCGGGTGGCTGGGGGAGCGGGCGAGCACCGGCGGCCACGTCGGTGCCGGGCGGCGCAGAGCGCGGTCGACCTCGGCGCTCCTACCTCGCTCGGTCCGCGCCGCGGGGCCGCGCGAGCACCTCGGCGAGGTGCTCGCGATCGAGCGGGTCCTCGCCGTCGAGGATCAGCTCGACCGTCCGCAGCCGGTCCGCGCCCCAGACCAGCTCGCCCTCGACCAGGATCGTCGGCACGCCGAAGACGCCGCGTTCGAGAGCCTGGTCGGTAGCCGCGCGAAGGGCGGCCTTGACCGGCGGGCTGGACGCCCGCTCCAGCAGGGCCTGCCCGTCGAGCCCCGCGCCATCGAGGGCACGCCGGATGTCGCGGGGGTCGCCGAGGTCGCCGCCGTCGATCCAGCCCGCCCGCCACAGCGCCTCGACCACCCGGCGCTGGTCGTCGCCGCAGACCTCCGGGAGCGAGACCCGCAGGGCGGTCAGCGGGTTGAAGGGGTGGGCCTTGACGCCCCGCCATGGCGTGCCGCGCAGCGCGGCCTGCCGGAGCACGTCCCGGAACGTCCATTCGCGCTTCGGGGCGATCTCGGCGGGCCCGAGCTGGCCCCACCGGTCGAGCAGCCCGGCGAAGAGGATGGGACGCAGCCGGACCTCCACGCCGGGTCGGGCGTCGACCAGCGCCTGCAGCGGCGCCCACGCGAGGACGGGGTAGGGGCTGATGAAGTCGAAGTAGAAGTCGAGGACGCGGGAGCTTGCCATGGCGCTCCCCAGGATGGCTCAGGTCGCCGGGCATCCCATCCCCGAACGGTGTCTTGTGGGCCCCGGGCCCGATCGGTAGCGTGTCGGGTCATGCCTAGCCTGCTTTGCCGCGACCTCCGGCTCTCCCTCCTTCTGGCCTCGGGCGTCGCAGCGGTCACGGCGTGCAGCAGCGCCTCCCCCGACGCAGGACCGACCGACCTCGATGGAGGCGCCCAGCCCGACGCGGGCGCCGAGGTCGACCTCGGCATGGCCGACGCGGGGAGCGACCTCGGCGTCGACGACGCCGGCGTGGACGATGCCGCGGTCGACCTCGGCATCGTCGACGCCGGGCTCGACGCCGGTCCGGATCTGGGCCCCGACCTCGGTCCGGACCTGGGCCCCGACCTCGGCCCGGACCTGGGCCCCGACCTCGGTCCGGACCTGGGCCCCGACCTTGGCCCCGACCTCGGCCCGGACGCAGGGGACGGGGGCCTGCCCGATCCCGTCCTCTACACCTGCGCCCGGGACGACGAGTTCCTGCGGGTGGTCAGCACGGCCACGGCGACCACGGTGTCGAGCGTAGCGATCACGCTGGCTGGCGTGGCGGTGTCCGGCTGCAACGGCCTCGCGACGGACGCCGGCGGCACGACCTACGCGATCGTGCGCGACGCCGGGCGGCGCGTGCTGGTCACGGTCAACCGGAGCACCGGGGCCGCGACCAACATCGGGGCGCCCGGCGACAACTTCGCCTCGATCGCCTTCGACGACCTCGACGACCTCTACGGCGTGACCGGCGACGGCGCGACGACGCCCGAGACGCTCTACACACTCAGCACGTCGACCGGGGCCTCGACGTTGGTGGTGGCGCTCGGCAACGGGGATGACGGGGAGGCGATCGGGTTCGATCCGGTGGGCCTCCTGCTGTTCCACGCCAGCGGGATCAGCAGCGGGAGAGTCCTCGAGACGATCGACCTCGCCTCTCCCACCACCGCCCCGGTCAACGTGCCGCTCTCGGGCTTCGCCTACAGCGAGATGACCGACCTGGTCTGGGACGACGTGGGCGGGGTCTTCATCGGCGCGTCGATCGACGACGACCTGTTCGAGGTAACCACCGCCGGGGCGGTCACGCTGATCGGAGTGGCCGACCACACGCCGAAGGGTCTGACGATCGCGCTCTGAGGCGTGGCCACTAGGGACACGCCGTGGGGAAGCTCCCCATGCCCAGCCTCGTGGCGCAGACGCAGTTGCGCTCCGCGTCGGTGGCGCAGGACCAGGCGCTCGCGCTCCCGCCCATGAGGCAGTGCGGTCGCGCCGCGGGGCAGACGGCGCCGCCGAAGCCACCGCAGTCGCGGTTGGCGGGCACGCACACGCCCCGTCCCGCGCCCACGGCCTCGCACATCTGGCCCGGATCGCAGCTGCCGCAGGCCTGCCCGAGGGTGCCGCACGGCGGAGGCCCGGCATCCGGCCCGGCGTCCGAGCCTGCGTCGGGGCCGGCATCCGGGCCGGCATCGAGGCCGAGGTCGGGCCCGCCGTCGAGGCCGAGGTCGGCCCCGCCGTCCGGTCCGGCATCGGGGCCGGCATCGAGGCCGAGGTCGGGCGGTCCCTCGTCCGCGAGGCCGGCGTCGCTGCGGCCCGCGTCCGACGTCGCCGCGTCGAAGGCTACGCCGGCGTCGTCCGACCCGGCGTCCTCCGCCGGGAGCGGGCCGCCGTCGACGCCGGCATCCGGGGACGGCGCTCCCGCGTCGTCGAGGTCCCGGGCGCTCCCGCAGCCGAGGGTCGCGACGAGCGCGAGGGCGGTCCCCACCCCGAGGACGGGAAAGGTAAGTCGCATGGTGCTCTCCCCAGTCGAAGCAAGCCTCCAGCATAGCCAGCGATCGGGTGGGCACGGAAGGCGTTTCCCGCTTCCGTCTCGAGGTGACGGTGGTCCTGCTTGCCGCCGGCCTACGCGGGGAGCGTGAAGTGGAAGGTGCTTCCCTCGCCGGGCGTCGACTCGACCCACAGCCGTCCGCCGTGCTTCTCGACCACCGTCCGGCAGGTCCCGAGGCCGATCCCGTAGCCCTCGACCTCGTCGTGGGTGTGGAGCCGCCGGAGGGGCTCGAACACGGCGTCGACGAAACGGGGGTCGATGCCGATGCCGTTGTCCGACACCGCGACCCGGAGGCCGTCGCCGTCCGGGAAGGCGTCGACCCGCACGACGGGAGGAGCCGCGCCGCGGTACTTGACCGCGTTGTCGACCAAGTGCCGCAGGAGCTCGCCGAGGAGACGCCGGTCGCCGCGGACGACCGGGAGGCGCCCACGCTCGACCCGGCCCCCGGTCGCGTCGAGGGCGGCGCGGAGCTCGGCCGCGACCCGGTCCACGGCGGCCTCGAGGTCCACGTCCTCCTCGGCCCGGTCCGCGGCCTCGAGCCGGGAGTGCTCGACGACCCGGTCGATCAGCCCGAGGAGCCGTTGGCCCGCTGCCCGGATGGTGCCGAGGCAGCGGCGCGCCTCGTCCGCCGCGCCCTCGTCCAGGTGATGGGTCGCGAGGTTGGCGAAGCCGAGGATGTGGCGCAGCGGCGCCTTCAGGTCGTGGGCCACGGCGGACGTGAGGGGCGCGAGCTCCCGAGGCGGAGTCTCCATCGCGGTCGCTACGCCCCTTCCTTGGCGCCGAGGTCCCGGCTCGCACCGCCCGGGCGGGCCGGCGGCAGGAGCGCCATGGTCGAGCGTCCGGCCGGGGCGAGCGGTCCTCGGATGCGGTCGGCGAGCTGCTCGGCGGACATCGGGCCGCCGAGCAGCTTGCCCTGGAGGACGTCGCACCCCTCCGCTTCCAGCCGAGAACGGTCCCGGGCCGTGGAGACCCCCGCCGCGACGACCGTGAGGTCGAGCCGGCGGGCCACCGCCACGATGCCGCGCACGATCGCCGCGGCCGTTGGGGTGCTCTCCAGGCTCGCGACCAGGGACGGGGCGAGGGCGACGGTCGTGACCGGGAGCTGGCCGAGGGCCCGCAGCGAGGCGGGGCCCGCGCCGAACCCGTCGACCGCCAGGCGGACCCCGTGGCTCCGGAGCGCCGTCAGCGTCTGGACGGCCGGCTCGGTGAGCTCGGCCAGGGCCTCCTCGGAGAGGGCGAGCTCGATCGCGCTCCCGGGGAGCTCGAAGGCGCCGAGGGCCTCGAGGACCGCCCCGAGCAGCCCTCCGTCGGTGAGGAGGGCCGGGGCCCACGGGAGCGCGGCGTAGCTCTCGTGCGCCCCCCCCCGCCGCCAGACGGCGACGTCGCGGCAGATCGAGCGAACCGCCCAGCGCGCCACGTCCATCGCCGCGGCGTCCCCGCCGAGCCGGGCGAGCAGCTCCCGGGCCCCGACCGTGCGCTGGCCGCCGAGCCGAAACGCCAGCTCCGCCTCGGCGCCCACGATCCTCCGGGCGGCGACGCCGTGGCGGGGCAGGTAGCCGAGCACCAGCTCGTCGCGCCGGAGCGCGCGCCCCACCTCCGCCTGGAGGCCGGGTGGCGACCCCCGCGTGGCGCGACGCTCGGCCCCGGCCACCTGCACGGTGTTCCGGCCCCGACGCTTGGCGGCGTACATCGCGTGGTCGGCCGCCTTGAGCAGCTCCTCGGCGGTCTCACCGGCGGCCGGGTGGACGGCCACGCCGATGCTCGCCGTCACGCGCGCCTCGTCGTCCCCGAGCCTGTGGGGGGCAGCGATGGCACCGAGCATCCGCTCCGCGACGGAGATGGCCTCGTCGAGGCCGCTCAGGTCGGCGAGGACGACCGCGAACTCGTCCCCGCCGAGGCGCGCGACGATGTCGCCGTCCCGGACCGTGTCCTGAAGCCGCCCGCCGATCGCCACGAGCAAGCTGTCCCCCGCCGCGTGGCCGTGCATGTCGTTCACCGGCTTGAAGTCGTCGAGGTCGACGAACAGGACCGCGAGGGGCACGCCGCTCCGACGGGCGCGGGTGAGGGCGTGGCCGAGGCGCTCCCGGAAGTAGCCCCGGTTCGGGAGCTCCGTCAGCGGGTCGAAGTGCGCGAGGCGCGCCAGGTCGAGCTCCGCTCGCTTGCGCTCGTGGGCGTAGCGGATCGAGCGGAGCAGCGCCGTCGCGTCGACGCGGTCCTTCACCAGCACGTCCTGGGCGCCGGCCTGGACCGCCTGCAGGGCGAGGGCGTCGTCGGTCAGGCCGCTCAGCACGATCAGCGGGGTGTGGCTCGCCACGTTCTGGATGCGAAGCACCGCGTCGAGGCCCCGGGCGTCCGGCAGCGACAGGTCGCTGATGATGATGCCGAAGCGCTCTCGGTCGAGGAGGTCGAGGGCCTCGCCGAGTCGCTTGCTCCGGGTGAGCGTCCCCCCGTGGCCGGACGACGACAGCAGCGCCGCGAGCAGCGCGGCGTCGGCGTCCTCGTCCTCGAGCAGGAGGATGCGCTCGGGCGAGCCCTGGGCCCGGGTGACCTCCGACGGGCGGGAGCTCCGGGACTGCCAGAGGCGGAGGGAGCGCTGCAGCGTCTCGATCAGCTCCTCGACATCCCACGGCTTGGTGAGGATCGAGGCGACGTTGTGGCGGAGCTGGGGCTCGGTCGGGATCGCCACGTCGTCCCGACCCGTGACGACCACGAAGATGGTCGTGGGGTTCTTCAGGTGGAGCGCGCGGATCAACGAGACGCCGTCCATGCCGGGCATCGACAGATCGGTCGCGATCACCGGGTAGGGCGTGCGCCCCGCCATCTCGACCGCCTCCGGTCCGCTCCGGGCGAGGTCGACGTCGAGGCCATGCGTCGAGACCGTGCGCGCGAACGCTCGGCGGACGTGCGCCTCGTCGTCCACGAAGAGGATCCGCTGGGGCGTGGGCGGGCACGACCGGCGCGCTGGGCCCGTACCGTTCCCGCTCGGCACCATGGTGCTGGATAGATCGGCCACGAGCGGAGGAAGTTGAGCCGGAGCGATCCACGCTCGACGAACGCTCCCGGGGAGCTCCCCGCCGGGCAAGGGAGCTGGCGGTCGATCCCATCGCCACCGGCACCGCGTCGCGTGGTAGACGCGACCAGCGGTGAACGGTCCTTCCGTCACGATGGCGACCTGTACGCTCGGCCTGGCTCTCGCGCCGGGGCTGGCCTGGGCGCAGGAGCCGGAGGCGGACGGGGTCCTCGGCCCGCCGTACTACCTCGGGGCGCTGGTGCTCGCCGCCATCGTCGCTCTGGTCCACCTGCTCGCACCGCAGCTCCGGCGGCTGCTCCGGCCCCATTCGTCGGCCGTGACGTCCTTCGGCGGCGGGATGGCCGCCGCCTACGTCTTCCTGCATCTGCTCCCCGAGCTCGACGAGGGGCACCGGCTCCTCGGCGCGATGGTCTTCTTCCTCCCGCTGGTCGGGTTCCTGGTGAACTACCTCGTCCGGCACCGGCTCCATCGGATGTCGGCCGAGCCAGGTCGCCACGGTTCCGCGAGCTTCCGGGTCGAGCTGGCGAACCTCACCGTGTACAACCTGCTGCTCGTCTACGTCGCGCCCCACCTGGAGATCGAGCTCGGCTGGGCGTCGGTGGCGGTCCTCGCGGCCCTCATTCTGCATCTCATGCAGGCGGACTACGCGTTGGGTCGGGAGCACCAGGCGGACTTCGACCGCGTGGGCCGCTACGTGCTGGCGGCGGCGGCGGTCAGCGCCTACGCGCTCCTCGCGGTGCGCCAGCGCCTCAACGAGACCGTGGCGGACATGCTCACGGCCTTCCTCGCCGGCAGCGTCCTCTTCAAGGTGTTTCGCGACGAGGTCCCGGACACCGGCGAGTCGCGGATCGGCTGGTTCATCGCCGGCGTGGTCGTCTTCGGCGTCCTGGCCGCGCTGGAGCTGGGGTAGGGCCGCGCGAAGCGGGCGAGCGCCACCCGCGGCGGGCGCCGACCCTCGGCTCAGCCGACGCCGAGCAGCTCGACCTCGAACACCAGCGTCGAGTTGGGCGGGATGACCGGCGGGAAGCCGCGCTCGCCGTAGGCCATCTCCGGGGGGATGGTCAGCTTGCGCTTGCCGCCGACCTTCATGCCCTGGACGCCCTGGTCCCAGCCCTGGATCACCCGCCCCGCGCCGAGCTGGAACCCGAACGGCTGCCCTCGGTCGAGGGAGCTGTCGAACTTGGTCCCGTCGGTCAGCGTGCCCGTGTAGTGGACCGACACCTGCTTGCCCGCGACGGCCTCGTCCCCCTCGCCCACGACGAGGTCTTCCATCTGGAGTGTCATGGCAGGGCGCTACCGGGGAGGGCGCGGCCGGTCAACCCGACGGGGCGTGCGCGGGCCCTCGTGCGCGCGGTTTCCCTCCGGGTGCCCCGCCCGGGAGACCGACGTCCGGCCGGGCCGGGCACGCATCGGCGACCGTCGTGCTTACCTCGTCCTGCACGAGGGCAGCTCCGCGCGAGCTCGGGGGGCTTGCCGGGCGGGAGTGTCGGATCGTGGGGGACGCAGTGGCGGGAGCGGATGCGGAGGCCGGGCGAAGCGACCCTCGGCGGGAGCCCCTCACCCGCGACGGCCGCCGCGACCTCGATCGCGAGCACGTCGCGGCGCTGCTCCAGCTCGCCCTTTCCCTCGCCGCCGGCCGGACCCTCGGCTGGTGGAGCGCCTGGCTCTCCGGCGGCGTGATCCTCCCCCTCCTCTGGTGAGCGACATGGAGATCGTCCTTCAGGCCATGACGGGCCGCCCCCTCGCGCCCGGTCCCGTCGAGATCGTCGAGCGAAAGGGCGTCGGCCATCCCGACACCATGTGCGACGGCATCGCGGAGGAGATCGGCCGCACGCTCTGCCGGCACTACGAGGAGCACTTCGGGGTGATCCTCCATCACAACGTCGACAAGGTGCTCCTGGTCGGAGGGCGCTCCGAGCCCGCCTTCGGTGGGGGCCGGGTGCTCGAGCCGGTCGAGCTCTACCTGGCCGGGCGGGCGACGCGGGAGGTGCGGGGCCGGGTGGTGCCCGTGGACGACCTCGCGGTCGAGGCGGCGAAGAGGTGGGTCCGGACGCACGTCACCGGGCTCGACGTCGAGCGTCACCTCGTGATCCACCCGCGTATCCGGCCCGGCTCCCCGGAGCTGGTGGAGCTGTTCGAGCGCTCCGCCCGGACCGGACGCTGGCTCGCCAACGACACCTCCTGCGGGGTGGGCCATGCGCCGCTGTCGGGGCTCGAGCGCCTGGCGCTGACCGTCGAGGACCGCCTCCGGGCCCCCGAGCTCCGGCAGGCGTTCCCGATGATCGGCGACGACGTCAAGGTCATGGGGGTGAGGCACGGGCTCGACGTCGGCCTCACCGTGGCGACGGCCTTCGTCGACCGGCACGTCGGGAGCCTCGAGGCGTACGTGGAGCAGCGTTCAGCTCTGCGGGAGGCGCTGGGCCGCGAGGCCTCGAGCGCGCTCGGCGCCGACCTCGGCGCCGACCTCGCCGTCGACCTCAACGCGGCCGACGACCCCGACCGGGGCTCGATCTACCTCACCGTGACGGGGACCTCGGCGGAGGCCGGCGACGACGGGGAGGCCGGCCGCGGGAACCGGGAGAACGGCCTGATCACCCCCTTCCGGCCGATGACCCTCGAGTCGGTCGCGGGCAAGAACCCGGTCAGCCACGTCGGCAAGATCTACAACGTCGTAGCGCGGCGCCTCGCCGAGCGCCTGGTGGCGGAGCGTTCGGAGGTCGCGGCGGCCGAGTGCCACCTCGTCAGCACGATCGGGCGCCCGGTCCGCGAGCCGCAGCTGGCCCATGTCCGGGTGGAGCCAGCCGACGCCGGCGCGGCGAGCGCTGTCCCCGGGCTCCACGCGTGGCTGCGGCAGGTGCTCCGGGACGACGCGCTCTGGGACGTGACCCTAGCCGGCCGGTAGCAGGCGACGCCCGACGCGGACCGCCGAGGACTGTCGTTCAGGTCGCGTTGGCGCGGCGAGGCCATCGGCTCCCGGGAGCGGCCCCAGGTCTGGGCCCGCCTCACCCTTGCCCCGAGCGGCCGGGGCGCTCAGCCGAAGCGCTCCGCCCGGAGCACCTCGACGTCGCTGACGAAGACGATCCCGGGGAAGTCCTCGAAGAGCGCGTCCAGGTCCAGCATCAGCACCTCGAGCGTCGGCTCGGAGAGCACCGCGACCACGACCACGCGGTCCGCCGCGTCGGTGAGCCCGCCGTCCTTCCACTCACCGCGGGTCCCTCGCCCCCCGAGGGCCGGCAGCACGGTGTAGCCGTTCACGCCCCGCTGCTCGAGCAGCCGCAGGTAGCGGGGGAGGTGCGGGCGGTCGATGATGAGCTCGAGCTTCTTCCGAGGGTGGAGCGGTAGCGGCATGAGGTCTCCTCAGGCTCCGAGGACCCGGGCGGCGGCCCATCCGTAGAGGGGGATGCCGACGGCGAGGTTGAAGGGGAAGGTCACCCCGAGGGACAGCCCCAGGGAGTAGGCCGGGTTGGCGCGGGGCAGGGCCAGGCGCATGGCGGCGGGCACCGCGATGTAGGACGCGCTCGCGCACAGGACGATGAAGAGCGTACCGCTGCCGACCCCGAGGCCCACCAGCGCCGCCAGGCCGAGGCCGACCGCGCCCCCGATCAGCGGCATGACCACGCCGAAGGCCGCCAGGCGCGCGTCGAGCGCGCGCGCCTCGCGGAGCCGCCGGGCCGCCGTCACCCCCATGTCGAGGAGGAACAGGCACAGCACCCCCTTGAAGGGCTCGCCGATGAAGGGCTCGACCGACGCCATGCCGGCCTCGCCGGTGATCGCTCCGATCAGGACGCTGCCGAGCAGGAGGACCACGCTCCCGTTCAGCAAGACCTCCCGGAACAGCTCCCGGTCCCAGACCGCGCCGCGGCCGCCGCTCCGGTTGGCGAGGACGAGCCCCGCTACGATCGCCGGCGTCTCCATGAGGGCGACGATCGCGACCATGAAGCCGTCGAAGCGCACGTCGAGGCGGTGGAGGTGATCCGTCGCCGCCACGAAGGTCACCACGCTGATCGAGCCGTAGTGCGCCGCCACGGCCGCGGCGTCGAGTGGGCTGAGCTTGGACCACCGGCGGAGCAGGTAGAAGGCGACCACCGGCAGGCCGAAGCCGGCCGCGAGCGCCGCGACCACCGTCTTGAAGAGGCGCGGGTCGAGGCCCGCGTGGGCCATCTCGACGCCACCCTTGAACCCGATCGCGAGCATCAGGTAGAGCGACAGCCCCTTGGCGACCCCCTCGGGGATGGAGAGGCTCGAGCGCCCGAGGCCTGCTCCGAAGCCGAGGACGAAGAACAGCACCACGGGGGACAGCAGGGTGCCGAGCGCTGCGTCGAGGACGTCCATCGCGTCAGGCGATAGCCTGCCTCGACCGATCGATCATGCCGAAGTCTCGATGCCTGCCTTCGGTCAGCTCGAAGCCAATGGGCGAGAGAGGACTCGAACCTCCGGCATCCGGTTTGTAAGACCGGCGCTCTAACCAGCTGAGCTACTCGCCCGAGACCCGGTTGTCAGGGTCCGGAGGGCCGGCACGCGGGCGAGAGATGGTGGCGGCCACGCCTCCGACGTGACCCGCGACCCGGCCTGACGGAGCCTACTGCTGCGCCCCCGGCGGCTCCACCGTGGGGCGCGGTACCCCCTCGCCGCCGCCCTGGTCCTCGTCCTCGAAGAGGCGGCCCTCGCGGTACTCCATCGGGCGGGCCCGGCGGCCGAACAGCGCGTCCGGGTCGCTCAGGGCCAGCGCCTCGCGGAGGACCTGGTCCATGTGCTCGATCAGGACGACCCGCATCGCCTTGAGCACGCGGCGCGGGATCTCCCGCAGGTCCTTGCGGTTCTCGCGGGGGATGAGGACGGTGTCGATGCCGGCGCGGTGCGCCGCCAGCATCTTCTCCTTGAGGCCGCCGATCGGCATCACCTGGCCACGCAGCGTGATCTCGCCGGTCATGGCGACGTTCTTGCGCACCGGGAGGCGCATCAGCGCGCTCGCGATGCTCGTCGCCATGGTGATGCCGGCGCTGGGCCCGTCCTTCGGGAAGTAGTCCGGGAAGTGGACGTGAACGTCGACCTTCTCGTGGAAGTCCTCGTCGAGGTCGAGCTCCCGGTGGCGGCTGCGGATGTAGGTGATCGCCGCCTGGGCGCTCTCCTTCATGCCTTCGCTGAGGCGGCCGGTGATGACCTGCTTGCCCTTGCCTGGGACGATCGCCGCCTCGCACTCGAGGACGGTGCCGCCGTAGAAGGTGTAGGCGAGGCCGTGGGTCTTCCCGACCTCGTCCTTCTCCCCGGCCTTGTTCGCGTGGAACTTCGGGACGCCGAGGTAGGCCGGGATTTCCCGGGCCGCGATGCGGAACTGCGCCTCGCTGCCCTCCTTGAGGACCTTGCGAGCGACCTTTCGGCACACGCTCCCGAGCTCCCGCTCGAGGTTCCGCACCCCCGACTCCTTGGTGTAGTGGTGGATGATGGTGCGGATCGCGTTCTCGGTGATGTCGAGATCGACGTCCTCGAGGCCCGCCTCCTTGCGCTGCCTCGGGACGAGGTAGCGTACGGCGATGTTCAGCTTCTCGAACTCCGTGTAGCCGCTGAGCTCGATGATCTCCATCCGGTCCTGCAGGGGCAGGGGGATGCCGCCCAGGGTGTTGGCGGTCGTGATGAACATCACGTCCGACAGGTCGTAGTCGAGGTCGAGGTAGTGGTCGTTGAAGGCGCTGTTCTGCTCGGGGTCGAGCACCTCGAGCAGCGCCGCCGCCGGATCGCCGCGGAAGTCGCTCGACATCTTGTCGACCTCGTCGAGGAGGAAGACCGGGTTGTTCGAGCCGACCTTGCGTAGCGACTGGATGATCCGGCCCGGCAGCGCGCCGATGTAGGTGCGCCGGTGACCGCGGATCTCCGCCTCGTCCCGGACCCCGCCGAGGCTCAGGCGCACGAACTTGCGGCCCGTCGCCCGGGCGATGCTCCGCGCCAGCGAGGTCTTGCCCACGCCGGGCGGGCCCACGAGGCAGAGCACCGGACCCTTGAGCTTCTTCACCAGCGCCTGCACGGCGAGGTACTCGAGGATGCGCTCCTTGACCTTCTTCAGGCCGTAGTGATCCTCGTCGAGGATCTCCTCGGCCCGGTCGATGTCGTAGTTCTCCTCGGTCTTGTCGTACCAGGGGAGATTCAAGACCCAGTCGATGTAGTTGCGGACGACGGTGGCCTCCGCGCTCATCGGCTGCATCAACTTGAGCTTGCGGAGCTCCTTCTTGACTCGGGCGTCCGCCTCTTCGCTCAGCTCCTTGCTCTTGACCAGCTCCTCGAGCTCCTGGATCTCGCTCTTGAACTCATCGCGCTCACCCAGCTCCTTCTGGATGGCCTGCATCTGTTCGTTGAGGTAGTACTCCTTCTGCGTCTTCTCCATCTGCTTCTTGACGCGGGATCGGATCTTCTTCTCCACCTGGAGGATCTCGATCTCCGCGTTCATCAGATCGAAGAGACGCTCGAGGCGCGTCGCCGGGTCCGTCGTCTCCAGGATCTCCTGTTTGTCGTGGAGCTTGACGGCGGTGAGGTGGACCACGATCGTGTCAGCCAGACGGGCCGGGTCGTCGATGGTCTGCACCTGCATCAGCATCTCGGGCGCGATGCGCTTGTTGAGCTTGACGTAGGTCTCGAAGGTCGATTGAACCGACCGCATCAGCGCCTCGACCTCGACGTTCGTCGTCGCCGGCTCCTCGACGGGCTCGACGTCGCACAGGAAGAAGTCGTCGTGGGGTACGAAGCGGCGGATCTGGGCCCGCTTCTTTCCCTCCACGAGGACCTTCACGGTCCCGTCGGGCAGGCGCAGGAGCTGGATGATCACCCCGACCGTGCCCACGCTGAAGATGTCGTCCGGCGTCGGGTCGTTGGTCTTGGCCTTCTTCTGGGCCGCGAGGAGGATCTCCTTGTCGTGGTTCATCGCCTCTTCGAGGGCGTTGATCGACTTCTCGCGCCCGACGAAGAGCGGGACGACCATGTGAGGGAAGACGATGATGTCACGAAGGGGGAGCAGCGGCAGTGCCCGTCCGCGCCCTCGGCGGCCGTCGCCGCGCTCGTTGTCGTTCTTGTGGAAGAACACTCTAGGCCTCCGGGGGCGCCATGTTCCGCGTGCGCACGCCCCCTGCAGTCAAGTTGTAGCGCGCCGGGCCCCGGCTTGCCGCATCGGAGGGTCCGCCGGGGCCGCCCCTCCACGAGCCCTCGGCCCCGTCCGACGGGTCACCGAGGGTCAGGCCATGTCGGCTTCCTTCTCCGCGTAGACGATCAGCGGCTTCTCGCTGCGCACGATCACCTCCTCATTGACCACGACCTCCTTGATGCCGTCGCGGGACGGCACCTCGTACATCGTGTCGAGCATCGCGCTCTCGAGGATCGCGCGGAGGCCGCGGGCCCCTGCGTTGCGCTTCAGCGCCTCCTGGGCCACCGCTTGGAGCGCCCCGTGGGTGAACTTCAGCTTCACCCCGTCCATGGCGAACAGCCGGCGGAACTGCTTCACGAGCGCGTTCTTCGGCTTCGTCAGGATGTCGATCAGGGCCTCCTCGTTCAGCTCGTGGAGCGTGGCCACGACCGGCAGCCGCCCGACGAACTCGGGGATGAGCCCGGCCCGGATCAGGTCCTCGGGCTGCACCTGCGCGAGCAGCTCGCCGATGCGCTTCTCCTTCTGGCTCGTCACGTCCGCGCCGAAGCCGAGCGTCTTGTGGCCGGTCCGCCGCTCGATGATCTGCTCGAGGCCGACGAAGGCCCCGCCGCAGATGAACAGGATGTTGGTCGTGTCGATCTGCAGGAAGTCCTGCTGCGGATGCTTCCGCCCGCCCTTCGGGGGCACGTTCGCGATCGTGCCCTCGATGATCTTGAGGAGCGCCTGCTGGACGCCCTCGCCGCTCACGTCCCGCGTGATCGACGGGTTGTCTCCCTTGCGGGCGATCTTGTCGATCTCGTCGATGTAGACGATGCCCCGCTGTGCCCGCTCCACGTCGTGGTCGGCGTTCTGGAGGAGCTGGACGATGATGTTCTCGACGTCCTCGCCCACGTAGCCCGCCTCGGTGAGCGTCGTCGCGTCCGCGATCGCGAAGGGGACGTTGAGGATCCGGGCCAGCGTCTGGGCCAGGAGGGTCTTCCCGCTGCCGGTCGGGCCCAGGAGCAGGATGTTCGACTTCTGGAGCTCGACGTCGTCGGCGCCGACCCGGGAGTCGATGCGCTTGTAGTGGTTGTGCACTGCGACCGACAGGACCTTCTTGGCGCGTTCCTGACCGATCACGTACTCGTCGAGAATCGACTTGATCTCCGCTGGCTTGGGCAGGGGTGTGCCCGTGGAGAACGAGTCCTCCCGGTCGACCTCCTCCGCGATGATGTCGTTGCAGAGGCCGATGCATTCATCGCAGATGTAGACCGTAGGGCCGGCGATGAGCTTCTTGACTTCCTTCTGGGACTTTCCGCAGAAGGAGCACTGGAGGTTCCCTCCATGTCCGTCGTCGCGCGTCGGCATCAGACCGTCGTCCCGTCCCTTCCCGTCGACTGCGGGGACCTCGACCCCGCCGGCCGCGAGCGTCCCCCCGCTCGCCGTGGATCGACTGTACGCCCCCTCCTGGGGCGCGGCAACCGGCCGAGGGTGTCCAGTCTAGCGCGCAACCTGACGTAATCCTTTACTTATCGTCCGTGGTCAGCTTCCGCGGGGGGATGACCTCGTCGACGATGCCGTACTCGAGGGCCTCGACCGCGGACAGGAAGCGGTCCCGCTCCGTGTCGTCCTTGATCTTCTCCTCCGGCTGCCCGGTGTGGCGGGAGAGGATCTCGTTCATCCGACGTCGGAGCTGGATGATCTCGTTGGCGTGGATCTCGATATCGGAGGCCTGCCCCCGCACGCCGGCCAGGGGCTGGTGGATCATCACCCGGCTGTTGGGGAGGCACCGCCGCCGGCCCTTGCTCCCCGCGGCGAGGAGCCAGGCCCCCATGGATGCGGCCTGCCCGAGGCACACGGTGGAGACCGGGCAGCGCACGTACTGCATGGTGTCGTAGATCGCCAACCCGGCCGTGATGACGCCCCCGGGGCTGTTGATGTAGAGGGTGATCTCCTTGTCGGGGTCTTCCCCCTCGAGGATGAGGAGCTGCGCGATGATCAGGTTCGCGCTGTCGTCATTGACGTCGCTTCCCAGGAAGATGATGCGGTCCTTGAGAAGGCGGCTCCACGGGTCCCAGTCGCGCTCGCCGCGGTGGGTGGCTTCGACGAAGCGCGGCACCGGGATGTAGGCACGGGGGTCGAGCGATCGGTCGGTCATCGGTGCTCCTCGCGGGGAAACGGCAGGCCCGGGGGCCGGTGTAGCAGCGTGTGCCGCGGCGGCTCCCGACCCAGCACCGTGGGGTGTAGCAGCATCACGGCTCGGCGGAAGGAGGCCCGGCGTCCGGGCCGTCGGCGGCCTCGTCCTCGGGGGGGGCCGCCCGGGGCGTCTCGTCGTCCGCCACCTCCTCCTCGCCGGGCTGGCCCTCCTCGCCGTCCTCGGCGTCGGCCGACGCCTCCCGGATCGTGGCCCGCGCCAGGAGGTGGCCGAGAAGCCGGTCCTCGAGCAGGCGGTTCTCGAGGGACTCGCGGCGCTCCCCCGCGTACTCGACCCGCACCTTGGCGATGTGCTTGCCCGTGTCGCGGGCGATCTCCTGGAGCTTGGCCTCCACGTGCTCGTCGGTGACGGCCAGGTCCTCCCGGCGCGCGATCTCGCCCATCAGGAGCGCCGCGCGGACCTTCCGCTCGGCGCGCTCCTTGAGCATCGCCTCGGCCTCCCCGTCGATCCCCTCGGCCTGGCCCGTGAAGCGCTGGAACATCTCGAACTCCTGGCGCAGGGCCTGCTGCTGCTGGGCGACGAGCGACGGCGGCACGGGGATCGGGTTCTTGTCGACGAGCCGGTCGATCACCTGGTCGCGCAGGTCGCGCTCCCCTCGGCTGGTCATCGCGTCCTCGAGGTTCGACCGGAGCTCGGCCCGGAGCGCCGCGAGGGTGTCGTGCTCGCTCACATCCTGGGCGAAGCTGTCGTCCGGCTCCGGCAGGACCTTCTCCCGGAGGTCGAGCACCTGGACCTGGAAGAGCGCCGTCTTGCCCCGGAGCTCCTCCTTCGCGGTGTCGTCCGGGTACGTCATCCGGATCTCGACCCGGCCCTCCGGCTCGGTCCCGAGCAGGCCCTGCTCGAACTCCGGCAGGAGCCGCCCCTCGCCGAGCGTGACCTCCCGCTCGTCGGCCGCCATCTCGGGCTGGGCCTCCCCGTCGACCTCCACCTCGTAGGCGATGGTCAGGACGTCACCCTCCCGGGCTGGCCGCATCGGCTCCGGCGCCCGGATCTCGGCATGCCGCTCCTGCAGCTGGGCGATCTCGCGGTCGACGTCCTCGTCGGTGACCGCGACGGCCGTTCGGGTCACCTCGAGGCCGTCCAGGTCGAGGACGGCGACCTTCGGTCGGACCTCCAGGCGGGCCACGAAGCGCATCGCCTCGCCGTCCGTGATCGCGGGGAGCGCGTCGACCTCGGGAGAGGCGACGATCCGGAGCTCGTGCTCCTGCACGGCGGCCAGCAGCCCCTCCTCGACCAGCTGGGCCGCGACCTCCCCCCGGACCTGCCGGCCGAAGAGCCTCCGGACGACGTTCCGCGGGACCCGGCCGGGTCGGAACCCCTTGACCCGGGCGGACCTCTGAAGCTGGCCGAACTCGACGTCCAGGCCCTTCTTGACCCGGTCCCACGGCACCTCGACGGTGAGCTCGACGTGAACCGGATCGATCTCGCGGACCTCGGATGGCATGAGGCGAGGGCCTAGCGTTGGGTCGAAGGGGCGTCAAGGACGGGCGGCGCGCCCGGGTCGGAGGGCCCGGACGGGGCGCCCGGCGACGCGGCTGGAGGCCGGCCGAGGGCGGCGCCGGGGGCCGGCAGGGCGTCCGCGAAGCGCAAGAAGGCCTGGTCGACCGCGCCGTGGAGGCCGGCCTCGAGGTTCCGGAGGATCAGCAGAGCGCGCCCGGCGCGGCGGACGCGATGGCGGCCCCGCGCTGCGGGGGCGACCGTGTCGAGCACCCGCTCGGCCGCGACCTCGGCCTGCCTCGCCTCCGGCTCCCGGTCGAACGTGAGGAACCAGACCACGGCCGCCGAGCCGTCCGGAGCCCGGTAGACCCGGAGCCGGTCCCCGCCCCAGCCGTCGGCCGCGGACCGGTCCCGGCCGTCGTCGAGCCCGAGGCCGAGGTAGACGCTCAACTCGAGCTCCCCGAGGGTGTCCTCCTCGTGGACGACCAGCCCGGCCGCGGTCAACGCCTCGAGGTCGGGTAGCACCACCTCCTCCGGCGGCTCCCCCGCGAGGTAGCGCTCCGGGTGGAGCACCTGCTCGGTCGACAGCGGGGGCGAGGCGTGAGCCTCATCGACCGCCGGCCACCCCCGGCCGCCGTGGAGCGTGGCGCACAGGAGCATCCCGTCGAGGTAGCGGCTGAGCAGCGGCTCCCGCACGATCGGGGGGGCGTCGCCGAGCTCCTGGCCCTGCACCGCGCCGGTGCCGAACTGCTCGATCATCCGCCGGAACAGCCCGGGCTGGCTCGTCAGGGCGGCGAGGGGCACGCCCTGGGCGGAGGCCTCGTGGCCGACCATCGCCAGGGTCGCGTCCCCCTCGACCAGCGAGGCGAAGGCGTTGTCGCCGTCGATCGTGCGCTCCACCTCGTGCTGCGCGCCGAGCCCCAGGCGCTGGTCCTGCAGGGCGTGGACCAGCTCGTGGACGATCACCATCTCCGCTTCGCCGAGGGACCAGCCGGCCGTCCCGAGGCCCTCGGCGACGTCCTCCCGCACGACCATCAGGCCCTGCTCGGGGTCGTAGTAGCCCACGATCTGCTCCCCGAGGACGCGGACCAGGAGCTCCCCGACGTCGAGGTCGGGGTCGAGGAGGCCGAGCGCGACGTACAGGATCCGGGCTTCTTCGAGCTCGTCGGCGTCGATCTGGTCGCGCACGAAGCGCGTGATCACGTCCCGGCTCTGGATGCGGACCGGGACGGGCCGAGCGAAGGTCAGCCCTCGGATGCCCTCGGCGTAGCGCTCCAGGCGGCGGAAGGCGTCCGCCTCCCGGGCGGTCGGAAGGCGGCCGGGGACGTCGGCGGTGGCCACGGCCGGCGGGACGCCCTCGGCGGGCTCCGACCCGGGGGCCGGCGCCGCCGGTCCGGGCGCCGAGGCGGACCCGCCGCCGCAGCCGAGGGCGAGGAGGGCGAAGAGGGAGAGAGCGAACCCCGGCGGCGGACGGCCGAGGCTCGGGCGGGGTGCGGGCCGGCTCGCCACGCCCACCTCAGGCCGGGGCCCGCATCACCACCGCGTAGCACAGAGGGCGGCGAGGGACGTGGCGCGCCAGAAAGCGCTTGAGGGCGCGCCGGGCGTCGAGCTCGAGCTGCTCGTCGTCGGCTCGGCCGCGCTTGCGGTCGAGCGCCTGGTAGACGTAGTCGCACGCCTCCTCGAGCAGATCCTCCGACCCGTCCTCGTGGAGGACGCCCCGGGTGAGCAGGTCGACGTCGCCCGTCGGCCGTCCATCGGCGTCGACGAGCACCGTGACGACCGCGACGCCGAGCTCCGCCAGGAGCGCGCGGTCCTTCAGCACCACCTCCGGCACGGGCATGCGACGCTCCCGGTACACCCGACCGGCCGGCGCTCGCCCCTCGAGGTGGAGGCCGCGGTCGTCGAGGCGCAGCAGGTCTCCGTTCTCGATCACCTCCACCTCGGCCACGCCGCACGCCCGGGCCAGCTCCGCGTGGTGACGCATGTGGAGGAAGGTGCCGTGGACGGGAACGAACGCGCTCGGTCGCAGCGCCTCGAGCAGCATCCGTTGCTCGCCCCGGTAGGCGTGGCCGCTGACGTGCACGTCGGGCTCCACGCTCTTCCAGACCACCTCGATGCCTCGGCGCTCGAACGCGTTCAACATCGCGTACACGGCCCGGTCGTTGCCGGGGATCACGCGCGCCGAGTGGACGACGCGATCGCCGGCGCTCAGGGACAGGTCCGGGTGGTTGTCCTCGGCGAGGCGCGCGAGGGCCGCCGGCGCCTCGCCCTGCGTGCCGGTCGCCGCCACGAGCAGCTCGTGCGCGTCGATCCGCCCCGCCTCGTCCCGCCCGACGCGCACTGCTCCGAGGTCGAGGTGCCCCTGGGCCTCGCCGATCCGCGCGTGCGTCTCGAGGCTGCGGCCGAGCAGGCAGAGGCGCCGCCCCGTGTTCCGGGCGACCTGGGCCAGCGCGCGGATGCGGTGGACGTTCGACGCGAAGATGCTGACCACCACGCGCCCTGGCGCTTCCCGCACCAGGGCCTCGAGGCGCTCGCGCACCCGACCCTCGCCCCCGGACATCCCCTCCACCATCGCGTTGGTCGAGTCGCTCAGCAGCAGGCGCACGCCCTCCTCGTCCCGCAGCCGCTCGAGGCGGGGCAGGTCGAGGGCCTGACCGTCCGTCGGCTCCGGGTCGATCTTGAAGTCCCCGCTGTGCACGACCACCCCGTGCGGAGTGCGGAGGATCAGCCCGGTGCTGTCGGGGATGGAGTGCGTGACGCGGTAGGGCTCGATCTCGATCTCGCCGATGCGGATCCGGTCGCCCGGTCCGATCGGCCGCAGGCGGTGCCCGTTCTCGGCGTTGGCCGGGCGGCCCTCGGCGAGGCGCTCGCGGAGCAGCTCGAGAGCGTAGGCCGGGCCGTAGACCGGGACGTCGATGTCGCCCAGCAGGTACGGCACCGCGCCGATGTGGTCCTCGTGGCCGTGGGTCAGGACGATCGCCCGGAGCCGCTTCGGCGCCTCCAGGAGGTAGGTGAAGTCGGGGTGGATCACGTCGACGCCGAGGTTCCGGTCGTCGAAGGTGACCCCGCAGTCGATGATGAACCGGTCCGAGCCGTGCTCGACCGCCAAGCAGTTCATCCCGATTTCGCCGAGCCCGCCGAGGGGGAGGAAGCGCAGGGGAGGGGTCAAGAGTCGGGTCGTCCTCGGGGCCCGGGGCGGGCGCCCCCGGGATGTAGGCGGGCGGGGGGCCAAGCGTCAAGGCGCGGCCCCCCCCGTCGATATTGCCCGGCTCTGGGGGCCGTGATAGGCACGCCGCTCGGGCGAGCCCCCGGGGCCGTCGGAGACCTCATGCGCCGAACGCTTGCTCTCGCTTTCGCGATCCTGCTCGGCCCGCTCACCGCCCCCGGCTGGGCCCAGCCCCCCGAGGACCCGGCGGCCGGAGAGGAGGACGGCGACGACCTCCCCGACGACGCTCCGGCCGAGGGAGGCGACGAGGGCACTTCGCCCGGCGACGAGGAGCCCCTCGACGACGACGAGAGCTGGGCCGAGGAGGACGAGGGCTGGGCCGACGAGGACGAGGACTGGACCGAGGACGAGGACTGGACCGAGGACGAGGCGCCGCGCCTCGAGCGGCCGGACGTCGCTCCCCTCGACCTCGGCGGCCGCGACCAGACCGCCCCGGCCGCCGACGCGGAGGCACCGGCGGCGGTGGAGTCCGAGGACGACAACGGCCTGGACGACGAGCCGCTCGAGGCGCCTCTGCCCGGTGACCTCCCCTCCCCCGGCGACGCGCAGCAGCGCCTCGATTCACCCGGGGAGGGCGCGGACCCGACCGTGAGCCGCTGGACCACGCCCCAGTCCGTGGTGGAGCTGCACGGCTACTTCCGCACCCGCCTCGAGCTCCAGAACAACTACTTCTTCAACCGGGTGGTCGGTGACCCCGGGAACGACGAGACCGAGAACTCGGGGGCCGGCGAGGTGATCCTCCCCTTCTCCCTGTTTCGCCCCCGCGAGGACGGCCAGAACATCTGCCCCGACTTCAACGACGACGAGGACGGGGTCCGACCCTGCAACCAGAACTCGAACGGCTTCGCTCAGATGCGTCTTCGTCTGGAACCGACGATCCACTTGAGCGCCGACGTCCGCGTGCGGATGCAGATCGATGTGTTCGACAACATGGTCTACGGGTCGACGCCGAACTCCTTCGCCGTGGGGCCCCAGCTGATCGGGGGATCGATCGGCGAAGACGGCGTCGTCATCGACCCGTACTCCCGCTACGACCGGACGACCTTCGCCCCGGTAGAGTTCGCGACGGGCACCGTCGCGCCCCCCCAGTACGGCCGGAACTCGCTGGTCGACAGCATCGTCGCCCGGCGCGCGTGGGCCGAGGTGCGCAACCGGGGCCTCGGCGAGCTCCGCTTCGGGCGGATGGGGGCTCACTGGGGTCTCGGCCTCCTCCATAACGGCGGCGCGGGCATCGACGACGACTACCAGACCGACGTCGACCGGATCATGCTGATCACCCGCCTGTTCGGCGTCACCGCCTTCGGGGCCTGGGACTTCGCCGGCGAGGGGCTGATCTACCAGGAGATGGCCGACATCGGAGGTCCCCAGTTCGACTCGAGCCGCCTGGACGACATCACCCAGTTCACGTTCGGCGCGGCCTTCCGCAAGACGGCCGAGGAGCAGCGGGAGGAGCTCCAGCGCGGCAACGCCGTCTTCAACATCGGCGCCTACTTCGTCTACCGGCGCCAGGGCCTCGCCAGCATCGGCCAGGACCCGCTGACCCTCGGGACGATCTTCGGTCAGCAGAACGACTTCCCGGCCCCGTCGGAGGCCGCGGACCCGAGCCGGCAGTTCGGGAGCGCCGACTTCATCCGGCGCGGGGCGGAGGCCTTCGTCCCCGACATCTGGTTCCAGCTGCTGTTCGACCGGCTGCGGATCGAGGCGGAGGCGGTCCTGGTGCTCGGGACGGTGCAGAACCCGACCAACACCGTCACCAACGCGAACCTGTTCGAGAACGTCAACATCGCCCAGTTCGGCTTCGCGCTGGAGGTGGAGTACCACCTGCTGAACGACCAGCTCGGGCTGTACTTCTGGTCGGGCTACGCGACCGGAGACCGCGACCAGGAGGGGCTGAGCAGCCTCGGGGGCCTCCAGGCCCAGCGGGCGGGAGACAACACCTTCAGCACCTTCGCGTTCCACCCGAACTACCGCATCGACCTGATCCTGTGGCGCACGATCCTCCGGCAGGTGAGCGGGGCCTACTACTTCCGCCCCGGCATCAGCTACGACTTCCTGCGGAACAACTTCGGCCAGCTACTGGGGGCGCGGGCGGACGTGATCTGGAGCCGCGCCTCGCAGGCGGTCCAGACCTGGGGCAACGCGGACGACCTCGCGGTCGAGATCGACCTGAGCGTTTACTTCCGCAGCGAGGACGGCCCCGACCTGCTGGATGGCTTCTACGCCCAGCTGTCCTACGGCATCGTCTTCCCGCTCCAGGGCCTCGGCTTCCTCCCGGGCGTCTCGAACGCGAACAGCCTCGGCAACGCCCAGAACATCCGCCTGCTGATGGCCGTCCGGTACTAGCCGGACCCCGCGACGTCGCCCCGGGCAACCCGGCGGTTGCCGAGGACGATGGACGCGGGCAGACCGGAGGCTCGTGGCCATGGCCAAGGCGAAGCGGAAGACGGTGTTCGTCTGCGTGGAGTGCGGCGCGAAGGCGCCGCGCTGGCTCGGCCGATGCCCGAGCTGCGGCTCCTGGAACACCCTGCAGGAAGAGCGGGTCGGCGCGCCGGGCGGCGCCTCCCCATCGACACGGGGTGGGGCCCCCTCCGGCGCGGCGCGGCCGATCGCCGAGGTCCTCGCCGCGGTCGACCGAGGGGGGGATGCGCGACGGTCGCCCGGCCTCGGGGAGCTCGACCGCGTGCTCGGCGGGGGCGTCGTGGAGGGAGGGGTGGTGCTTCTCGGCGGGGAGCCCGGGATCGGGAAGTCGACCCTGCTCATGCAGGCCCTGGCGGGCCTGGGCGAGGGCGCGGGCGGCCCGCCCGGCCTCTACGTCAGCGGGGAGGAGTCGGCGCCGCAGGTGGCCCGCCGCGGGCGCCGGCTGGGCGTGGCCGAGGATCCGGGCGGCGTGCGGGTGCTCTCGACCACCGACCTCGATGACGTCCTGATGGGCATCGACGCGCTCGCCCCGGCCCAGGTCGTGATCGACAGCGTGCAGACCGTGCGGTCGGCCGGGCTCGACTCGGTCGCGGGCAGCGTGGGGCAGATCCGGGAGGTGGCCGCGCGGCTGATCGAGGTGGCGAAGGCGCGGGGCATCGTGCTCTTCCTGATCGGGCACGTGACGAAGGAGGGGATGCTCGCCGGGCCGAAGGTCCTCGAGCACCTGGTCGACACGGTGCTGGCCTTCGAGGGCGACGCGAGCGGGGCGTTCCGGTTGGTGCGCGCCACCAAGAACCGCTTCGGCGCGGCGCAGGAGCTCGGCGTGTTCGAGATGACGGCCGCCGGGCTCCGGGAGGTCCCGGACCCGAGCGTGCTGTTCCTGCGGGAGCGTCCCGAGGGCGCCGCCGGCTCGGCCGTCGTGCCGACGGCGGACGGGAGCCGGCCCCTGCTGGTGGAGGTGCAGGCGCTCGTGGCCCCGTCGCTGTACGGCGCCGCTCGCCGCGTCGTCAGCGGGCTGGATGCGAACCGGCTCGCGATCCTGCTCGCCGTGCTCGACCGCAAGGCGGACGTCCACGTGCTCGACCAGGACGTGTTCACGAGCATCGCCGGCGGGGCGCGCGTCGAGGAGCGGGCCCTCGACCTCCCCCTGGCCCTGGCGATCGTGTCGAGCCTACGCGAGCGCCCGCTCGGGGCCGGGCTCGTCAGCTTCGGAGAGGTCGGCCTCGCAGGGGAGGTGAGGGCGGTGCCGCGGCCCGCGGCCCGGCTGGGGGAGGCCAGGAAGCTCGGCTTCGCCTCGGCGATCCTCCCCGCCGGGAACCTCGAGGGGCTCGAGGGCACCGACCACGGGCTCGAGCTTCGGCCCGTCCGGTCGCTCGCGGAGGCGATGGCCGAGGCCTTCGGCTGAGCCTACTCCGCCGCGGGCGGGTCGCGGCGACCGTCCAGGCGGCGCCAGGCGGCGAGCCCCTCGACGATCATCCAGAGCGTCAGCGCGGTGAGCGCGGTCGACAGCACGACCAGCGGGACGTGACCGATCGCGAGAAACTGCTCGAGCTTCGTCAGGAGCGCGATCAGCGCCACGCCGGCCACGAACACCATGGGCAGCACGAGGGCGCGGACCGGCCGGCTCCGCATCGCGAAGTAGAGAGCCAGCACCATCAGCGTGAGCGCGGCCAGGAGCTGGTTGCTCGCGCCGAAGATCGGCCACAGCACCCAGCCCGCCTCGCGCGCGTTGCCGGTGGAGGGGTCGGTCACCCGCCAGAAGGCGAGGAGCGCCGCCGGGGCGACGGCGATCACGGTCGCGATGACCGGGTGACGCAGCGGCGGGAGGCGGACCGCGGCCCCCATCTCCTGGAGGATGAAGCGCTGGATGCGGGTCGCGGTGTCGAGGGTGGTGGCCGCGAAGCTGATGACCAGGACCGCCATCAGCGTCCGGGCGAGCGGCGAGGGCAGGCCGACCGCCTCGAGGAACGCGCCGCCGCCGAGGACGAAGGCGCTGGCCTTGTTGGCGCCGGCGTGGGCCCAGGTGTCGTAGTAGACGCTCCAGGAGAGATCGGCGACGGGACGGGTCCCACCCTCGAGGCTGCAGGCGCCGACCAGCCCGATGCCGGCGACCGCCGCCATGGTCGAGGCGAGGGCCAGCGTGCCCTCCCCGATCATCCCGCCGTAGCCGATGAACCGCGCGTCCTTCAGCGACGCGAGCTGCTTGGACGTGGTCCCGCTCGAGACCAGGCCGTGGAAGCCGCTGATCGCCCCGCACGCGATCGTGACGAACAGGAGCGGGAACATCGACGGCGCACCCTCGTCGCCGAGCCGGATCGCCGGGGCGTCGAAGGACGGGCGGGCGACGAACAGGCCGAGGAACAGGAGGCCGAGGCCGACGAAGAGCTGGTGGCTGTTGATGTAGTCCCGGGGCTGGAGCAGGAGCCAGACCGGCAAGAGGCTAGCGATGCCGCAGTACGCGAAGAGGAACAGGAGCCACGCGGTGCGCGCCCCCTCGGCCGAGAGCCCCAGGGCGGTCAGGTCGATCGGGACCACGGTGCCGACGCCGACGAACAGGTAGAGCAGGGCGAGGGCGAGCAGGGACGGGACGAGGGCCTTGACCTTCCACCGCGTCAGCAGCCAGCCCATCGCGACCGCGATCACGATCTGCACCTGCACCGGGAGCACCGCCTCCGGCTGGCTCAGGAAGAGCCCGGTGATCGCCATCGCGAACACGGCGAGCACCAACCACACGAGCACGACGACGAAGCAGAGGAACAGGATCCGGGCCCGCGCGCTCAGCACCTTGCCGGCGAGGTCGGCCACCGAGCGGCCGCGCTCGCGCGCGCTCGCGACGAGCGCCCCGAAGTCGTGCACCGCCCCCATGAACAGGGTGCCCACGACCACCCACAGGAGCGCGGGCAGCCAGCCCCAGTAGGCCGCGACGCACGGCCCGATGATCGGCGCCGCGCCGGCGATCGAGGTGAAGTGGTGCCCGAACAGGATGTGCCGGTCGGTCGGCACGTAGTCCTGGCCGTCCTCGAGGGCGCGCGACGGCACCTCGATGTCCTCGTCGTCGCCGTACACCCGGCGCCCGAGCCAGCGCCCGTAGACCCGATACCCGAGGCCGAACGCGAGGAGGACCGCCGCCGCGACCAGCGCCGCCATGGGCTAGACCCCCTCGCCGGTCCTCGTCGACCGGCGCGCCGCCGTCTCTCCTCGACGATGCGCGGCATCGCCTCGTCGAGCCGAGCGCGACCTGAACGACGAACCCTGGGCCACCCGCATGGGATATCCGAGGCCGAGGGCGAGCTAGCGCTCGGCGCCCGCTTCGCGAAGCAGGCGCTCGGCGTGGGCGGCGCACCGCCGGCGGCGGGTCAGCTCGGCGCGGGCGATCGCGACCACGGTCGCCTTCGCGTCCTCGAGGTCGTCGTTGATCAGGAGGTAGTCGAAGCTCCCGTAGTGCGCGATCTCGTCTTTGGCCTTGGCGAGGCGCCGCGCGACCTGCTCCGGCCCGTCGGAGCGGCGCTCGACGAGCCGGCGGCGCAGCTCCGTCATCGACGGAGGCAGGACGAAGATGGCGGGTGCGTCCGGGAGGCGCGCCCGGATCTGCCGCGCGCCCTGGACGTCCACGTCGAGGATCATCCCCCGAAAGCCCTCGGCCCGGGCGCGCTCGAGCTCGCCGAGGGAGGTCCCGTAGAGGTGCTCGTGGACCGGCGCCCACTCCGCGAAGCGGGCCTCGTCGATCATCCGCTCGAACGTCGGACGGTCGACGAAGTGGTAGGCCTCGCCGGGGACCTCTCCGTCCCGCGGCCGCCGCGTGGTGTGGGAGACGCTGAAGGTCAGCTCCGGCACCTCCGTGACCAGGTGGCGCGTGAGCGTCGTCTTGCCCGCGCCGGAGGGGGAGCAGAAGATCAGGGCCAGGAGGTCGTCCACCGCCGCTACCCTAGCAGGCCGCTAGAGCGCCGATCGGTTCGGATGGGACCGGCGCCACCCTCGCGGCGCGCCCTGGGCCGTGGGGCTCGCGTGGCGCGGAGGCGGGGGCCGGTCGAGGCCTGTCTGCCCGACCGCGGGCGCAGCCGCTCAAAGGACGTTCTGGGCCTGCTCCCGCATCCGGCTGACCGCGGTCTTCATCGCGATCACCCGCTGGGCCAGCTCAGCGTCCGCGCCCTTCGCCCCCAGGGTGTTCACCTCGCGGCTCACCTCCTGGAGCAGGAAGTCGATCCGCTTGCCGACCTCCGCCTCCGGGCCGGGGGACAGCAGCGCCTCCAGCTGCGCGAGGTGGCTGTGGAGGCGGCTCACCTCCTCCGCGACGTCCGTCCGCTCGGCCAGGAGCGCCACCTCGAGCTCGAGGCGGCCAGGGTCGAGCGCCGACGCCGGGGCGCTGGCGACGAGCTCCGCGACCCGGTCGTGCAGGCGTCGCCGGTGGGCCTCGACGGTCTCCGGGATCCGGGCCTCGACGCGCGCGAGGTCCGCCGTCAGCGACGCGATATGGCCCTCGAGGTCGGCTCGGAGCGCCTCGCCCTCCCGGAGCCGCATCGCCCAGAGCTGCTCGCAGGCCAGCTCCGCCGCGCGGAGGAGGGCGTCGCGCAGGACCCCCTCGTCGAGGCGGGAGGGGGGGACGAAGAGGTCCGGGACGGTCGCGAGCAGGCCGAGCGGGAGCGGCTCGCCCGGGCACTCGGCATCGCGGAGCGCCCGCAGCTGGGCGAGGACGGCGCGGGCCTTCGTCTCATCGAGCCGCGGCACCGGATCGGGCGCTCCGCTCGCTCCGGCCAGCCGGGCCTGGCCTTCGACTCGACCCCGCAGGAGCCGGGGCCGGAGCGCTTCCTCGAGGGCGCCGTGGTGGGCGCTCCAGTCGGCGGGCAGCCGGAGTCGGAGGTCGAGGCTGCGGTGGTTGACCGCGCGGAGCTCCACCGTGACGCGCCCCCCGTCGACCTCGGCGTGGCCGACGCCATGCCCGGTCATGCTCGCGAGGCGATAGGCTCCGTTCGAGTGCCTGGTCACGCCCCGCGCTAGGTCAGGCGCTTCTTCCGCTTGAGCTCGTTCATCTTGCGCTGGTACTCGATCTCGAAGGTCGCGGTCCCCTCCTGGAGGTTCTTGATCTTGGAGCGGACCTCCCGGTCGAGCTCCCCCTCGACGTCGAGGTGGCGCCGGAAGACGGTCGTCATCTTCTTCCGCAGCGTGATGTCGTCGGCGTACACCTCGTCGACGTTCTGGCTGTGGAAGAGCATGGTCAGGGTCTGCTCCAGGACGTACGGCAGCATGTCGTCCCCGATCGGGACCTGACGCTCGCGCGCGACCATCGACTTCATCTTGCCGAGCTGGCTGTAGGGCAGCTGGCGGATCTCGAGGCGGTTCTTCGCCTCGTCGAGCACGTCGCGCTCCTGCCGGAGGTACTCCTTGAGCACCGCCTCGATGTCGAGCTTGACCTCCTCGGGCTGCTCGGCGTCGATGTCCCCGGCGGAGGTCAGGGTCTGGACGACGTCCTCGGCGATCGCCGGGATCTTTCCGGAGAACAGGCGCATTCGGGCCAGTTGTCGCGCCGTCGGGGCGCCCTGGCAAGGGCGGATGGTCACGGCCCCCCGCCGGGCCACCCCTCGAGGCGAGCCCGCGTCAGCCGTCGTCGTCGTCGTCGGCGGCGAGGCGGCGTTGCATGCGGGAGATCAGCTCGCTCCACCCGTCCCGCACGATGATGCGGTGGAACTGCCGCCGGTAGGTCCGGACCATGCTGACTCCGTCCGTCGCGACGTCCACGACCTTCCACGCGCGGCCCTCCCGGCGCAGCGTGTAGACGATCTCGACTGGCGGCTGCCGGCGCTGGGTGCGCGAGCGCGCCACGGTGTGCACGACGGTCAGCTCCCCGTCCTGCTCCTCGCGGTCGTAGCGGACCTCGTACTCGAGCGTGCGCTCGAGGTTCCGCTCGTAGTTGCGGCGGACGAGCTGCTCGAGGATCGTCATGAACTCCTGCCGCTCCTGGTCGGAGTGCTCATCCCAGTGGTCGCCGAGGGCGGTGCGGCTGACGGCCTCGTAGTCCAGCAGGTCGCCGAGGACGTCCCGGATCTGACCGGTGCGGCGCTCCTGGGCCCGGGCGCTGCTCGCCGGCTGGCGAAGGATCGTGTTGAGGCGCTCGTGGCGCTGCTCGAGGAACCGCACCGCAGACTGCGCCCGGGCGGGCGAAGCGGCGGCGAGGCTGGCCGCGCAGCCGACGCCGAGGAGGAGGGAGAGGAGAGCGAGGTGTCGAGTCATGGTCAGATCCGCGCCGAACCTAGGATGCTGCGGGCAGGGACGGTAGCGGGGGCCCGTTCATTCGCAGGGGCTCTCCCAGTGGTCGGTCAGGGCGACCCCGCTCGCCCGCTCGAGGTTGGCGAGGGCCTGGTTGAGCTCCTGGATCGAGGTGAGGTGGCTCACCCGAGCCGTGATGTAGGCCCGGGCCGCGTCCACCAGGTCCCGGGTGGAGAGCGTCCCGATGTCCCGGCCCTGGGACGCGGCGATGAACCAGCGCCGCGATTGACGCCGACCCCGCCCCCACGCCTCGACCCGCTCCGCGGCGGCCCGGGCCGTCTCGTAGGCGGCGCTCACCTCGAGCTCCAGTCCCCGCGCGGCCTCCCGGGAGCGCTCCCGGATGTCGTCGACCAGCGCGCGCTCCCGGTCCACCCGGTAGGCGTTGCCCCACAGGTCGAGCGACCACCGCAGCACGAGACCGGCGCGGACGAACAGGTAGTTCGCGGGGTCGATGATGAACGGGTTCCGCTGGTCGGTGATGCCCGGGGAGTAGGTGGTCCCGAACTGGTACACGAGGGCGAGGTCGGGGTAGAAGCGCGCCTCCGTCGCGTCGAGGCTCGCCTCACGGGCCCGTAGCGCCGCCTCGAGCATCCGGACCTCCGGGCGGTTCGCGCTCGCCTGGCTCACGTAGTAGGTGCGGGGGCGGAGCTCGAGGCTCACCGCCTCGATCGGGCAGGCCGGGATCCGGAACTCCTGGACCCCCGTCAGGATCGTCAGGGCCACCCGCGAGGACTGCTCGAGCCGCGCGACGTCGGAGGCCCGGGCCTCCACCTCCGCCAGCGCCGCCTCGAGGCGGTAGCGGGCGAGGTCGGAGACCGCCGGGTCGTCATCGTCGAGCTGCTCCTCGATCCGTTCGAGGGCCTGACGGAGGGGCGGCAGCGTCTCCCGGAGCATCTGCTCCAGGTCGAGGGCGAGCTGGAGCCCGAAGTAGGCGCGCCGCACGTCGTAGCGGAGCTGGGCCCGGACCCTCGCCCGATCCGACTCCGCGGCACGGATCCCCGCCCTCGCTGCGTCGCGCGCGGCCGGGAGCTTGCCGAACGTCCAGAGCGGGATCACGCCCTCGATCTGCAAGCTGAGCACCGGCTGCCAGGGGTTGCTGAGCGGGACCTGATTGTCGGGGCTGAAGATCGGCGTGCCCCGGATCTCGGGGGACAGCCCGAAGCCCGCGGTGATCGTCGACTGGAAGAAGGGCGTGACCCAGGCCTCGTCCAGCCGCGCCCGGGCGGCGCGGATGCGTGCCTCGGCCGCCCTCAGCCCGGGGTAGGTGTGGTCCGCAGCCCGCAGCAAGGCGGCGAGGTCGAGCACCGGAGGGTCGGCGGGGCGCTCCTCGGTCCCCTCCTCGTCGGCGGTGGCAACCCAGGGTAGGCACGACAGCCCGGACAGCACGGCGGCCACGAGGAGGCGGGCGGGTCGGCGCACGGGGCGGGTTGTAGCAAAACGGCTGCCGGAGCGCCGAGTCGGGCGCGTCGGCTCCGGCGTGAACGGAAGGTCTCAGAGGCTGTGCACGCCGCTGCCCTGCGGGATGTCCGCCTTCTCCGTCAGGGCGGTCAGCAGCTTCGCGGTGGCCACGACGTTCCCATCCACCGTGGCGGAGGCGTCGACCTTCCAGATGTTGGACCGACGGTGCCGGACCTCGACATCCAGCACGAGGCGATCCCCCGGCACCGCCGGACGCCGGAACTTCGCCTCCTCCACGCCCAGGAAGTACATCACCTTCTGCGCGTTATCGAAGGGCTCGGAGGCGTAGGCGAGGACGCCGGTCAGCTGGGCCATCGCCTCGAGGATCAGCCCCCCGGGGAAGATCGGCTGCCCCGGGAAGTGGCCGGGGAAGAACGGCTCGTTGTAGGTGATGCACTTGACCGCCCGCGCCGACTGCCGGGGGGAGAGCTCGAGCACCCGATCGATCAGGACGAAGGGCGCTCGGTGGGGGAGGATCCGGAGGATCCGGTTGATGTCGAAGTCCATCCCCCGCGATCCTCGCACCTGCCACCACGGCGGCCAAGCGGATGCTGCGGTAGGCGGGGTGCTGCGGTGGACGGGGTGCTGCGCCGGGGGGCCACGGCGCGCGAGGGTGCGGCGGCGCGGAGAGGCGACGACGGCCGCGGGCGGCGCCCGCGAGGCGGGGCGCCCGCCCGGGGGGGAGGGGGGGGCGCCAGGGGGGGGGCCCGAGGGGGAGAGCGGGGAGAGGGGGGAGGAACGCGGGGGGGCGGG
>JBHJHB010000025.1:0-168254 GCA_050331215.1 Sandaracinaceae bacterium | reverse complement strand
GAGGCGGTCGCGCCGGGCCGGGACGCCGCGACGCCGCCCCCCTCCGCGGGGGCGGCGGCCACACCGCGCGGGGATGTGCGAGCCGGGTCCGCCGGGCCGGCGCCCGCGCCCGCCGCCGACGCGGCGCTCGTCCCCGACCTTGCTCGGCGGACCGCGCGCGGTGCCCTGCTCAGCCTGGCGCGCGTCGGGCTGCGGCCGGGGTTCGAGGGCACGGGCGTCGTGGTGGGGCAGGACCCGCCGCCAGGCGCGCTGCTCCCGCGGGGATCTCGCGTCCGGGTGATCCTCGAGCGCCCCGGGCAAGGCGCGGCGGGCCGCACCGCCCTCCGGACGGAGCGGTCCTCGGGCCTGCGGGCGGCGCCGCCGGCAGGGGCCGCGACCCTCGCCCGGACGCTCGGGCCGGCGGCGCAGCCGTGCGCACCCGCGGGGCCCCGCTCGGGGAGCTCCACGAGCGCGGGCTCGCCCTCGAGGTGATCGGCGACCCCGGGGTGCTCGTCACCGGCGTGCGCCACGACTCGCGCGCGGTGGAGCCGGGCGACCTCTTCGTCGCGATCCCGGGTCGGGTCCACGACGGCCGGCGCTTCGCGGCCGATGCCGTCGCCCGGGGCGCGGCCGCCGTCGCCGCGACGTCGAGCCTCGACCACGACGTCCCCGTCCTGCGCGTCGCCGATCCGCGGCGCGCCCTCGGCCCCCTCGCCGAGCGGGTCTACGGCGAGCCGACGTCCGCGCTCACGGTGCTCGGGGTGACCGGCACCAACGGCAAGACCACCACCGCGTGGCTGGTCAGCGAGGCCCTGGCGGCGCGCGGCCGGCGGGCGGCCTTCCTCGGGACGGTGGGGAGCCACGTGGCGGGGGTCTCGATGCCCGGCGCGCTCCCCACCCCGGAGGGGGACGACCTCGCCCGCTTCGCGCGGCGGGCGGTCGCCGCGGGGGCGAGCCACCTGGTCATGGAGGTCTCGAGCCACGCCCTCGCGCAGCACCGGCCGGACGCGATGCGGTTCGCGGTGGCGGCGTTCACCAACCTCACGCAGGACCACCTCGACTTCCACGGGACGATGGAGGCCTACTTCGAGGCGAAGGCGCGGCTGTTCACGGAGCTGCGTCCGCCCCGGGCGGTGATCCCGCTCGACGGCGGCTTCGGAGACCGGCTCGCCGCGCGCTTCGACGGCGTCCCCTGGCGGGTCAGCCGCAGGCCGAGGGCGGGAGCCGACCTCGACGTCCGCGCCTTCGCGCTGGACCGCGCCGGGATCCGGGCGACCGTCGGGACGCCGACCGACGAGGCGGAGCTGGTGAGCCCCCTGGTCGGCGCGCACAACCTCGACAATCTCCTCGTCGCGCTGGGCTCCCTGCTCGCCCTCGGCGAGGGCCTGCGCGACGCGGCGGACGCGCTCGGCCAGGTGGGCGCCGTCCCCGGCCGCCTGGAGCGCGTGGCTTCCCCGGGGGACGAGATCGAGGTGATCGTCGACTACGCCCACACCCCGGACGCCCTGGGCCGGGCCCTCGAGGCGCTCCGGCCCCTGACGCCGGGCCGCCTCATCGCGGTGTTCGGCTGCGGCGGCGACCGGGATCGGGACAAGCGCACGCCGATGGGCCGCGCTGGCGCGGCGGGCGCCGACCTGGTCGTCCTGACCAGCGACAACCCCCGCTCGGAGGACCCCGCCGCCATTCTGCGAGCGATCGAAGAGGGCGTCCGCGCGGTCGGGATGGAACCGAGGCGCGCCGGGTCGGCCGGCGCCTCGGGCTCGGGCTACCTGGTCGAGGAGGACCGGCGCGAAGCGATCCGCGCCGCGGTCCTCGCCGCGCGCCCGGGGGACACGGTGCTCGTGGCGGGCAAGGGCCACGAGCAGGTCCAGATGCGGGGCGGGGTCGCGCGGCCCTTCGACGACCGGGTCGAGGCGAGGGCAGCGCTCGCCGCGCGCCGGGGAGGGGGCTGATGGCGACCCCGATGCCGAGCAACCGCGCGCCCTTCACCCTCGACGAGGTGATCGAGGCGACGGGCGCGACGCTCGCGGACGGCCCGGGCGCCCTCGCCGTCGAGGGCGTCTCCACGGACACCCGCCGGCTCGTGCCGGGGCAGCTCTTCGTCGCGCTCCGTGGCGAGCGCTTCGACGGGCACGATCACGTGGCCGCGGCGATCGCGGGCGGGGCGCCTGCGGTGCTCGTCGAGCGCGCGCTCGACGCGCCGCGGTCCGTCGCCGTCCTCCGCGTACCGGACACGCTGGAGGGCCTCGGGGGGCTCGCCGCCTTCCATCGTCGGCGCTTCGACCTGCCGCTGATCGGCGTGACGGGCTCGGTCGGCAAGACCACGACGAAGGAGCTGCTCCGGGCGGCCCTCGAGGGGGTCGGGCGCTCCGTGGCGAGCACGGCGGGGAACCTCAACAACCGGATCGGGGTGCCGCTGACGCTCCTGACGCTCGAGCGGCACCACGACGCCGCCGTCGTCGAGCTCGGGATGAACCTGCCCGGGGAGATCGCGACGCTCGCCGCTCTGGCCCGGCCCACGATCGGGGTGGTGACCGCGGTCGCCGCCGTCCACACCGAGGGCGTGGGCGACATCGCCGGGGTCGCGCGGGAGAAGGGGTCGCTCCTGACCGCCCTCGGATCCGAGGGCGCGGCGGTCACGCCGGAAGGAGAGCGCCTGCTGGCCCCCTACCTCGACCGGAGCGGCGCCGGCCTGCGCCTGACCTTCGGCACGGGCCCGGGGTCGACGGTGCGCCTCGAGCGGTCGCAGGTGACGGCGGAGGCCCGCACCGAGGCGACCTACCGGATCGGGGAGCGGTCCCTCCATGTGGCCCTCCGGGTCCTCGGGGAGGGCCACGCCCTGGCCGGCGCGGCGGTCCTCGCCGTGGCGGAGGTGCTGGGCGAAGACCTCGACACGGTCGGGGCCGTGCTGGAGGAGGTCCCCCCCACCCCGGGTCGCCTCGCCCCGATCGAGCTCCCGGGTGACGTGCTCGTCCTCGACGCCAGCTACAACGCGAGCCCCCGCTCCGTTCACCACGGGCTGAGGACCGCCCAGGCGCTGGCGCGCGCCCGCGGCGGCCGCCCGATCGCGGCGCTGGCCGACATGCGGGAGCTCGGCGCGTCCGCCCCGCAGCAGCACGCCGAGGTGGTGGAGGCGGCGGCGGCGGCGGCCGCCGCGTGCGTGGGGCTGGGTCCAGCGATGGCCGAGGCCGCGAAGGGGCGCCCGTCGGTCCGCGTCGCGAGCGTCGTCAACGACGTGGCCTCGGCCGTCCGCGCGGTGCTGCAGCCGCGGGACGTCGTGCTGGTCAAGGGGTCTCGGAGCCTCGAGATGGAGCGCGTGGTGGCTTCCCTGCGGGGAGGGGCCGGGACGTGATCTACACCTTCCTCTACCCCCTCCACACGGAGTTCGGGTTCCTCAACGTCCTTCGCTACGTGCCGCTGCGGGCGATCTTCGCGGCGATCACGGCCATGCTGGTGACGTTCAGCCTCTACCCGTGGTTCATCCGCCGGCTCCAGCGCCGGCAGATCGGGCAGGTCGTTCGGAAGGACGGGCCGGAGCCCCACTTCAGCAAGGCGGGTACCCCGACCATGGGGGGGGCTCTGATCCTGCTGGCGCTGGTCATCAGCACCGTGCTGTGGGCGGACCCGGCCAACGTGTCGGTGTGGGTCGTGACCGCGATCACGACCGCCTACGGCGCGGTGGGCTGGATCGACGATGCCCGCAAGGTGCGGCGCAAGAGCTCCGGCGGCCTCAGCGCCCGCGGCAAGCTCGCCCTTCAGTTCTCGGTGGCGCTCAGCATCGGGGCGTACCTCTGGTTCGCCGAGGCCGGCCTCCCGGAGGATTGGCTCGCGATCCGCGACCGCTTGAGCCTTCCCTTCGTCGCGTTCGATGCGTTGCCCATCAGCCTTCCGCCGGCGATCTACGTGATCTTCGCCTCGGTGGTCATCGTGGGCTTCTCCAACGCGGTCAACCTCACGGATGGCCTGGACGGGCTCGCGATCGGGCCGGTCATGATCAACGCGGGGACCTATTTGATCCTGGCCTACCTGGCCGGCGTGACGCTCTTCGGCGAGGATCTCGCCGCCTACCTCCGCATCCCGAGCCTTCGCAGCGCGATCGAGCTGAGCGTGTACTGCGGCGCGATGATCGGCGCGGGCTTCGGCTTTCTCTGGTACAACACCTACCCCGCACAGGTGTTCATGGGGGACGTCGGGTCGCTGGCTCTGGGCGGGGGTCTAGGTGCGCTAGCCGTGATGACGAAGAACGAGATCCTGTCCGTTCTTCTTGGGGGGATCTTCGTCCTCGAAGCGGTCAGCGTGATCGGGCAGGTGGCCAGCTACAAGCTGTTCCGACGTCGGATCTTCCTGATGGCGCCCATCCACCATCACTTCGAGAAGCTGGGGTGGCCCGAGCCGCGCGTGATCGTGCGGTTCTGGATCATCAGCGTGATGCTCGCGCTCGCCAGCCTCGCCACGCTGAAGCTGAGGTGATCGGGGTGGACGTCGCGGGCAGGACGGTGGTGGTGGTCGGCGCGGGCACGAGCGGGCTCGCGGCGGCCAGGCTGCTCGTGCGCCAGGGCGCCGTGGTCCGGCTCAACGACCGCCGCCTGCCCGAGGCCCTCGGCGCGAGCCTGGACGTGCTCGACGAGCTCGGCGTGCCCGCGGTCCTCGGTCACCACGACCCGAAGGCCTTCGCGTCGGCCGACCTCATCGTGCTGTCGCCAGGGGTCCCGCCCCTGCCGGCCGTCGAGGCGGCGGAGGCCCGGGGCGTGGAGGTGATCGGCGAGGCGGAGCTGGCGGCGCGCTTCCTCCGCGGGACGCTCGTCGGGATCACGGGGACCAACGGCAAGAGCACGGTGACGAGCCTGGTGGGGCGCATCATGGAGGCGACCGGGCGGCCGACCTTCGTCGGGGGCAACCTCGGCCGCCCGCTCGGGGACGCCGTCGACCACCCCGCCGCCGGCCCCGACGGGAGCGTCGTGGCGGAGCTGTCGAGCTTCCAGCTCGAGCGCGTCCCGACGCTCCGCCCGCGCGTCGGCGTGCTCCTGAACCTCAGCCCCGACCACCTGGACCGCTACCCGTCCTACCGGGCGTACCAGGAGGCCAAGGGCAACCTCTTCCGCCGCCAGGAGCCCGACGACGTCGCCGTGGTGCCCGACGGCGACCCGCGCTGCCGGGAGCTCGCCGAGGCCGGGGAGGCGGCGATCCTCACCTTCGGTCGGGCGCGCGGCACGGTGCACGAGGAGGGTGGCCGGCTGGTCGACGAGCAGACCGGCGCGGCCTTCGACCTCGCCGAGCTCCCCCTCGCGGGCGCCCACAACCGGCTCAACGCGGCCGCCGCGATGCTGACGGCCCGCGCCGCGGGCGCGGGCCCCGAGGCGGTCGCGGCCGGCCTCCGGTCGGCCCGGAGCCTGCCTCACCGGGCCGCCCACGTCGCGGACATCGACGGCGTGGCCTACATCGACGACAGCAAGGCCACCAACGTCGGCGCGGCCGTTGCGGCCCTCGATGGCCTCGCCAGCCCCGAGCGGCGCGCGGTCCTGATCGCCGGCGGCGTCGACAAGGGTGGGAGCTACGCCCCGCTCGCGGCGCGGCTGGCGTCGGTGGGGCGCGGAGCGGTCCTGCTCGGCCAGGCGGCGCCGCGGCTCCGGGAGGCCCTCGGCCGGCTCGGCCTGACGCTCCTCGAGGCGACGGACATGCGTGACGCGGTCGCGTCGGCCCGGTCGCTGGCCCGGCCGGGCGACATCGTGCTGCTCGCGCCCGCCTGCTCGAGCTTCGACCAGTACCGCTCCTACGTCGAGCGCGGCGAAGCGTTCGTCGAGGCGGTGCGGGCCCTGGCCTCGTCCCGCCCCTCGGCGTCCCACGCTCCGGCAGCGCCGCCCGACGAGGAGGCCGGCTGATGGGTGCGCTCGCCCAGGCGTTGGCCGTCATCCGACCCCGCCTCGGGGGCGGCGTTCCCGATCGCCCGGCGTACCCGCCCGTGGTGGGCCCGGCCGACGCGCTCCTCTACGGCGCGGTGATCGCCCTGATCGCCTTCGGCGTGGTCATGGTCTACAGCGCGAGCGCGGTCTTCGCCTCCCACACCTACGGGAGCGGCGCCTACTTCCTGATCCGCCAGGGCATCTTCGCCGTCGTCGCGCTGCCGCTGATCGTCGTCGTGGCGCGCGTCGACTATCACCACTACCGGCCATGGACCTACCCGATCCTCGCTGGCGTGGTCGCGTTGATGCTGTTCGTGGCGCTGGGCTTCGGGCACACGGCGGGCGGCGCGTCCCGGTGGATTACCGTGGGCCCGATCCACGTGCAGCCGGCGGAGATGGCGAAGGTCGCCCTGATCTTCTGGCTCGCCTACTCCCTCAGCAAGAAGGGTCTCAAGGTCAAGACCTTCACGGTGGGCTTCCTGCCCCACGTGCTCGTCGCGGCCTTCCTGATGTTCCTCTGCTTGCGTCAGCCGGACTTCGGCAGCGCGGCCATGATCGGCGTCCTGACGTTCATCCTGCTGTTCAGCGCGGGCGCCAAGGTCGGCTACATCCTCGGTGCGGGCATCCTGGCGGCGCCGCTCGCCTACGCTCTGATCGTCAGCAGCCCGAACCGGATGCGGCGCATCCAGGCATTCATGGCGCCCTTCGAGCATCGGCGCGGCGCGGGGTATCAGGTCTCGGAGAGCCTCCTGAGCTTCGGAAGCGGCGGCCTCACCGGAGTGGGTCTCGGCGATAGCCGTCAGAAGCTCTTCTTCCTGCCCGAGGCCCACACGGACTTCATCAGCGCGATCATCGCCGAGGAGCTCGGGTTCGTCGGCGTCGTCCTTCTCGTGGGGTGCTTCTGCCTGGTGTTCGGCCGAGGGCTCCTCGCCGCCTGGCGGGCCGTCGATGAGTACGGGGCGTACCTCGCCTTCGGGATCAGCATGTTCCTCGCGCTCCAGGCCTTCACGAACCTCGCGGTCGCCATGGGCATGATCCCGACCAAGGGCCTCGCGCTGCCCTTTATCAGCTACGGAGGGTCGTCGCTCCTCGTCAACTCGGCTGCCGTGGGCGTGCTCCTCAACATCTCCCGTCCCCGGGCCGCGCTGGCCGACGAGCCCAGCCTTCGCGACCTGAGGCGGCAGGAGGCCGGCGTCGAACGCGGCGCGAGGGGTCGGCCATGGCGCTGAGGCGCGTGATGGTCGCGGGGGGCGGCACGGGCGGCCACCTGTTCCCGGGGCTCGCCGTCGTCCAGGAGCTCCGGCGGCGGCAGCCGGGGCTCGAGGTCACGTTCGTGGGGACGAGCCGCGGCATCGAGTCGAGGGTCCTGCCGGGGCGGGGGGAGACCCTCGACCTGATCGACGTGACCCCGCTCCACGGGCGCACCCCCGGCGAGCTCCTCCACAGCCTGGGCCGGCTGCCCGGGGCCGCTCGCCAAGCGCTCGCGCTGCTCCGCCGGCGCCGTCCCGACCTCGTGCTCGGGGTGGGGGGGTACGCCAGCGGCCCGGTGCTGCTCGCCGCGGCCTCTCGCGGCGTGCCGACGGCCCTGCTCGAGCAGAACGCCCTCGTCGGCCTGACCAACCGGCTCCTCGCCCCCCTCGCGGGCCGGGCCTACGTGGCCTTCGAGAGCGCCGCCGACCAGGTCGGCCGGGGGCGCGCTCGCCTGCTCGGCAACCCCGTGAGGCAGGACTTCGTCCAGGCCGCCCGCGCCGCCCTCGCCGATCCCGAGGGGTTCGAGGCGCGGGCGAGCACCGTGCTCGTCCTCGGCGGGAGCCAGGGCGCGAAGGCCCTCAACGAGACCCTTCCCATGGCGCTGGCGGCCTTGGAGCTGCCGGCCCGTGGCCTGTCCGTGCTCCACCAGACCGGCGTCGCGATGAGGAGCGAGGTCGAGGCCGGCTACCGCGAGCACGGGGTCCCGGCCCGGGTCGTCCCCTTCGTCGAGGACATGGCCCGGGCCTACCGCGACGCGGTTCTGGTCGTCGCGCGGGCCGGGGCGACGACCCTCGCGGAGCTCTGCGCCATCGGACGCGCCGCGGTCCTGGTCCCCTACCCCTTCGCGGCCGACGACCACCAGGCCCGGAACGCCGAGGCGCTCGCCGCGGACGGGGCGGCCGTCGCGATCCCGCAGCGCCACCTCACCGCCGGTCGCCTGACCTCCGCGGTGCGCGGCCTGCTCGACGAGCCTGGACGGCGGCGGGCGATGGCGGAGGCGGCCCGAAGGCATGGCCGCCCCGACGCCGCCGCCGCGATCGTCGACGACCTGCACGCCTGGATCGGGCCCGAGCTCGGCGCGGGCGAGCCCGGACGCCAGCGGCCGGCCCGCCGTCCGGTGCCCGGACGAGCGGCCCGCGCGTGTCCGCCGGTGCATCTCGAGGTGCTCGGTCCGGCGCTCCTCGAGGCGTAGCCTCGGTGGTGCCCCCAGGGGCACCACACCGGTCACCAGGACGTCATCCACCCTGCGGGGGAGCCGGCCCGGCTGACGCTGGCGGACGCGGTCACCCGCCCTCGCCGGGGACCGCCGCAGGTTGGTCCGGCGCGGCCCAGGTCTCGTGAACCCGCACCCACTCCACCCCCGCGGGGTTGCTCGAGGTCTCGCGGAACGCCGCGGTCGTGATCCGCGCCGTGCCCTTGCCGGCCTCCTGCTGATGCTCCTCGTAGGTCAGGATGCACAGCGGCGGCGAGACCGTGAGGACCTCCATGCCCTCGATCGTGATCCGGAAGGTCCGGGTCCTGCACCCCTGGGCGCGGCGGAGCACGGAGAGCATGCTCTCCTTGTCGTCCCGGAGCCCCCGGGGGCTGACCATCGTGAAGTCCTCGGCCAGGGCCCGGTCGACCCTGGCGAGCGCGGCCTCGCCCTGCAGCTCCCCGCGGAACCAGCGCTCGAAGAACGCGTGGAGGCTGACCACTTCCTGAAGGCAGCGCGCATCCAGCATGGGGCTGCGAATGTACCGGCCCCCGCCGCCGCCGTCAGGGGTCCCCCTTCACCGAGCGACCCGAAGCGTTGCGCCCTTGAGGTGAGGCTCGCCTCCGGCCGGGACCGGGAAGTCGGAGGGGACGCGGAGGCTCTTGAGCTTCACGACCTCCCGCTGCGCGTCGCGCGCAGCCTCGTGCAGGTATCGCCGGAAGCGCCGCTCGTCGAGGCGCCGGTCGTTGCTCGTGGCGAGCAGCGTGCCCCCCGCGGCGAGGACCTTGAGGCAGCCCGCGGCGAGGCGGCGCCAGTCGCGCCCGCTGGTCCACCGGCCATGGCGGGTCGTGCTGTAGGTCGGCGGGTCGCACGCGATCAGGTCGAAGCGCTCCCGGCGCCGCTCGAGCTCGGCCAGGGCCTGGAACGCGTCCTCCCTCCAGAGGCGATGGCCGCCATGGCCTGGGCCCTCGTCCGCCGGGAGGCCGTTCGCCGCGAGGTTGCGGCGGCCCCACGCGAGCGCGCGCCCCGACGCGTCGACGCTGAGCGTGCTGCGGGCGCCGCCGGCTCCGGCGGCGACCGTGAACGCGCAGGTGTAGGCGAACAGGTTGAGGAAGCGCGCCCCGGGGGCGAGCTCGCGGACGCGGCGCCGGTTGTCCCGCTGGTCGAGGAACAGCCCGGTGCTCAGGCCCTCGCCGAGCCGCACCCCGAAGCGGAGCCCGGCCTCTCGGATCGCGAGCTCGCCGGGCGCGGCGACGCCGCGGGAGGGCGCGGATGGGCTCACGCGCTCGTCCCGGCCGTCCACCACGTTCGCCTGCCTTGGGCGGTGCTTCAGGTAGACCCCCTCGATGCCGTCGGCCTCGGCCACGGAGTCGACGATCGCGTCGAGGCGTGCCTCGGCCCCACCGCCGTAGGACTGAACGACGGCGAAGCGCCCATAGACGTCCACCGCGAGGCCCGGTAGCCCGTCGCCGTCCTCGTTCACCCAGCGAAACGCCTCCGTCGGCTCCGTGGGATGGCGCCGCCGGGCGGCGAGGCCGAAGCGGCGCTCCGCCGCCTGAGCGAGCGCGGCCCGGATACGCTCCGCGTCGCGGTAGGGGTCGGTGTCCCCGGCCAGCCAGGCGTCGAAGAGCGGCGGCGCGGCGGCGGTCACGCGGATCGGCCCGCCCCCGATCGGGTGGCGCAGGCCGAGCGCCTCCGCGTGAAGGAAGAGGCGCGGGGCCGGGGCGCCGCCGTACAGCGGATCGCCGACCACGGGGGCGCCCTCGGCCGCGAGCTGAGCCCGGATCTGGTGGGTTCGACCGGTCTCGATCCGCACCTCGACGAGCGCCCTGCCGCCCGCCCTCTCGTCCCGCCGCGCGACGTGGCTGACGGCCTCGCGTCCGCGGCGACCGCGAACGACCTCCTGGCGCCCCCCGGGCCCGGGCGCCAGGCGATGCCGAAGGGTTCGTTCGCCTCCTCGCCAGCCGTCGACGAGGGCGACGTAGGTCTTCGCGACCGAGCGCCCCTCGAACTGCTCGGCCAGGCCGCGGTTGGCGCGCCGGGCCTTCGCGTAGACGAGCACCCCGCTCGTCGCCTGGTCCAGCCGCTGGTGGGTCCCGAGGTAGACGTCGCGCTCGGGGACTCCCTCGCGCTGGGCGAGGAAGCGGCGGAGCCGCATCGGCAGATCGTCTGGCCAGGACGGGTCGGCCGCCTGGCATGGGACCCCCTCGGGCTTGTCGACGATCAGGAGGTCGTCGTCCTCGAACAGGACCCGCTGCGGAGCGAAGGCCTCGTCCCCGCCTCCGAAGCCCACGCTCACACGGGGTCGCTCAGCGTCTGCGGGAGCAGCGGAGACGGCTCCCCGACGGCGAGCACCCAGAGCTGGTGCGCGGCCCTCGTCGCGGCGATGTGGAGGAGGTGCCGCGCCTCGTCGTCCGCCGGGAACGACGCCCCGCCGACCTCGAGCAGGACCACGTAGTCGAACTCGAGGCCCTTCACCTGCCGCACGTCGGTCACGTCGATGCCGGGCCGGAACGGGAAGTCCTGCCGGGCGATCCGCCGCAGGTGAGGGACCTCGGCGTTCTTGAGGCCGTCGAAGTAGAGGTCGGCCTGCTCGGGGTAGCGCGCGATCACCGCGACGGACGCCCTCGGCTCGCTCGCCATCAGGTCGCGCAGCGCCTCGGCGAGGAAGGCGACCGCCTCGCCGCTGTGGCCGAACTCGAACAGCTCGACCGGCGCGCCGTGGCGCGTGGCCTGGCTGCGCTCCTCGTGGGCGAGGGGCCCGAGCACGTCCCGCGCGAAGTCGATGATCTCCGCCGTCGACCGGTAGGTGATCTTCAGCGGCTCGACGGCGACGTGGTCGAGGCCCAGCAGGCCGAGGACGTCGTCCCAGCTCGTGAAGCCGTTGTCCATCATCAGGCGCTGGGCGACGTCGCCCGCCAGGGTGACGCTCTGCTGCTCGCTCGTCGTGTCGAGCACGACCGCGAGCTCCACCGGGCTCAGGTCCTGGGCCTCGTCCAGGAGCACGTGCTCGTACACCAGCCGGTCCTGCCCGCGTGTAAGGGGCCCCCACAGGCGCTGGACCAGCCGGAGCAGGATCGTGTCGTCCTCCCGGTCGAGCTGAGCCTTCTCGTCCTCCTCGACCGCGCCGTCGATGCCGACGCCGCGATCGTCGTCGCCCAGGTCGAGCCGCGCCTGCCGATCCGCCCCGCGTCGCCCGCTCCGACGCCGTCCGTTCCCGCTGTTCTCGCGCTCCGTGGCGAGCCGCTCCTCCGCTTCGGCCAGCACCCTCGGGCACTGCCGCGTGCACCAGGCGTGGGCGGCGCGGACCTCCGCCGCGGACAGGCCCCCCTCCCCCAGGAAGGCGGCGTCCAGGGCCGGCCGGTCGGTCAGGATGTCGGCCCACGCCGTGAGCACGTCGGACCCGAGCTGCTTGCCGCGGCCGACGACGCGCTCGATCGCGTGCCGGAGGGCGAGGTCCAGCTTCGGGGGCTCCCGCTCGCTCTGCCCGTCGCGCTTCTTCGGCCGCGTCCAGCGAAGCAGCACGTCGAGGCGCTGCCCGAGAGGGACCCCGGCGTGCTCGCGGAACATCGCGATCGCCTGCTCGCCGCCCTCGACCCGCTCCATCGCGTCGACGAGCATCCCCTCCACCCGGTCCTCCAGCTGCCCCACGTAGCGGTCGACCAGAGCCAGCATGCGCGGGTGCTTCTTCAGGCGGGTGACGACCTGGGGCGTGTACTCCTCGTAGCCCGGCGCGACGCCCTTGGTGTGCTGCTCGCGGAGCTTCTGCGCCCAGCGCTCGTAGGTCGCGACCTGGACGCCGTGCACCCCGAGAGCCGGCAGGACCCGCGAGATGTAGCGGCGCAGCGCGTCGTTGAACACGAGCACCAGCATCTTGTCGGGGCGGAACCGCTTCCGGTCCTGGAAGTTCAGGTAGGCGAGGCGGTGCAGGCCGATCGTCGTCTTGCCGCTTCCTGCGCCGCCCTGGATCACGACGAGGCCGCTGTCCGGCGCGGTGATCAGCTCGAACTGCCGCGGATCGATCAGCGCGGTGATCTCCGGGAGGTAGCGGTCCTCCCGGCCCTCACCGTCCTGCCCGGTGCCGAGCTTGCCCGGCTCGTGGTGCCCTTCGGCGCGCATCGCCGCGCCCTGCCCTCCGCTCAAGCGCCGCGCGCTCTCCCCCGCGCGTCGCCAGCCTCCGTCGCGGTTGCGGATGAAGGTGCCCTGGGGCGCGCCGATCCGGCGGAGGGTCCCGCCGGTGATCGCCACCGTACGCCGCGTGAGGACCTCGCCCAGGACCTCCCGTCCGCCGAAGACCTCCTCGTACTCGTCCCCCTCCTCGTAGCGGTAGTAGAGGCGGCTCACCGGCGCGTCGCGCCAGTCGACGATGCGGATCCCGGTCTTGGAGTCGAGGTAGGTGCTGCGGCCGATCAGCACCTCCCTCTTCCGCTCGCCCTCCTCGAGGACCATCCGTCCGAAGTAGGGCGAGCGCGGATCGACGGCGCCCTCGATGACGCGGCTGCGGCGAGCCGCGACCTCGCTGAGGCGCTCCATCTCCTCGATCAGCGGGGGGATGTCCTCGAGGCGCGCCTCGTTGATCTGGTCGCGCAGGGCGAGGAGCTCGGCGTCGTAGTCGACGCCGTTCCCGACCGGGCGCAGGCGTCGCGCCGCCAGGTGCTTGTGGACGCGACCCAGCACCCGCTCTTCCTCCGCCGAGATGCGGTGGAGCTCGTCGTCGGGCCGGTTGACTTCCTTGTCGCTCGTCAGTCCGTTCACGATTCCCTACCTTGATCTCGCCGCGAGGCCCTTCACACCGTGGGCGGTGACGGCTCGGGGGCGTTGGGTGACGCCTCGCCACGCGCCCCCAGGAGCCGGCCGTCGCTCCGCACCTCGTCCTGGCGCAGGCCGCTCCCCATCGTCGGCTCGATGGGCAAACGGCCAGGCTCCCGCCTGGAGAAGGGGTCGAACCGAGCCCGCCGGAGCCACCCCCACGGCCCCTGCTCCTCATCCCCACGGTCGAACACGGAAGGACTCGGCGTAGCACGGGGCGCGGCGGCGGCCAGGCGTGTTCACCGAGCTGACGCGCGCCAGACCTCGAGGTCTAGGGCCGGGGTCCGCGCTGTCCAGCCCCCGCGTCGCGGCGGTCGGCCCGAAGGCGCCGGGCGATCGAGAAGGCCATCTCGAGCGCCTGTCGGTAGTTCAGGCGAGGGTCGCAGGCCGTCCCGTAGCGTAGCCCGAGGTCGTGCTCTCGCAGCCCGATCGCCCCGCCCACGCACTCGGTCACGTCATCGCCGGTCAGCTCGAAGTGCACGCCGCCAAACACGGTCCCGGCGGCCCGGTGCACGTCCATCGAGACCTCGACCTCCCGCTGGATGTCGTCGAAGGAACGTGTCTTGAGGCCACTGTCGGTCACCTGGGTGTTGCCGTGCATCGGATCGACGACCCAGAGGACGCGGCGTCCGGCCGCGCGCACCGCCTCGACGAGCGGCGGCAGCAGGTCCGCCGCGCGCCCCGCGCCCAGGCGGGTGATCAGGACGATCTTGCCGGCCTCGTCAGCCGGGTTGAGTCGGGCGAGGAGCGGCTCGATCTCGACCGGCTCGAGGCTCGGGCCGATCTTCACGCCCACGGGGTTCTCGACGCCCCGGAAGAACTCGACGTGGGCTCCGTCGAGCTGCCGTGTCCGATCGCCGATCCAGAGCAGGTGCCCCGTCAGGTCCCAGTAGCCGGCGCGGCGCGGTACCGCCCGCGTCTGGGCCGACTCGTAGAGCAGGTTCAGGCCCTCGTGGCTCGTGAAGATCTCGACCCGCGTCAGCTCCTCGACGCCGGTCTCTCCGAGCGCCTCCATGAAGCGGAGCGCCTCCGCGAGCCGCTCGCTGGTCTGCACGTACTCGCGCCTGAGGTCCGCGTCGAGGTCGGCGTTCGTCAGGAACGACAGGTCCCAGTACTCGGGGTGGTGCAGGTCGGCGAAGCCCCCCGCGGTCAGCGACCGGAGGAAGTTCAGGGTCAGGGCCGCGTGCTGGTAGGCGGTCAGCAGGAGGGACGGGTCGGCGGTGCGGTCCTTCGCGGTGAAGGGCAGACGGTTGATCAGGTCGCCGAAGTAGCTCGGCAGCTCGACCGGCTCACCCTGCTCCTCGCCCACCTCGGTGGGGCGGCTCCGCGGCTTCGCGTACTGCCCCGCGAAGCGCCCGATCCGCACGACGGGCCGCTGGCCCCCGTGAACGAGGACCAGGGACATCTGGAGCAGCATCTTGAGCTTGCGGGTGATCACGTCCGGGCGGCAGTCCTCCAGCGTCTCGGCGCAGTCGCCCCCCTGGAGGACGAAGCGCCGCCCCTCCTGGGCCTCGGCCAGGTACCCCTTGAGGCGCTGGATCTCCCACGACGTGACGAGGGGGGGCAGCGCCCCGAGCTTGTCGACCGCCGCCCTCAGGGCATCGTCGTCCGGGTAGGGGAGGGGCTGAGCATTGGCCCGCTCCCGCCAGCTGGTTGGGCTCCAGCCGGCTGCGCGAGCGCTCACGGGCGACGGCGACGTCACGATGAGTCCGTAGGGACAGGACCGGAGCGCAGCCACCCAGCGGCCCCGGTGGTCGCCCGCCCCGTACCGCGTCGGGCGCCGCTCGTCGAGAGGCCTCCGCTCGTGCGCTCGCCCGTGCAGCCGCCTAGGGCGCGTCCGCGGGCGGCCGGGGGGCCGGATCGGGCGCCGCGCACGCGGGCTCGCTCTCCCGCACGGCGCAGAACGCGCCCGGGAAGCTCCGGCCGAGCACCGCGCCATCCCAGCGGCCAGGCGCGAGGGCCTCGGGCTGCCGGGTCGGCGCCTCGCCGCGGAGGACCATCGCGTCCGTGCCGAGCCGGGCGTCGACGAGGGCGCCCAGCGCGTCCTCCACGAGCCCGCCGAGCGTGAGGCGGCACAGGCCGGCGACGGCGTCGGCCAGGCCGTCGACGTCGAACAGCTCCGTGGCTCCCTGCGCCAGGGCCTCGCAGAAGCCCGCCGTGAGCTCGTCGAGGGCGTCCTCGAGGCCACCCCAGCGCCCGTCGCTCGCCCGGCCGATGACCTCGTCCACCGCCCACGCGACCACCGAGCCCAGCTTGAGCTCCACGGCGTGGCGGTCGGCCCGGAACGTCCCGCAGGACGCCGTCGCGTCGAACGGCGACGGCTCGAAGCGCCACGCGAGGATCTCCTCCGGGCGTCCCGTCAGCGTCGCGTCGCGGTCGCGGAGCACGACCTGCGACCACACGTGGGCCCCCCGGTAGCTGTCCCTGACGTCGCCGCGCTCCAGCGTCAGCTCCTCGGTGACCTCCCACTCGGCGAGGACCAGGCCGAGGTCGCTCACGGCGAGGAACACCTCCTGCGACCAGGGCGGCAGCGTCGCCTCCACGAAGGGGCGCAGCAGGGTGCAGAGCTCCCGCTCCACCCAGTCCGGGAGCCCGAAGTCGAGGCACGCCGCCTCACCGGCGAGGAACGCGAAGGGCCCCTCCACGGCCTCGAGGAGGGTCTCCAGCTCCCGCGGCAGCCCCCCCCGGACGTCGAGGCGGCTGGTCATCGCCCAGACCCCGGAGAGGTCGGGCTCACGGGCCGGGCAGAGCGCGGGATCGAGGCACGTCCCCCCCTCGCAGATCCGATCGAGAGGGCACTCCTCGTCCGCCACGCACTGGAGCCCGACGCACGCCCCCTCGCGGCAGAGGAGGCTGGCCGGACAGTCGACGTCGTGTCGGCAGGCGCAGGTGCCGCTGTCGTCGCAGGCGAGGCCCCAGCGGCAGTCGTCGTCCGTGCTGCAGGTCGTCGCTACGCGAGGGTCGGCCTCGCAGCGTCCGGCGAGGCAGAGGTCCTGCCCCTCGCACTCGGCGTCTTCCCGGCACAGGCCGCCCTCCGCCGACGGCGGGACGCACTCCCCGTCCCAGCACTCGTCCGGCGCCACGCAGTCCGCATCGACGGCGCAGGGCGCCGGCGCGCCCGCGTCGGGCAGCGGAGCGCCCAGGTCGGTGAGCGGTGGGCCCCCGTCGGCCGGCGGGGGGGCGGACGAGCACGCAAGCGCGGACAGCGCGAGGAGCAGGAGGGCGAGGGCCAGCGGGCAGGGGCGGAGCGCGAGCGCGCGGAGCGGTGAATGGGCCATGACGGGCCCACGCTCATCAAGGCCCGTTCCAACGGCGACCTGCGCGCGGGGTAGCGGTGCGGGAGCGCCCGCGGAGCTCGCCGTCCCCAGGACCGGAGCCTCCCGACCCCGGACTGTCGTCCCCCTGTTGCGTGCTCGAGGGGAGCGTGCCAGGCTTCTACCGCACTCGCCGCTCACGTCGACCGGCGACGATCTCCGGCGTCCCCTTTACGCATCCGCTCTGAATCGCCGTTCCCTGAGCCCACGCGCCACGCAGGGCCAGGTCGGGGGATAAGGTCGAGGAAGCGCACCGCGCGGAAGCTCGACCCTAGCACTCGGGTCACCGGTCTCCCGAAGGCCGAGGACGCGGCGGCAGGAGCAAGGCGCGGTCAGGCCCGTCGGTCGTCCGAGCACGGTTCGAGCGGTCCGGGGTTGCGGCCCGACCCCCGAGGGGGCGGGTCGCCCATCTCGCCAACCATTTCCGAGGGCAACGAGCCAAAGGAGCCAGGACTCCACTCTCGCTAGTCATCGAACGAGGCATCGACGGGACGACCCCATCCGCGCGGGAGACGGCCAGTGCCGCCCCGCGGTCCGGAGTGCGGGGTCTTCGCCGCCGCGGCGAGCCGTCGTTGTCGCTTCCGGGCCAAGGCGTCCCGGGACCCCCGCGCCGGGTGCGCGGGCTGAGTCTGGCCCGGGACCCCGCGCCCGGCCCACACGCGGCGACGGCTTCCGCCGCTTTGGAGCTACTTGACGATGGGTGACAGCTCGCTGATCGACGCGACGAAGACCGACGAGGGCGAGGACCCTCCGGCGGCCGAAGGCAAGGCCGACGCGCCCGCCCGCGGGTCCGCCCGGACCCGGTCCGCCAGGACCAGCCGCCACGCCACCCGCGACGGCGACCCCGACGGGGCACGCGGAAGCGATCGGCGCACGCCGAGCCGCCGCAGGGGCAACGACGACCCGGCTCCGCCGGAGAAGTTCCCGCCGTCCCGCCTGGCCCAGCACCTCTCCAAGTTCTCCGACCGCGCCATCCAGCGGGTGACCGGCGGAAACGCCTTCCTGCGGGGCCGGCTCTATGCGCGGCGGGGACACGTCCACGACCTCGAGGCGCGGGGCAACGAGGCCCTCGCGCGGGTGCAGGTCAAGCAGGAGACGTTCTACGAGCCGCGCCTGACGCTGACCGACGACGAGCAGTTCGTGTCGGACTGCAACTGCCCCGGCTTCCGTGGCCCCACGTCCCACTGCAAGCACGTCGCGGCGCTGATGGTCGCCCTCCGTGATCGGGAGCGGCCCCCGCGGCCCAAGGCGGACAAGGACAACAAGGACCGGTCCAACGGCCAGGGCAAGCAGGAGGTCCGGGCCCATAGCCCGCAGACCGTCAGCGTCGGCGGCAAGCGGCGGCGCAACCGCCGTCGGCGCCGAAGCCCCCAGGCCGACGCGGGGTCGCCGAACGTCGAGGTGCTCTCGGCGCGCGACCTCGGGATCGCCTCCGGCGACGGGCGCGGGAGCCTCGACGCGTGGCTCCCGCGGGAGTCCCAGCTCCGAAGCTACGAGCTGGAGTTCCGGATGCAGGTGCGCTCGGCCTCCCTCACGGTCACCCCGGTCCTCGCCGGAACCCGCTCCGCGGTCCCGATCGGCGACGTGCTCGCCGGGTTCAACACCGTCCCGGCCGAGCAGCGGCCGCTGCTGCGGGCGCTGGCGCGCCATACCAGCCGCAACCAGCCGGCCACCGCCGAGCTTCGCTCCGAGGACGCGGCCGAGGTGCTGTCGATGCTCAGGGAGCAGCGGGTCCTCCTCGAGCCGGTGTCCATGGAGCTCCGGTTCTATGGCGACGAGCTGCTGAAGCCCAAGATCGAGCTCGACATGGCGAACGCGAAGGCGGTCCGGGTCCGGGTCGTCTTCGAGGCCGGCACGCGGCGCTTTCCGCTGTCGAGCGGGCACTGGTTCGAGGGCACGCCCGGCTGGCACCTCGACGTGACGGAGGGCGTCGCCCGGCCGATCGCGGACCCGGTCACCCCGGCCTGGCTCCAGCGCCTGTTCCGCTCACCCGCGCTGGTGCACCCGGCGGCCGACCTGCCCCACCTGCTCACCGACTTCATCCCCCGGGTCGCGGCGAGCCTGGGGTCCGACCTGCCGGACCTCGAGCACGTGGTCGATCTGCTCGACGCGTCGCCCGAGTTCGAGCTCCTCGTGGACGGAGACATCATCGAGGCCAAGGCCAAGGTGAAGGCGCGCTACCGAGGGCGGGCGTTCGCCGTTCCGGCCGACGGGTTCCCGTCGCCCCTCGAGTTCCTCCCGCCGACCACCGCCGAGAAGGGCCACCGGCCCCAGGTCGTGCGGCGCGACGTGGGCGCGGAGATGGCGGCGATCCAGCAGCTGATGAATCGCGGCTTCGAGCTCGACGAGGCCAAGGAGGGCCTCGTCGCCCGGGGCGACGAGGCGGTGGCGTTCTGGACCCACGGCATCGGGGAGCTCCCGGAGGAGTGGGTCAAGCGGATCCCGGACGACCTGGTCGATGTGAAGGTTCGCTCCGCGCCCGTCACCCCCCAGGTCCGCGTCTCGAGCGGGGTGGACTGGCTGAGCCTCGACATGGCCTTCCTCACGGACGGGCTGGCGGTCGACCAGGACGAGCTGCGCGCCTGCATGGAGAAGGGCAGGCACCTGGTGCGCCTCGAGGACGGCTCCTACGCCCCGGTGCGGGAGCAGGACGTCGGCGAGATTCTCGAGCAGATGGCGGAGATCGTGGCCGGGGTGCCTGACCTATCGCGCGTCCCGCTGACCCAGGCGGGGCGGGTGAAGGACATCCTCCGCCTCGTCGGCGACTCCCACGTCAGCCCCGAGGCGAAGGACCTCTTCACCAAGCTCGGCAACATCGAGGAGATCCCCCAGGTCCCCAAACCCCGGAACCTGCGCGTCGCGAAGTTCCGCGACTACCAGAAGCGGGGGTTCTCCTGGCTGGTGTTCCTCCACGGGATCGGCGCGGGCGGGATCCTCGCCGACGACATGGGGCTCGGCAAGACGCTCCAGGCGATCGCGCTCCTCCTGTGGGCGAAGAACAAGCACAAGCGCAAGCTGAGCCTGGTCGTGGCGCCGACCTCGGTCGTGCCGAACTGGGAGCGGGAGATCCAGAAGTTCGCCCCGGCTCTGAAGACGGTGGTGTGGCAGGGGCCGGACCGGCACGAGCTGCGCGACGAGCTCGACGACGCCGACGTGATGGTCACGAGCTACGCGCTCCTTCGCCGCGACGAGGAGCTCCTGGAGGACCTGGGCTTCCGCTACGTCGTGCTCGACGAGGCGCAGAACATCAAGAACCCGATGAGCGCCACGGCCCGGGCGGCCAAGCGCCTGAAGAGCGACCGCCGCCTCGCCCTCACCGGCACGCCCATCGAGAACCGCCTTAGCGAGATCTGGTCGATCTTCGACTTCGTGTCCCCCGGCCTTCTCGGGAGCCTCAAGAGCTTCGAGGAGCGCTACAGCCGGCCGATCGACCGCGGAGACGAGGAGTCAGCGGCCAAGCTCCGCACGATCATCCACCCGCTGGTCATGCGCCGGACCAAGGCGGAGGTGGCGCCCGAGCTGCCCGAGAAGATCGAGCAGGAGATCATCGTCCCGATGGCCGACGAGCAGCAGAAGCTCTACAAGCAGATGCTGAAGCAGGTCCGGGACAGCGTGCTGAGCGCCGTCGACCAGCAGGGCGTGAGCAAAGCGCAGATCCAGATCCTCGCCGCCCTCACGCGCATGCGCCAGGTGGCGTGCGACCCCCGGCTGACCAACCTCTCGGGCGAGTGGGGCCTCGAGACGAGCGGCAAGCTCCAGGCCCTCAAGGAGATCGTCGAGGAGGCGGCCGCCGGCGGGCACCGGATGCTGATCTTCAGCCAGTTCGTCTCGATGCTCACCCTGATCCGGGAGGTCCTCGACGAGTCGGGCATCGTCTACGAGTACCTCGACGGATCGACCAAGGACCGCCATGAACGCGTCGAGCGCTTCAACGAGGACGACACGATCCACGCCTTCCTCATCAGCCTGAAGGCGGGGGGCACGGGGTTGAACCTCACGGGCGCGGACACCGTGATCCACTTCGACCCGTGGTGGAACCCGGCCGTGGAGGACCAGGCCACCGACCGCGCCCACCGGATCGGTCAGACCAAGGTGGTCAACGTCTATCGCCTGATCGCGCGCGAGAGCGTCGAGGAGAAGATCCTTCGCCTCAGCGCGAAGAAGCGCGACCTCGTCAGCAACGTGCTCGCGACGGAGAGCACGCCGCTCAAGGGCCTCACCCGGTCCGACATCGACGAGCTCTTCAGCTGAGGCGGCTCAGCCGCTGTCGGCATCCCGCCGCGCGCGGTAGACGGCCTTCATCCGCCGCCCGCGCGCCTTCATGATCGGCTCGAGCACCCGGCGGAGGCCGGGCACGACGTAGGTGCTCCGGGCGAGGAAGCTCGAGCTCCGCGGCCGCGAGCGCTCCCGGCGTCCGTCGAAGGCGCAGTCGAGGACCATCGTCGCGACCTCCCGGGCGTTGACCATGGGCTGGGCGAAGACGACGTCGGCCGCCTCGTCGAGGCTGTCCATCAGGAAGCCGGTGTCGATGATGGGCCCGGGAGAGACCAGGGACACGCGGATCGGCTCGTCCCGGAGCTCGTCGGCGAGGGCGAGGCTGAACACGCGCAGCGCGAACTTGGACGCCGAGTAGGTGGCGGCGTCCGGCAGCGGCACCTGCCCCGCGAGCGACGCCACGCTCACGATCGCCCCGCCTCCGGCGGCCTTCAGGTGGGGCAGCGCCAGGCGGCTCAGGACGATCGGCGCCTTGGCGTTGACGTCGACCATCGTGGCCAGCTCCGCCGGCGTCCGGTCCGCGACGGGGCCCCGGACATGGGCCCCCGCGTTGTTGACCAGGACGTGGAAGGCGCCCGCCACCTCGACGGTGCGCGACAGCAGGCGCCGGCAGGCCTCGAGGTCCGCCACGTCGGTCGGGACGACCAGCGCCCGGCCCCCCTCGGCCTCGAGCTCCTCGGCGAGGACCTCGAGGGGACCGCGCCGGCGCGCGGCGAGGACCACCATCGCCCCCTCCTCGACGAACAGGCGGGCGACCTCCGCGCCGACCCCCTCCGAGGCCCCCGTGATGACCGCGACCTTGCCGACAAAGCGCTTCGCCATGGCGAACGATCGCCCAGGGCGCGGGCGGGGCGCAATCCGTGGCGGGCGCCACCGCGCCGACCGGGCCGGGCGCCACCCGCGCCGACCGGGCCGCCCCCCTGCCGCCGAGCCCAGGTCGACACGCCCTCGAGCGAGCCGGGCCGAACCCAGCCGCCCGGTCCCAGGTCGACACGCCGTCGAGCGAGCCGGGCCGCCCCCTTCGGCGGATCATCCACCCGTCGGTGGACCGATGCGAGCTCCGCCGAAGGGGGAAGACGCGGGCGCGGCCCGGCCGGCGCGCTAGGCCGGGACCAGGCTCGGGCGCGTGTCCGCCGCGAGGGCCTCGGTGGCCCGGCGGGCCTCGCGGTGCCAGCCCCCGGCCTCGAGGCGCCACCAGAAGTAGGCCCCGGACACCACGATCTCCGCCGAGAGGCCGATCCACCCGCCGAGGGCGCCCATCCCGGCCTCGCGGCCCAGCAGGTAGGCCAGCGGCGGCGTCAGGGCCCAGCTGAAGAGCGTCCCCACGACGGCCGGCGTCCGCACGTCGCCCGTCCCGCGCAGCGCGCCGCGGGCGACGATCCCGACGCCGTCGGCCACGAGGAACATCCCCGCGGCGAGCATCAGCGACGCCGCGATGTTCTGCACCTCGACGTCCGGCGTGAACGGGACGGCGAGGCGGTGTCCGAGGAGCAGCATCGCCAGGGAGCACAGCACCGTGTAGGCGACGGACATCACCGCGGCGCGGCGCGCCACCCGCTGCACCAGCGGCAGCTGCCCCGCGCCGACGGCCTGCCCGGTCAGGACCCCTGCCGCCTCTGCCAGCGCGACGTTCGGCAGGAACGCCACGTGACAGAGCTGGAGCGTGATCTGATGGGCAGCCAGCTGCGCGTCGCCAAACCCCGCGATGATCACCGACAGCATCGCGAAGCTGCCCACCTCGAGCAGGAACTGCAGGCCGTTGGGCAGCCCGACGTCCCAGATCCCGGCGAGTCGGGGGAGGGTGGGCAGTCGCGGACGCCACCCGCTGGCCAGCTCCACGCCGAGCACGAGGGACGCCTCGACCGCCACCGCCGCGACGGACGCCCAGGCGGCGCCGGCCACGCCCCAGCCGAGGCCGAAGATCAGGATGGCGTCGAGCCCGATGTTGACGCCGTTCGCCAAGAGGGTGGCCACCATCGGAGAGCGACTGTCCCCGATGCCGTAGCGATGCTCTCGGATCGCGACGAACAGCATCATCACCGGGGCGGACAGCAGGCGGATCGTGACGTAAGTGTCGGCCGATCGCGCGGCCGTCGCGCTCTCGAGAAGGGCGCGCAGCCCGCTGCCGAGGGCGGGGCCGAGCGCCGCCATCGCCAGACCGAGGCCGAGCCCGCAGATCACGCCGGCGTCGAGCCAGCCGCGCGACTCGTGGCGCCGGCCCGCGCCCACGGCGTGGCTCACCTTGATCTTGACCGCCCGGAGCAGGCCGAAGCCGAAGACGACGAGGGTGAAGGTCGCCACGCCGCCCAGGCTCACCCCGGCCAGCGCCGAGGCGCCGAGCTGACCGACGAACAGCGTGTCGACGACGGTCATCACGCTGTAGCTGAGCGACGAGACCGCGATCGGCCACGCGAGGCGCATCAGCTCGCGCGAGGGCGTTCCGGTCCAGCTCAGGGGTAAGGGCTTGATCGACATGGCGGGCTCCGAGGGAAGGAAAAGGAAGGGAAACGGGATGGGGGATCGGGCCAGAAACGAAAAACGCCGCGGGTCCGGATGGGCCCGCGGCGTTCGGAGGGAGGGACGAACCTGGTGGATCTAGGTAGCGCTCCTCGGAACCGAGCTGGCCGCGTGCCGACCAAAGCCGTCCGGCACGGCCGGGACCATGCGGTCCCAGCACCGGTTGGCGGTCATCACGGCGGTCGGCTTCATCGGTGGCTCCGAGGAGGCGAGAGGTCTCGCCCGCTGCCCCTGCTGGTAAGTCGTCCCGGGCATTCGGTCAAGGCCTCGCACGCGCGGCGCGTCAGTCCACGCCCAGGTCCCGCCGGAACTCGAGGCACTGCCGGCTCCCCACCTCGAACGTGCGGCAGGTCGTGCCGCGGAGGGGGTAGATGGCGCAGGCGTTCGGCTCCGCCTCGGTCCCGAGGTGGACGCAGGCGCCGTCGGCCGTCGTCGCGAACGCCCGCTCGCCGAAGTGGCCCGGCTGCGTGAGCAGAACGAGGTCCTCCCGCCCCGCGCGGCGCCAGCGCACGAGATCCTCGGGCGGGATGAGGATGCGGCCGTCCTGCCCCGTGCGGCAGCACGCTCCGCAGGCGAGGCAATCCAGGTCCGGCGGTTGCAGCGCCACCGGGACGGGTTTAGAGCGGCGGTCGGTCCGAGGCTACCGCGAGGCGGGGACCGCGGTCCGGGAAGCGGCCATGCGCTACCTCTGCGTCCACTGCGACAAGACCTTCGACCACGAGGCCACCGACAAGAAGCCTCGCTGTCCTGACTGCATGCGGGTCAACGGGCTCGAGGAGGTCGCGGACCCCGCGGCGTCGCCGCGCCGCGCCTGGCCGGCCTGGACCCCCTACGCCGCAGCGGGGGCGGTCCTCGTCGCGGCGGGCCTCGGCTACGCGGCCTGGGCGCGCAACGCGGCGGAGACCGTCGGAGAGACGGTGCCCCTGCGGCCGCTCCGCGCCGCCGAGGTGACCGGGCACCTCCGGCGCCGGCAGGTGGACGCGCCCCGGATCGGCGAGCTGCTCCAGCCCGGCGAGGCGCTCTCGACGCTCGGCGAGGAGGCGGCGGGGGGTGCGTCGGGCCTCGAGGCGGCGCGCAACGTGCAACGCGCCCTCCGGGATCGGGCGGCCGAAGGCGCCTTCGCTCCGTGGTCCCTCGGCATCCCCCGCCAGGCGGCGCTCAAGGTCGACGGGGACCTCGCCGAGGCGCTCGCCGAGGACGGGGCACGAAACCAGCTCTACCCGCTCGAGGTGGCGGCCGCGATGGCCGCGGCGCTGCGGTCCCAGGGCGTGACCGCGATGGTGGCGGAGGCCTACGCCTTCCCCGGCGCGCGGACGCCGCCCGATCCCTCCGGGCAGATCGGCTACTACGTGGTCGCCGTCTACGAGGAGGACGCGGCCGAGGGGGACCCGACCTACTTCGACCCCTACGGGGGTCGGGAGGTCGCGCCCGAGGAGGTGGACGTCCTGAACGACGTGGAGGCGATCGGCTCCGCCCTCGGGATCGAGGCCCTCCGCCTGCTGTCCCGCGAGAGCGAGGCCGAGCGGGCCCTCGACCGGTCCGAGGCCGCGCTGCGGCTGCGCCCGCGCTCCGCGACGCTCCGGGCGGTGCGGGGCGCCGTGCTGCTCGCGGGCTTCCGGGCCGAGGACGGCCTGCGGGAGCTCCAGACGGCGGCCCAGCTGCGCTCCGATCCGCCCCGCCTCAACCTGGTGGCGACGATGCTCCTCGCCCAGCAGGACATCGACGGCGCGGCTCGGCTCCTGTCCCGGGCGCTCGAGGCCTCGCCCGACTTCGCGGCCGGTCGGGCGACCCTCGCGATGGTCCACCTGGCGCGAGGGGACACGGCGGAGGCGGAGGCGGAGCTGCGCCAGGCCGAGCGCCTCGCCCCGGAGCTCGACCGGCTCCCGGCCTACTGGGCGGCCTACTACATCCAGGTCGGAGACCCCCGCTCGGCCCTCGGCCAGGCGCGCGAGGCGGTCCGCCGCCAGCCGGCGGATATCGACGCGCGCCTCCGGCTGGCGCTCGTCCATCGGTTCCTCGGCGACTACGACCGGATGCGCCTCGAGGCCCATCGGGTCATGGACGCGGTCCCGGCGGGGATCCGACCTCAGGTCCGGCAGCGCATCCTGGCCCAGCTCGGCTCCACGGCGCTCGAGCCGGTCGACGAGGAGCTGCTCGACGAGCCCCTCGACGACGCCGACGACCTGGCCGACGCGCCGCCCGTGCCCGCCGGGCCCACCGGAGGCTTCCAGCTCCGCTCGCGGGGGCTGCTCGGGGGCGGGGGCGGAGGGCCGAGCCTCCTGGACGACGCCGACGAGCCCGGGCCGAGCCTCCTCGGCGGCGACGGGCTCGAGGGGGGCACCGGGCTCCCGGTCGGCGCGCCCGGGGCGCCGAGCGGGGACCTCCAGCTCCGCCTCGGTGGCGAGTGACGTCGATCGCCTGCTCAGGGGCATAGCGCCCGCTGGGCCTGGGTCGGCGCCGGGCTCAGGACGAGCGGAAGCTCCAGGTCCACCACCCCGGGTGGGTCGGGCGTCGGGAACCCCTGCCGGCCGAGCACGTCGAGCAGGCATCGCCGGAGCGCGGGGTCCACGGGCTCCTCGGCCACGGCGCAGGCGCGGTCGAGGGTGCCCGCCGCGTCGACGCGCAGGTGGAAGCGGTAGCGCGCCCCCGCGGCGCCCGGACCCTGAGCCGCGAAGAGGCACGTTCCGGCCGTGCGCCGGAGGGGCGCGAGCATCGCGAGCACCTGCTGCGGGTCCAGAGCCCCGCGGGGGACGTCTGGCGCGGGCGGCGGGAGCCCGTCCGGGCACCGGGACGGCGCCGCATCCGCCGGGTCCCCGGGGGCGGGCGGCTCGGGCAGCCGCGTGTCCTCCGCCAGCGCCACCGCGAGGGCGACGCGCCCTGCCCAGCCCGGGGGGACGCGCGCGAGCTCCCGCGCGACCCGCGCCACCGGCACCGCGGCCTCCGCCGTCACGAACAGCGTCCCGGAGGCCTCGTCCAGGTCCCGCTCCGGCGCGACGTGCGTCGGTGGCCCCCCGTCCCCGGGCCCCGCCGTCGCGCTGGAGCGCGAGTACACCCCTCGGTCGGTGACCACCCACACGATCGCGGGCTCCCGGCGGGGCGGCAGGGTGCTCGTGAGCGCGACGAAGGACGGGGTGTCCGCACGCCGTGGGCCATAGGCCCCCCAGCGGGTCAGCACGTCCACCGCCGCGCGCGTCCCCGCGAGGCGCGGGTCGAGGTCGGCCGGCACCGGGGGCAGCGGGCGCAGCGCGATCGCGAGGTCCGCCTCCAGGCGCCATCGAGGCCTCAGCAGGCACCCCGCGCTCGACGCGGCCTCACCGGCCTGGTCCAGGCGGAGCGCGGCCTCCACGAGCTCCCCGAAGGTCGCGTCCGCCCCGAGGTCCCGCGGATCGTCGCGCCCCGAGGGCGGGGAAGGCGGGGGCCGGTCGCCGGTCGGCTCGATCCGGGCCGGCGCCTCGGGGCTGGGCTGCGCGCCGCACCCCGCCAGCGCGGTCGCGAGGGCGACGCTCACCGCCCACGCGCTCGCCACCGGCGCCGCGGTCGGGGGCCGGCCCGTCCGGTGGCCCTGCTCGCCTCCGCGCCCCACGGGTATCGCATACCGCAGCGGCGGCTATCCGAGGTCACTTTCTTGCGGGATGGGCGGCGATGCCGTCCCTTCGCGCCATGCGCCGGCTCCTCGCCAGCCTCCTCGTCGTGCTCGCCCCCTGGATGGCCCAGCCAGGGGTCGAGGCCACCCCCCGGCGGGATGGCCCGCCCGCGCCGGGGCGACGGAGCCGGTCGATCGGCTACCCCTGGGAGGGGAGCCTTCGGCGGGCCGCTCGCCTCGAGGAGTCGCCGCGCGTCCGCTATCTCCCCGAGGTCCGGGAGCAGGACCACTTCTACGGAACCTGGGAGCTCGAGCAGTTGATCGAGCGGGCCGCCGCCCGCGTCGCGGGCCGGATCCCCGGCGCGCCCCTCACCGTCGGCGAGCTCTCCGCCCGCCGCGGCGGGCCGATCGCCGGGCACCGCTCCCACCAGAACGGCCGCGACGCCGACCTCGCCTTCTACATGCTCGGTCCGCGAGGTCCCTTCGCCCCGTTCGCCTTCGCTCGCTTCGGAGGGGACGGCGCCGGGCGGGAGCCCAACGAGATGCTGCGCTTCGATGACGACCGCAACTGGGAGCTGGTCGCGAAGCTCGTGGCGGACGGCGACGCCCGCGTCCAGCACATCTTCGTGGCTCGCCCGCTGCGCCGGCGGCTCCTGCGGACCGGCAGTCGCCGGAGGGCGCCGGCCGCGGTCCTTCGGCGGGCGGCCGCCGTGCTCGGCCAGCCGGGCCACGGGCACCGGCACGCGAACCACTTCCACGTCCGGATCTACTGCGCGCCAGCCGATCGATCCGTCTGCACGGATCGTGGACCTTTCCACCCCTGGTATCCGGGACGCCCGCCGCGCCCCGACTGAGCGTGACACCTGGATCTGTAGGGGGATTCGCCATGGTGGTCGGCGTGCGGCCGTGTCACGGTGCTGGGGTGAGGGTCGCGGGGATTGCACGGGGCGCCTGGCTGCTGGCGGCCCTCCTGCTCGTGAGCAGCGCGGCCCTGGCGCAGGGCGACGGCTTCTCGCTGGCGGAGGTCCACTCCCTCGACGCGGGGGAGCTGGTGCGACGGCCGATCATGCGCCGCCGCGGCGGCCTCACCCTGATCGGGGGCACGAGCTATCAGATCGTCGAGCAGCCGGTCGGTGCGACCTGGGAGGTCCTGTCGGACCTCGACCAGTACGGCCGGATGCTCCGCAGCGCGGAGGAGGTCCGGGTCGTGTCGTCCGATGGGGAGCGCGCGGTGCTCCACATCCGCCACCGCTACGGCCCGGTCCACGCCCAGTACCACCTCCGGATGGCCCTCGACCACGAAGCGCAGGCGATCCGCTTTCGCCTCGACCCGCGGCGGCCGAGCGATCTCCGGGCGGCGTGGGGTTTCCTCGAGACGCGGCCCTACGGCGACGGCGAGCACACGCTCCTGACCTGGGGCGTGATGGCCGACCCCGGCGGCGGCCTCCTCGGCGGCCTGATCCGCGGCCAGATCCAGGGCTGGATGCTCGAGGTGCCGTCGGACATCCGGCGCTTCATCCACCGCCGGGTCCCGCTGGCGGCTCGCCGCTGACGTCGCCGCCGCTCAGGTGGGCGACGCGAAGGAGCAGCGACCAGAGCCGGTCGAGGCCCTCCCCGGTGACCCCGCTCACCCCGAGCACGGGCCGGCCGACCGCCTGCCGGACCGCCGACACGGCCAGCTTCCGCTGGCTGCCCGGGAGCTTGTCGACCTTGGTGGCCACGATCACGGCGCGCCGCCCGATGTGGTCGAGGTACGCGAGGAGCTCCCGGTCGTCGTCCTCGGGCCCGCGCCGGACGTCGAGGATCACGACCAGCGCGCGCAGGCCCACCCGGTGCTCGAGGAAGGACTCGATCATCGGGCCCCAGGAGCGCCGCTCGACCTTGCTCCGTCGCGCGAAGCCGTAGCCGGGGAGGTCCACCAGGTCGAGGCGGGCCTCCTCCCCCGCGAGCCGAAGCCGGGCGCGAAACAGCGCCAGCCCGCGCGTCGCACCCGGGGTCGAGCTCGTCCGGACCAGCCGTCGGCGCCCGAGGAGCCGGTTGATCAGGCTCGACTTGCCGACGTTGGAGCGGCCACCGAAGGCGATCTCGGCGTGGGCGGGGGGCGGGAGCTCCTGGTGGCGGGTGGCCGCGGCGACGAAGGTCGCGTCGAGCACCTGCACGGAGGACGGTCGGTCGGAGGCCACGGCGTTGACGGTCGACCGGAAGCCCGGGTCGACCGGAGGGCTCTAGCACGCGCCGGCGCGGCCGTTGACGTCACTGAGCCCGTGGACGACGACCGCACGACGATCGAGATCGAGACCGAGCCGCTGATGGCGTCCCTGCCGCGCGACCGGCTGCTCCTGACCATGCTGGCCGGTCCCTCGCCGGGCGCCCTGCACGAGGTGAGCGGCGAGCTGGTCCTGGGACGCGGCCAGGGCCTCGTGCCTCGGATCGACGACCGGGGGATGAGCCGGCGTCACGCGCGCCTGTTCAAGGTGGGTCCGCACTACTACCTCGAGGACCTGGGCTCCACGAACGGCACGCGGGTCAACGGGCGGCCGCTGACGAGACGGCAGCGCCTCGGCGACGGGGACCGGATCCAGCTCGGGGAGAACACCGTGCTCCGCGTCAGCCTGCAGGACGCGCAGGAGGCGGAGGCCGCTCGCCGCCTCTACGAGTCGGCGGTGCTCGACCCGCTCACCCAGGTCTACAACCGGGGTCACTTCGACGAGCGGCTCCAGGGCGAGCACGCGTTCGCGGAGCGGCATCGGGAGGCGCTGAGCGTCCTGCTCCTCGATCTCGACCGCTTCAAGCGGGTCAACGACACGTGGGGCCATGCCGCGGGCGACGCGGTCCTCCAGGCGACCGCGACGGCGGTGAAGGGCGCCCTGCGGACCGAGGACGTCTTCGCGCGCTACGGCGGCGAGGAGTTCGTGATCCTCGCCCGCGGCACGGACCGGACCGCCGCGGCGCGGATGGCGGAGCGCGTGCGGCGCGTGGTCGAGGCGCTCGCCGTGCCCTGGGCCGGGGGCGAGCTCCGCGTCACGGCGAGCATCGGCGTAGCGACCTTCGTGCCGGGCGGCCCCTTCCGCAGCGCCGAGGCCCTCGTCCAGGCGGCCGACCGCGCCACCTACCAGGCCAAGGGCCGGGGCCGGAACCGGGTCTGCGAGGCGCCCGCCGCCGCGAGCTCCCGGCCGCCCCACCTCACCTCCCGCTAGCCCGCGAGCCGCGTCCCGGCCGGCGGAGCCCCCTCGCCAGGGTCCCGAGCTCCGGGACGCGAAGGAGCCAGGCCAGGAGCAGGAACACGGCGCCGCCCACCACCAGGGCGAGGACCAGCACCGCGATGTTCCAGGGGGCGTTCCCCCCCGCCTCCCACCGGCCGAGCCGCGCGATCGCCCACTGCGCCCCGCCGAGCGCCGCGCTGGCCAGCGCGAGCCGGACGCCGCGGCCGAGCAGCGGGCGGAGCCCGAGGGGGCCGACCCGGCGGCGCAGGAGCCCCAGCAGCGCGCCGAGCTGCGCGACGCCGGCGCAGGAGATCGCGAGCGCGATCCCCACGTGGGCGAGGCTCCTCATCGCCGTGAGGGCGACGACCAGGAACACCACGAGGTTCACACCGCTCGCGACGACCGGGCTTCGCGTGTCCTGGTGCGCCTGGAACATCGGGACGACCACCCGAACGGAGGCGATCGCCCAGACCCCGGCCGCCTGGACGACGAGGGCGTGGGCGGTCGCGAGCGCCTCGGCCCGGTCGAAGGCCCCGCGGGCGAGGAGCACCGTGACGATCGGCTCGGCGAGGACCATCAGAACCGCGGTCGACGGCACGGCCAGGAACAGGACCAGGCCGAGGGCCTCGCGGAACACGCGCCGAACCTCCGCGGCGTCGCCCCGCTGGGAGAGATCGGACAGCGTGGGCAGGGCGGCCGCCGCGATCGCGAGCGCGAACATCCCCTGCGGCACCTCGACGAGGCGCTGGGTATAGTACAGGTAGGTCTGGGCGCCGGCGGGCAGGAACGACGCGAGCAGCCGGCCCAGCATCACGTTCACCTGGTAGATGCCGAGGCCCGCCAGGAGCGGCACCATCAGCCGGAACACCTGGGCGACGCGCCGGTCCCAGAGCGGCCTCCGCGGGGCGCGCGCCAGCCCGGCCGCCCGCAGGGCCGGCACCTGGACGAGCACCTGCAGGGCGCCCCCGACCAGCGCGCCGAGCGCCAGCGCCCCGACCGGCGGTAGCCCGAGGGCCAGCGCCGGCGCGATGCCGACGAAGGCCGCGGCGATCAACGCGACGTTCAGGAGCGCGGGCGCGAAGGCGGGCACCGCGAAGCGTCGAAGCGCGTTCAGGCCCCCCATCCCGAGGGCCGCGAGGCCCACGAAGGCCAGGTAAGGAAACAGCACCCGGGTCAGCTCGACGAGCGTCGCGAAGCGGGCCGGCGCGGACAGGTAGCCCGCGCCGTACAGCAGCGCGAGGCCGGGCGCGGCCAGGGCTCCGAGGCCGGAGACCGCGACCAGGACCAGGCCCAGGACCGCGGTGATCCGGGCGTGGAAGCGCCGCGCCTCGTCGAGGCCGTCGCGCGCGCGCACCTCCGAGAACACCGGCACCACCGCCGAGCTGACCGCGCCCTCCCCGAGGATCTGCCGCAGCGCGTTCGGGATGGTGAACGCGACGAAGAACAGGTCGGTGGCCGCCGCGTCGAAGCGCGCGGCGAAGACCATGTCCCGGGCCAGCCCGAGGACCCGGGAGGTCAGGATCCCGAGGCCGACCACGCCGGCGCGGCGGGCCAGGGTGCCGCCGCCCTCGGGGACCTCGCCTCCGGCCGGGGCGGGTCCCGCGGCGTGCTCGGGCGCCTCCGTCACCGCCATGCCTTGACAACGCGGGAGGCGGCTGTCATCACTCCGGCCCCGCAAACGGCGGGGTGGAGTCTCGACCGTGGCGAACCACGCATCCGCCAAGAAGCGCATCCGGCAGACCGTCAAGCGCACCCTGCGCAACCGGTACATCGGCTCGACGGTTCGCACGTACGTCAAGCGCGTGCGGGCGGCGATCGACGAGGGTGACCGCAGCGTCGCGGAGGAGGCCCTCAAGCAGGCCGTCCGCCGCATCGACGCGGCCGTCAACAAGGGCGTGTTCCACCGGAAGACCGGCTCGCGCTACATCAGCCGGCTGACCCGACAGGTCCAGGCGCTCTAGCGCGTCGGCCGCGCGGCGCCCGTGCGCCGGTTGCCGGGGCAGGCCCCCGACCGCGGCGACGCTCACCGGTAGGTCCGCACGCGCCGTACGATCCGCTCTCGCGCCGTCGGGCGGCCGGCGCAGAGCCGCACCACCGCCTCCTCGAGCACCCGCTCCGAGGGTCGCTTGGACCCCTTGAGGGCGAGGTCGGTCTCCGCGAGCACCTGAAATGCGTGGCGGAGCTGCCGCTCCGGGAAGCGCCGGGCGGCGGTCGCGAGCTCCCGGGCCTTGAACGGAGGGGCTCCCGCGTCGCGGGCGGCCTCCTTCGGATCGAGCCCCGCCGCCAGGCCTGCCCGCATCCGCGCCACCATGCGGAGCTGGCGCGACAGCAGCGCGAGGATGCGCAGGGCCGGCTCCCGGTCGCCGAGCAGCGAGCCCGCCGCCCCGAGAGCCGTCGGCAGGTCCCGGGCGCCGACCGCGTCGACGAGGCTCCAGATCGAGTCGACCGCGAGGCGGCTCACGCAGGCCTCCACGGCTGCGGCCCCGATCGCGGCGCCCTCGCCGACGAACAGCGAGAGCCGCTCCAGCGCGTCGTCGAGCGCGGCGAGGTCCTCGCCGATGGCGAGGAGCAGGGCTTCCTCGCCCGGCGCCTCGAGCCGGTGACCTCTCCGCGTCGCCTCGGCGCGCGCGAAGCGCCGCAGCGCCGCCCCCTTCAGAGGCGCGGCGTCGTGAAGCACCCCCGCCTTGCGGGCCGCCTTCGTGAGCCGGCTCCGCCCGTCGAGCTTCGTGGCCGTCAGCACCACGCAGCTCGTGTCGATCGGCGCTTCGATCAGCGTGACCAGGGCGTCGAGGGTCTCCGGGGGAGCGAGCTCGATGTCCCGGGCCAGCACGAAACGGGCCGGGGCCATCATGGGGAGGGTGCGCGCTGCGCTCAGGATCCGGTCGGCCCCGAGCGCGGGCGCGCCGTGGAAGACGTCGTCGTTGAAGCCGGCCGGGCCGTCGCCGAGGACCGCCGCGCGGAGCAGCCCGACGGCGCGCTCGATAAGGAAGCGCTCCGCACCGGCCAGCACGGCGACCGGCGGCCAGCGGCCCTCCCGCGCTGCATCGGACAGCGCGAGCAGGTCACCGGAGGAGCTACTGCGACGAGGGCCGCGGGCCATCGAGGGGCTCGAGCGGGGTTCGGCGCCCTTCGCTCAGGGCTCGTTCTCCCCTTCGGTGAAGTCGACCATCCCGGTGTGGCGCACCTCCTCGCCGGAGGTCTCGAAGCGGACACGCCCGACCTCCTGGCGTCGCACGGTCACGACGAGCTCGTGCTCCCGGTTGGGCTTGAACGTCGGCCGCGGGAGCCGGATGCGGTGGAGCACGGTCTTGTCCTGGCGGTTGCCGAGGAAGACGCTCATCTCGCGCAGGAACTGGCGCCCCTCCTCCATGTCGTAGAACAGGACGTGGAACTCCAGGTCGCCGGGGGGGCGGTTGAAGGCGAAGACGGCGCTGCTGATCCACGAGCGCTCGTCGAGCTCCTCCTCCGACGTCTCCCGCAAGGCGCGGGCGCGGTGGCGGCGCGCGAAGTTGATCAGCCCCCGCTCGCTCAGGTCGCCCGGGATCCGCTGCTGGGTGAGGTAGATGCTGCATCGCAGGCTCTGGGCGAGGGCCGTCGGGACCGACGGGGTCGGGAGCACGGCGCAGAGGGCGAGGCCGAGGGCAACGGCGAGGGCCCCGACGGCGGCATGGGGGCGGCGGACGCGGGGCCGCGGACGGATCGTCGACATGTCGTCTCCAGAGGCGCGATAGCCAGGTCGCGAAGCGCGGCGTGGTACCTGCACGCCAAGCGCGAAGCCCGGGCGGCGGCAAGCTATCAAACCTCCCCACGGGAGTCGAAGGCCCGCCCGCGCGGCCGATCCGGCCTGCGAAAAACTTGGCCCGCCGATCCGCGCCCGGTATCGGCGAGGTGGCATGCGGACGGGCACCCTCAGCGGTCTGATCGCGACGGCACGCCGGACGGCGCAGCGTCGCAAGCAGCGGCCGTCCACCGCCCACGCGGTCCTCGTCCTGCTCCAACAGGAGGGGGACGCGGCGGCGCTCCTCGCGCAGCGTGGGCTCCGCGAGATCGACCTGATCAGCGCGCTCAAGGTGGCCGACGAGGAGCCGGCGAGCGCGATCGAGGTGGCCGCGGAGCGGGCCGCGCGGCTGGCGCAGACCCACGGCGCGGCCCGACCCGGGCCCCTCCACCTCCTCGCCGCGATCGTCAAGGAGCCCCGGAGCGCGGGGTACCGCTGCCTCGAGCACGCCGGGGCCAGCCCGGCGCGCCTGCGGGACGACGTCCTCGCGAGGCTCGCGCCCGCCGCCCCGACCGGATCGGTCCGCGAGCGCCTCGCCCCGAAGGCCCGGGCCCACGGCAACCGGGGCGCCCGTGCCTCGACCGCCCGGTCGCCGGACAGGGCACCCCGGCGCCCCAGCGCGTCCCCCCGCACCGCCAAACGCGCGCGGGCCGGCCGTGGCGAGACCTACGACCTCGACCCGGACCGCTATCCGATCCTCGGGCGGCTCGGCCGCAACCTGACCGCGCTGGCCGCCCGGGGGGCGCTGGACCCGCTGATCGGCCGGGACCGGGAGCTGGACCAGCTCCTCGACATCCTCGCGCGGCGGCGCGCGAACAACCCCCTGGTCGTGGGCCCGCCGGGGGTGGGGAAGAGCGCCCTCGTCGAGGGCCTCGCGCAGCGGCTGCTCGAGGTCGGCGAGGGAGGGGGGCGGATCCTGGTCGAGCTCTCCGTCGGCGCGTTGACCGCGGGGACGGGCGTCCGGGGCGCCCTCGCGGAGCGCGTCCGCCAGCTCCAGGCCGAGGTGAAGGCGCAGGGCGGACGGGTGCTGCTGTTCCTCGACGAGATCCACACGGCGTTCGGCGGCGACGGCCCGGACGACCTGGCGCAGGAGCTCAAGGCGTCCCTCGCCCGAGGGACCCTCCCGTGCATCGGCGCCACCACCGAGGCGGAGGCGCGCCGCGCCTTCGCCCGGGATCCCGCCCTGGCGAGGCGCTTCACGCGCGTGGAGGTCGCCGAGCCGTGCCCCGACGACGCCCTCGCGATCCTCGCGGGCCTCGCGCCGCGCTACGCCCGGCACCATGGCGTCCGCATCGAGGCGTCGGCGCTGGAGGCCGCGGTCGAGCTCGGCGTTCGGTACCTGAGCGACGGGTTCCTCCCGGACAAGGCGCTCGGCGTCGTCGACCTCGCCGCGGCCCGGGCCCGCCGCCGGGGCGCCGACGCGGTCGACCGCGCGGCGGTCGCGGAGGTGATCGCGGCGCGGGCCCAGGTGCCGCTCGACCGGCTCCTCCGGACGGACGGCGAGCGTCTGCTCGGGTTGGAGGAGCACCTGCGGGCCCGCGTGATCGGGCAGGACCGGCCCCTCGGCCGCATCGCCGACGCGCTCCGCAAGGCCGCGGCTGGCTTCCGGGGGCGCCGGCCCCTCGGCACGTTCCTCCTCCTCGGCCCCACCGGGGTGGGCAAGACGGAGACCGCCAAGGCGGTCGCGGAGGCCTTGTTCCCCGGGAGCGGGATGACGCGCTTCGACCTCAGCGAGCTCAGCGAGGCCCATGGCGTGGCTCGCCTGGTGGGCGCCCCCCCCGGCTACATCGGCCACGAGGACGGCGGGCAGCTCACGGAGGCCGTCCGGCGTCGCCCCTACCAGCTCCTCCTCCTCGACGAGGTCGAGAAGGCCCACCGCGACGTCCTCCTCGCGCTCCTGCCGATGCTCGACGAGGGGCGGCTGACCGACGGCCGAGGCCGCACCGCCGACTTCACAAACACGGTGGTCGTCATGACCTCGAACCTCGGCGTCGAAGCGGCGGCGCGCGCCGCGGTCGGCTTCGGGAGCGGCGCGGGCGCTCGGCCCGATCGGAGCGAGGCGATCCTCGAGGCCGCGCGGCGCGCGCTGCCCCCCGAGCTCTGGAACCGCATCGACGAGCCCCTCGTCTTCGCCCCCCTCGGGGAGCGGGAGGCGGCCCTCATCGCGGAGCGAATGCTCCGGGAGGTGAGCCGCGTCCTCGCGGAGGAGCACCGGGTCGCGCTGGAGGTCGACCCGAGCGCGGTCCAGGTCCTCGTGCGGCAGGGCTTCGACCCCGAGCTCGGCGCGCGCCCGATGCGGCGGGCGGTGGCCCGCTGCGTGGAGTCGCCGCTGGCGCGGGCGCTGCTGGGCGGGCGCCTCGCCGGTGCGGAGCGCGTGCGGCTCCGGGGGCGTGGGGACGAGGTGGTCGTCGAGGCGGAGGGCGCCGGGACCCGAGCGGCGTCCTGATCGGCGCGGGCGAGCCGGGACGAGAGCGGGGCGCCTCGCGCGCCGTGCTGATCGGTGCTCTCGTCACCTGCCTCAGTGTGTTGCCACTCACTGCCGTTCCAGGTGCCTGGTCACCTGTCTCGGCGATTCGTGGCAAGAATCCCGCCGGCCCTCGACGCCCGACTCGGCGTCACTTCTCCTCGAAATGCGCGGAGTATTCCTCGTCGTCGTTCCTTGATTCGGGCGCCGATCGCTCGCCGGGATTGACCACTCACTGCTGTTCCAGGTGACTAGTCCTCGTCGAGGGCGGCTCGGATCGCGGCGATCCGGTCGGGCGGCAGGCCGGCCCGCCGGGCGAGGTCGAGGATCGCCGGCGCCACGGCGTCGTAGGCGTCCAGCGCGTCACGGTCGACGTCGCTGAGGGCGGTCCGGTGACCCCGGACGGTCCCGTCGTCGCCCCTCACCACCGGCCCGGACAACGCCTGCGGGAAGCCGAGGCGCTCGACGTTCTCGCCGACGGTCCTCAGCAGCGCTCCCATCGCCCGCTCGGCGCTCCTCGCCTCGACCGAGCGCCCGGCGGACAGCACGCGGGCCGCCACCGCCGTCAGCGCCGCCGCTCCGTTGGCGCAGAGCGCCGCCGCCGCGTGGTAGGCCGGGCCGTGCACGGGGCGAGCGATCACGCGGGCCCCGAGCGCGAAGGCGATCCGTCGGCCGGCGGTCACCGCCTCCGGGGCCCCCGCCAGCACGAAGGTCACCCCGGCGAGGGTGGGGGGCCGCGACGGATCGGCGAAGGACGCGAGCGGATGGCAGGCCCCGGTCGCGGCGCCCGCCTCCGCGCAGACGTCGAGGGCCGACGGAGGCAGGCTCCCCGAGGCGTGAAGGAACGCCTGGCCGGGCCTCACGTGCGCTGCGAGGCTCGCCGCCACCCCGGGGACGGCCGGGTCGGGCACCGCCAGGAGCACGGTCGCGCTCCGCCGGAGGACCGCGCGATCCGGCCCACGCCCCCGGACCAGGTGGACCTCCCGCTCCCCTGCCGCCCGGAGTGCCGTCGCGAGGCCGCCTCCGAGGCGACCACGCCCGACGATCGCGAGCTTCACCTCACTCCCCCCGGTACAGGCCGTGGCGCAGGATGTAGCGGGTCACGGAGCGCGGCACGAGCCCCTCGACCTCGGCGCCCGCCTCGAGGCGCTGGCGGACCTCGGTCGAGCTGACCTCCGGCATGAGCGGACGGCCGTCGCCGGGCGAGCCGTGGCCGGCCCGGCCCACCACGAGGAGCGGGGCGAGCCCGGGGAGCCGGTCCCCTTCGCGCCACGACGGGACCTCGGGGACCAGGTCGGCGCCGACCACCAGCCGCAGGCCCACGGCCGGGTGGCGCGCGGCCAGCTCGCGGAGCGTCCGGACCGTGTAGCTGGCCCCCCCGAGGCGGGCCTCGAGGTCGCTCACCTCGACCCCGCGCAGCGGGCCGAAGGCGAGCTCGCACATCCGGCGCCGGTGCGGAAAGGGCGCGCTCCGCTTGCCGAAGGCGTGCTGGAAGGTCGGGATGCAGAGGACCCGCTCCACGGGCGCGGTGCTCAGGACGTAGGCCGCCGCCAGGACGTGGCCGACGTGGGGCGGGTCGAAGGACCCCCCGAAGACCGCCCACGTGGTCGCCATCACCGGCTCACTTGGACGCGGGCGGTCTTGCGGCCGACGGTCTCGCGCCACACCGGCAGGCCGGTCGTCTCGAAGAGCGACACCGTGAGGAGCCCCTGCTCCTCGACGTCGATCAGGAGCACCTTGCGCGCGGTGAGGGGGCCGGGGGTCAGGAACGCGCGCGGCCCGAAGCGGCGCAGGCTCGCCTGCTCGGAGCGGCCGTAGACGATCAGGTGGGCGTTGGCGATGTCCTCCTCGTCGAGGACCGCCTTGTCGTGCACCGCGAGCATGATGCGGTCGGCGAGCATCTCCACCGCCCGCGTCGGGGATGGGGGGAGCTTCCGGATCGTGGCCAGCCGCCGGAGGCTCGCGTCGGCTTCGAGCAGGGCGTCGATCTGCTCGGGGGTGCCGCGAGCTCCGAGCTCGGCGGCTCGGTCGAGGAACGTGTCGTCGCTCGGGGGTCCCCCGAACAGGTCCTTGGCCACGGCCGACAGCACCCGCTCGAGGGCCCCGTCGTCCTCGCCGAGGTAGAGGGCCTCGTCGACCTCGGCGTCGCCGAGGAGGAACTCGACCGCGTCGCGGATCGCGTCCTCATCGCCCTGGCTCGGCCCGAGGAGTCCGAGGCGCACGTCAGCGCTCCTTCGCCCCGCCGCGGAGCCGGGCGGAGAAGTGGGCCTCGCTGACCGCGAAGGCGATGAGCGACGACGCCTCCGGGAAGCTGCGCAGCAGGCTGAGCCGGGTCGCCGGGTCGTGGGGCAGCTCCTGCTTGCCGCTGAGCTTCGCGAGCGCGGTCAGCGCCGCCGGGGCCGAGCCCGTGCACACCAGCGCCACGCGGTTGCCCCACTCGCTCGCGGCCATCGCGAGGCGCGAGGGGTCGTAGCCAGCCCTCCCCGCCATGTCGAGGATCGGACGGGCGAGCGAGTCCGCGTTCGCGCGGAGGCCCCGGGAGAGGCGGCGGACCATCTCCTCGAGGAGGTCCGGGTCGGTCGGCCCCGGGTCGTGGCTCGGATCCACCAGGTGGATCAGCGCCCCCATCAGCGCGTGCACCTCGTGGGGCTGGGCGCGCGCGACCATCGCGAGGTGGGCGGCGGCGATCTTGAAGGCCCGGATCAGCGCGAAGCGCGCCTCGTTCTCCTCGGCGAGGTCGGGGAGCTCGGCGCCGATCAGGAGGACCGGGGGGGAGCTCTGGACCGGAACGCACACCCGGGGGGCGGCCTCCGTGACGTAGATCTCGGGCTCGGCGAGATCGAACCACCGCGCGATCTCGCGGGCCAGGGGCCTCAGGCGCGCCTCCCGCCGCGAGAGTCGCTCGCCATGGTAGGCCCGGACGTCGAAGGGAAGCGCCCGCTCCAGCACGTCCCCGGTGCGGCGGAACACCTCCTGGGTCGGGCCGTTCAAGGCCTCGGGGGCGAGGTCCTCGTCGAGGGCCGCGCTCGCGCCTGCCGGGCCCAGCCCGACCGCCGCCCCGGACCCGTCCAGGAGGGCGGCGTGCTCGGCAGGCAGGAGGCCGAGCGCGGCGGCCGCGCTCGCAACGACCTGGGCGGCGTCCTCGCGGCGCTGCCACCGGAGCACGTCCACCAGCGCCGGCCATGCCGCCGGGTCGCCGACGTCCGCCTCGAGGACCCGCCGGATGTCGTTCACCGCGCGGTTGAGGTGCATCGCGAGGGCGTTGTTGGCGCTGTGGCGGCCGAAGAACTCGACGAGGCTCTTCAGGACGACCCGGTCCGTGGGCGCGTCCCGCCACGCCGCCTCGAGGGTCTGCTCGGCCTCCCGTACCTGACCCATGCGCTCCTGCGTGAGGGCGAGGGCGAGCCGGTGGCGCCGGCTCGACGTCGGGTCCTCGACGCCCTTGGTCAGCTCGCCGAGGACCGCCGCGGCCTGCTCGTCCTGACCCTCTCGCGCGTACAGCGCGCCGAGCCGCTCCAGGGCGGGGGGGTCGGCCGGAAACAGCTTGAGCACCCGCCGGAAGGCGGCCTCGGCGCGGCGGGCGTCGGGCATGTGGCGGTCGTAGATGTCGCCCAGGGTGAAGAAGACCCACCGGAGCTCGTCCGGGTCCTTGCGCACGCGCGCGATGCGGATCAGCACCTCCGCCGCCCCGCGCCAATCCTCGCTCGCGAGGCAGAGGTTGGCCAGGCGGCGAAGGGCTTCGACGCGCTCCGGATCGAGGCCCAGGACCGACCGGTAGGCCTCCTTGGCTTCGTCGAGGTCGCCCTCGCTCTCGAGGAAGCGGGCCTTCGACTCGTAGAGCGAGGCGACGTGCTCGGGGTCGCCGCCGGCCGCGATGCGCCGCTCGTAGAGCTCGGCCAGCCGCTCCCCCTCGCCGTCGTCCTGGAGGATGCGGCACATTCGGTCGAACGCCGCGGTGTTGCCCGGGTCGACCTCGACGGCTCGCTCGAAGGCCGCGCGCGCGCGGTTGCGCATCCCGAGGGGCTCGTCCCAGAGGCTCCCGGCGCGGTGCAGGAGGGCGCCGCGCCGAACGGGGTCACGGGTGGCCTCCGCAGCCGCTTCGTACGCCTCGGCCGCGCGGTCCGCCCGGCCGAGGGCGTCCAGCGCCTCCGCGCAGCGCGCGGCCCCGACCGGATGATCCGGCATCGCCTGGTAACCCTGGACGAGGAGGGTCAGCGCCTTCTCGCGGTCCGCGCCGGTCAGGAGCTCCGCTGCCCTCAGCGCCGCCGCGGCCCTCTCCCGGGGGCGCCCGAGGAGCTCCGCGACCCGCGTCGCGGCGGCGGCGGCGAGCCCCTGCTCCCGGGCCTCGGACGCGGCCGGCCGCACCCGGCGCGCGAGCCACAGATCCCACCTCGCGCGCCCGCCGTGGGCGACGAGGTCCGCGTCGCCGGCCTCCGGTGGGCCGTCCTCCTGCTGGGCCCGGAGCCGGCGGAGCAGGCGAAGGTGAGCCCCCACCTCGGTGGGCTCCTCGATGTGCGCCACGAGGCCCTCCACCGCGCGAAGCACCTCGTCGTGGTCCGCCTGCTCGGTCGCGTGGACCTGCACGGCGCGGAGGCTCGGCAGGTGCCCCGGCGCGACGGCGAGCAGGGCCCGGAGCGAGGCGAGCGCCCGCTCCGGATCCTCGCGCTCGTGCAGCTCCAGCTGGGCGAGCGCCTCCAGGGCGGCGACCCGCTCGTCGTCCGTGGCCGCGGCGTCGAGGGCGGCCTGGCGGCGCTCCGCGACCTCGCCGACCCGCCCGGCCTCGATCTCCAGGTGGTCGAGGCTCACCTGCAGGACGGGGTCCCCGGGGAACACCTCCCCCAGGCTGGCCAGCTCCCCGGCGGCCGACAGCGAGTCCCCCGCCTCCTCGAAGGCGTTGGCCGAGAGCACCCGCAGGATCCGAGCCGCCACTCCGTCCGCCCGCTGGGCGGTCGCGGCGTCGGCCGCGGTCCGGAAGCGACGGGCGCGCTCCGCCGCCGGCGTGTCCGCGGCGAGGCGGGCGAGCAGGCTCAGGAGCACGGCGTCGTTCGGGGCGTCGCCCTGGGCCTCCAGGAGCAGCGCCGCGGCCCCCTCCGGGTCCGCCTCCGCCCGCAGCATCGCTCCCCTCACCCGGTGGGCCGCCGCTTCACGGGGGGTGGGCGCGGTCCGGGCGAGCTGCTCGTGGACCTCCTGGAGGGTCAGCGGGTCACCGAGCTCCATCGCGAGGGGCCGAAGCGCCCAGGCCGCGGGCGGGAAGCCCGGCGCCTTGGCCAGGGCGCGCCGGTACGAGCCGAGGGTCTCGCCCTCCCGGCTCAGCCGCGCCGCCTCGGTCGCCGCGAAGGCGGCTCGCGGGCCGTCGGCCCCCTCGGCCTCCTCCATCCAGGCCTGCGCCGCCTCCCGGCCGACCAGGGCGGACGCCGAGGCGCGGCTCGCGACGGGATCCCCCGGCCGGAGCACCCGCACCTCGGCGAGGGCCTGCCGCCGACCCTCGTCGTCACCGACGTGACGGAGGTGCTCGGCGCGCGCGAGCAGCGGCCCGACCCGCTGCTCGGGCGCGGTCCGCTCGGCCTGGCGGCCGAGGGCCTCGCCGAGCGCCGCGGCGTCGCCAAGGCCAGCGGCCACGTCGAGGCTCAGGACGTCGGCGGTGACCAGCGCCGTGCGCTCGTCCGCGGCCTCGGCGAGGCGCGACCGCTCCTCGTCGAGGCCCGCCGGGTCGGCCGCGGCGCGGGCCGCGCGCGCCCCGGACCCGCCCGTGCCGCCCGTGACCGAACACCGCTCCGTGTCGCCGGTGCGCTGGGCGAGCACCGCCCGCGCGACCTCGACGGCGGACAGGCTGCCGTCGGCGAGCGCGGCGTCCCGGAGCGCCCGCGCGGCGTCGTCGAGGCGCCCCGCCGCGGCCAGGCCGTCCGCCTTCCGCAGAAGGGCGTACGCGCGCTCGGTCCCCCCGGCGGCCCCCACCCAGGCGTCCAGCGCCGCGACCTCCGTGGCCGGGTCCCCGGCCCGGGTGGCGGCCTCGACCCACGCCCGCCGGGCCGCGAGGCCCGTGGCTCCCGCCGTCAGCTCGAGGGCGCGCTCCGGCTCGCCCGCGACGTGCGTGGCGACGCGAGCGGCCCGGGTGAGCACCGCGTCCCGGACTCCGGCCGGGAGGTACTCCGCCAGCCGCTCGAGGGCCTCGACGGCAAGCCGCGCGCCCGGGCCCCGGGCGGTGGTCCGAGCGAGCCCGAACAGCGCGTCGAGCGCCTGGGCGTCCAGCTCGGTGGCCCGCTGGAACTGGGCCCGCGCTGCGTCGGGATCCCGGGCCGCCTCGAGGGCGCGGCCCACGTCGACGGCGACCGCGGCCTGCGCGACCGGGTCGGCCCAGACCTCGCCGGCCCGCCGGAGCGCCTCCCGCTCGCCTTCCGCGTCGCCCGCGGCGGCGCTCGCCTCGGCCCAGGCCACGGCGGCCCCGACGCTCGGCGCGACCTCCATGGCCTGCCGGGCGGCCTGCAGCCCCCCAGCGGGGTCCTTCAGCGCCCCGAGGCGGACCTCCGCGAGGTGGAGAAGGACCGACGCCCGCTCCTCGTCGCCCAGCGGCAGCTCGGCCTCGCGGGCCAGGAGGGCGGCGGCCCGGTCCGGGGCGCCCCTGGCCAGGGCGAGGCGCCGCAGCGCCCGGAGCGCCACCACGTCCCTGGGGTCGGCCTCCAGGGCGGCCTCGTGGTAGTCCCTCGCCTCCTCGACCTGGCCGAGGCGGGGCGCGATCTCCGCCGCCGCGTCGTAGAGCCGCGCCTGCACGGCGCCCTGCCGCACCGCGGCCAGGCCCAGCAGCAGGCGCTTGCGCAGGGCGAGGGCCTCCGGGCCCGACCCGACCAGCGGGAACGTCTCCTCGCGGATGGTGCGGCTCCGGACGGTCCACCGCGCCGCGGCCGCGCCGCGGTCGTCGGCCTCGGTGATCAGGAGGATCGCCTCGTCCTCGTCCTCGTCGTCCTCGCCGAGCTCGAGGGCACCGCCGTCGGGCGCCGGGGCCGGCTCGTCGGCGCGGGCCGGGCGCTCGGCCCGCTCGGCTGTGGCCGGGCGCGGCGGCTCCGGCATCCCGGGGGCGCTCCCGGCGCCCTGGACCTGGTCGACGTGCAGCACGTCGGTCGCCAGCTCGTCGTCGAGGAGGGACCAGTCGACGGCCGCGGAGGAGCTCGTCTCCGCCTCGGGGGCCGGCTCGGGGGGCGCGGGCTCGGGGGGCGCGGGCTCGGGCACGGGCGGAGCGGCCGGCACGGGCGGAGCGGCCGGCACGGGCCGTTGCGCGAACGCCTCGTCGCGCATGGACTCGGGTCGTGGCGGCGGCGGCGTGGCGGGCGGCGGCGGCGGCGGCAGGCCGCGTGGGGGAGGCGCGGTGGCGGGGCCCTCGAGGGTCACGGTCGAGCTCTCGGTCGGCTCGACGCCGCGTGCCGGTGCGGGCGAAGGTCCGGGCCGACCGACGCCCGCGGGCCGGCTGGACGGGGGCCTCTCGGCGTCGAAGCTCCCCGTGCGGCGGGGCTCTCGGGCCGGCTCCCCGGGTCGGGGGACGGCCGGCAGGGCCGGAGCCCGTGGGGCGCTCTCGGCGCTGGGCGACCCTCCAGGCCGCGGGATCGGTGGGATGCCGCCGACCGGCCGGGGCATGCGAGTGCCCGGAGGCGGCGGCGGCGGCGGCCGGACGCGAGGCCGATCGCCGGGAGGGGGCGATCGCCCGGAGGGGCGCTCGGCGGGACGGCGAGCCTGGGGCGACGGCCGCTCCGGGGCCGCCTTCGCGCTGCGCTCCGGGGAGGGCGAGGGCTGGGGCTGGGGCTCGGGCTCGGCCCGCTCCTCGCCGCGCTCGTCCGAGGTCTCGAACCGGGGCGGGTCGGGGTAGGCCTTGGTGTCGTCCTCCATGCCCGCGAGCAGCCCGTCGAGGTCGAGGTCCGCGGAGGGCCCGGCCGGGTCGAGGTCCGCGCTCGTCGGCGTCTGGGGCGGCGGAGCCGTCGGCCGGTCCGACGGGGGCTCCGCGAGACGCGCGATCAGCTCCTTCGGGACGTCGGCGACCGTGGTGGCCGCCATCGCGTCCTCGTCCAGGTGGTCGAGGTCCTCGAGGTCCTCGACCCGGGTACGCCCGGACGTGGGGTAGAGCCGCGTCGGCTCGGCCTCGCGGCCGTCGCGGCGCGGCCCGGGCACGTCCACGTCCACCTCGGGCGCGCCGCGGCCGGCCTCCCCGTCGGTCGGCTCCTTCGTGCCGTCGCTCACGGCTCGCTCCACCAGCGGCGGCGCGCGTTGACGCTCTCCGCCGACAGCCAGAAGTCGAGGAGGAGCCTGGCCTCCTTGGACGCGCGGACCACCTCCGGGACGACCGGGCCATCGAGCAGGCGGCGGAGGCCGGGGCCGACGTCGCCGGCCAGCAGGACGCCCACGCGGTCCGCCGAGCGGTGGAGGGCCTGGGTCCAGGCGGTGACGCTCCAGCCGTGGAGCAGGGGCTCGACCAGCGGAGCGAGGCTCTTGCGCGTGCGACGGGGCAACGCCCGGGAGAGCCGTCGCGCGAGCTCGGCGACGTCGTCCCGCCCCTCGGCGCGGGGCAGCGGGTGCCCGGCCACCACCGCGGCGGCCAGGACCGCGGTCGTCGCGGCCTCGGGCCCACGGCGCACGAACGGAGCGACGCCGAAGCGGAGCCCGAACGCGAGCCGCCCGACCACGAAGCGGGCCTCGGGGGACAGGGGCGCGCCGACCGCCGGGCCGAGCAGCCAGGCTGGGCCCCCCTTTGCGTAGGGCAGGAGCTCCAGGCGCCCGGCATCGTCCCCGCCCCGGTGAAGCGCGCCGGCGGGGGCGCCGAGGAGCGTCGCCAGGTGGGCCAGCTCCTCGAGCAGCGGGTCCGCGCCCTGGACGAGCGTCCCCCGGCCGGCCCCGAAGGCCGAGGGCTCCGTGCCATCCACGGCCGCGAGGCCGGGCGCCACCGCCCGGGCCAGGTGCAGCGCGGGGTCGTCGAACCCCGGCGCGATCAGGAGGGAGAACGTGAGGTTGTCGAGGGGGGGGCCATCCGGGGTGGGCCGACGGAGCCCCTCGAAGAGCGACGCTTCGTGCGGGTCCGCCTGGCCGAGGGCGACCAGCACGGAAAGGGCGGCTCCCTCCAGCGCGCCGTCGGAGACCCAGCGGCCGGCCCGCGCCAGGCGGCGGAGAGCCTCCGGATCCGTGGGGTCCTCGTAGAGCTCCCCGCGGACGGCGGCGGCGAACCGGTCCGAGAGGTCCTGGCGGCCCATGTCGTCCAGGAGGCGCGTGGCGGCCTCGGCCGCGTCGAGGTCGGTCGGCGCCGCGGCGAGCGCCCGGGAGTAGGCCTCGATCGCCGCCCCGTGGTCCTCGCGGGCCACCTCGTGGAGCGCGGCCATCCGGCGCTCGAGGGAGGCGATGACCTCGGGCGCCTCGGCGGTCCGGACGGCCTCGGCGAGATGGGCGACCGCCCGATCCGCGTCGCCGATGTCCTCGGCGAGGCTGGCCATGCGCTCGTGGAGAGCGCGGTCGGCCCGGCCCATCGCCTCCACCGCCTCGAGCTCCGCCAGCGCCTCCTCGGGCGCCTGGAGCCGGTGCTCGAGGAAGTCCGCCGCGCCCAGCCGGGCGATCCGGCGCTGGCTCGCCGGGACGTCCCGCGCCCGCGCGAGCGCCTGCAGGGAGCCGACCGCGGGCGCCCACTGCTCGTCCTGCACGAGGAGCTCCACCCGGAGCGCGAGCCCGCCCACGTGCTCCTCGTCGAGGAGCAGCAGGTTCTCGAGGGCCCCGAGGGCTTCCTCCCGCAGGCCGAGGGAGCGGAGCAGGCGAGCCTGCTCGTAGTACAGGCGCGCCAGCTCGTCGCCGTCGTCGAGGATCTCGATGCGGTCGCTGACCAGCTCGAGGAGCCCCGCTTCGTCGCCGTGCTCGGCGAGCAGGTCGTGCAGCCGGCCGAAGGCGACGGGCCGGCGAGCGTCGAGCGCCAGCACGCGCCGCAGGCGCCGCTCCGCGCGATCGCTCTGGGCCAGCTCGTCCATCAGCACGGCGGCCGACTCCTCCCAGAGCGCCATCCGGAGCTCCGGGTCGTCGAGGAGCTGGGCCAGGCGGTCGCACGCCTCGACCAGCGGCTCCCAGGCCTCCGCCTCGCGCGCCGCCACCCGGATCGCTTCCCAGCTCGCGAGGTCGTCGTTGTCGGCAGCCGCGACGCGCAGCAGGACTTCGAGCGCCTCGCGGCTGCGGCCGGCCGCGACGAGGGTCCGCCCCAGGGCCAGCTCGAGGGACAGGCGCGCAGCCGGGTCGTCCGTGCCCTCGAGCCGCTGGGCGAGGACGCGGGCTCGGGCGTCCGGATCGTCCCCGGGGCCGAGGGTCTCGTCGAGGGCGAGGGCCGCCGCCACGTCGTCCGGCACGGACGCGGCGACCTCGTGGGCGACCAGCACCGCGTCGTCGAGGGCCTCCGCGCCCTCCAGAGCGACCCTGGCGCGCAAGCCCTGGAGCGTCAGCTGGGCCGCCGCGACGGGGTCGTCCGTCGCCTCCGCGAGGGACTGCCAGCGCGCCGGGCGCTCCGCCGCGCGGCTGGCCTGGGCCCCCCGCAGGCGGAGGAGGGCGAGCTGCGCCCACGGGTCCCCCGGCGCCTCGACCGCCAGCCGGTCGAGCGTCGCCTCCGCCAGCGGGATGTCGGCCTTGCCGAGCAGGGCGGTGCCTGCGACCTCGCGGTCGATCACCGTCCGCAGCGCACCCGAGAGGCCCGCCGTGAGGCGCCGCAGACCCTCCAGCCGAGCCTCCCCGGTGCCGTTCGCGCCACCGAGGAGGGCGAGATCGACCGCAGCCTGGAGCGCGACCTCCCCGCTCGACAGAGCCTCCGTCAGCGCCTCGGCGGCCCCCGCCGCATCGCCTTGCACGAGGTCGCGGTACTCGCCGAGCGCCAGGCTGTGCGCCCCGGGCTCCCCCCGCTCCCGCTCCCGCGCCGCGAGGGCTTCGAGCGCGGTCCCGAGGAGCGCGTCGTTGCGCTGGCTCTCCGCGAGGCGGAGGAGCGCGAAGGCGGGCCCGACGGAGGTCGGCACCCGCTCCGCCGCCTCCCGGTAGGCGGCCGCGGCACGTTCCGTGTCGCCGGCCGCCTCGGCCGCCGCGCCGGCGAGCAGCAGCCTGCGCTCCACGGCGCGGGGGGTGTCGGAGGCGTCGGCCGCTTCCCGGAGGACCTTCGCGACCGCCTCCGCGTCTCCCCGCTCGCCCAGGACGGCCTCGAGGAGCGCGACGGCGTACGGGTGGCCGGGGGAGCGGGCGGTCGCGTCCCTCAGCGCCGCGATCGCCTCGTCGGGGCGCCCGGCGCGCACGAGGGCGCGGGCGGCCGCGCAGAGGTGGGCGGCCGCGGTCTCGGCGTCGCCGGCGCGCGCGGCGAGGCCCTGGTGGCCCTGGGCCAGGAGCGCGCCCTCGTCCTCGGTCGCCCCGTAGAGGCGGGCGAGGTCCGGCGCCCACGGGGTCGCGGCGGGTGCTTCGAGGGCGCGCCAGAGCACCGCGACGGCGGCCCGGGGGTCGCTCCGGTCGTGGCGGTGCAGGTCGTGGAGCGCGAGCAGGAGCGCGCCTCGCTCGCCGTCCTCGAGGTCCTCGTCGAGCAGGCGCTCGAGGGCGGTCGAGGCGAGGTGGAGGTCGCCGCCCCGCGCGGCCGCGGCCCACAGCTCCCGCAGGATCGGTACGGGGTCGGCGCTCGCCTCGGCCGCGTCGAGGTAGAGGCCGGCCGCCCGGGGCAGGTCGCCGAGGGTGTCGCGCGCGAGCTGCGCGGCCTCCCAGAGGCCGCGGCTCCGGGCCTCGTCGTCGGCGCCGGCGCGGGCCCGGGCGAGGATCGCGTCGATGGCGGGCTCGACCTCGCCGCTGGCGGCGAGCAGGTCTTCGAGGGTCGCCGCCGCGACGGCGCCGTCGGCGTTGGCCAGGGTCGCGGCTTGCAGCGACCGTACGGCCTCGTCCCGGTCGCCCGCGGCCTGGGCTCGCTCGGCTCGCCGGAAGTGGAGCGCCGCCGCGTACGCACCCTCGACGCCGAGCGCGAGGAGGCGGTCGGCCTCGAGGCCGGCCTGGTCCACGTCGCCGAGTAGCTCGCAGGCCAGCATGCGGTCGTGGCGCAGCAGGGGGTCGTCGTCGCCGACGAGCGCGATCCCCTCCTCGAGATCCCGGAGCGCGCCGGAGACGTCGCCGAGGTGGGCGACGCGCAGGCGCGCCGCCTCCCGGTAGAGCGCCGCCCCCAGCGCCGCGGCCCGGGCCCGGTCGACGAAGCGGGGCACGCTGAAGGCCCCCGACGCCTGCCCCTTGTCCTCGCCCCGGGCGTCGGCGGCGGCGAGCTTGGCGCGCCCCTCCAGGGCGACCACGAGCTCCGGATGGCGCCGGTGGCGTCGGGCGACGCGCTCGAGCTGGTGCAGGACGCGCCAGCGCGCCGCGGGGGTGGTCACCGCGCTGCGGAGCATCGACAGGGCGCCATCCACGTCGCCTGCGCGCTCCCGCGCGAGCCCCACCTCCAGCCGCAGCAGTGAGGCCAGGACCGGGTCGGCCGTCAGCTCCGCCCGCGCGAGCACCGCCTCGAGGGCCCCTTCGACGTCCCCGTGCGCGCGGCGCTCGTGCTCGAGGAGCAGGGCCAGGGCGGGGTCGTCCGGAGCCCGCTCCACCGCCTCGGCGAGCTGGGCGAGCCCGCCGTCGTCATCGCCCAGGTGGTCGATCAGCGTCGCGGCCTTGTCGGCCAGCGCCGATGCGACCTCGCGATCCTCGGTCGCGCTCTTGGCCTCGGCGTCATACAGGCGAAGGAGGTTCTTGGTCGAGCGGCGACGCTCGAAGAGCGCGATCAGCGCGAACAGCGGGGGGCGGAAGTCCGGATCCCGGTTGTAGGACTGGAGGTAGTCCCGGACCGCCTCCGCTTCGTGGCCCTCGCGCTCCTCCAGGGACCCGAGCTCGTAGAGCAGGATCGCCTGTCGCGGTGCTTCGTTGCTCGCCGCGAGCTCGGCCTCGAGGATCCGGCGGAGTTCCGTCGCGGAGCCGAGCCCGGAGGCGGGGCCTGCGTCATCGGTTCGGGGGGCGTCGGTCATCGAGTGGCCGGGGGTCCTGCGCGGTCCACCGCGGCGGCCTGGAATGCTCGCACTATAGCGTTGTCATTTCCTTTTTGTGAACCCGAGGGCCCCGGGGCGGAGGCCCCCTGGGCGCGCTCTCGAGCGGCCGGATCGGTCGCCGTTGACCGGGGGCGGGGCCCGGATCATGGTCGCCCGCCATGGGTGGAGGGAGCGAGGCTCGAACGTTGCCCCTCGGCGGGGCGTGGTCCCTCGACGACCTCCGGATGGTCGGCGAGGGGCGGGCGCGGCTCGTGCTCGGGCCCGAGGCCCGCGGGCGCGTCGCGGCGGCGCGGGACGTCGTCGACCGCATCGCACGGGCCGGTGCAGAGGCGCCCAACGTCTACGGCATCAACACCGGGTTCGGGGCCCTCGCGGAGACGCGGATCGCGGCCGACCAGGTGCGGGCGCTGCAGCGCAACCTGATCCGGAGTCACGCCTGCGGGGTCGGCGAGCCCCTCGATGCCGCCTCCGTGCGCGCGATGATCGCGCTCCGGGCCCAGACGCTGGCCCTCGGCCACAGCGGTGCCCGGCCCGAGGTGATCGAGCTCCTGGCGGCGATGCTCGAGCGCGGTGTCCTTCCTCGGATCCCGTCGCGCGGGTCGGTCGGCGCGAGCGGGGACCTCGCGCCCCTCGCCCACCTCGCGCTGGTCCTGATCGGCGAGGGCGAGGCGACGGTGGAGGGGCGCGAGCTCCCGGGCGATGAGGCGCTCGCGGCGGTGGGCCTCACGCCCCTGGTGCTGGAAGCCAAGGAGGGCCTCGCGCTGATCAACGGCACCCAGCTGATCCTGGCGGTCGGCGGCCTCGCGGTCGCGGAGGGCCTCCGTCTCTGCACGGCGGCGGACCTGATCGGGGCGATGAGCCTCGAGGCGCTGAAGGGCAGCGAGCGGCCGTTCCGGGAGGCGATCCAGCGCGTGAGGCCCCACCCCGGGCAGGCGGTGACGGCGGCCAACCTCCGGGCGCTCCTCGCCGAGAGCGAGATCATGGAGAGCCATCGCGACTGCTCGAAGGTCCAGGACCCGTACTCCCTGCGCTGCATGCCGCAGGTGCACGGCGCGACCCGGGACGCCCTCGGCTATGCGCGGCAGGTGCTCGAGCGAGAGATCGTCTCGGTCACCGACAACCCGCTGGTGTTCCCGGAGGACGACGACATCGTCAGCGGCGGGAACTTCCATGGCCAGCCGCTGGCCCTCGCCCTCGACCTCGCCAAGGCGGCGGTCGCGGAGCTCGCGAACGTGGCGGAGCGACGGATCGAGCAGCTCGTCAATCCGGCCTTGTCGGAGCTGCCGCCCTTCCTCGCCCCGACCACGGGCCTCGACAGCGGCTTCATGATGGCCCAGGTCACGGCCGCCGCGCTGGTCAGCGAGAACAAGGGCCTGTGCCATCCGGCGAGCGTCGACTCGATCCCCTCGTCGGCGGGTCGGGAGGACCACGTCTCGATGGGGAGCATCGGCGCGCTCCAGCTCGCTCGGGTGGTCGAGAACGTGCGGCGGGTCCTGGGGACCGAGGCGATGGTCGCCGCCCAGGGGCTGGATCTGCGCGCCCCGTTGCGACCGGGACGGGGCGTCGAAGCGGCGCATCGGAGGTTGCGGGAGGCGATCCCGACGCTGCAGGGGGACCGTGCGTTGTATCGGGACATCGAGGCGGCCACGGCGATGGTCCGGGCGGAGGCGTTGACGGAGGCGGCGGAGACGGTCGTGGGGCCGCTCGGGTAGGCCAGCGCGTGGTCGCCGTGCCCGTCCCCGCGGCGCGGCGAGAACCGGCCCACGCTCACGGTGCGCTGAGCGCAAGGCTCCGGGGGGCGGCCTCCTCGGCCGGCCCTGGCGCTCCCCCCCTTCCGAGAGCAGCGAGGATCGCCGAGGGGCGTGAGCGAGCACACGTGCAGGCGTCTGCTATCCTTGGCCCGCAGAACTGGTCTTCAGGGGGCGGCGTGCGGTTGCCTTGCTTGGACAGCGTGAATCCCCGCGGCGCGGCGACAACCTACGGTACGCCGACCAGGCACCAGGGGCTGGCCCGCCGGTCTCGCCTTCATCCGCCTTCATCGGGACGCCCGAGGCCCGTATCTGCACCCGTGTCTCAGTTGGGCATGGTGTCCCACCGCGTGACACCCCGCCCTCAGGAGGACTCCGATGCGTGAACGTCTCGCCGCTGCCTTCGCTCTGCTTGCCGTTCCGGTGCTGGCCGGATGCGGAAACCCAACGGTCGAGCCCTGCGAGGTTACGATCACCAGCCCCCTCGCGGACACCGTCTTCGTGGAGGGGATCGACGAGGACGCGGACCCCTCGACGCCGGGCTTCCAGGTCCGCGTCGACGGGACCACCGATGGAGACGGCTGCAACGAGGTGGCGGTCTTCATCGACGGCGCCGCGCCGTCCTTCATGCCCTTCACCGCGCCCGACTTCTCGGGCCAGGTGACCCTCGCCTCCGTCAGCGAGCCCCAGGTCATCGTCGCCCAGGTGCGCAACGACGCGGACGAGGACGGGGACGACCGGGTGAGCGTGCGCCTTCGGACCCAGGCCCCGGAGGCGGAGATCGAGGAGCCGGCGACCGGGTCCCAGTTCAACGCCGCCGACGACCAGACGCCCGGGGACGCCTTCTGCACCGTCGACGTCACCGTGGGGTGCTCCGAGGTCGGGTCCCCGGTAGAGCTCTTCCTCGAGGCCTCGCCGCCCACGCTGCTCGGGCAGGCCACCTGCGAGGCGGCCGCCGGCAACCCGGACTTCGACGGCCAGGCCTCCTTCGCGGGGGTGATGCTCCCCTCGGACGCCGCGTTCGAGGCCTTCAACGTGTTCGCCGTCCACACGCTCGGCAGCCTCGAGGGGACGAGCCCCTTCGCGTCGTACCAGGCGGACTGCGAGCCGCCGGAGCTCACCTTCGCCCGGCCCGACGTGTGCCCCTTCGACCTCGACGGCGCCGCGGACGAGGACCCGGACGAGGACGGGATCCAGTTCCAGACGGAGATCGACAGGAGCGAGGCCTCGGACCCGGTGACGCTCGTCATCCGGACGGCCGGGGGAGGCCCGGTGTTCGGCCCGGTGGAGGACACGGCCGGCGGCCCGACGGCCACCTTCGTGGGCGCGACCTACGGCGTCGGGGGCACGCTGGTCGCGGAGGCCACCTCGACGGATCTTGCCGGGAACATGGGCGAGGCCGACTGCCAGGTCGAGGTCTTCGAGATCCCCACCCTCGAGGTCACCCTGCCTCAGGACCGGGCTCACCTGCCGCCCGACGACGACTGCGATACGGGCACGCCGGAGTTCGAGATCCAGGTCTCGGCGACCACCGACGCGCCGGAGGGGACGCCGGCCGTGGTGACCATCGACGGCGTCGAGACGGACGTCACGGTCGACGCCAGCGGCCAGATCGAGGCGTGCGTGCCGGCGATGGGCGGGCGGGACCTCACCGGCAGCGTCCGGGTCGGGACCGCGCCAGCGGTGGCGAGCGCGATGTTCACGTACTCCGTGTTCCTCGGGGAGCCCCCGACCGCGCTGGAGCTGACCCTCGGGGCGATCGTGGACCGTCGCGACGGCATCATCGCCGGCAGCTGGACCGCGGTGCCGGACATCAACGGCGACCCCCTCGAGAGCTACGAGCTCCGGTGCTCCGCCTCGGCGCCGATCACCGACGAGATGACGTGGGGGGATGCGCGCGCGCTGCCCCTGACCACGGTGCCGGCCGCTAGCGGCGCGGACGAGAGCGAGGACATCGACGGCTTCCGGGTCGGCGAGACCACGAACTGCGTCCTCCGGGGCCGGGACGCGGCGGACCAGCTCACCCCGATCCCGGTGGCCAACGAGCCGGGGACGGTCGACTTCGAGGAGACGGTGGTGACGCCTCAAGGCGGCACGACCAGCTTCGGCCGCAACATCACGCCCATCGGGGACGTGAACGACGACGGCGTCACGGACCTCGCCATCGCCGCCGACGACGAGCTGCACCTCTTCTTCGGGGGCGCGACCCTCGACACCACCCCTGACGTGGTGATCGGCGGCCCGGCGGGCAGCGGCTTCGCCGGGACGCCGGGCCTGATCCAGCTCACCGGCACCTACGTGGCCGGGATCGGGGACTTCAACGACGACGGGATCGACGACTTCGCGGTCGGCGCGCCCTTCGAGGCCGTGTTCGCGGGGCGGGCCTACGTCTTCTACGGTCGGACCACGTGGCCCACGGCGATCACGGTGGGCAGCGCGGGGTGCGATGCCGACCTCTGCTACGACTCGGACGTGACCGCGTTCCAGGGCCAGCTCGTGGCCTCGGCGGGCGACTTCAACGATGACGGCGTGCCGGACCTGATGGTCGGCGCCCCCGGCATCGGCGCCGCTCCCCCGCTCCTGGGCCGGATCTACATCCTCCTCGGCGGCGCCGACCCGGTCGACGGCTCCCTGCCGAGCGCGGAGCCGGACGGCTTCCGCCTCGAGGGCCTCGCGGCGACCTACGTGGGCCTCGGGGCGTCCGGCGACTCCGCGGGCGGCGACGTCGATGGGGTGCCGGGCGAGGACATCGTGTTCGGCGCGCCCGGCTCGACCACGGGGCCGGTGGACGGCGCCCTCCTGTTCGTGTCCGGCCGATCCCATACCGGTCCCGGGCTGGAGACGGTGCCGACGGGCGACTACCTCGAGATCGCCACCGGCGGGGCTGCCGAGACGGCGCTCGTCGTCCACCCCCTGGGCGACATCAATGCGGACACCTACCCGGACGTGGGCTACTTCGACGCCGGCCGCAACTCGCTGATCGGCGTGCTCGGCACGGCCACCGGCTTCGCGAGCCCGTCGATGGAGATCCGCTACACGACCAATGCGCCCCCCGGCATGGAGGGCGACAGCCTCGGCTTCTCCTTCGGGAGCGGCATCATCGCGGCGAGCGACGCCCTGGGCAGGATCGGCGACATCGACGTCGACGGCATCGTGGACGTCTTCGTCGGCGCCCGACAGATCACCGACGGGCCGGGGTCCTCGGACCTTCACTACCGCTCCAGCCGCACGGCGAGGGTCTTCCGGGAGAACATCTCCGTTCGCCGCTTCGACGCGGGCGGCGCCTCCCCCGCCGCCTTCTCGGGTGACCTGGACGCGGACACCTGGGACGACCTGGCCGTGGGCGACCCGACCGGAAACCGGGTGATCATCCTCCGCTGAGAGAACGCGGGGCGGCCTCCCCCGGGTCGCCCCGCGCGGATCGTCTCCGGGCGACCTATGCTCCGATCGCTGGGCGCGGCCGCCGGCGGCCGCGGTGCCACGCACGCGACCGGACACCGTATGGACCCCCTGGCCTGGAAGCTGAGAGCCGTGCACGGCGTCGGGGTGGCGCTGGGACCGCTCCGCGTGGCGCTGCGCACCCGTTCGGAGCGCTACGCCGAGCTCCCCCGGGTCCGCCGGTTGCTCCGTGCGCCGATCATCATCGGAGGCTGCGGGCGGTCCGGGACGACGCTCCTCTCCTCCGTCCTCTCCTGCCACCCCCACGTCCACCCGATCGACCGGGAGACCAACGCGTTCTCCCCCGCCGGCTACACCGCGCGGCCCGACCTGAGCCTCCCCGTCCGCTGGGACTGGCTCTACCTGAGCGTGCTGCGGCGAGGGGTCCAGCCCGACGAGCGGCACGTGTGCGAGAAGACGCCGCGCAACGTGCGGGCCTTCGGCCGGCTGCTGTCGCGCATCCCGGAGGCTCGGCTGATCCACATCGTGCGCGATGGCCGGGACGTGGTGACCTCCCGACACCCGCTGCACCCCGAGCGCGGGTGGTACGTCTCGCCGCGCCGCTGGGTCGAGGACGTCACGGCAGGCCTCGCTCACCGCGACCATCCCCGCGTCCTGACGGTCCGCTACGAGGACCTCGTCCTCGAGTACGAGCGCGTCGTCCGGGTGCTCTGTGCCTTCCTCGACCTGCCCGCCTCGGACCGCTTCGAGGAGTTCCCCCGGCACGCGCGCATGCGCGAGCACCTCGCCTACCGGGACCGCGCCGTCCAACCGCTCTCCGCGCGCTCGATCGGACGCTGGCGGCGTCACCCGGAACGGGCGAGGGCGCTGATCGATCTGCCGGAGGGAGCGGCGCTCCTCGCGCGCCTCGGCTACGGCGAGGAGGCGTAGACCTCCGTCACCTCGACCGAGCCTCGCGCCACGCCTCGAACATCAGGACGTCCCAGAGCTGGTGCGCTCGGTCCCCGTGCCCGCTCCGGTGCTGCTCCCACAGCGCCAGAACGGCCCCCGGGTCGAAGACCCCGCCGTCGCGCAGGCGCCGGGGAGACAGCAGCTCGCGGGCCCAGGGCGCGAGCGGTCCGCGCAGCCAGTCCCCGATCGGCACCCCGAAGCCCATCTTCGGGCGCTCCCACAGCCGCCGCGGGACGTGCCGGGCCAGCACCTCCCGGAGCACCCGCTTCCCGACCGTCCCGCGCACCTTGTGGACCGTCGGGAGCTGCCAGGAGAGCTCGAGGACCCGGTGGTCGAGCAGCGGCACCCTCGCCTCGAGGGACACCGCCATGCTGGCGCGGTCCACCTTGGTCAGGATGTCGTCCGGCAGGTAGCCGACGAGGTCGCCGAGCATCATGCGTTCGGCGAGGCTCGCAGGGCGGTGCCTCGGTGCGGGTCGCTCCGCCTCGACCACCCCGGGGGTGGCCAGCATCGCCGAGGGGCGGGTCAGGTGGCTCTGCAGGCCCAGGTAGAAGCGGTCGGCGTCGGGCGCGTCGAGCACCCCGGCCAGCTTGTGGAGCTTGTCCCCAGGCAGGCGGACGGGAGCGGGGAGGCGACCGCGGGCGGTGAGGAGGGCGTCCCAGGCGTCGGCGGAGAGCTGCCCGATCCCGCGCGCGGCCACCCGGCGGATGGGGACCGGGACGGCGTGGAGGCCGCGCCAGACGGCCGGGCCCCAGAAGTGGCGGTTGTAGCCGCCGAACAGCTCGTCCCCCCCATCCCCGGAGAGGGCGACCGTCACGTGGCCCCGGGCGAGCTCGCTGACCAGGAACGTCGGGATGAGCGACGAGTCGGCGAAGGGCTCGTCGGCGATCCGGGGGATGCGGGGGACCACGCTCAGGGCCTGCTCGGCCCCGACGACGAGCTCGGTGTGGTCGGTCCCGAGGTGGGCCGCGACCGCGCGGGCGGAGGCCGACTCGTCGTAGTCGGCCCGCTCGTTGCCGATCGCGAACGTCCGGACCCGGCCGCCGGCCGCGGCGGCCATCAGGGCGACCACCGTGGAGGAGTCGATCCCTCCCGACAGGAAGGCGCCGAGGGGCACGTCGGCGACGAGCCGGTCGCGAACCGCGTCGAGGAGCGCCGCCTCGAGGCGGTCCGCCGCCTCCGGCAGCGTGCCCGAGCATGGGCGCGCCGTCGCGCGGCCCTCCCCCGGGTCCCACCACACCACCTCGTCGCCCTCCGCCAGGGGCGACGTGAAGCGCACCCAGGTCCCCGGCCGGACCTTGCGGCATCCCTCGTACACCGTGTGGGGCGCGGGGACGCAGTTGAAGCGCAGGTAGCTCGCCACCGCGGACCGGTCGATCGGGGCGTCGAAGGCGGGGTGGGCTTCGAGGGCGGCGAGGGTGGACCCGAACAGGAGCCGCCGGCCCTGGCGTCCGTAGACGAGCGGCTTGATGCCCAGGCGGTCCCGGACGAGCGTGAGCCGCCTCTCCTCCCGGTCCCAGAGCGCGAAAGCGAACATGCCCACGAAGCGCGGCAGGGCCGACCGCAGGCCGAGCTGCTCGACCGCGGCGAGGACGACCTCCGTATCCCCGTCCGTGCGCCAGGGCCCCTCGAGGGCCGTCCGGAGCGCGCGGAAGTTGTAGACCTCCCCGTTGTAGGCGAGGACGTAGCGGCCGGACCGGGAGACCATCGGCTGCCGGGCGGCGGTGGAGCGGTCGAGGATCGCGAGGCGGCGGTGCCCGAGGTGGAGCCCGGCGCCGCCGTCCGACCACACCCCCGCGTCGTCCGGGCCACGGGGGCGCAGGGCCTCGCGCATCGCGAGGAGGGCGGACGCCGTCCGCTCGGGGTCGGCCGTCCCTCCGCCCTCCCAGAGCCCGGTCAGCCCACACATCGCGGGCTCCTCGCCGGATCGGCGCGCCGCGCGCCCTCGATGACGCCCCGCAGGACCCCGGCCAGGCGAGGGCCCTGCACCTCGCTGCAGAGCTCCTCCTCCACCAGGCGCCTCGCCCGCGCGCGAAGCGCGGCCCTCGTGTCGGGCTCCAGCAGCAGCGTCCGGAGGGCCCTCGTCCAGCCCTCCGGCGTCCGGGCAGCGAGGGCGGCCCCGCGCTCCGCGAACGCCCGCGCCGGCCCGACCGGGGACGTGACGCAGGCGGACCCGGTGGCGAAGTACTGCACTTGCTTGAAGGCGCACTTGCCCCGTCCCCAGGCGTCGTCGACCACCGGGCCGAGGCCGACGTCCAGGTCGTGGAAGGCCTCGACCTCCCGCTCGAGGGACCACGGCACGATCTCGACGTCGAGCGGCGTCCGGAGGTCGGCCGGGGCGCCCACGAGCCGCACCCGGAACTCCAGGCCCTCCGCTCGGAGCCTCGCCAGCGACGGCAGGGCCAGGTCGAGGTAGGCGGCGGTGCTGTGGGAGCCCACCCAGCCGACGACCGGGGGGCCGCGTCGCTCGAGCTGGGGTCCGAGGGTCCAGCTCGCGCGGGACACCACGGTGGGGATGACCGTGACGCGGTCGTTGAGCGGCCGCGCGTGCTCGGCGAGGGCCGGGGCGCCCGCGACGACGTGCGCCGCCCGGCGCAGCAGCACGTCCGTTTTCCACGGCGCCTTGAGCCAGCGCGCTGCCAGGGGGTGCTGGGACGCGTCGGCCTTGCCGATCCAGATCGCGTCGTCGAAGTCGAACACCATGGGCAGCCGGGCGACCTCGGCGAGCAGGAGCTCGAGCACGGGGGGCCCGACGAGCATCGCCTCCCGCTGCACGAGCACCGCGTCCCAGCGCGCGCTCGTCAGGGCCGCCCGCCACTGCCGCAGCGCGCCCACGACGGCCGACAGGCCCTTCCGCCACAGCGGGCTCTCGCCGTAGAGGCCCCGATAGGCCGCCTCGTCGAGGGACGGGGCGAGGTGAAGATCGATGCCCTCCCTCGCCAGGAGCGGCGCGAGCTCCGCGACGCGGAAGCGGGTGGCCGCCGCGCTCACCGGGTGAACCGTCAGGGCCAGGACCCGCGCCCTCGTGGTGTGTCCCGCGCGGCTCACTTGCCGTCGGACCATACCGGACGGCGCGAAGGAGCGCCCGGCGGACCCCGTGGCGAGGGCCGCGAGATCCACTACGCTCTCGCGGCCCTGATCCAAGGCGGCGGCGGTGGTCGTGCCGCTCCTCGCCTCGAGCCGGACCCCATCGATGACCACGACGTCGCACATCGCTCGAGGGCGAGGACGCCACCAGGGTCCGGTGCGCATCCTCCACGTCCTTCCGTGGGTCCTCTCGGGCGGGGTGGAGAAGCGGCGCCTTCTCCTGGCCCAGGGTCTGGACCCGGCGCGCTTCGAGCAGCGGATCTTCTGCCAGTCGTCGAGGGGGCCGCTCCCCGGTGAGCTCACCGCCCGCGGCGGCGAGATCGAGCAGGCCGGCCCCAACTGGTCCATGCGGGACCACGTGGCGGCTCGGCGCCTGGTCGGAGCGATCCGACGCTACCGCCCTCACATCGTGCACGCGGCGGTCTTCGAGGGGCTGGTGCTCGCGTCCATGGTGCGACCCTTGACCCGCGGCCCGAGGCTGATCCTCGAGGAGATCGACTTCCCGGACCACCGGAGCTGGCGGGCCGACCTCCTGATGGTGCTCCTGGCCCGCCAGGCCGACCGGATGGTCGCGGTCTCCCACGCCGTGGGCGACTACTTCCGCTTCAAGCTCGCGCTCCCCGAGGAGCGCATCGCGGTGCTGGTCAACGGCGTCGAGGGGGGCGTGGAGCCCTCGCCGGAGGAGGTGCGCCAGGCCCGGCAGGAGCTCGGCGGTGAGCGCCCCTCGGACGTGGTGCTCGCCACGGTGGGGCGCCTCCACGACCACCACAAGCGGGTGAGCGACGTGCTGCAGGCCTTCGCCCGGGCGGACCTGCCCAGCCTGCGCCTGGCCGTGATCGGCGATGGCAGGGATCGGGCCATGCTGGAGGGCCTCGCGCAGGCCCTCGACCTCGGGGACCGAGTACGCTTCCTCGGCTATCGCCGGGATGTCCTCCGGCTCCTGCACGGCGCCGACGCCTTCGTCCTGGGCTCCAACCGGGAGTCCTTCGGTCAGGTCCTCGTCGAGGCGATGCTCGCTGGCCTGCCCGTGATCAGCACTCCCGTCGGGGGCCCTTCGGAGATCGTGGTGCCGCACGTGACGGGGTTCTTCGTCCCGGTCGCGGGCCACGAGAGCATGGCCCAGGCCATGCGTCGCCTCGCCGAGGACCCCGCGCTGCGTGAGCGCCTCGGTCGCGCCGGCCGGGCGCGGGCGCGGCAGCTCTTCAGCGCCGAGCGCTACGTCGCGGACGTGGCCCGCCTCTACGAGGACGTGCTGCGCGGTGCGCCGACCTCGGAGCAGGCCGGGGCCCGGGCATCCCTCGGCGGCCACTCGCGGGCGTCGACCTCATGATCGTCGACACGCTGCGCCGCCGCTGGCCAGCCTGGGCGCGCCCCAGCGCCGTGGTCCGCGCTCACGCCGCTGTCCGGAGCGGGGGCGTCGTCGCGGCCGGGCCCTTTGCGGGCATGCGCTTCGGCACCCAGGCGGTGTGGGGGGCGTCCGTCCCGAAGCTCATCGGCTGCTACGAGCGGGAGGTCCACGAGGCGGTCGAGGAGCTCATCGCGGCCCGGCCGCGCCGGGTCGTCGTCATCGGCGCCGCCGAGGGGTACTACGCGGTCGGCCTCGCGCGGCGGCTGCCCGACGCCGCCGTGTTGGCCTTCGACACGATGGACGTCGCGCGCCGCCTGACGGCCGCCCACGCGCGGGACAACGGTGTCGGCGACCGGGTGGAGGTCCGGGGGACCTGCGACGTCGAGGGCCTCGCCCACGCCCTGGAGGACGGGTCGGGAGCCGCCGTCGTCTGCGACGTCGAAGGGTACGAGCAGGTCCTGATCGACCCGGAGCGCGTCCCCGCCCTGGCCGCCGCGCACCTGCTGGTCGAGGTCCACGACGGCCGCGTGCCGGGCGTCTCCGGGGAGCTCGAGGGACGCTTCGGCAGGACCCATCGGGTGACCCCGCTCGGCCAGGAGCGTCGGAGCCCGGGGGAGTACCCGTGGGGACGCGTGCTACGGCGCGCGTGGCCCGCGGGGATCGTGCGCTACGGCCTGAACGAGTTCCGCAGCCCCGAGACGTCGTGGCTGTGGATGGTCCCCCGGGCGGTAGGCTCCCGCCCCCGGAGCCGCCCGTGAGCCTCCGCGCGGCATGGCGTCCCACGAAGGAGAGCCTCCGGCGGTCCCCGGTGGACCTGCTCCGGACCGTCGCCCGGCATGCCGTCGATCGCTCCGCCCTGGATGGCCTCCTCCGCCCCGAAAGGGTGCCGTGGCCCTACCGGCGCTACCTCGCCCTGCCCGACAGGAAGCTGGTCTATGCCCAGATTCCGAAGGTCGCGTCGGGCAACCTCAAGCGCTGGATGCTCCTCGAGGCGGGGATCCCGGAGGACGCGTGGGAGCTCGATCCCCTGCACGGCATCCATCCGTTCGCGGACCGGACGCTGCGCGTGGCCGACCGGTCCGTGTGCTTCGACCCGAGCTACAGGAAGGTCGCCTTCGTCCGGAGCCCGTACCGCCGGCTGGTCTCCGGGTTCGTCGACAAGCTCGTCGTGCCCTACACGGGCCCGGCGGAGCGGACCGACAACACCCCGGGGCGGCCGATCCTGAGCTGGCTACGGGTGTGGCGCCGCCGGCGCCCCCTGGACGTGACCTTCAACGACTTCCTCGGCTTCGTCTGCGGAGCGCCGGATGTCGCGCTCGACGAGCACTGGCTGCCCCAGGTCCGCTTCCTCGCCGACGTGCGCTTCGATCTGCTGCCCAAGATCGAGCGTTTCGCCGAAGGGCTGGAGGCGATGCAGGCCCTGGTCGGGGCGCAGACCTCCTTCACCGTCAAGAAGGCGCGCCGCCCCTACGACGACGCGTTCGACGGGTACGCGGGGGACCTCCCGATCGGAGAGCTCACACAGCGGGACGCCGCTCCCCGGTGGACGACCTTCTACACCGAGGAGACCGCCCGGCGGGTCTACCGGCGCTACCGGGATGACTTCGAGCGGCTCGGCTACGGCCCGGAGCTCGGCTGAGCAGGCTGCTGCGAAGGCGTCCGGATGGATCACGCAGCGCCGGTGGAACGCCTGGCGCGTCAGGCCCGCTCGAAGACGAACAGAGGGTGCGTGCCTGGGTAGCCGCCCCCGGCCAGGGCCTCCTCGGCGCCGATGCGCCGGACAAGCCGAAGGCCCCGCCGTCGCACCGCGGTCTCGACCCAGTCGAGGAACCAGGGGGTGTCCAGCCAGGCCGCGTGGGTGACCAGGAGCCGACCCCCCGGGGCCAGGTGTCGGGGGATCCGCTCGAAGAAGTCCGCCCGCTCACTCCAGGTGCAGTGGTTGAGGACGCTGAAGGCCAGCGCGTAGTCGAAGGTGCCGAGGTCGTCCATCTCGAAGCGTTGGACCCAGCGGAAGCGTGCACCCCTGGCCTCCAGGCCGCGCTCGGCGATCGCGCGCTCGGCCATCTGCACGTAGTCCGGGCGCTGGTCGAACCCCACGAGGCGCTCCGGGCTCAAGAACGCGGCGAAGTGCACGGACGCGCGGCCCGGGCCACACCCGACCTCGAGGAGGCGGTGCTCGGGTCGCAGCCCCAGCTCACGGGCGACGGCGACCTGGTAGGCGCCCCGGGCCTCCCATTCCGCGGCCCCTCCGCCGAGGTGGTCCGCGTAGGCCTCCCGGATCGAGGCCTGGCTCGCGTCGGGCACCTCGCCATGGCGGCGGTAGAGCGCGCGCCGAGGCCCGGCCCGGAGGTCCGCGGCCGCGACCCTCGAGGCGTAGCGCCGGACGTGGAAGACCACCCGGGGCGGGACGAGGCGCTTCAGCCGAGCCCTCAAGCCGCGGACCGAGGTCATCCGGATGGGGAGGCCACCGGGGCGTCGACGTAGCCGAGGCGCACGAGAAGCGCCTGAGCCTCCGGATGGTCCACGAGGGACCGGACCTGCTCGGCGTGGCGGGGATCGCGCCAGCGCCCCACCGACGACGCGCTGACGGGGCGAACCGGGCCCTTCCAGGCGCTGTTGACCCTCACCGTCGTGTGCTCGTGGTAGGCGCGCATCTCCTCCGTGAAGGGCTCACCCAGCCAGTCGAGGAGGGCGCGCATCGTCGGCTCGTAGTCGAGGACCAGTGCCTCGTAGCGCACGGTGTAGACGAGCGGATGTCCCTCGTAGCGGAGCCCCGCGGTCACGTCGGCGACCCACCGAGCCGGCGGGATGTAGGGGCCCTCGTGAGTGGGGTGGGACGAGGTCACGACGTCCCGGCCGTCCCGAATGATGTGGATGAAACGGACGCGGTCACCGAAGCGACGGAAGATGTGTTCGATGCAAACGACGTTGCGCGGCGTCTTCTCGCACCAGCGATGGGCATCCGGCTTGATCGGCTCCCGGGCCAGGATCAGCTGAGCCTGGGCCGCCCTCCAGTGGAAGGTGACGGCCTCGATGCCGGCGTAGCGCTTGCGGGCGAACAGATCCGTCTCGATCGGGATCGCCGCGATCCGCGGATGGGCGCCCAGCATCGACAGCAGCATGGTCGTCCCCGAGCGGCCGCATCCTCCGATCAGGATCGGGGGGGCGTCGAACCGCCACTGCTGGAGAAGGGCGTCTGCCCGGGTCCGAGTCAGGGTCCGCCGCAAGGAACGGAGCCGAGACGTCAGGTCCATCGAGCGAGGGTCATAGCCGAGCGCCCCGGTGCTGTCCAGGAGGTCCCTGAACGGATATCCACCCCCTCACGTGGGGGTGCCGGGCTCCCGCCGCTGGCGACGCCGCCGCACCACCCGGATCACCTGGCGCATGGGCTCCGGCCGCACGATCAGGAGCCCGAGCCCGTACGCGGTGACGGCCACCGCCGCGCCGGCCGCGAGGCGCGCGCCATGGGCCAGCGGCGGGCTCGCCATGGCGGCGAGGCCGACCCCGAGCGCCATCACGGCCGTGGCGGCGCCGACCTCGAGGAGGGGGCGCGCCACCGCCCGCGCGTCGAGCCGGATCACCCGGAGGGCGACGACGACCTGCACCACGGCCCCGACGGCGTTCCCGAGGAGGTAGCCCCACGCCATGCCGTAGGGCCCCCAGCGAATGCCGGCGATCGTGGTCGCCATCAGGACGAGCCGCGTGATCACGGTCATCCGGAGCGTGAGGTCGGCTCGGCCGAGGGAGGTGTAGAAGGTGAAGCTGAGGCGGGACAGCCCGTTCCAGACGAGGATGGGCGCGAGGACCCGGACGAAGCCCGCCGCGGGGAGCCAGCGTTCGCCGAGCACGACCGCGATGATGTCGTCGGCGAGGGCGACGAGGACGACGACGATCGGGAAGCTCCCGAGCGCGAGGACCCCGAGCACCACGATGAAGGTCCGGCGCACGGTGTCGTGGTCGCTCTGGACCCTCGACAATGCCGGGAAGAGGACCCGGACCACCGCCTGCATCGCCTGGCCGAGCGGCTGGACCACCAGGGCACTGGCGCGGCTGTAGTAGCCGAGGGTGTCGGTGCTGAAGAGACCGCCCATCAACAGGCGGTCGATGCTCGATGCGACGTAGCGGAAGACCTCCGCCCCGAACAAGTTGAGGCTGAAGGACAGGAGATCGGCGAGGGCGTCGCGATCGAAGGCCAGCCAAGGGACCCAGCGCGAGTACAGGTAGTAGGCGATCGAATCGAGGGCGCGCTGAAGGAGCAGCCGGATGACCACGGCCCACACCCCCAGGCCGGACAGCACGGCGATGATCGCCACGGTCCCCGCGATCACCGCGCTCACCACCTCCGCCTTGGTGAAGTCAGCGAAGCGAAGCTCTCGCTGGATCCGGGCGTAATGGACCTTGCCAAGAGCCGTGAGCGGGAAGGACAGGGACAGCGCCGCCAGCAGCGGAATCAGTCGCGGATCCTGGTAGATCAGGCCGATCAGAGGGGCGAGGGCGACGAACACGAGGGCCAAGCCGACGCCCACGGACGTGTCCGTCCAGAAGGCCGTCACCAGGTGACGGGGCTCGATCGCGTCCCGCTGCACCAGCGCTCGGGTGAGGCCGATCTGGCCGAAGACCTCGGCCACGCCCGCGCAGACCGTCGCGATGGTGACCAGGCCGATCTCATCCGGGCTGAGGACCCGCGTGATGACGATCGCGACGACGAGGTTCGTGACGAAGCCGATCGCGCGTCCGAGCGCCACCGACGCAAACCCGCGCGCGACGGCCCGGCCGAAGCCCTCGCTCATCGGCGACTCATGACCACCGGGCGGAGTGTAGCCCAGGGGTCCGGGGGCGCTCGCACGCCCGAGGGGCGCAGGGGGGCGGGCGCCGATCCGCTCGGTGCGGGGTGCGTATACTCCCCGCGTGACCAGCGCATCCGGTCGACCCACGGCCTTCGGCAGGACGATGGCCCACCCCTTCGCTCGCTGGGTCCGCGCCCGCGTCGCTCGGCGCGCCCGCGACGTGGCCGGACGCATGGGGGTCCGGAGCGTCCGCCGGGTGATCAACGGCGTCGCCTTCACGTTCCCGCTGGAGGCGAGCAACCTCCGGCACCTCCTGCCGTGGGAGCGCGCCGAGGCCTACGAGGCGGAGTATGCGCAGGCCGTCCTGGATCGCGTGCGGCCCGGCGATCGGGTCCTCGATATCGGGGCGCACCTCGGGCTGTTCACCCTGCTCTTCGCGGACCGGGTCGGCCCGGCCGGGCGGGTCGTGGCGTGCGAGCCGAACCCGCGCTCCCGCGCGCTCCTCGAGGCGACGCTGCGCCTGAACGATCTTCCGCAGGCCGACGTGGTGCCGGTGGCGGTGACCGACGCGGTCGGCGCCGTGACGTTCTCCCTCGCCGCCGACGAGTCCGCGCTCGCGAGCGGGGATGGAGCGCCGGGCCCCGGGGACGACGCGGAGCGGATCGAGGTGGCCGCGACGACGGTCGACGCCCTCGCCGAGGAGCGCGACCTCCGGCCCGACGTGCTGAAGGTGGACGTCGAGGGCTTCGAGCCGCGGGTCCTCGACGGCGCCGAGCGGACCCTCCCTGGCGTGCGGATGATCTGCATGGAGGTCCACCCGCGGAAGATGGCCCAGGGCACCGGGGTCGGCGTCGACGCGCTCCTCGCCCGTCTGGCGGAGGCCGGCTTCCACGAGACCTACCGCTACGAGCCGCCCAAGCACCGCCGGGACCCCGGGCGCCCCTTCAACGTCATCGTCGAGCGGAGAGCGGCGCGAGCCTAGTCACCTGTCTCAGCGATTCGTGGCACAATCCCGCCGGCCCTCGACGCCCGACTCGGCGTCACTTCTCCTCGAAATACGCGAAGTATTCCTCGTCGTCGTTCCTCGATTCGGGCGCCGATCGCTCGCCGGGATTGACCACTCACTGCTGTTCCAGGTGACTAGGACCGGCGCGGCGAGGCCAGAAAGCTCGCACGCCGCGAGGCCCGGATCCGGCGGAGATCGGTCACCTCGGCGTAGAGCGCGTCGAGGCGGTCCATATAGGCGGACGGGGAGAAGACATCATAGGCCCGCTGCTGGACGGTGAGGCCGAGCCCCCGGCGCGCCTCGTCGTCCAGCTCGACCAGCGCCTCGAGCGTCCGTGCCGCCCCTGCCGGGTCGTTCCAGCTGAAGGTCCAGCGATCCGCGACGTCGTCCCCCAGCACCTCCCGGATCCCATCGACGGCGGAGCCGACGCAGGGCGTCCCCGTCGCCATCGCCTCGATCAACGAGATGCTGCAGCCCTCGGACATGGAGGGCAGGACGTACCCGTCCGCCCGGGCCAACAGGGCCGGGATGTCGTCCCGGTAGCCCAGGAGGCGGACCGTCCCGCCGAGCCCGAGGCTCGCTACCCGGTCGCGCAGGGTCGACGACAGGGGCCCCTCCCCCACCAGGTCGAGCCGAACGTCGGCGTGTCGGTGGCGGACCCGGGCCATCGCCTCGAGGAGCGTCAGGTGGTTCTTGACCGGGTGAAGACGACCCACCGCCAGGAGGCGGAAGGGCTCGCCCCGGGGGCGGCTCCGCGGAGGGACCCGCTCCTCGGGGAAGAACCTGGGGTGAGCGCAGTTGTACACCACGCGAACGCGCTCCGCGGGCGCCCGATCGGTCTGGATCACGTAGCGGGAGATCGCTTTGGACACGCAGACGATCCGGTCGGCGCGACGGTAGAGCGCCCGGAAGGCGAGGCGAGCGGCCCAGGTGTGGGTCGGCGTGCCGACCTCCTCCACGATGATCGCCGGCACGCCAGCGGCCCGGGCGACCAGCAGCGTGTGGAAGTTGGCCTCCACGATGCTGCTGTGCAGGACCTGGGGGCGAACCCGGCGGAGGTACCGAAACAGCGCGAGGGACGCGCGGGGGGAGCGGATCCGGGCCGGGACGCCGAGCTCGTCCACCCGCGTACCGGAGGCGCGGAGCTCCTGTGCGGCCGCGCCGGCCCGGTCGAACGTGCAGGCGACCATCTCGTAGCCGCGCTCCCTCGACAGTCTCCCTTGCAGCTTGAGACGCGACTCGACCCCGCCGAAATCGAGCAGGGGAACGAGCCGGACCACCGTCGGCGGCACGTCAGCCACCCCGCCGCGCCCAGATGAACATGTTGTGGGCCGTGCCGGTGGCGTTGGCGATCGGCTGGAGCGACTGGATCGCCCGGGCCTTGAGCTGGGCGGCGAGCGAGCCGCGGGCCGGGACGCGGAAGTGGGCCTCGACCTTGAGCTCTTCGATCCGGAACCCATGCCGCGCGAGGAGCGCGCGGATCGAGGGGGGAGAGAAGCCCCAGACGTGGAACGGGGGGAAGGTCGGCGCCAGGGCGATGATCGCGGAGGAGCCCCGCGCCCAGTTCAGCGCCCCGACGACGCGGGCAACGAGGTTCTCCTCGTTGGGGATGTCCAGGTAGAGGACTCCGTCGGGCCGGAGCAGGCGCCGGCAGGAGGCGATCATCGACGCCGGATCGGGGACGTGCTCGAGGACGGCGTTGAGCGTGATCGCCGTGAACTCCCGTCCGGCAGCGTCCGCGTACGCCTCGATGGTCCGCGGCACGAGCTCGACGCCGTGCACGAGCACCGCCTCGTCCCGGACCGCGTCGGAGGGCTCGAGCGCGACGACGTCCTCGATCCCCTCGGCGAGCGCGGCTCTCACCATCTCGCCCCGACCCGCGCCCACGTCGAGGAGCGACGGCGGGCCCTCGACCCTGTCCCGGATGCCCCGGGCGACCACGCGGAAGGCCTCGACCCGCGCTTCGGTGTCGTGCGATTCGAAGTACTTCGCCGGATCTGCATAGAGCGCCTGCCCGTCGAGCGGATGGGGGAACGGGTTCGGGTACAGGAGCCCGCACTGGAGGCAGCGCACGATCGGCGTCTCGATGCCCAGGTTGTACCGATGGAACCGACCCCCGCGGGTCCCCACGGCTTCCTCGCCGACGGGGCCGCAGGTCGGGCAGCACACGGGCTCCATCCGGAACTGGTGCCCCTCCTTGCTCGTCCGTATGACGTCCACGCTTGCCTCCCTCGACTCCGACGTCCCGCGAGCCTCCGACTCAGCGCCGCCCGGGCCGAGGCCGCTGCCGCGAACGGTGGCGGGCGGCCTCGAGGCGGGTCAAGAGCGGGCGCTCCGGGTCCGTCAAGACGCGATGGGCATGGAACGTCGCCACCTGCCGCGCGGCCCGCAGCGTCGTCCCGAGGCTCAGGCGTGCCGCCTGGCCGAGCTCCCGCATGCTCCGGCGCGGGTCGGCGAGGGACGCGAGGGCGACCTCCGCGTGGAGGGCGGCCCTCGTGGAGGCCGAAGCGGCGTGCTCGTCCACGTAGCGGAGCCCGCGCTCCGCGAGGGCGGCGATCCGTTCCGGGTGCCCGCCAGCGGAGATCACCCGGAGCCAGTAGCGGTAGCGGCCGACGATCGTCTCGTCGATCCGCTCCGGGGAGAGCCCGAGGCTGAGGACCTGGTCGCGGGTGACCTGGCCGAGCGAGAAGGGCGGCTCCCGCCGTTCGCGAGCCAGGTGGATGGCGGCGAGCCCGCGGTAGCCGCCCGTCTCGAGGAAGCGGACGCTCAGCTGGTCGCCGTGCACGCGCAGCCGATAGAGGGGCTCGGGCACGTTCGAGGCCTGGAAGTCGCGCATGACCCGCGCCATCAGATCGTAGTCGTGGACGTTGGCGTAGGCCGCGTTGTAGCGGTGGCCGGCGTCGAAGCACGCGCGGCGGAACACCAGGGACGGATGGCAGAGGGGCGTCGAGTCGGACAGGCGTGCCTCGAGCTCGGAGGGGTCGGTCGCCTGGCGGACCAACCCGAGGTGGCGTCCTTCGGGGTCGACGAGGCGCGCATCCGTGCCGACGAGCCCGATCTCCGGGTGGCGCTCCAGCAGCTCGACCTGCCGGGCGAGGCGGTCCGGCTCGCTCGCGTCGTCCGCGTCCTGAAGCGCGATGTAGCGCCCGCGGGCGCGATCGATCGCGAGGTTCCGGGCGCTCGCGGCCCCTCCGTTGGCGCGGTGGATGACCGTCAGAGCCGGCCACCGCGACGCCCACTCGTCCAGGATCGCGCCGCTCTGGTCGTGCGAGCCGTCGTTGACGGCGAGAACCTCGAGGTCGGCGAGCGTCTGGCGCCTCAGGCTCGACAGGGCCTCGCCCAGGTAGGGCTCCACGTCGTAGACGGGGAGGATGACGCTGACGAGGGGCGTGCTCATGGGCGGGTCGGACGCCGGGCGGGTCGACCGTGGGGCTCGGGGCCGCCTCGCCACCGCCCCGGCCGTGAACCTTCCCACGTGGGTCCGGGGGGCTGGGCCCTTATAGCTCGCCGCCGGGGTCGCCGCGACGCGTCGCGAGGGGGGCGCGACGGGGTGGACGGCGGCCACGGCCTGCAGCGCGGATCGGCGAGTGCTCTTCGTCGAGAGGCCGCAGTGAGGCGGGCCTCCGGAGCGCGCGACCAGCGGGGGGAATCCATCCGGCCCACGACCTCGTCACCTGGAACAGCAGTGAGTGGTCAATCCCGGCGAGCCATCGGCGCCCGGATCAAGGAAACGACGACGAGCAGTGCTTCGCGTATTCGAGGAGAAGTGACGCCGAGTCGGGCGTCGAGGGCCGGGCGGGACTTGCCACGAATCGCGGAGACAGGTGACGAGGCCTCACCGACACCAGGCTGCTCGGCTCTCAGCCCTCTCACCAGGGATCCATGATCATCTCGTCGTTGGGCCTGGTGCGCGTGGTCCGAGGGCGGCGGCGAAGAGCGCGGCTTCGTGCACGGTCTGGCCCGATCCTCGGTGCTCGGCCTCGCGCTAGCGCGCGGCGCACCTGGCGAACGCGAGCCAGCGGGACGCCGGATGCCCGACGACCGTCCTCGTCGACGAGCGCGAGCATCCGCGCGTAGGCGTCCCGCGCGTCTTGATCGCGACCAAGGACGGCGAGCGCGTCCGCCCTCGCGAGGTGCAGGCTCGCGTGTCGTGGCGCGAAAACGAGCGCCTGCTCCGCGAGCGCGAGGGCGCGCTCCGTCTCGCCCGCCTCGAGCGTCTGCTCCGCCAGCACGAGCCTCGCCAGCACGGCCTCCGGCGACAGGGCGAGCTCGCGCTCCGCCAGGCGCCGCGCCTCGGCGTCGTTTCGGAGGGCATGGTGGGACAGCGCGAGGCCCCCGATCACGACCGGCTCCTCCGGGGCGGAGGCGCGCGCTCGATCGTAGGCGAGGAGCGCGCGGTCCGGCCGGTCGGCGTGCAGGTGGGCGCGCGCGACCGCGGCCGCCGTGAGCCACAGGTCGGGCTCGAGGCGCTCCGCCTGCCGCGCGTGCTGGAGGCCAGCCTCGACGCGGCCCTGGCGCAGCTCGGCCGAGCTCACGCCGAGGTAGGGGAGGGCCCACTCGGGCTGCGCCTCGATCGCCTCTTCGAACGCCTCTTGGGCGGCCGCGTCATCGCCCCCTTCGACGAACCGGCGCATCCCGCGAGCGAAGGCCCATCGAGCACGAGCCTCGGCGGACGAGTCGCCGGACTCGACCTCGGAGGCGAGATCGAGCTCCGCCGTGCGCCAGACGTCCGGCGACTGAAGGGCTCGCCGCTCCGGTCCCACGGCATCCCGATAGCGGGCCAGCGTTCGGCGGCCGACGGGCGGCTGATCGCCAGGTGGCGCGACCGCCTCCGCGACCGTCGTCGCCGGCTCGGTCGACGCGGCCGGGCCAGGGGTCGCGCTCGCCGGCGGCTGGAGCCGAGCCTCCTCCGGCGGCGCGCCATCCGTCGTCCACGCCCGTCCCACCGCGAGCGCGACGGCCCCGAGCGCTCCGAGCACGCCGAGGGCCGCCAGGACAGTCCATCGACCCGCACGGCGGCCAGGCGCGGGCGCGGGCCGAGGCGTCGTGACGGCGCGGATCCCCGTGGTCGAGGGCGCCGACCACGCTGCCTCCCACGCCTCGAGGGCCTCGGCGGCGGTAGCGAAGCGGTCTCGAGGGTCCTTGGCCAGGCACCGTTGGACCACGGCGTCCAGCGTGGCGGGGAGGTCCCCGCGCCGCGCCGCGAGGGAGGGCACCTTCGCGTGGGCGTGCTGGTGGATGCTGGCGTAGGGCGTGTCGGCCGGGAAGGGCACCTCGCCCGTGAGCAGCTCGAAGGCGAGTACCCCGAAGCTGTAGAGGTCGGTGCGGGCGTCCCCGGCCTCCCCCGCCGCCTGCTCCGGGGCCATGTAGAGAGGGGTACCGACCACGTGCCCGGTGCGGGTCAAGCGCGGGTCCGAGCGCCGGTCGGGCGCCCATGTCGACACGCCGAAGTCGAGGAGCTTCGCCTCGCTACCCTCGTGCCTACGCACCAGAAAGACGTTGCTCGGCTTGAGGTCGCGGTGAACGACGCCCGCTGCATGGGCGGCGTCGAGGCCGCGGAGAACCTGACGACCGATGTCCCTGGCCTCCTCGTCGGCCAGCGGGGAACGCTCCCCTCCGTGGCCGGCGAGCCGACGGTCGAGGGACACCCCTTGAAGCAGCTCCATCACGAGGTAGAGGTGCGCCTCGTCGCGTCCGAAGTCCGTGACCGCCACGATGTTCGGATGATCGATCGCCCCCGCGATCCTCGCCTCCTCGAGGAAACGGCGCTCCCGCTCCGGGTGGCTCATCCGGGGAAGCACCTTGGCAGCGAACGCCTTTCCCAGGACCCGGTGGGTGACCCGGTAGACGGCTCCCATGCCGCCCTGACCGATCAGCTCCTCCACCCGATAGCTCCCGCCGAGGCCCCGAGGCGGGGCGAGGCCACTGTCCGGCGCGGTGCTGGCGTCGTCGCTCGGCAGAGTCGGCGCAAGGGGCTCGGCCGGCGGCGCGCTTACTGGCGTTCCGTCCTCGGGGTCTGGGATGGCCATCCCTCCTCAAGGTAGCCATGGCAAAGGCTCGTCGCTCGCTTCGGTCGGCTCGGACGGCGTCGCGAGGGTGACCGCGCTGCGACAAGGGACCATCAGCCCCGCGGCCCCGGTCAGGCCGGGTCGGCGTCCGCGAGCACGGCCGGCTCGTGCGTCGCCCACCAGCTCCGCGCTCGCTCCGCCGTCCACGGCACGAGCCCCTCGATCGCCGCCAGGCGCGCCGCCAGCGCCTCCGCCGTCGGCGGACGAGCGGCGGGGTCCTTGGCGAGGCAGGCGAGCACGACGTCGTCGAGCGCTTCGGGGAGCACCTGCTCGGTACGAGCGGAGGGAGGCGGGGGCGGCTCCGACACGTGGGCGACCACCATCTGCATGGCGCTGTCCGCCTCGAACACCTTCCGACCGGTCACGAGGAAGAAGGCCACGCAGCCGAGGGCGTACAGGTCGGCGCGGCCGTCGACCTCGGTGGTCCCGAGGGCCGCCTCGGGGGCGATCGTCGAGGGAGTGCCCTGGATCGGCGCGTCGCTCCTCGGCCCCGTCGCGTCGGGGTCGTCGGGGCGGCGGCTCTTCACGAGGCCGAAGTCGAGCACCCTCACCACGTCGTCGTCCCGCCCCCGGGGCCCGACGAAGAGGTTCCCGGGCTTGATGTCCCGATGGACGAGGCCTCGCGCGTGAGCCTCGGCCAGCGAGTGGCACGCCTGCCGGAGGAGGTGGATGGCGCGCTCGGGCGGCACGGGGCCGTGGAGCTCGACGAGGCGCTGGAGATCGATGCCGCGCAGGAGCTCCATCACGTAGAAGAAGGACCCGTCCTCCCCCACGCCGAAGTCGTAGAGGCTCACGGTGTGAGGGGACTCGAGGTCCGCGATGGCCTGCGCCTCCCGCTCGAAGCGCACCAGCGCACGATGCCGGGCCTCGAGGCCTTCGCCGAGGATCTCCGGCCGCACGAGCTTGATCGCCGCGGGCCGCTTGAGGAAGCGATGGCGGGCTCGCCAGACCTCGCCCATCCCTCCCCGCCCCAGGCGCTCCACGAGCTCGTAGGCGCCGAGGCGCCGTGCCCTCGACAGGTCACGCCGAAGGCGGCTCACCAGCTGCGATGGGGCCGCCACGATCAGCGCGCAGACGAAGGGTGGCGCCCACAGCGACATGCCGACCTCCAGCGGGAGGACCGGCGCGCCGGGCTGGCCCGCGAGGGCGATGAACCCGAGGGGCGTCAAGGCGGCCAGGGCGAAGGCGAGCCCCATGAGGTAGCGCGTGGAGGCCGGGACGAGCACCGGCACGAGAAGGATGTTCACGCAGTTCCAGGAGATCAGCGTGTACGGCCGGTCGGTCTGCGCGACGTCGAAGGGCTCCATCAGCGCGAGGCCCAGGCCGAGCGTGAGCTGGAACAGCGTCCCCGCGGCGACGAGGCGACCGCGGCTCGGCGGGACCCACGCGACGAATGCCGTGAGGGCGCAGAACACGACCGAGCTCGTGACGCCGACGACCCGCCCGACCGGGGTTGCGCCAGACGACCACACGGTCTGGAAGGCCACGACGTAGGCGATCATCGTCGCCGCGACCACGAGCCCCGCCCGGAGGAGCCGTCGCCGAGCGGCCAAGAGGTCCCGGGTGTCGAGGTCGGCGTCGACGCCGAGGCCGCTGGTGCTCCCCGCGCTCGCCGCGCGGAACACCGTGGGCTCGACCGGCGGCTCGCTCGGCATGCGCGGACGAGCCTAGCCCCGATCCCGCGTCTCGCCCCACGAGGCGCCTCGCAGGTCTACGGCTTCCCCCGCGTCCGTGCGCGGCGGGGCGCCCCGGTCCGACCCCGCGCCCGAGCCCGCCCCCAGCGCGTGGACGTGGGCCGCCGGACGGGGCCGCCGCTCCGTTCCTGTGTCGCGGTCGGTCGCACGGGGCGTTGCCATCCGCGCCGGCACGGGCTACCTCGATCGACGATGGGCCAGGTCAAAGGCGCGCTCACCCTCCGTTCCGATGCACCCGCGGGCGCGGTCGACCGCGCGCTCGCCTGGCTCCGCGCGGCCGGCGTCGAGGTCGGCGGCGTCGGGCGAGTGACGATCAGCTTCGTCGCCGACGCGGACGACGTCTCCCGCCTGTTCGGTTCGACGGTCCGCCGGGTCGAGGCGGTCCCCCCGGGTCCGGTGGACTTCGGCGCACCGGAGGGGTTCGTCGAGGACGACGACCCGGTCGTCCCCGAGGAGCTGGCCGATATCGTCGCGAGCGTCTCGGTCGAGCCGCCAGCGATCCGCTTCGGCCCGTAGGCCCGCGCAGCGCCCCCGACCGTCCGGAGCCGTTCGCGCGGACCGAGGCGCGGCGTCCCCCGGCCCGCATCGGCTGGCGCGGGACGCCTCGCGCCCCTTCACCGGCCGGGGCCGCGGCCTGGCTCGACGGCGTCTTCTCAGAGCTGGCGGATCGCCGCGGCCGCGCAGGCCAGCCCGGAGCCCGTCGCGCCATCCGTGCCGGGAGCCGCAGCGATGGCCGTGAGCTCGTTCGATGCGGCGCTGGCTGCCCCCCTCGTGACGTCGCGCGAGCTGCGGCGGAGGATCGCCTTGACGTCCGATGGCGTGAGGTGCGGGTCGCACTGGAGGAGCAGCGCGCAGACGCCGGCGAGCTGGGGGGCGGCCGCGCTCGTGCCGCTGAACAGCGCCCAGCCGTCGTTCGGCGCCGTCCCGTCGGTCGCGGCCTTGTCGGTGTCGATCGCGCAGCCGGGCTGGAGCGGCAGCATGATGTACTCCGCGCCGGGGCTCATGCCGACGAGGCCGCAGAGGTCCGGCACCTTGCGGCCCGGGTAGATCTTGCTGACGAACGCGCTCGCGTAGTCCGACGCCTCCATCCTTCCGTCTGCCTTGACGTGGACGCCGCCGGCGCTGATCACGTCCGGCATCATCCCGGGGAAGGCCACGTGGCCGTTGCCGGCGCTGAAGACCACCACGATCCCGTCGGCGACCGCCTGGGCCACCTCGGCCTCGAGGGCCCGGAGCCCGTTGGGCAACGTCGTTCGATGCGCGCGCGTCTGAGGGTTGCTGATCAGGTCGTAGCCGAGGCTCACGGTGATGATCTGCGGCGAATGCCGGAGCGCCTCCTGGAAGCCTTCGAGGACGCTGGCGCCGAGCCCGCCGGCTTCGTTTTCGAGCTTGATGCCGATGAAGGTGATGTCCGGTGCGACGGCGAAGAGGTTCGCGCTCTCGCCAGTCCCGTGGCCGTTGCCGTCGAGGCGGGGGTCGGTCGCCCCGCTGGCCAGCGCGACGGAGCTCCGGTACCCGCGGCTCTCGAAGTACGGGAGCTCGTGATGGAAACCCGTATCGATCATCGCGACGCGAACGCCGCGCCCCGTGATGCCCTTGCGGTGGACCTCGTCGGCATCCAGCAGGACGCTCACGTCGTGGGGAACGCGCAGGTGATGGCTCGTGACGGGGGGCGGCAGCAGGGACGGGATGGGCGGGGTCCAGCGCTGGAAGTAGATGTGCGGCCACTGGATGTAGGCATCATCGATCAAGCCTTGGAGGCTCTTCGGAACCCGCCAGCCCGCGCCGTCGGGCGGGAAGAAGACCGCCTCCTGGGCGAGATGCCCGGCGACCGGCTGCCGGGCCGACAGGTCCAGTTCCGTGAGCGAGGTGCCGAAGACCTTCTCGAAGGTCTCACGGGGTCCTCGGATCGAGGCGCTGAGGCGCCCCTGTGCGGTGACCGTGAAGCCCAGGCGCTGGAGCTGGTCGAGGCACCGGCCGACCACGTCGTGCTCGGGCTGGAGGCTCTGGACGGTGTCCGGTGTGATCGACATCCCCATGGCCACGGGGCCCCTCGGCTGGCCAGGCGCCGGGAAGGTCACGGCGATACGGAGCGTTTCGTGGGCGCGCTGAGTCATGACAACGGTCTCCTTGTCAACGGTCAATAGCTGGAGCTCCCGCGAAGCGGGCTCCCCTCGGGCATGGCTGCTCGGCGACAATCCGCCGATGGAACCGCCAGGGTAGTCCGGAAACGTGACGTCAGCAAACCTTGCGGCGATGTCCCCGATTGGCGACGCGTTGACGCTTGCATCGCCTGGACCGAGCCCGGAGCCCACGGCTGACGCGAGGAGGTCGACCGCGCCGTCCCCGCCGGGTGACCGACCCACCCGCTCAGCGTACACGCCACGTGCGCTTGCTCTTCCTTCTTCTGTTGTCGTCCGTCGGCTCGGGCTGCGCGAGCTCGCATGGCCATCGTCGCGACGACGCCGGCGCGGGGCCGGGCGACGTCGCGGCGTCCCGGGACCTCGGGACCCACGAGGACGCCGGTCTCGCTCCCGATCCCGACGCCGGACCGGGGCTGGACGGGCTCCTCGGGCCGGGCTCCTATCTCGTCGAGCTCCTCGCGGAACCCGGGTCGGGCCTCCGCCCCGTCCGGATCCGGATGGACGTGCAGGAGCCGCCGTCGAACGGGATGGTCCTCTTTCACTCGCCGTGGGTGCCGACCACGGGGCCGTACGTCCTCGACCCCCCAGGCCCGCCGGGCGAGCACGACCTCGTGCCCGGGGCATGCGCCATCTGCTACCCCGCGTGGTGGCGGGTCGAGCTACCGGATGGGGCCACCGCCGAGGTGGCCATGGACGGGCTCGACGGCTTCGCCGCCGATGCGCGCGGGATCCGCTTCGACGCCAGCCGGGGGCGGGCGGCGATCCGGCACGACACGCTGGGCGCGCTGTCGGTCCCGATCCGCATCCTGCCCGACGACGAGCCTCCGATCCTCCGCTGGGACGGCCCGCGGGGACCCCTCCTGCCCTTCGAGGCGGTCGGCGTCCGCTTCCACGAGCCGGTCGAGGACCCGTCCGCCGACTGGATCGCCTTCGACACGCGCGTCGAGCGCGAGGCACGCCCCGAGCGGCTGAGCCGAGCCGTCCGCCCGAGGGGGTGGTGGCCGCCGGGAGAGGACCTCCGCGTGCGCTACCTCGGCGGACATCGCGATGCCGCGGGGAACGACCCTCCGCCGGACGAGCACGTGATCCCGGTCGCTTCCGCTCCGGTCGTGCAGGGCGGCGGCGGGCCAGTCAACGTCCGGGCGCTCACCGTCTGGGCGAGCGCGATGTCGCCGCGCGCCGATGGCCTGTACCTCGAGGGCGACGGCGGGCCGGTCGGGGTCTTCGGGGCCATTCGCCTGGACGGGAGCATCCGGAGCGTGGCGATGGAGCTGTCGCTCTGCGGCCCGGACCCAGAGCCGCTCCACGCCTGGCCGAGCTCCGCCTTCGTCGATGACGGTGAGCATCAGTCGATCTCGACGCTGACGCTGACGCCGGTCCCTTTGCACCCCGACGGTCAGTGCGAGGCGCCGGTCCGGGAGATCACGGTGTCGACCACGCGCGCGGGAAGGGTTGGGGACCTCGGCTGGGCGCTCCGGCTCCACCGCGACACGTCCCACGCGAACCCGGCGGCGGGCACGGTGCTCGTCCTGCATCGCGTGGTGACCCGCCCCGCCGAGCGGTGATCCCGTTCGAGGAGCGGTGATGCGCGAGCCGACGACCGACGGGAGGCCTGACCGCCGCTCGCGCGGCATTCGTCGTTCATCACCCGCTCAGACGGGCCACTGGCCTGAGCCCCGTCGGCGCTCGTTCGCTCACGGCGCACGGCCGTCGGACCTCCGACGGCAGGTCGCGTCGGCCCGACGCGCGCACGCCCCGGGCCGACGAGCCTTCTTCAGGCGGCGAGCTGCTGGTTGGCGTGGTCCCAGTTCACCAGGTTCCACCAGGCCTCGATATACTTCGGCCGGGCGTTCTGGTAGTCGAGGTAGTAGGCGTGCTCCCACACGTCGCAGGTCAGGATAGGCGTCTTGCCCATCGTCAAGACCGTGCCCGCGTCGTGGGTGTCGATGATCTCGAGCCGGTCGCCGTCCTTGGCGAGCCACGCCCAGCCGGAGCCGAAGTGGCCAGCGGCCGCTCCGCTGAACTTCTCCTTGAAATCACCGAAGCTCCCGAAGCTCTTGGTGATGGCGTCGGCGATGGCGCCGGTGGGCTCCCCGCCGCCATTCGGGCTCATGCTGTTCCAGTAGAACGTGTGGTTGAACACCTGGGCCGCGTTGTTGAACACGCCGCCCTGGGCCGTCCGGATGATGTCCTCGAGGGTCTTGCCCGCGAGGGAAGAGTCCTTCTCCACCGCCGCGTTGAGCTTGTTGACGTAGCCGGCGTGGTGCTTGCCGTAGTGGAACTCGAGGATCCGTCCGCTGATGTGGGGCGCGAGCGCGTCCTGGGCGTAGGGCAGCTCGGGAAGGTTGAAAGCCATCGTTGTCTCCTCCGTGGGCGGCTCGAGCCGCCGGCGAATCGTGGGGCGGGGTGGGGTGGCGCCCCCTCAGGCGCGGTCGGCCGCCGATTCCGTGCGTCGCCGACCCCCTCACGGGCGAGCCTAGGGCCGAGGCCCCCCTTTCCCCAAGCCCCTTCTGCCGTGCCGGGGAAACGCCCTGGTGTCGGCTTAACCGCTCAACGACGAGTGGCCGTCGGGCTCGGGCCGGTCGATCGACCGGTCGACCGAAAACGCACGGCGCTTGGTGCCGGGGGGTCGTGACTGCTTAACTGTCCCCCGTGCGAGGGAGCGACGAGATGGGCCGCCGCTTGCGGGCGCTCCGCCTGGAGCGAGGGCTCCAGCAGAGCGACGTCGCGCGCCGCCTCGGGGTGTCCGCCGCGTACCTGAGCTTGATCGAGAAGGGCAAGCGCGCGGTGCAGGTGCCGCTCCTGTTCAACGCCCTCGAGATCTACGGGGTCCCGATGGAGGAGTTCATGGCGAGCCTCGGGGAGGCCCGCGTGGACCAGGGGCTCGCCCGGCTGCTCGACGAGCCGCTGCTCCGGACCCTCCACCTCAGCCGGGCCGACCTGGCCAGCCTCAGCGCCGAGCCGAAGGTCGCGACGACCATCGCCGCGCTGTTCAACCTCTACAAGAATACCCGGGGCAAGCTCGATCATCTGCTCGCGGACCTCGCCACGCGCGAACGGGACGGCACGGGCGGGAGCGTCCTCGCCTTCGACTTCAGCCCCTTCGACGAGGTCACGGAGTTCCTCGAGGCCAACGGCAACTACTTCCCGGGCCTCGAGGAGCGAGCCGAGGCGCTGCGCCGGGATGCCGAGCTGAACGGCGAGCAGACCACGAGCCCCGCCCTCGAGGCGGTCCTGCGGGAGCACCTCGGGATCCGGCTCCGCTACGTCCCCGCGACGGACAGCTCGGTCATCCGCCGGCTCGATCCCGAGGGCACGGAGCTGAGCATGTCGGCCGACATCGGCGATCACCGCCGGAAGTTCCAGCTCGCCCACGCGATCGGCCTGCGATTGATCGACGACGACCCCTCCGTCACGGAGGGCATCCTCGATGGGCTCTCGCCCCGCCATGTCGAGACCGGACGGCTCGTCAAGGTGCACCTCGCGAACTACCTGGCCGGCGCGATCCTCCTGCCCTACGGGCCGTTCCTGCGCGTCGTCCAGCACTACCGCTACGACGTGGATCGCATCGCCCAGCACTTCGCGGTGGGCTACGAGACGGTGGCCCATCGCCTCTGCAACCTCTCCGATCCCGGGCGCCGTGGTGTGCCGCTGCACTTCCTGCGGGTCGACGTGGCGGGCAACATCTCCAAGCGGTACGCGGCCACCGGGCTGCGCTTCCCGCAGGGCACCGGCTCATGCCCGAAGTGGGCGGTCCACGGTGCGTTCCTCACGCCGCAGGCGATCACCAGGCAGTACTCCGAGTTCCCGGGCGGCGACCGCTACTTCTGCTTCGCCCGGGTGGTGGCGGACCCGCGGCAGGGGTCCCTCGTCCGCGGCACGGTCTACTCGATCGGCCTCGGCACGGTCGCCGAGGAGGCCACCCACCTCGCCTACGGCGACGACATGCCCTTCGCGGACCCCGGCCGGATGGCGATCCCGGTCGGCATCAGCTGTCGGGTGTGCGAGCGGACCGACTGCAACCAGCGCGCAGCGCCGAGCTACAAGTTCGCGTTCCGCGTCGACGAGTACACGAAGAAGGACAACTTCTTCTCGCCCCAGGTGGCCGACGACCGCCCGCCGCCCGGCGACGGGTAGCCCGCCGACGGCGTGCGTCACGATGGCGTGCGCTCAGTTCGCGCGCACGTCCATCTCCGCCAGGCGGCGGTACACGGTCGCGCGTCCGATGCCGAGGAGGCGAGCCGCCTGGGACACGTTCCCGTCCGTCTTCTCCAGGGCCCGCCGGATCGCGCGCATCTCCAGCTCCCGGAGCGGCATGACCGGGAAGTCGCTGCGGCGAGGGCGGGGCACGGGACGGTCGGACAGGGGCCTCGAGCGGAGGTTCGGCGGGAGGTGCGCGACCTTGAGCTCCTCCCCCTCGCAGGCGAGCAGCGCCCGGTGGACCACGTTCATCAGCTCCCGGACGTTGCCCGGCCACGGGTGGGCCATCAGCACCTCGAGGGCGGCGGGCTCGATGCGCCGCGGGCGGTTGCCCGCGTCGGGGGCGAGGCGGTCGACGAGGTGGTGGACCAGCGCCGGGATGTCATCGAGGCGCTCGCGCAGCGGGGGGACCCGGAGCGGGTAGACGACCAGCCGGTAGAACAGGTCCTCCCGGAACCGCCCGTGGCGAACCTCCTCCTCGAGGTTCCGGTGCGTGGCGCACACGATGCGGACGTCGATCGGGATGTCCTTGGTGCCCCCGACGCGGCGGATGGTGCGCTCCTGGAGCGTGCGGAGCAGCGCCGCCTGCGTCGAGCCGCTCATCTCGCCCACCTCGTCGAGGAAGAGCGTGCCGCTCTCCGCCTGCTCGAAGCGGCCGTGGTGGAGCCCGGTCGCGCCGGTGAAGGAGCCGCGCTCGTGCCCGAACAGCTCCGACTCCTGAAGGGACTCAGGGATCGCCGCGCAGTTCACGGGGACGAAGGGGCCATCGGCGCGGTGCCCGTTCTCGTGGACCGCGCGGGCGACGAGCTCCTTGCCGGTACCGCTCTCGCCGTACACGGCCACCGCCACGTCGCTCCGCAGCACCCGCTCGACCTGGCGCCGGAGCTCCTGCATGGGGCCCGAGTCGCCCACGAGCTTCGCCATGGCGCGGCCGCCCCCGAGCTCCGAGCGGAGCTGGCGGACGCTCTCGGTCAGCCGGCGGCGCTCCGACGCCCGCCGGACCGCCAGGAGAAACCGTTGCCGGTCGAGCGGCTTCGTGACGAAGTCGTAGGCGCCCGCCCGCATCGCCTCGACCGCGGTCTCCACCGACCGCTCGGCGGTCACGACGACCACCGGCAGCTCCGCGTCCCGGGCCAGGAGGTGCTCCAGCACCCGGAGCCCCGGCATGTCGAGGAGCCCGAGGTCCAGGCACACGACCTCCGCCGGACCGGTGCTGCGCAGGGCCTCCCGGCCCTCGGCGTGCTCCCGGGTGGGGAAGCCATCGTGTTGCAGCCAGTGCGCCATCAGGCGTCGCACCACCGGGTCGTCGTCCACCAGGACGACCGGCGGGCGCGTGCCCGGGGCCTGCTGCTCGGCGCTCATCACCCACCCCTAACGGTCCTCCACGCCGGCGGGTTGAGTGCCTCCGCGCGGGGCGGAGGGCGCCGCGGGGGGCCGGAGGCGTCGCGTCCGGGCCCCGTCGGATCCATGGTCCCGTCCTCGGGACGAGGTGGCGATGGCGCTCCAGGTGGTCGTGTTCGGCGTGATGGGCTCGGGGAAGAGCACGGTGGGCGAGGCCCTGGCCCGGAGCCTCGGCTGGCCCTTCGAGGACGCGGATGACCACCACCCGGCGTCCAGCCTGGCCAAGCTCCGCCGCGGCGAGGCGCTGACCGACGCCGACCGGGCGCCGTGGCTCGACCGCCTGGCCGGCCTCCTGCGAGAGGCCCACGAGGCGGAGCGGAGCGTCGTCCTCGCCTGCTCCGCGCTCAAGGCCGCCTACCGCGCGCGGCTGCGCGTGGCGAAGAGCGTCCGCTTCGTCTTCCTCCACGGGGACCGCGCGACGCTCCAGCGCCTGCTCGAGGGGCGCGAGGGGCACTTCGCCGACCCCACGCTCCTCGAGAGCCAGCTCCAGGAGCTCGAGGAGCCCGCGCCCGACGAGGCCCTGCGGGTGGAGATCGACCAGCCGCTCGACGCGAAGGTCCGGACCCTCCGCGACGCCTTCGGCGAGGGCTGATCGGGCGAGCGGCCCCGGCGAGGAGGTCGAGCGCGCCGAGCGAGGCGCTCCGGACGCGCGCCCCGGGACCGACCGCGGCGGCCCGCGTCTTGGGGCCTTCCGAGGGCTACTCGGCGTCCAGCGCCTCGAGCGTCGTCAGGTGGACGACCCCCGAGCCCCCCGGCCGGCGGGCGGACAGGCGCTGGCGAAGCTCCGGCTCGTAGAAGAACTCGCGCTCTCCGAATGCCGGCACCAGGTGATCGATCCAGCTCGCCTGCGGGTCGAAGCGGGCGAAGAAGGGGCGGTTGACCCACGCGGGATCCCGCGCCTGGAGCATCTTGAGCACGAACACCCGGTGCCCCATCACCTCGGCCACGCCGTCGACGAGCACCTTGCCCGGCGTGCAGCTCATCGACGGTCCCCGCACGGTGCGCCCCAGCCCCGAGATCCCCTGGTAGGCCTCCGTGAAGATGTCGAGGGCGCGCGCCAGGGGCACCTCGAAGTAGCCCTTCGGGCCCGTGTCGCGCTCCACGAACATGTAGTAGGGGACCGCGCCGAGGCGCACCTGGAGGCGCCAGAGCCGGTTCCAGGTCGCAGCGTCGTCGTTCACGTGGCGGATCAGGGGCGCCTGGGTCCGGACGACCGCCCCCGTGCCCCGGATCCGCGCGACCGCGTCCTCTGCGATGCGGGGCTCGAGCTCCCGCGGGTGGCTGTAGTGCCCCATCACCGCGAGCGCCTTGCCCGCGGCGCCCACGTCCTCGAACAGGCGGAGCAGGTCGTCGGCGTCCGCGTCGGTGACGAAGCGGTGCGGCCAGTAGGCGACGGACTTGGTGCCGAGGCGGACGCTCGAGAGGTGCTCGATCCCGAGGAGCGGCTCGATGTATCGGCGCAGGAGCGAGGTCCGCATGACGAGGGGGTCCCCGCCCGTGATCAGCACGCTGGTCACCTCGGGGTGGGACCGCACGTAGCTCGCGAGGCGCTCCGGCTCGCGGCTGGCGAACTTGAGGTCCTCGATGCCCGTGAACTGGGCCCAGCGGAAGCAGTAGGTGCAGTAGCTGTGGCAGGTCTGGCCCTGCGTCGGGAAGAACAGCACGGTCTCCTGGTACTTGTGCTGCATCCCGGGGACGGGCTCGCCCGCCTCGTCCGGCACGTTGTGCGAGAGCTGACCTGCCGGATGCGGGTTCATCCGAAGCTGCACGGGCCGCGCGGCGGCCGCGAGGGTGCGCCGATCCGCGCCCTGGCGCACGAGGTCGATCAGGGGCCGCAGGTCCTCCTCCGCGATCATCCCCTCCTGCGGGAACGTCAGCTGGTAGATCGGGTCCGCGGGGACGCGGGACCAGTCGATCAGCTCGTCGAGGACGTAGCGGTTGACACGGAACGGCACGATGGCGGCCATCGCCTTGATCCGCGTCCGCTCCGCCTCCGAGAGGTGGGCGAGCTTGGGGATCCGGTCGATCTGATGGGACCCGTAGACCTGAAACGGCTGTGCCTGAGGGTGCGCGCGCATCGAGCTTCCTTGTGGGGAGGGACGCGGGCCGCCCCGGCTCTCGGTTCCGGACGGAGCCGGGGAGGCCGGTGGGCGGGACCGACGCGTCGAGGTGGCCAGGCGGCGCGGAGGCCACCCTGCCCTCGACACGTGAGACCCGCGTCGGTGTGTGCCCCCTGCCCCCACGGACGGGAGGCGAGGGTGGGCTAGAAGTTGGGCCGGCGCCGGGGCGCCGATGAACGCGGTGTACCACAACTCGGGCGCCCCCGGGCGCGCGCCCGTCACGTTGGCTGTTCGAGCGTCTCCGCCTGGTCGGGTCGGCCGAGCGCGCGGAAGCACGCTGCGAGCACGAGGCGCGCGGCCGTTTCACCCCGGGCATCCGCCGGGCGGCGGGACTGCGCCACCGCGGCGAGGCCCGCCCGCACGCCGGCATGAGCGTCGCCGACCGAGAGCTCGAGGAGCGCCTGGGCGAGCAGCCCGCGCGTCTGGGAGGCGCCCTCCTCGGGGCGCTGGGTCCGGGCCTTCCTGAGGCTCCGCCGGGCCTCGGTGGGGTTGCCCCGGACGAGGTCGCCGAGGGCCTGGATGCGGAAGAGCGCCTGGGTGGCGGCGCCGGCCTCCTGGGCCCGGCGGACGGAGTCTTCGAGGTGGTCGAAGTCGCGGGCCCGCAGCGCGACCCGGATGTCGCGGGCCAGGGAACGGCGCAGCGAGGGCTCCGCCCCCCTCGGCGCAGCGTCGAGCGCCGGAACGGTCGGGTGCCGGTCGGTCGGCGGGCCGTCGCTGGCCGCGTCGAGCTCCAGGTCCAGCAGGGCCTCGGCCACGGACTCCGCGAACGCGTCGGGGTCGGCCGCCGCCGGGACGGGGACCCCGTCCGGAGGGGTGGTATCGGCCGGTCCCTCCACGCCGGGCGGCGGCGCGCTCGGGCCCCCGTCCGGCTCCGGCCCGGATGACGTCGCCGGGGACGGCTGAGTCGGCGCCGGTCCGACGTCGGTCGTCTCACCCTCGAGCGGCGGGAGCGGGGGGAGGCTGCCCTCGTCGTCGAGGTCGAGCTCGTCGAGGTCGAGGTCGAGGTCCGCCACCCCGTCGGACGGAGGGGTGGAGGGGGGCACGACGCCGGTCGAGCGCAGGTCGATGTCCTCGTCGGCCCCCGCGGCGGGGGGGCGGCTCGACGGGGGCGGCGAGGGCGGCGGGGCCGACGCCGGGGCCGACGCCGGGGATCGGGGCGGCGCGGACGGGCGGACGCTCGGCGCGGACGAGGCCCCCGGGGAGGGCTCCGCGGAGGTCGGGCCCCGGGGAGGCAGGGACGCGTGGGGCGGGGGTGGGGGCGACGACGAGAGGCGGTAGGTCTCGGGCATGGACGCCTCGACGCCGCTGACCAGGGCGGCGTACGCGCTCATTCTCGCTGCGGCCCGCTCGTAGCCCGCCTCGCGCACCACCGCCTCCGCCTCCCCGAGGGGGGGTAGGGCGCGGCTCACGTCACCGCCCTCGGCCTGGTAGAACAGGGCCTCGACGCTGCCGGGCGCCACGGCGTCCGCGACCTGGCTCACCCGCCGGTGGAGGTCCTCGTCGACACCCGAGCCGAGGCGCGCCCGGACCGCCCAGCGCAGCGGTGTGGAGATCGGCCGCAGCGTCCGGGCGTCGGTCACGAGGGCCTCCCGCAGCAGCCCCGTGCGGGCACGGTGGAAGCGCGCCAGGCTCATCCCGTCGCGGGCGGCGACGTCCCGGATCCACTCCGTCGGCCATCCGTCCGGCGCGACGCACACGATCTCTAGCAGCCGCCGGCTGTCCGCCGGGAGGAGCCCCATCCGGCGCTCCAGCAGCTCCTCCGTGCTCGGGGCATGCGGCTCCGACGGCGGGTCGAGGCGCCACCGGAAGCCGTCGTCCTCGCGGACGAGGTCGCCGACGGCCACGAGCGTGCGGGAGGCCTCGACGATGCCGAGGACCGAGTCCCCCCCGAGCTCCGCCACGCCGCGGACCACCTCCTCTGGCGTGCCGGCCCCGAGGAGGCGGCGGGCGATCTCCGCGCTTCCCTCCCGCGTCGGGGGAGGGAGCGGAACCCCGACCGCGTCCGGCCCGAGGGTTCGAGGCAGCTGACCGTCGGCCGGACCACGCCCGAAGACCACGAAGTCGGCGCCGAGCTCGCGCGCGTCGAGCAGGGCCGCGACGGTCGCGTCGTCGACCAGCCCGAGCGGCTTGAGGACCGCCCACGGGCGCCGGTCCGCGACCCCCGGCAGGCCCCGCAGGGCCTGGGCGAGCTCGTCGCGGGGCACGATCTTGGCCTCCGCGACCTTCGCGAGGGTCTGACCGACGGTGCCCGGGTAGGCCAGGCGCACCCCGGCCGGGTCGCCGTGCTCCGACAGCATGGCCAGCCGCAGGCTGCCGAGCGGGACCATGCCCCCCGGCGCCGCGCCGAAGCGCAGCACCGGCTTCGGGAGGAAGCGGGACTCCAGGTGCGCGAGCAGCTCCTGTCCGCCCGCCCCCACCGGCCCCCGCAGCACCAGCGTCCTCACGCCGTCGTGCTGGATGCGCCGGGCCACCTCGGCCGCCAGGTCCTTGAGGCCGGCGTGGAGGGCCACCGGGCCCAGGAAGCTCAGCGAGGCGGCGCAGACCGACCGCCAGGGGTACCGGCGGTCCACGGCGGAGCCCGCCACCGCGCCCGCCGAATCCACCCGCCGAGCGAACAGGAGGTCCTCGGCCAGGAGCTCCCGGGCACCGTCATCCAGCACGAGCTCGCCGGGCCCGGCTCGATGGGCGAGGAGCTGGGCTCGGTCGACCGCCGCGCCGGCCCGGCCGTGCCGTCCGGCGCCGCTCACGCGTCCCCAGGAGCCGCCGAAGGCCACGTCGATGCGCGGGTCGCTCCGCTCGGCCTCCTCGACCAGGGTCAGCACGGTCTCGATGACCCGCCGCGGATCCGGGCTCGCGAAGGCGAAGGCCGCGGAGGCGCCGATCTCCCCGATCAGCTCGCCTCCCACCTCGAGCAGCTCGCGCCGGGCCGTCGCCCGCCAGCGGCTCACGGGATCGTCGAGGGCTGCCCCCGCATCCGGTGGCGGGACCCAGCGGTGCCACAGGACGAGCCGTTCCACCCTCAGTCGTCGAGGCGCCGTTTGAGGGCTTCGAGCTCGTCGTCGACCTTCGTCCGCCCGGCGCTCCGCTCCAGCGCGCGGAAGCGAGCGTCGAGATCCCGCGCCTCCGCGTCGTCGATCACCCCGTGCGCCTCGACCTCCGCCTCGAGCTGGTCGATGCGTCCGGTGAGGCGCTCCAGGTCCGCCACCGCCCCGCCCGCCGCGGCGAGGCTCCCCGGCTCGGCCTCCCGCGCTCGCCGGACCTGGGCGGCCAGCGTGCCCTTGCGGGCCTTGAGGTCCTCGAGCTTCCGCTCGATCTCGTCGATCGTGTCCTGCATCTGCCGAGCGGCCTTCTCCTGCTCGGCCGCCTGGCGGGCGGCGTCGTCCGCCTGGCGCTGCACCTTCATCTTGAACTTGAGGCCCTCGCGGGCGAGCTCCTCGTCCCCCGACTGGAGCGCCAGGACCGCCTTGTTCTCCCAGCGGTCCACCTCGTCGAGCAGCTCGCGGTGCTTCTTGTCGAGGCGCTTGGAGGTCCCGAGGGTGGAGACGAGCTCCTTCTTGGCGTTCTTGAGCTCGGCCTCCATCTCGACGAGGGTCTGCTCGATCAGCTTCGCCGGGTCCTCGGCGCGGTCCAACATGCTGTTGAGGTTCGACTTCAGAACCCGATTGAAGCGGCCGAAGATGCCCATGGACGTGCCCTCGTGCGTGGCGGTGGGTGGCTGGCCGGGGGTGGAAGTTTCCGGCACCGAGGCCGTTGGCGAGAGGCCGGGGCCAGCGTTCCACACCGGCGGGGAAGGTGTAAAGCGAGCCTCCCCCGACAACGCCGGGACCCTCCGCCCCATTCGCCCGACGGTTGCATGCCCTCCCCCCATGGACCAGACACCCCCGGAATGCTGCGCGACGCCCACCTGCTCCTGACCGGCGGAGCGGGCTTCATCGGCACCGCCCTCTCGGCTCGGCTCCTCGAGCACAACCGGGTTCGGGTGCTCGACAACCTGCGGCGCAACGCGCTGGCCGGGGCGGGGCTGGACGAGCACCCCAACCTCGACCTTCGGGTCGCGGACGTCCGGGACCCGGACGCGGTGCGGGCCGCGATGGAGGGCGTGGACCTCGTCGTCCACATGGCCTCGATCGCGGGCGTCGACACCGTGATGAAGAACCCGGTGGCCACGATGGAGGTCAGCATCGAGGGGACGATGAACGTCCTGCGGGCCGCCCACGAGGCCGGGGGCATCCGGCGGGTGATCGACTTCTCGACGAGCGAGGTGTTCGGCTCCTACGCGTTCCGGGTGCGCGAAGCCGACGTGACCAGCCTCGGGGCGGTGGGCGAGGCGCGCTGGACCTACGCCGTCAGCAAGCTGGCCACGGAGCACCTCGCCCACAACTACTGGAAGCAGCACGGTCTGCCGACCTGCTCGATCCGCCCCTTCAACATCTACGGGCCGGGCCAGGTCGGGGAGGGCGCCGTCCACGCCTTCGTCGCGCGCGCCCTGAGGGACGAGCCGATCCACATCCACAACGAGGGGGACCAGATCCGGTCCTGGTGCTTCATCGACGACATCGTCGACGGCATCCTGCTCGCCCTGACCCGGGACGAGGCGGTCGGGCAGGCCTTCAACATCGGCAACCCCCGGAGCACGATCACGATCTACCAGCTCGCGCGCCTCGTGGTGCGCCTGGCCGACTCGCGCTCCGAGCTCCGGTTCGTGCCGTGGGACTTCCCGGACGTGGAGCTCCGGATCCCGGACGTGCGCAAGGCGGAGCGCCTCCTCGGGTTCCGGGCGGGGGTCGACCTGGAGGACGGCCTGGCCCGGACCATCGCCTGGTACCGCAGCGCGATCGGGGGCGGCTCCTGACCGACGACGCCGAGGTGTCGGAGGGTCGGACCTACGACCTCGAGCCGGTCCGCGTCGACGGCTGGCTCGAGCAGCTCGCCGAGGGATCCCCGGGCTTCGCGCAGCTGCGGGAGGTGGTGGGCGAGCGCTTCGTGGCCTTCAGCTTCATCGCCGGCGTCCAGATCACGGGCCTGACGTTCAACCCCCGGGACCCGGAGTCGTCGGTGGTGGACTTCGCCGTGGGCGATCCTCCCCAGATCCAGCAGCTGCTGCTCGGCGAGCTCCGTCAGCGTCTGGCCGAGGCGGTGGTCGCGGACGACCCGCCCGCCGCGACGCTCCCCGACCAGCCCTCGCCCGAGGACCTGCAGGCCTACCTCGGCTTCCGCTACGTGCTCCTGGCGCCCCTGTTCGGGCTCCGCCTCGAGGAGCTCCGGATCCGGGGGAGGGACCCGCGGGTGCGCCTGCGCCTCGAGGGCGAGGCCCAGGAGGTGACCCTCGAGGAGCTGCAGGACGCGATCCGGGGGCTGGTGGCCGCGGAGGCGGAGCAGTATCGGCCCCCGTCGGCCTTCTCGATCGACCTCACCCTGGTCGACGAGGCGCGGGCGGCGGCCGACGAGGGGCGGCCCGAGGAGGTGGCCCGCATCCTCGGCGCGTGGCCGGGGCCGCTGTCGGTGCTGCTCCGGACGCCGGACGGCCAGGCCCTCGGCCTCGAGTCCCGCGCGCTCCTCGCCGAGGGCCTGGGGCTCCTCGGCAGCGCCTACGTCGAGCTCGACCAGGTCGACTGGGGGCTCGAGATCCTGCGCCTCGGCGTCCAGTGGGGGCAGGAGCAGGCGGAGGCCTCCGCGGAGCTGTTCCTGCGTCTCGGCCGCGCCCACCTCGCGAGCCAGCGGGCCGGGGAGGCGATCGGCCTGCTCCGGCGCGCGCTGACCCTCGGCGCGTCGCCGGCCGTCGTGCTGCCGGAGCTGGCCCGCTGCTTCGTCGCCCGGGACCGCATCCTGCCTGCGCTCCTGGTCGCCGAGGAGGCGGTCGCCTCCGGCGCCGACCCGGCCCCTCTCGCGGCGCTGGGCGCAGCGGCGCGCGAGCAGCTCGGCGAGGCGTGGGCCCGCTTCGCGGACCTGCGCGACGGGGACGGCTCGGAGCTCGGCGGGTAGGCCTCGGGCCCTTGCCCTCTCCGGCGCGCCGTCCGCTACTCTCGCTCCGCGTTGACCCCCCCTGCGACGCCACCCGAGGACCCGCGGCCCCCGGACCTCCCCGCGCCCGGGCCGCGCTTCTCGCTCCGCTTCGAGGGGCGGCGCGGGCACCTGCGGCTCGTGCGACCGCTGACCTTCGCGTTCGGGCGCGTCAGCGAGCTCCGGCTGGACCTGGGGCCCCTGGAGTTCCCGCTGGACGTCCAGGGCGGAGCTGGGCACTTCGGGACACGGCGGACCCGCCTCGAGGACCTCGACGCCACGATCGACCTCGCCCGCCTCCTCGAGGAGATGACCCCCGAGCCCTACCGGGTCCGCCCGCTGGCCGGCGCGGAGGACGGCGTGGCCGACTGGGCGGTCCGGGACGCGGCGGGGACGGTGGCGGTCACGGCGGCCTTCGGCGTGCTGGGCGAGGACCTGCTGGTCGCCGTCTCGGGCGCCCGCTCCGGGACCGACGGGCCGGTCCCCCCGATCCGGCGTGCCGTGGCGGCGGGGCTCGCGCTCGGCCTGGACCTCGACCTCGATCTCGGCGTGCTCCGCCTCGGCCGGGCCCTGCGGTGGCTCCTCGCGGAGGCCCTCCTCCCGCACGGCTGGCGCGTCCCCGACGTCGGTCGGGTCGCGGTGGCGGCCACGGCGGACGGCCCCTCGCTCCGGCTCCGCGGTCGGGTCGGGGAGTCGGGCCGGCCGCTCGTTCCGCGGGTCGAGGGCGCCCGGCGACGCGCGCCGCTGCTCGGTGTGCTGGCCTACCGCGGCCTCCCGGCGGTCGCGCCGCTCGCCCGGGAGTGGCTCGAGGGCGAGGGGGCCGCCGGGGCGGACCGGGCCGAGCTCGCGACCTGGGACGTTCCGGAGCTCGGCGCGCCGGCCCGCGACCCCGCGGGACGCCCGGCGCGTCTGCGCAGGGCGCTGCGCGCGCGGGACGCCTACGGCGCGCGGCAGGCGGCGGAGGACCTCGGGACCCATGAGGTGTGCGACGCGGTCGCCGTGGAGGGCCTCCTCGCCGCCTCGGAGGCGCAGCGGGACCCCGCGGCCGCTCGGGAGCTGTCCGCGCTGGCCGCCGCCCGGCGCCCGTCCGACCCGCGGCTCGCGCTGCGCTTGCTCGAGGCGAGCCTGGCGAGCCCGGGCGGGCCGTCCAGCAGCCTGGTCCGCGCGATGGTCGATGCCCGGGAGCCCGGTCCGGAGCGGGCGGCGTTCGCGCGGGAGGCGGCTCACCTCGCGGAGCTCGCGGGCGACGACGACCTCGCCGTCGGGCTCTGGCGGCGCGCGGTGGACGAGGGCCCCCATGACGGCCCGGCGCTCCTCGGCCTGGGTCGGGCGCTCGCGCGGCGCGGGGCCGAAGCGGAGGCGCAGCGGGTCCTCGACCGCGCCGCCGCCGCGCTCGACGAGCACCCGGAGCGCGCCGAGGCGCTGCTCCTGGCCGCCGAGCAGGCGCTCCGGCGCGGACACACCCGGGACGCCCTGGCCCGCCTCGAGGCGGCGGTGGACCTCCGGCCCGAGGAGGCGAGGGCGTGGGCCCGGCTGGCGGCCGTGCAGCGAGACCTCGGTGCGGCGCCGGCGGCGCGCCGGGCCGAGGACCGACTCCTCGCCCTCACCGAGGCCCTGCCGGGGCGCGCGGTCGCCATCGCTCGCGTCGCGCTCCGCGCGGCGGCAGAGGCGGCGCGGGCCACCGGGGACGAGGCGCGGGCGCGCGCCTTCGAGGACGCGAGCGCGCGTCTGCCCCGCGCGTCCTGGCGGTCGTCGCCGACCTGAACGACGGATCCTCGGCGACCGGCGCGGGACGCACCCGACGCGGCGCTCTCGTCATTCTTGCCGGTGCGGACGCTCCGCTTTACACGCGGCCCGCCGAGGCAGTACTGTGTGGGATCTCATGCCGCAGCACCTGCTCGCGATCGACCAGGGGACCACGGGGTCAACGGTCCTCGTCCTCGGGGAGGGCGGGGAGGTGCTCGGCCGGGCCACCCGGGAGTTCCCCCAGCACTCCCCGCGCCCCGGCTGGGTCGAGCACGAGCCCGGGGACCTGTGGACGAGCGTGCTGGCGGCGATCGAGGAGGCGGTGCGGGCGAGCGACGTCGACGCCGGGGACTGCGCGGCGATCGGCCTCACCAACCAGCGCGAGACCGCGCTGCTGTGGCGGCGCTCGGACGGCCGCCCCGTCCACCGGGCGATCGTATGGCAGGACCGGCGCACCTCCGCGCGCTGCGCCGAGCTCCGCGAGGCCGGCCACCTGCCCTACGTCCGGGAGCGGACCGGGCTCGTCCTCGACCCGTACTTCAGCGCGACGAAGCTCGAGTGGATGCTCCGGCACGTCGACGGCGCCCTGGACCGGGCGAAGGCGGGGGAGCTGGCTTTCGGGACGGTCGACAGCTACCTCGTCTACCGCCTCACGGGGGGCCGGGAGCACCTGACCGACGCGACGAACGCGTCCCGGACCCTGCTGCTCGACCTCCGTACCCAACGGTGGGACCCGGAGCTCTGCGCGCTGTTCGGGATCCCGGAGGCGGTGCTCCCGCGCGTGGTCGGCAACGCCGAGGTGGTCGGCCACACCCACGGCGTGCCGGGCCTGCCGGACGGGATCCCGATCGCCGGGATGGCCGGCGACCAGCACGCCGCGCTGTTCGGCCAGACCTGCTTCGCCCCCGGGGACGCGAAGTGCACCTACGGCACCGGGGCCTTCCTGCTGACGAACACGGGCGCCGAGGCCGTGCCGTCCGAGCACGGCCTGGTGACGACCGTCGCCTGGCGTATCGGCAGCGAGACCACCTACGCGCTCGAGGGCAGCGCCTTCATCGCGGGCGCCGCGGTCCAGTGGCTGCGCGACGGGCTCGGGCTGATCGAGCGCTCCGAGGACGTCGAGGCGCTCGCCCGCCAGGTGGACGGCGTCGGCGAGGTGGTCTTCGTCCCCGCCCTCGCGGGCCTTGGCGCGCCGCACTGGGACCCGGACGCCCGGGGCCTGATCGCGGGGCTGACCCGGGACACGACCGCGGCCCACCTGGCGCGCGCCGCTCTCGAGGGGATCGCGTTCCAGATCACCGACCTGCTCGAGGCGATGGAGGCGGACGCGGGTCAGGGCACGCGGCGGCTCCGCGTCGACGGAGGGGCCAGCCGCAACGACCTGCTGATGCAGCTCCAGTCCGACTTTGCTCACGTGCCGATCGACCGCCCGGCCGTCGTGGAGACGACCGCGCTCGGCGCGGCCTACCTCGCCGGCCTCGGCGTGGGCCTGTTCGCGGACCGCGACGAGGTCGCAAAAGCCTACCGGGTGGAGCGCCGTTTCGAGCCGGGCATGGACGATCGGGAACGCGAGACCCACCTTCACCGTTGGAGAGGGGCGGTCGACCGCGCCCGCAGCACGAGAGCCTGGCGATGAGCCGAAAGAACCACAACAGCATGCCGAAGGCGCCCAAGGAGTCGCGACCCAAGGTCCCCATTGCCTGGGAGGCCCTGGAGGACGCCTTCGAGAACAATGCCCCGGAGGTCCACAGCTACCTCCACCTGGAGACCGGGGAGGTCATCCGGATCGTCGACGGGATCGCCGACCCGACGATGCACCAGCGGGTGATGCGCGACGCGCTGTACCTGCGGATCGACCCGGTGAGCTCCCGCGAGCAGTACCGCTGGATGGAGCGCTTCATCGCGACCGTCGACGACGCGGTGTTCCGCGACAAGCTGGTCCGCGCGATCGACGGCAAGGGCGCCTTCCGGAGGTTCAAGGACGTCCTGATGAGCTACCCGACCGACCGGGAGCGGTGGTTCGCGTTCCGGTCGGAGCGGCTGCGCTCCTGCATGGAGGCGTGGCTGACCGCCCATGGCATCGAGGTGGAGGAGCGGACCCAGTGGCGAGTCCCCACCGCGGAGGAGGTGAAGCCCCAGGTGGACCCCGCCGACAACGAACGGAGCGCTCGTCGGACCCGGGTCGCGATCGCGGAGGCTCATCGTCGGCGCCTCCACGAGCTCGTCGACCTGCTCACCGCACGTGACCTGGACGCCGCGATGGCGTTCCTCGAGTTCCTCCGGGAGCGCAAGCACCTGCCGCGCCCACGGGCGAAGCCGGCCGAGCCCGTGGCGACGTCGTCCGCCGATGCGTACGACGTCGACGAGCCGTCGGCCGCCGACGCGGCGGCCGACAGCAAGCGAGCAGACAGCGAGACAGCAGGCAGCGAGACAGCAGAGGGCAGGCCAGCAGAGGGCAAGCGAGCAGAGGGCAAGCGAGCCGACAGCAAGCGAGCCGACAGCAAGCGAGCCGAGAGCAAGCCAGCAGACGGCAAGCGGGCGGAGCCGGCCGAGGACGCCGACCCGGATCGCGGGTCCGGCGACGAGGACACGGGTAGGCGCGAGCGCGCCGGCGCTCGACGGGACGTGACCGAGGCGTGAAGGGCAGGGCCGCCGGCCCGCTCCTCGGCGCCGGTCTGACGGCCCTCGTCGCCCTCGTCGCCACCAGCGCTCCCGCGCAGCTCCCCCAGCGGGTGGAGGGCGTCGCGGCGGTCGTCGGGGCGGACGCCCCGGTGCGGACAGCCGCGGTCATCCTCCGGAGCGACGTCGACCTGAGGGCGCGGCTGCTCCTGGCCGGTCGGGAGCCGGAGGTCCGGCGCGGCCCGGTCCCACCCGCCGTGCTCCGCGCGACGCTCGACCAGCTGATCACGGAGGCCCTGATCGCGCGGGAGGCGGACCGGCAGCGGGCGCCGGCCCCGACCCCGGTGGACATCGCCGCCCAGCGGGCGCGCTTGGTCGCGCAGGCGGGGGGCCCGGACCGCCTGCGGGAGGTGCTCGCGGTGCTCGGGGCCGACATGGACGAGGTGGAAGAGGTCGCCCGGCGCCTCGCCTACGTGGGGGCGTTCCTGGCGTCGACCCTCGAGGGGGCGTTGACGGTGACCGAGGCCCAGGTCCAGGCGGCCTACGACGCCGACCCGGAGCGCTTCGGCGGACGACCCCTCGCCGAGGTCCGCGAGGGCATCCGTCGCGAGCTACGCCAGAGCCGCCGGGAGCAGGAGCTCGCCCGCTGGGTGGACGCGTTGAGGGCGCGGACGCTCGTCCGTCGGCTGGCGCCCTGGTGACGCGGACCGGCGCGGTGGAGGTGGGCCCGCTGAGGCGGGAGGAGGCGCGCGCGGCGGCCGCGGTGCTCGCCGACGCCGGCCTCCGGGGCTGGGGCCCCGCCGACCTCGCTGCCGAGCAGCGCCGCGATGGCGAGGCGGTGGTCGTCGCCCGCTGCGGCGGGCACCTGCTCGGCTCGGCCATCCTCCGGACCGTGGCCGACGAGGGGGAAGTCCTCACGGTCGCCGTCGTGGCCCGCGCGCGCGGCCGGGGCGTGGGCCGCCGCCTGGTCTCGGCGCTGCTCGCCACGGCGCGTCGACGGAGGCTTCAGCGCGTTCACCTCGAGGTGGCCGACCACAACCTGGCCGCGCGGCGTCTGTACGCCGGCCTCGGCTTCGCCGTCGTCGGGCGACGCCCGGGCTACTACCCGGACGGCGCCGACGCGGTCCTCATGGCGTGGCGCCCGGCGCCAGGGTCACCATGACGACGAGACCGAGGAGCAGGGCGAGGAGAAGCCCGGCGGCCAGCCCGAGGGGACGCAGCCCCTGCTCGCCGAGCCGGTCGGCCAGCGCGAGGCCCCCGAACCCGCCGGCGGCGACGGCCACGAACGTGGTCAGGGCCACGGGGTACGCCGATCCAGGACCTCCGAACAGGAGGTAGAGCGGGTAGTTCACCAGCACACCCGCGCAGATGCCCGCGACCCAGCCGAAGGCGGTGACCACGCGCCGGCGGGCGTTCGGCGTGGGGGCATCGCCCTCGGGGGACGGGGAGGCGGGCACCCCCGGGTGGTGGGCCGCCGGTCCGCGCCGCGCAAGGCGCGCCCCTCCACGAGCCTCCGCATGTGACAAAACACCTGGCCGGCGTCACTCTGTCAGGCGATCTCCCGGCAACGGGGGCGTGCAACGTCGAGAGGGGACTGAGGTCGGCAGTGAGCAACAACTCCGAAACGAATCAGGTGGACAGCGTCGGCGACGAGGAGGGCCTCGCGGCTCTCTCCGCCCTCGCACGGACCAGCGTCCCGCCGCCTCCGGCGGACGAGGAGGACGGGACCCTCAACCTGAAGGAGCTGGCGGACTCGATGCCTCCTCCCGCGCCCGACGGGAACGGACACGCGGGCGAGGAGTCCGGCCGGGCCCGACGCCGACGCCGTCGACGGCGGGAGGAGGAGGCCGCGGACGCCAAGGCCGCGTCGGAGGCCAAGGCGGCCGAGGCATCGGCCAAGGCGGCGGCGGTCGCGGCCGCGCCCGAGCCCGCCAAGCCGACGCCGGCCGCGCCGACAGCCGCTGCCGCACCCCAGCCCGCGCCCGCGGCGGCCCCGGCGTCCCGGGGAGGCGGAGCGCAGCTGTGGATCGGGCTCGTGCTCGGCGTCGTGGTCGGCGCCGCCGCGATGTTCTTCCTGCTCGGCGGTCTGAGCTCCCCCGAGCCCACGATCGCCGCGGGGCCGTCCGACGCCGAGGACGACGTCGGACGGATGGAGGAAGGCGCCTCGGCTGCCGCGACCTCCGCTGCGGCGGAGGCCCCGTCGGCCCGGACCGACCGGCCGGACGAGATCGGCAGCGCCGCGACGGCCGAGGCCGCCTCGGAGGACGGCGTGGACGAGCCGGAGGAGGGCGCGCCGAGCGTGGCGTCGGCGGACGAGGGCGACCGCGCGGAGGAGGCTGGCGCGCAGGCGGCGGCGAGCGGGCGAGCGGAGGCTCGCGCGGCCCAGGGCAGCTCCGCGGGGTCGGCCCGCGAGGGGCAGAGCGCGGGCTCGGCCCCGTCGACCGCGGCCAGCGAGGAGCGGTCCGGCGGAGGGAGCCGAGCGGAGGTCCTGATCGACGATGGCCCGGCGGAGAACCGGCTCGCCGGGAACGCCGAGCCCGAGTCGCAGAGGGCGGCCCAGACGCTCGACGCGGTGGACGGCCTCTTCGGGGGCTCCTCGACCTCCAGCAGCGGCTCGAGCGGCTCGACCCGGTCCTCGGGCTCGTCGTCCCGGGGGAGCGCGGATCTGCCGTCGCAGCCGAGCGCGTCGGACGTCCGGCGGGTCCTCGGGGGCCTGATGGGCCGGATCCGGAGCTGCGCCGACGACCAGGAGGGTCGGGCGACGGCCACGGTGCTGATCCGCGGCGACGGGAGCGTCGCGACCGCGACCATCGGCGGGTCGCCTTTCGGCGGCACCCCCCAGGGAGCTTGCATGGAGAACGCGATCAAGCGCGCGAGCTTCCCCCCGTTCAGCGCCAGCACCTTCCGGGTCACCTACCCCTACGTGATCCGTCAGATGTAGGAGCCGGGTGCTGCGGCGCGGCCTGCTCCCCGCCTGCGGACGCCGCGGGCGGGGGTGCGTGGCGTGCCTGCTCCTCGGGCTCGCCCTGGCGGCCTGCGGCGCCCGGCGGTCGCCGCGTGGGCTGATCGAGGCCACGACCCCGGTCCCCCTCCCGGAGGCCCACCGCGACCGCCAGGAAGCGGCCGATCGATTCGGCCGGGCGCTCTTCGAGGCGCTTCGGAGCGGCGACCCGAAGCCGCTGCTGTACGACGACCTCGCCCTGAGGCTGCTCCTCGAGCCCTCCGCTGCGACGCGCTTCAGCGCCCTGCGCCTGGGGCTCGCTCTGCGCCTCGACCTCGAGCCGTCGCCGACGCCCTGGCGCCGCACGACCTACGCCGGGGTGTGCCTGCAGGGTGTGCGCACGGAGCCGGAGGGCACGGTGCTCGGCCTCCGCGCCGACGGGTGGGTCGCCGAGCGCGCGCTGGTCATCGGCCGCCGGCCCGGGGGTCGCCGCGTGGCGGCCTGGGTCGAGGGCACCTTCGTGTACAGCGACGCCGGCTTCGGGGCGGTCGACCTCGAGCGAGTGGAGGCGCCGCGCTGGGAGCACACCGACCTCGAGATCGCCGTGTGTGACCTCCGGGTGCTCGCCCCCTCGCCGCGGTGACGCGTCGTCGAGGCCCGGGGCGTCGGGTCGGCGCTGGCCGCGAGCCCGCTCATTCGGCGGCGAGCGCCATGATGAGGGCGATGCCCAGCCCGAGCAGCAGCAGCAGCACGAGCTCGGCGACCGCGATCCATCCGCACAGGGCGGCGATCCGCGCCACCCCCAGGCCGCCCCGGGGCGCCTCGCCCCGCTGGATCGCGGACTGCTCGGCCTGGGCGAGGAACAGCGCCGCGACGCCCAGGGGAACGACGAGGAAGAACGCGCCGAGGATGCCGAGCACCAGGGCCACGAAGGCCCGGGGCGAGGCCGAGCCGCCATGGCTCCGCTCGACGAAGCAGCCGGGGCAGAGCGGGCGATAGTCGTAGGTGCGCCGGCAGACGGCGCAGACGTAGTCGCCGCAGCGGGCGCAGGCCGCGACGGCGGACGCGTCCGGGTGGGTGGTGCACCGGCCGAGACCCACCGTCGCCTCCCTCCCCATCGGCGCCCACGGTAGCGCGGATGGGGCTCGACCGTCCGCGGGACGCCGCCCCGCGCCTCCCGCGCGCCGAACCGCGATAGGCTGACGGCAGCGGAGGGAGCGATGGATCCGACCGAAGGGTGGGCAACGAGCGAGCCGGAGGGCGCCCCGGCCGAGGCCGCCGACGACCTCCACCCCGGCCCCGACACCCCACCCCCGCTCGCGCCCGGGATGGCCTTCGACCTCGGGCGTGCCTTCAGCACGGCGATCGCGGCGGTCCGGCGAGCGCCGCTGCCTCTCTGGGTGGGCGCCATGCTGCTGATGATCGCCGAGAACGCGACGAACGCGCTCTCGCGCCTCGGCAGCCTCCCGGGCGACGCCGACCGCAACCGCTTTGGGTCCGGGGCGCTCGACGCCAGCGACGGCGCCTGGACGAGCCTGGGCAGTGCGCTGCCCTCCTCGGCCTTCGCGTGGCAGGCGGGCGGTCTCGACAGCCTGGAGGGCCTCGCCGCGATCGGTGCGGCGGTGCTGGCCTTCCTCTCTTGCCTGGTCGTGGTCGCGATCGGGGCGTGGGTGTTCCAGTGCGTCCTCCGCACCGGGTTCATCCGCCTCCAGAGCCACATCCTGCAGACGGCGGCGCGCGACGCCTACGGACCGCTCTTCAGCGGCGCCGACCGGCTGCTCCACATGCTCGCGGTCGACGTGTTGAGCGTCCTCGCGGTCGCTGCGGCGATGATCCCGACCGGCGCGCCGGCCATGGTGCTGGTGTTCGTCGGCATCACGCAGAGGCAGGCGGGCTACCTGCTCGCGGCGGCGATCCTCGGGACCCTGACGGTGGTGAGCTTGGTCTACGTCTCCCTGGGGCTCGTGTTCGCCCACCGGGCCCTGGTCCTGGAGGGCCTGGGCCCGGTGGCGGCGATCCGCCGGAGCTGGTTCCTCGCCCGGGGAGCGCGCCTGTCGCTGCTCCTGTACCTCGGCGTCCTCACGCTCGCCTACCTCCTCGTCGCCGGGATCGGGCTCCTCGCCTGCTGCGTCGGGACTCTCGTCACCGGGCCGCTCGGGCGCGCCGGCTTCGAGATGGCGTTCACCGAGAGCTACCTGCTCTACACGCGAGGCTTCGGCGTCCGGGACCACTGGGAGCTGAGCCGACTGCAGGACGAAGGCCAGCTCTGAGCTCGCGGGCCGTCGGCGCGGGCGGTGACGACCCTGGCGCGGCCCCGACCTCGCGATCGCCGCCGCCCGGCGACCGACGGGCAGCGGCGCGCGCCCACCCCCGCCGGCAGCGGGTCATCTCCGAGCGTACCACAACCTGTAGTGGTGTTCATCGGGTGACACCCACCAAGGATGGGAATCCGTATTGCGCGCCGGAGGTCCCGGTGGTAGCGACAGGAGCCTTGGGGACGCGCGGGAGGCCCCCCGGATGAAGATCAAGAAGGTCGAGGTCTGCGGCTTCAAGTCCTTCGTGGACCGCACGGTGGTGAAGATCGACCACGACGTGACCGCGATCGTCGGGCCCAACGGCTGCGGCAAGTCGAACATCGTCGATGCGATCCGTTGGGCGATGGGCGAGCAGTCCGCCCGCCACCTCCGGGGCAAGATGATGGAGGACGTCATCTTCAACGGGTGCGAGACCCGGGGGCCGCACAGCTTCGCGGAGGTCACGCTGACCTTCGACAACAGCGACGGGCTCGCTCCGCCGGAGTACCGCGACTACGCGGAGATCGCGGTCACCCGGCGCCTCGATCGCAGCGGGCAGAGCGAGTACCTGATCAACAAGACGCCGGTCCGGCTGATGGACGTCACCCAGCTCTTCCTGGGCACGGGGGCGGGGACCAAGGCCTACTCGATCATCGAGCAGGGGCGGGTCGGCTTCATCGTCAGCGCCAAGGCGAGCGAGCGCCGCCACCTGATCGAGGAGGCGGCCGGCATCACGAAGTTCAAGGCCAAGAAGAAGGCCGCCGAGCGCAAGATGGAGCAGACCCGGCAGAACCTGCTCCGGGTCGGCGACATCGTCGGCGAGATCGAGCGGAGCCTCGCGAGCCTCAAGCGCCAGGCGCAGAAGGCGGAGCGCTACAAGCGCTACAAGGCGGAGATCCGCGACCTCGAGCTCCACGTCGCGTCCCACCGCTGGCTGGAGCTGTCCGTGGGTCGCCGCCTGGTGCGACAGGACCTCGACCGCGCCGAGGGGGCGGTCGAGGGCCAGCGGATGGGCCTCGCCCTGCGGGAGGCCGAGCTCGGCGCGGACCGCCTGAGCCTCGCCGCCCTCGAGGACCGGGTCGAGGCGGCCCAGCGCGTGGCCTACGAGCGCGACAACGAGGTCGGGATGCTCGGCGGCCGCCTCGACAACCTGCGTCAGCGCCTGGAGGCGGCCCGCGAGCAGGAGACGGTCTCCGAGCGGGAGCGGGCCGCGCTGGCCCGGCAGCGCGACGGCCTGATCGCGGAGCGGGACGGCCTGCGGCGGAGCCTGATCGACCTCGAGGCGGCGGAGGCCGCCGAGCAGGAGCTCCTCGCTCGGGAGACGCGGGAGCTCGACGAGCGCCGGGAGGCGACCGAGCAGGCGGAGGGGCGGGTCGCCGAGGCGCGCTCGAGGGTCGGCGAGGCCACGGCCCGGATCGCCCGCGCGGAGGCCGTCGTCAGCGCCTTCGACCGGCGTCGCGAGGAAGGCCGAGCCCGCCTCGAGCGGCTGCATCGGGAGGTCGAGGAGCTCGCGGTCCAGGCCGTGGAGACCGAGCAGGGCGTCACCGCGCTCGGCGTCCGGCTGGCGGCGCTGCGCACCGGCAAGGTCCGGACGGGCGAGCGTCGCCAGGAGCTCGAGACCGAGCTGGCCGGGCTCCAGGAGGCGATCCGCGACAGCGACGGGACGCTCGAGGCGCTGCGGCAAGAGGTGGCCGAGCGGCGCTCTCGGCTTCGTTCCCTCGAGGAGATCCAGGAGCGCTTCGAGGGCCTCGAGGAGGGCCCGCGGGCCGTGATGACCCGCTACGCGCCCGACGCCGCCGCGCGCGACGAGCGGGGCGTGCTCGGGCTGGTGGCCGACCGGGTCGAGTGCGATCCGCAGCTCACGGACGCGCTGGCGGCCGCCCTCGGGGACCGGCTGCAGGACATCGTGGTCGCCGACCGGGCGGCGGCCGAGGGCGTCGTCGCCTTCCTGTCCGGCGGCGAGCATGGGCGCGCCCGCACCGTGCCGCGCTACCCGCGGCGCGTGGTCCGGCCCAGCCCCGCGCCCCCCGCCGGCGCGGTCGGCTGGCTCACGGACCTCGTGACGTCCGCCCCCGAGGACCGCGGCCTCGTCCGCCACCTCCTGGACGGGGTGCTGGTCGTCGAGGACCTCGCCGCGGCCCGGCGCCTCCACGACGGCGGCCTCGCGGCGACGCTGGTCACCCGGTCGGGGGAGGTGCTCGCCCCCGACGGAGCGCTCACCGCCGGGCGCGGCGAGCGCGTCGGCGCGCACCTGATCGAGGTGAAGCGGGAGGTCCGGGAGCTGCGGGAGCTGGTCGGCGACCTCGACCATCGCCTCGCGGCGGCGGTCGCCCAGCACGGCGAGCTGCGCAACGCGATCGCGGAGCGCCGAGCTGCCCTCGAGGTCGCGCGCGGCGAGTCCCACGACGCGGACATCGCGATCGTCAAGGTCGACAAGGACCTCCGCCGCGCGCAGGACGAGCTGGAGGGGGCCCGCGCCCGGCGGGTGGCGCTCCAGCACGAGGCCGAGGAGCTGGAGGCGCAGCTCGCCGCGGCCGAAGACGAGCAGGCCGAGGCCCGAGGGGAGGTCGACGCGGCGGAGCAGGCCCGTCGCGCGGCCGAGGAGGCGCTGCAGGCGGCCGAGGAGATCGCCCTCGGCCGCAAGCAGGACCTCGAGGAGAAGGCCCAGGTGGTCACCGCGGTCCGGGTCCGGGCGGCGGAGGCGCGGCAGCGCGCCGAGTCGGACCGCGGTGCGCTCGCGCGCCTCGACCGCTCCCTCGGGGAGGTCCGCGAGCGGGAGGTACGGATCCGGGCCGACCTCCTGCTCAACGCCGAGCAGCAGGGGCGAGCGGCCGGGCAGGCCTTCTCGACCGGGCAGAGGAAGGGCGAGGTCGAGGGCGAGGCGCTCGACGCTCACGGGACCCTCAGGGACGCGCGGGAGCGCTACGACCGGGCCCGCGAGGACCTGGGCCACCGGGAGGCGACCCTCGCCGGGCTGCGGCGCGAGGCCGCGGAGGCCGAGAAGGCCCTCTCGAGCCTGGTGATCCGGGAGCACGACCTCGCGAAGGACCTCGATCACCTCCTCGCGACGATCCGGGGGCGCCACCGGGTCGAGCTCCCGACCGTGATCGCCGACTACCACGACCGGGACGCCGCGGACGCCGCGGTCAACACCCGGATCGACGAGCTGCACCGGCTCGTCGACCGAATGGGGGAGATCAACCTCACCGCGATCGAGGAGTACGAGGAGAAGACCCAGCGCTTCGAGTACCTGACGGCTCAGCAGCGGGACCTCGAGCGGGCCCTCGGGCAGCTCGACCGCGCGATCCGGCAGATGAACCGGGAGAGCCGCCGCCTGTTCGCGCAGACCTTCGAGGCGATCAGCGCCCGGTTCACCAAGATCTTCCCGATGCTGTTCGGCGGCGGCCGGGCGGAGCTGAAGCTCACGGATCCTCAGGACATGCTCGAGACCGGGGTGGAGATCGTCGCTCAGCCCCCGGGCAAGCGCCTCGGGTCGATCGAGCTGATGAGCGGCGGCGAGAAGGCGCTGACCGCCGTCAGCCTGATCTTCAGCATCTTCCAGCACCGGCCGAGCCCCTTCTGCCTGCTCGACGAGGTCGACGCGCCCCTCGACGAGGCGAACATCGGACGCTTCGCCGAGGCGATCCGGTCCATGACCCAGCACTCCCAGTTCATCCTGATCACGCACTCCAAGGCGACGATGCAGATGGCCGATGTGCTCTACGGCGTGACCATGGAGACGCCGGGCATCTCGAAGATGGTCGCGGTCGAGATCCGGGCCCGCGCCGGGGCCGGGGTGGACGAGGGGTCGCGGGTCGCCTGAGCCAGGGGGGGTGCTACACGTAGCCCCACCTCGGAGGCTCCAGGTGAAGATCGCCGTCGTCGTCTACCCCGGCTCCAACGCCGACTGGGACGCCCTTCACGTGGCGCGGGACGTCCTCGGGGAGGACGCCCGCTACGTGTTCCACAAGGCGAGCTCCCTCGGGGACGCCGACGCGGTGATCATCCCCGGTGGCTTCGCCCACGGCGACTACCTGCGGGCGGGGGCGATCGCCCGCTTCAGCCCGGTCTCCGGCGCGGTGCGGGCCTTCGCGGAGGCCGGAGGCCCCGTCCTGGGGATCTGCAACGGCTTCCAGGTCCTGACGGAGATGGGGCTGCTGCCCGGCGCGCTCACCCTCAACGTCGGGCTGCGCTTCGAGTGCCGGGACGTGTGGGTGAGGGCGGAGGCGGAAGGGCCCTTCACCGAAGGGCTGCGGGGACGGGTGCTGCGGCTCCCGGTCAGCCACGCGGAGGGCCGCTACCAGTGCGACGAGCCGACCGCGGCCCGCCTCGAGGAGGACGGGCGGGTCGCGCTCCGCTATTGCGCACCCGACGGCGGGCCGGTGCCGGAGACGGTCAACGGCTCGGTCCAGGAGATCGCGGGCATCTACAACGCTTCCCGGAACGTGCTCGGCATGATGCCCCACCCCGAGCGGGCGTCGGAGGCGATCCTCGGCAGTGACGACGGCCTGGCGATCTTCCGAGCCCTCCAGCGGACGGCCAGCGCGAGGGCCGCCGGAGGGGTCGCGTGACCGAGCGCGACACCCTGCCCGGCACGCCGGTGCCCCTGCCCTCCGACCCGGAGGTCACCCGCGCGCTGGGGCGGACCCACGGCATGAGCGAGGGGGAGGTCGAGCGGGCCTTCACGCTCCTCGGGCGCAGCCCGACCTACGCCGAGCTGGGGGTGTTCAGCGTGATGTGGTCGGAGCACTGCTCCTACAAGAGCTCCCGCGTCCACCTGAAGCGCCTCCCGTCGGAGGGGCCCCGGGTGGTGCAGGGGCCCGGGGAGAACGCCGGCGCGGTCGACCTCGGGGATCGCTTCTGCGCCGTCTTCAAGATGGAGAGCCACAACCACCCGTCCTTCATCGAGCCCTACCAGGGCGCGGCCACGGGGGTCGGCGGCATCCTCCGGGACGTGTTCACGATGGGGGCGCGGCCGGTCGCGAGCCTCAACTCCCTCCGCTTCGGCCGGCCCGACCACCCGAAGACGCCGCGCCTGCTCCGGGGCGTGGTCGCCGGGATCGGGGGCTACGGCAACTGCATCGGCGTGCCCACGGTGGGCGGCGAGGTCCAGTTCGACCGGAGCTACGATGGCAACATCCTCGTCAACGCGTTCACCGTCGGGGTCGCGGATACGGATCGCCTGTTCTTCGGGACCGCCGAGGGGGTGGGCAACCCGGTGGTCTACGTCGGCGCCCGCACCGGGCGCGACGGCATCCATGGCGCGACGATGGCCTCCGCGGAGTTCGACGCGGACAGCGAGCGCAAGCTCCCCACCGTACAGGTCGGCGACCCGTTCATGGAGAAGCTGCTCCTCGAGGCCTGCCTCGAGATCTTCGCCGCGGACCTCCTGGTGGGTGTGCAGGACATGGGGGCCGCCGGCCTGACGAGCTCGTCGGTCGAGATGGCCGCGCGGGCCGGCCGCGGCATCGAGCTCGACCTCGACGCGGTCCCCCGTCGGGCCCGGGGGCTCACGCCCTACGAGCTGCTCCTGAGCGAGAGCCAGGAGCGCATGCTGATGGTGGCCAAGGCGGGGCGGGAGCAGGATGTCCTCGCCGTCTGCGCCAAGTGGGACCTCGAGGCCGCGGTGATCGGCCGGGTGACCGGGAGCGGCCGCTTCGTGTGCAAGGCGACGCCGGGCTACGATCCCCTCGCGGGCGAAGGGACCCACCGCGAGGCGGTCCCGGTGGTCGATATCCCGATCGGCGCCCTGACCGACGAGTCTCCGCGCTACGACCGACCGCAGCGGCCCGTGGCGGCGGTCGCCGGCCCGGCCGCTCCCGACCCCGCGGCGCTCGACGCCGGGGACGAGCTGAGGGCGCTCGTGGGCTCCGCGGACCTCGGCAGCCGCCAGTGGATCTACCGCCAGTACGACCACGTGGTCCGGAACGGCACCGTCTACCGGCCCGGCGACGCCGACGCCGCCGTCGTCCGGGTGTTCTGTGAGCGGGAGGGGGAGGCGACCCGGGTGAAGCACCTCGCCCTCAGCGTGGACGGAAACGGCCGCCACGTGCTCCTCGACCCCTTCCAGGGCGCCGCGATGGCCGTGGCGGAGTGTGCCCGCAACGTGGTCTGCGCCGGCGGGGAGCCGCTCGGGCTGACCGACTGCCTCAACTTCGGGAGCCCGGAGAACCCGGAGACCATGTGGCGCTTCGCCCGGGCGGTGGACGGCATCGCCGCGGCCTGCCGCGCCCTGTCCGTCCCCGTCGTCAGCGGCAACGTCAGCCTCTACAACGAAACCGACGGCGAGCCGATCCTGCCCACGCCGACCGTCGCGATCGTGGGCCAGCTCCGGTCGGTCCAGGACCGGGTGCCCTGCGCCTTCCAGCGGCCCGGGGACCGCATCGCGCACCTCGGGGTGCCCAGCCGGGGCGCGCTGGGCGCCAGCGCCTGGTGGGTCCACCACGCCGGCGGGGTCGGCGGCGAGCCGGTCGGCATCGACCTCGACGCGGAGGTGGCCCTGCAGCGGGCCGTCCTCGCGATGGCCCGGGCGCGCGTGCTGTCGAGCGCCCACGACGTCAGCGAGGGCGGCTGCGGCGTGGCGCTGGCCGAGAGCGCGATCGGCTGCGGCCTCGGCTGCCGGGTCGAGCTGCCCGGGCAGGGCCCGGCGGCGGCGGTCGCCCGGCTGTTCAGCGAGGAGCCGTCCCGGGTGCTCGTGAGCTACCCGTCGGCCCATCGGGAGCGCGTCCGGAGCCTCGCCGCCGAGCACGGCGTCCCCTTCGGAGAGCTGGGCGAGGTCGGCGGGCCGGAGGTGGTGGTCGACGGGGTGCTCGCGGTCCCGGTGGCCGAGCTGGCGGAGCGCCATCGGCGGGCCCTCGAGCCGATCGTCGGGCCGTGAGCGCGACCCGCCGCGTCGGCGTGAAGCCGGGGCGGGTCGCCTCCGTCCGAGCGACGATGCGGCCCCGTCTCCGCCTTGCCCGCCGGACGCCGTGCGACGAAGTTGACCCCTCCGGGTGCGCCGGTCAGCCTGGCCCCATGGTGCGCTACGCGCTGTGGGGCGTCGTGCTCATGTGGGCGCTGCCGGCGGGGGCCCAGGCGCACGCGACCGAGCTGACCACGATCGACGAGGTCCACGAGGCCTGCCGGGCGGCCCGGGACGACCGCGCGCCCCGCCTCTACGCGATGACCGTCGAGCCCGGCTGGCGCTTCGAGCCCGCGCGCGGCGACGGCATCGTCGCGGTCGACACGCGGCGCAACCTGTCCGCCCTCGACGGCAAGATCTCCCTCCTGCCCGCGCGGCTCGAGCCGGTGATCGCCCTCGAGGACGACGCGGGCGACCGGGAGCGAGCGCTGCGCGCGGCCAGCGAGGAGGCGCAGCTCACCCTCGGGTTCTTCCTCGGCCTCGACGAGCCGGACCGGATGCCGTGCGTCGTCCGGAACGCGCACGCGGTCACGATCGTGCGCTTCGACCTCGCCTACGTGGAGGTGCGGAGCCCCGACGGCCCGGTCCTCCGGCACGAGACGGAGCGCTACCGGGCCTGGGACGAGGACCGGGCCCGGTTGGCGATCCCGGGCGAGGGCCCCCGCGGCGCCGTCCAGACCCCCCGCTTCTCGAACGGCGCGCCGGTGCCGACGCGCTGGGTCGCGGCCCTCGACAGCCCCGAGCTCCGCGAGGGCCTCTCCCGCTGCCACGCGGGAGGCCTGGCCCGCCACGCGAACCCCGAGGGGCACGTCGTGGTGCGGCTGACGATCGACACCCGATCCGGCCGCATCCACGAGGCGGAGGCCGCCGTGAGCTCGATCGGGGACGAGGAGGAGGCCGACTGCGTCGCCCGGGCGGTCCGGTCCGGGGTCCGGCTGCCGCCGGGCCCCGGGAGCTGGCAAGCCCTCGCGGTGAACCTGGACGTCACCGTCCGGCTGACCGCCCAGTAGGCGCGCCGCCGCTCAGTCGCCGGCCGCCAGCTCGGCGAGCTGGCCGTAGTAGCGGTCCGCGACCTGGCCGAGCCCGCGCACGATCCCGCGAAAGGCCCGGCGGTCGAAGTTGCTGTCGGTGTTGAGCAGCATCGAGAGCCTCACCTCGCCGTCCGTGGGGTTCCACTCGAACTTGCCGCCCAGGAGCGACCAGTTGAGCTCCATCAGGCGCTGCATCAGGCGGCCGAGGTCGGCCGCCTCGGGAGACGCCGAGAGGTAGCGGGCGATGTAGAGGTAGACCGTGTCCGTGCGGTCCGAGTAGATCATCTCCACCCGGAAGGTGCGACCGCTGCTGGCCCCGCGGACGTTGTAGGTGCAGTTGCCGCGCTGGGGGTCGGCCGCCTCGCACGCGAGGTCGTCCACGCCGAGGGCCTCGAGCTCCCGCCGCATCACCCCGAGGTAGCGGGGCTCGCCCTCGGGCACCGCCTCGACCGCCCGGGTCACCCCGTCCGGGGCCGGGTCGTCCTGCGCGGAGGCCGCCCGGTGGCCGGTCAGGCCGAGCCCCAGCGCGGTGAGGGCCACCACGGCTGCCCTGCCGGTGCGTCGGCTCACTCCACGTAGTCCAGGGCCCGATTGCCGATCACGTCGGGGGTCCTGCCCGCCGACGTCAGGCGCAGGAACACCCGGCCGATGCACGTCTCGGGGCGGACGTCCCCGTAGGAGCGGCTGTCCTCGCCGAAGGACGAGCGGTTGTCCGCCAGGAGGTACATCCCGCGCTCGACGCGGTGGGGCCGGATGTGCGGCGTGCGGTCCACCATCTCGAAGAACGTGTAGTCGTGCCCGTGGATCGACTCGGTGCCCCAGCGCATCCGGACCCGTCCCCGGCGCTCGTTGTCGTCGAAGGGGACCTCGCCGCGGACGTCCCGCTCCGGGGAGCGGCCGTCCACCCGGAGGATGCCCGCGCGCTCCATCGAGAGCTGGGAGCCCTCGAACGCCACGACCCGTCCCATGACGAAGCGGCCCGGCTCGGCCGGGTGAGGGCAGAGCGCGATGTGGCCGCGCTCGAACTCGGTGGTCTTCCAGACCAGCACCCGGTCTCCGGCCACCAGCGTCGGGGCCATCGCGTCGTGACCGATCGAGACGGCCTCCATCTTCACGTAGTACAGGACGCCCCCGCCGACGGCGAGCACCAGGAGCAGCCCGCCGACGATCTGCGCCATCCCCCTGACGACGTCCTTCACCCCGCGAGCTTAGCTCAGTGGGCGTCAGCGTGGACGTTTCCTGCGCGACGGTACCGGCGAGGGATCCGTGGCGAGAGACGGGTCAGGATCTCGTAGGACAGGGTCCCACTCCACGCGGCGAGCTCCTCGACCCGGATGCGCTCCGCCCCCTGGGCACCGATCAGCACGGCCTCGTCGCCGCGCGCGCAGGCTTCGACCGCGCTGACGTCCACGCCGACCAGGTCCATGCTGACCCGTCCCACGATCGGGCAGCGCCGTCCGCCGACCAGCACCTGACCTCGGTTGGTGAGGCGCCACGGCAGGCCGTCGCCGTAGCCGATCGCGAGGGTGGCGACTCGCGAGGGCGACGGCGCGCGCCAGGTGCGGCCGTACCCCACACTCTCCCCGGGCCGCAGGGTCGCCACGCGGGCCACCGTGCTCACGAGGCGAAGCACCGGGCGGAGCCCCGCGCCCGAGCCCGGCGCCGGGGGGACGCCGTAGAGCGCCAGACCCACCCGCACGAGCGAGCGCCGGCTCGGCGGGCGGAGCAGCGCGCCCGCGCTGTTGGCGGTGTGCAGCACCGCCGGGCGATGGCCTCGCTCCTCGACGGCCCGCCGGGCCTCGTCGAAGCGCGCGAGCTGCCTGGCGGTCGCTTCCTCGTCGTCCTCGGCGGAGGCGAGGTGGGTCATCAGCCCGTCCACCCTCAGCCCGGGCAGCCCCGCCAGGCGGTCGAGGAACGCCTCGAGGTCGTCCCGGGGCACGCCGAGGCGGCCCATGCCCGTGTCGACTTTGAGATGCAGCCCGACGGGCTCCTTCCGGGCCTGCGCGACCGCGCTGAAGGCCGCCAGGTCGGCCGCGTCGTACACGATCGGGGTCAGCCCGGCCTCCACCACCGCGCGGTGGGCGCGGCCGTAGATGCCGTTGAGGACGAGGACCGGTCGCTCGATCCCCGCCTCCCGCAGGGCGAGGCCCTCCTCGACGAGGGCGACGCAGAAGCCCTCGACGCCGGACGCCGCCAGGTGTCGGGCGACGGGGAGGAGCCCGTGGCCATAGGCGTCCGCCTTCACGACGGCGAGCACCCGGGCGTCGCCCGTCCGCCGCCGGATCTCGGTGAGGTTCGACGCGAGCGCGTCCAGGTCCACCTCGGCGCGGGTCGGTCGGACGGCGTCGCCTGCGCCGGGTCCGATCATCCCCGGTCCCTGACCCCGGCCGACCGGCCGGTCAAGGCGGCGGACGCGTGATATCCCTAGAGGGTGAGTGAGACCTCAGCCCAGGCCGACGGCCGGCCGGGCGGCACCGAACCGTCCCCGAGCTGGGTCCAGGACCTGTGGGAAGCCGGGCGTCCGCTGGTCAGCGTGCCGATGATCGCCCTCGCGGAGGTCGGGATCATGACCCGGCTCCTGGTCGACTCGGTGCGCTGGGGGCTGCGGCCCCCCTATCGGTTCAGGCTGCTGGTCGAGGCGATCGAGTTCATCGGGGTCCAGTCCATCATCATCGACGGGCTCACGGGGACGATCGTGGGGGGGGTCTTCGGGCTCCAGCTCGTGGACGGGTTCCGCCAGTTCGGCGCCGAGAACCAGGTCGGGTCGGTCGTGTCGGTGGCGCTGGCCCGGGAGCTGGCGCCAGTGTTCAGCGCCCTCATGATCACGAGCCGGGCGGGGAGCGCGATCGCCACCGAGATCGCATCGATGCGAGTCACCAGCCAGATCGACGCCCTGACGACGATGAGCGTCAACCCGATCCAGTACCTGGTGGCGCCCCGGGTCCTGGGCGGCATCCTGGCGACGCCGATCATGGCGCTGCTGTTCTTCCTCGTGGGGCTGGTCGGGGCCTACCTCGTGTCGGTGCAGCTCCTCGGCCTCGACGGCGGGATCTTCATCGACCGCGTGCGCTGGTTCGTCGACCTGGGCGACCTCCTGCAGGGCCTGGTCAAGGCGGCCGTGTTCGGGGGGACGCTGACCCTCATCGCCTGCCGGCAGGGCTTCTTCGCCTCCGGCGGGGCCGCCGGCGTGGGCCGCGCCACGAACCGGGCCGTGGTCCACAGCGCCGTCGCGATCCTGGCCCTCGATTACATCCTCACCAGCATCATCCTCGGCCAGGGGCTCCTCTGAGATGTGGGGCTTCGGCGGTCGGGGGCGCAGGACCCACGCGGACGGCGCCTCCGTCGATGCGGAGGGCGGCAGGGACAGCGCGGACCCCGTGCACGTCCAGGTCCGGGACGTGCGCAAGAGCTACGGCGACACGGAGGTGCTCAAAGGCGTCACCTTCGATATCCTCCGGGGGCAGATCAACGTCATCATCGGAGGTTCCGGCGCCGGCAAGAGCGTGTTCACGCGCCAGCTCCTCCGCCTGGAGCGTCCCGACTCGGGTCGGGTCATCGTGGACGGCGTCGACATCGTCCCGCTGGACGACTGGAGCCTGGTGCCGATCCGCCGGAAGTTCGGAATGGTCTTCCAGTTCGGGGCCCTGTTCGACTCGATGACGGTGTTCGACAACGTGGCCTTCCCTCTGCGGGAGCACACGAAGCTGAGTGGGCAGCAGATCCGGGACCGGGTGATGCAGCGCCTCGAGGACTTCCGGGTCCGCGACGCCTGGAACAAGCTGCCGGGGCAGATCTCGGGGGGCATGCAGAAGCGGTCCGCCCTCGCCCGGGCCCTGGTGCTCGAGCCCGAGTGCCTGATCTACGACGAGCCGACGAGCGGCCTCGACCCCCTGAGCTCGCGCCGCGTCGACGAGCTGATCGCGGAGACGAGCGAGCGCTTCGGGGTGACGAGCGTGATCATCACCCACGACATGGCGAGCGTGTTCCAGATCGCCTCGCAGGTGAACATGCTCTACGACGGCCGGATCGAGGCCTCCGGGACCCCGGACGACATCCTCCGCTCGTCGAACCCCGTCGTCATCGACTTCCTCCGCGCGTCCGGCGTCAGCGCGAACGAGCTGGAGGGCGCGCCCCTGCCCGCCGGCCGGCTGGACTCGGTTCGGCCGGCGGCTCCACCGTCGCTCCGGGAGGTCGGCGCGGGCTCGAACGGGTCCGGCGCCGACGGCGGGGGGCGGGCCGTCGAGACGAGCGGCACGCGGAGGCGCGACGCCGCCGCCGCGGCCTCGGTCGCGGCGGTCAAGGCGCTCGCGGAGCGGCGGCGCGGGTGAGCGGGGACGAGGACAGGGTCCTCCCGACCGTCCGCCGTACGCTGCGCGACCGGCGGCTGCTCGACCGGGGCGCCCGCGTCCTGGTCGGCGTGAGCGGAGGGCCCGACTCCGCGGCCCTCCTCCATGTGCTCGCGCGCCTCGCGGACGAGCTGAGGTGCACGCTGCACGCTGCGTCGGTCGACCACGGGCTGCGGCCCGGCTCGACCGCGGACGTCGATGTCGCCCGATCCCTCGCCGACCGTCTGGGGGTGCCCTTCTCGCCCCTCGCCGTCCGCGTCCCCACCGCTGCGTCGGTCCAGGCGGAGGCGCGCAAGGTCCGCTATGCCGCCCTCCGGCGGTGCGCGGAGCGGGTGCGCGCGTCGCGCATCGCCGTGGGCCACACGTGCGACGACCAGGCGGAGACCGTGCTGGCCCGCCTGCTGCGGGGCGCGTCGGTCGACGGGCTGGCCTCGATCGCGCCCCGCCGGCGGGACGGGGTGGTGCGGCCCCTGATCGACTGCCGCCGGGCGGACGTGCACCGCTACGCGGCGGTCCACGGGCTCCCCCGCGTGGAGGATCCGGCGAACCGGGACCCGCGCTTCGAGCGGGTGCGGGTCCGACGGGAGCTCCTGCCCCGCCTGGCCCAGGAGGACGCGCGCATCGTCGAGCACCTGGCGGCCCTGGCGGACGACGCCCGGGCGGCGCGGGCCCAGCTCCGGCGCGATGGCCTGCGGCTCCTCGAGGGGGCCCGGAGCGGGCCGGCGACGGTCCGCCGGACGGCCCTTCGCCGCCGGGGGCGGGCTACCCGCCGCGCGGCGCTCCGCCTGTGGCTGGAGGAGCAGGGCATCGCGCCGACCCGCGCCCATCTCGAGGCGCTGGAGCACGCCGTGCGGCACGGTCGGGGCCTGGTGCTCCTCCCCGGGGGGATGACCGTGCGCGCGACCGCGGAGGCCCTCGCGCTGCTCCACGAGCCCGAACGGCCCACCCGGAGCCGCCCGGTGGAGGCGCCCGGGGCGGCGCCCACGGCGGGGGGCGAGGGGAGATGACACACGCCGAGCCGGGACCCCCCGGTTGCCTGAATCCCGGACGGCCACAGATCGTTGCTGGGTGTAAGTGCCTATGCTAGCTAGCAATGTGGCCCGGAGCAGGGTCCGCACGCGCCCGGTCGTGGGAAAGAGGTCCTCGTGAAGCAAAGCCACAAGACCCTTCTGCTGTGGGTCCTGCTCATCTTGATGTTCTTTGCGATCTACCAGCTGGTGATGACTCCGCAGAGTCCCCGGCAGGTCGCCTTCAGCGAGTTCATCGAAGACGTCCGGGGCGGCAAGGTCACGAAGGTCACGATCACCACCCGGAACGGCACCGGCGACTACGAGTACCGGCGCCGGACGCGGGACGGCGGACAGGAGCAGGTCGAGACCGTCGGGCCCTTCGGCGAGGACACGGACCGGGAGCTGCTCGAGCACGAGGTCGAGGTCACCTACGAGAACGCAGAGCAGAATAGCGTTTGGTACGGGATCCTCATGACCTGGCTGCCCATGGTGGTCGTGCTGGTGATCCTGTTCCTCTTCATGCGTCAGCTCCAGGCCTCCGGGGGCAAAGCGATGAGCTTCGGCAAGTCGCGAGCGCGTCTTCTGAACGAGAGCCAGAACAAGGTCACGTTCGCCGATGTCGCCGGCATCGACGAAGCCAAGGATGATTGCGAAGAGATCATCGCCTTCCTGAAAGACCCGAAGAAGTTCCAGCGGCTCGGGGGACGGATCCCGAAGGGCGTCTTGCTGATGGGATCCCCCGGCACCTGCAAGACGCTGCTCGCCCGCGCCATCGCGGGCGAGGCGGGCGTGCCCTTCTTCAGCATCTCGGGGTCCGACTTCGTGGAGATGTTCGTCGGCGTCGGCGCCTCCCGCGTCCGCGACCTGTTCGCGCAGGGCAAGAAGCACGCGCCCTGCATCATCTTCATCGACGAGATCGACGCGGTCGGGCGGCACCGGGGCTCGGGCCTCGGCGGAGGCCACGACGAGCGGGAGCAGACGCTCAACCAGCTCCTCGTCGAGATGGTCGGCTTCGAAGCGTCGGAGGGGGTGATCATCATCGCCGCCACCAACCGCCCGGACGTCCTCGACCCGGCGATCCTGCGCCCCGGCCGCTTCGACCGGCGCATCGTGGTGCCCCGCCCCGACCTGAGGGGCCGCCACGGCATCCTCCTGGTCCACACCAAGAAGGTGCCCCTCGCGGAGGACGTCGAGCTCGAGCTGATCGCCCGCGGCACGCCCGGCTTCAGCGGCGCCGACCTGGAGAACCTGGTCAACGAGGCGGCGCTCCTCGCGGCCCGGCAGGACAAGGACTTCGTGTCGATGACGGACTTCGACATGGCCAAGGACAAGGTCCTGATGGGCTCGGAGCGCCGGTCGATGGCGATGACCGAGCGCGAGAAGCGGACCACGGCCTGGCACGAGGCCGGCCACACGCTCGTCGCGTGGCTCCTGCCGGCCTGCGACCCGGTGTACAAGGTCACGATCATCCCGCGGGGCCCGGCCCTCGGCATCACGCAGACCCTGCCCGAGAACGACCCGAAGGACCGCTCCATGGAGTGGTGCCTCGACAGCATCTGCATGGCGCTCGGGGGCCGGATCGCGGAGCAGCTCAAGTTCGACCAGCTCACCACGGGGGCGGCGAGCGACTTCCAGCACGTAGCGGGCCTCGCCCGGCAGATGGTCACCTCCTGGGGCATGAGCGAGGAGCTCGGCACCCTCGCCTACGGCGACCGGGACGACTCGCCCTTCCTGATGGGCCCGAGCTTCCGCAGCCGCGACTACTCCGAGCGCACCGCCCAGCAGATCGACGAGGAGGTGCGCCGGATCGTGCGCGAGCAGTACGCGCGGGCCCGCGGCATCCTCGAGGACAACGTCGCCAAGCTCGACCAGATCGCTGAGGCGCTCCTCGAGCGCGAGACCCTCGACCGCGAGGAGCTCGAGGCGATCATGGAGGACCGGATGCTCCCGCCCGCCAAGCGTGTCCACATCCCGCGCTACTCGGAGAAGCGGCAGCAGAAGGAGAAGCGCAAGGGCTCGATCTTCCAGCCGCGGCCGCGGGAGGTCCCCTCCGGCGGGTGAGCGCCCGGGGCACGGCGGGACGGAGCGAACGGATCGGCGAGGCGCACCAGAGCCTCGGGGGAGGGTGAGGACAAGATGGGGGGAGAGGTCAGGAGCCCCGGAGGCCAACCGAAGCCTGCGCCTGCCTCGCCCTCCCGCGCCCCGGTCGCCGTGTGGGGCGTCCTCAACGTCACCCCCGACTCCTTCAGCGACGGGGGGCGCTACCTCGACCCGGCCCCCGCCGTCGACCACGCGGAGCGCATGCTCGCCGAGGGTGCGTCCGTGATCGACATCGGCGGGGAGTCCTCCCGACCGGCGGGCCGGACCTACGGCGAGGGCGCCGTCCGGGTGTCGGCCGAGGAGGAGCTCTGCCGGGTGATCCCGGTCCTGCGGGAGCTGCGGCGGCGCACGCCCGCGCCGATCAGCGTCGACACCGTCAAGGGCGCCGTCGCCCGCGCCGCGCTCGCCGAGGGCGCGTCGATCATCAACGACATCTCGGGCGGCTCGGACCCGACCCTCCTTCGCGCCGTCGCCGAGGCCAACGCGGACCTGGTCCTCATGCACAACCGCGGCCAGGGGGAGGTCACCGCCGCGAACACGGCCTATGGGGACGTGGTGGAGGACGTGGCGAGGGAGCTCGCGGCCGCCGCGGCGCGCGCGATCGACGCAGGGGTCGACGGAGCGCGGCTCCTCCTCGACCCCGGCATCGGGTTCGCCAAGACCGCCGAGCAGTCGCTCCGGTTGCTCGGCGCCCTCGACCGCTTCGTCGGAATGGGCCGCCGGGTGCTCGTCGGCGCGTCGCGCAAGTCCTTCATCGCGTCGGTCGTGCCCGGCCCGGACGGCGGGCCCCCCGCGCCCCAGGAGCGCCTCGGAGGGAGCCTGGCCGCGGTGGTGCGCGCCGCGGTGGCCGGCTGCCACGCCGTGCGCGTCCACGACGTCTACCCCTCGGTCCAGGCCGTGCGCGTCGCCGAGGCGACCCTGAGGTGGGCCGGGTGAGTGGCCTCCTCGCCGGCCTGCGCGTCGACGCGCTCCACGCGTTCTTCCTCGGTCGGCCGTACCTCGAGGTCGCGATCGACGTCGCGGACATCCTGATCGTCGCGTTCCTGTTCTATCGGGTGCTGCTGCTGCTGCGCGGCACGCGGGCGATGCAGATGGTGATCGGCCTCGTGATGGTGTTCGTGGTCTACCAGGCGTCGCGGAACTTCGGGCTGGTCACCCTCTTTTCGATCCTGGACCGGCTGCTCACCTACGCGGTCCTGATCGTGGTGGTGCTCTTCCAGAACGAGATCCGACGTGCCCTCACGCGGGTGGGCAGCCGGCCGTTCCTGCGGGGCCCGAGCCGGGCCCGGGAGGCCCACGTCGTCGAGGAGGTGGTCAAGGCGGCCACCGCGCTCGCCCAGAAGCGCATCGGCGCGCTGATCGCGTTCGAGCGCGGGGCGGCCCTCGAGGAGTTCGTCGAGCCCGGCACCCGTCTCGACGCCGAGGTGTCCCGGGAGCTGCTCTACAGCATCTTCGTGCCGAGCTACGAGAACCCGATGCACGACGGGGCGGTCGTGCTGCGGGACGGTCGGGTCAGCGAGGCCGGGGTGTTCTTCCCCCTGACCGAGAGCAACCAGCTCCAGCGGTCCTTCGGGACCCGGCACCGCGCCGCGATCGGGATCACCGAGGAGACCGACGCGGTGGTGGTCGTCGTGAGCGAGGAGCGGGGAGCGATCAGCGTCTGCTTCGCGGGCAACATCGTCGCCGATCTGGACGCGTCGAGCCTCCGCCAGGCGCTGGTCGGTCTGCTCGCGAAGGGCTCCCCGTCCCTCGAGCCGGCGCCGGCCGCCGAGAGCGAGCCGCGAGCCCTCACCGGCCCGGCGGAGCCGGCGCTGGCGGGAGCCGAGGCCAAGGAGCCCGCCTCGTGACCGTGGCGGCCTGGCTGCGCCGGGCCCTGACCGAGGACCTCGGCCTCAAGGTGACCGCGCTCGGCGCGAGCGTGATCCTCTTCGTGTCGGTCCACGGGACCGAGGACGCGCAGATGACCGTGGCGGTCGACGTGCTGGCCCTGCTGCCGCCGGACCCCGCCGAGCGGATGCTGATCAGCGAGGTCCCCCGGGAGGTCCGCCTCACGCTGCGCGGGACCCGGTCGCTCCTGTCCGCGCTCCGCCGGGACCCGCCTCCGCCGATCACCATGGACCTGCGGGACACCGAGCAGCACTTCTACTACGTGGACCAGGACGACTTCGAGGTCCCCCTCGGCGCGGAGATCGTCCAGGTCGCGCCGGCCGCGATCCCCCTGAGCTGGGTGGACCGGGCGGAGCGGGAAGTCCGCGTGGTGCCCGACATCGCGGGGGAGGTCACCGACGGCTACCGCCTCGCGGCGACCGAGGTCGAGCCGGACCAGGTCCTCGTCGGCGGGGCGGCCAACGAGGTGGAGCGCCTCACGCAGCTCAGCACCGAGACCGTGGACGTCACCGGCCTCCTCGACGGGCGCCACGAGCGGCGGGTGCCGCTGAGCACCCTGCCCCCCCACTGCGCCTACGACGGCGTGCAGTCGGTGCGGGTGACGCTTGTCGTGGAGAAGGAGTTCGGCAGCCGCCGCTTCCGCCGCCAGGAGGTCGTGCTGGTCGGCGCCCCCGGGGCGACGGTGCGGCCGCGCCTGGTCAACGTGATCGTCCGCGGGCCGCGGCTCGACCTCGAGGAGCTCGAGGCCGAGGCGGTCGTCCCGACGGTCGAGGTCCCCGTGCCGACGAGCGGGGAGCGCACGACCCAGCGCCTGCGGGTCGTCATCGAGGGCCTGCCGGAGGGCTTCACGGCCGAGGTGGACCCGGCGGAGGTGCTGGTGACGACGTCGGGCTAGGCCGGGTTCGTCCCCATCCGAGCCGCCCGGGCGGCCGGCACGCCGACCGGTCAGGCTAGCTCGGCCTTCGCCTCCTCCGCGATCGTCTGCGCCAGCGCCTCGATCGCCGCGCGGTCGATCCCCTCGACCATCACCCGGAGCTTGGGCTCCGTGCCGCTCCACCGGATCACCACCCGGCCGTCGCTGCCGAGCTGCTCCTCCGCCACCTTCACCGCGGCCAGCGTCCTCGGCATCTCCTCGAGGGGCCGCCGCTCCGTGAGGCGCGCGTTGACCAGCACCTGCGGCACCCGCTCCATGGCGCTCTTGGCCAGCTCGCTGAGCGGTCGGTCCTCGCGCAGCACGATCGTCAGGAGCTGGAGGGCGGCCACGAGGCCATCGCCGGTGCTCGCGTGGTCCAGGAAGATCATGTGCCCGGACTGCTCGCCGCCGAAGTTGCAGCCCTCGTTCCGCATCGCCTCCACGACGTAGCGGTCGCCGACCGCGGTCCGGAGCAGGCGCCCGCCCGCCGACTGCAGCGCTCGCTCCAGGCCGAGGTTGCTCATCACCGTGGTGACGAGGGTGCCCTTGTTCAGCCGGCCCGCCCGGAGCAGCCGCGTGGCGCAGAGCGCCATGATCGCGTCGCCGTCCACCTGCGCCCCGGTCTCGTCCACCACGATCACCCGGTCGGCGTCGCCGTCGAGGGCGACCCCGAGGTCGGCCCCCGACTGCCGCACCTCCCTCGCGCAGGCCTCCGGGTTCACGGCCCCGTACCCGTCGTTGATGTTGCGGCCGTTGGGGCTCACCCCGATCGCGGTGACCTCCGCCCCGAGCTCGTAGAACACCGCCGGCGCCACCCGGTAGGCGGCGCCATGCGCGGCGTCCACCACGATGCGCAGACCCTCGAGGGTGAGGTCGGGCGGGAAGCTCTGCTTCACGAAGGCCACGTAGCGGCCGGGGGCGCTGTCGAGCCGCTCCATGCGGCCGACGCCCATGCCCGTGGGCCGGTCCTCGTCGATCGTCGTGCCCTCGATCAGCGACTCGAGCTCCTCCTCCGCCGCGTCCGGGAGCTTGTAGCCGTCGTGCCCGAAGATCTTGATGCCGTTGTCGCCGTAGGGGTTGTGGGAGGCGCTGATCACGATGCCCGCGTCTGCGCGCATGCTGGTGGTCAGGTGGGCGATCGCGGGGGTGGGCAGGGGGCCCGAGAGCATCCCGAAGCCGCCCTGGGCGCACACCCCGGCCCCGATCGCCTGCTCGAAGAGGTACCCGCTCAGGCGCGTGTCCTTGCCGATCACCACGCGCGGCTGGTGGCTGACCCGCTGCCGCACCTGGTAGGTGATGGCGGCGCCGATCCGGAAGGCGACCTCCGGCGACATGCTGCCCTCGTTCGCCAGCCCGCGGATCCCGTCGGTCCCGAAGAGCTTCCTGCCCATGGATCGTCGAGCTACCACGCGGGCGGGTGTCGTCAAAGCCCGCTGTTGGCCGGCGGGGGGGCGGGCCGCGCCGATCGACGGGCCGCTCGCCCTGCCGCCGCGCGAGCCTCGGGCCGCCCCTACGGCTGGAACAGCACGTCGATGCTGCCGGTGTCGTCGGGCACGTAGGTGCCCCTGAGCAGGATGCTCCTCGGGAAGTTGAACTCGATGGTGACGCCGCCGCCGACCCCGCCCTGGCCGGCCGAGCTGCCGGCCGCGTTGCGGTTGTCGGCCACCGTCGTGAGGAAGCCCTCGATGTAGGCGCCCGTGACGACGTCGCGCAGGAAGTCGGGGATCAGGTCGTCGGCGTTGAAGCCGGCGCGGACCCGGGTCTGGGCGCCGGTCGATTCGATGGCGAGGACCGGGATCACGTCGCCGAACTCCTGCCGGAGGCCCAGCGTCAGGATGCCCGCGGTGAGCCCGGTCAGGAAGCTCGCGGCCTGCTCCGTGACCTCCTGCTCGGCGGTCCCGCTGGCGCGCTGGCCGCCGCTGAGGAGCAGGGCGATGATCTCCCCCTTGTCGCTGGTCTCGGTGCTGCTGAAGGCCACCTCGGGCGCGCTGAGGCGCCCGCTGACCAGCACGGTCACCGTCGCCCCCTGCCGACCGGGGAGCTCGTAGAGGGCCGTGATGTTCACGGTCGGGTCGAGGCTCGTGCTCCCGTCGAAGCTGAGGCCCCCGGGCAGCAGCTCGAAGCGCTTGCCGAAGATCTCGAAGGTGCCCCGGTTGATGTGGGCGGTGCCCGCGATCCGCAGGTCCGGGTCCTGGTAGACGGCGTTGAGCTCCGCCCACACCTGCACCGCGAAGTCGCTCCGGCGAACCCAGAACGGCTCGGTCGCGTCGACCGCGATATCGACCCGGTAGCTCGCCGAGCGCTCCGCCTCGCTCGGGGGGCGGCGCTCCCCCACGACGAGGATGTCCGGGTTGGGGCCGAGGGCCTGGAGGCCCGCGGCCCCCTCGTCGGGCAGGCGCACCGTCGCGCCGCGGATCCGGATCCGGCTCTCCGTTCCGGCCGTCCCGATCGTCCCGCTGAGGTCGGCGTCGGCGCTCAGCCAGGCGAGCACGATCCCCTCGTTGCGCACCGGGAACGCGCTCGCGCTGGCCTGGATGTCGACGCCCTGAGGGACCAGCCCGCGCATCGCGATCCGCCCGGAGACCTGCGTCCGCCCCCCGCCGTCCCGGAACACCACCGGGTCGTCCTCCGGGAGGCGGATCTCCCCCCGGGACAGCAGCACCGAGCCCTCGATCTGGTCGAGGTGCTGGCCGAGGCCCTCGACCTGGAGGCGCCCCTGGGCGAGCGTGAGCTCACCGCGGAGCCCGAGGTCGCTCGCGGGCCCGTCCAGCTCGGCGTCCCCGCTGACGAGGGCGGTCCCGGTGACCACGCCCGGGATGAAGCGCAGCACCGGCGCGAGGTCGACCTCGGCCAGGCTGGCCCGAGCGGTGATCGGCGCGTCCGCGGGCAGGTCGGGGAGCACCTGCCCCACCGTCCACCGGACCGGTACCCTCGCAGTGGCCAGGAGCTCGGAGGGCCTCGCCTCGGTCCCCAGGTCCTGACACCGGTCGGCGGGCGTCGCGGACGCATCGGCCCGCCCGAGGATCGCGCAGCCATCCACCATGCCGTCCTCGCCGGGGGAGACCCGCAGGTGGACCCGGAAGGTCTCGTCCTCGACCAGGTCCCCGTCCTCCGTCGGCCGCGGCGCGTGCAGGCGCAGGGCGGGCAGGTCGACGCGGGCCGTGATCCGGCTCTGCCCGGTGAGGAGGTCCGCCACCTCCGCGTCCCCCCAGACCGCGCCCTCGCCGTAGGCGCACGTCCACGGGAGCTCGCCGATGTCCAGCCCGCTGAAGCGCGCCCGCACCTCGCTCGACGGGATGCCCTCGACCCGGCCCCGCCGGATCCACCGCTCGACGTCGATCGTCGCCGCGCCGTCGACCACGACCGACGGCGCGCCGGGGCCGGTCGAGCCGTGGGCCTCGACGACGGCGTGGTCGGCCGAGAACACGCCGGTCGCACGGAACCGTGGCCGGAGCCCCTCCGCGCACCGATCCATGGTGGCCGGCTCCACCCAGCCGCCCTGCGCCTCGAGGTACGCCACCGGCCCGTCGTCGGTGCCGCGCAGGTGGAGGACCGCGGAGCCCGTCAGCCCGACCGGCAGGAACGACCCGAGCGGGCGCGGCCAGCTCTCCAGCCGCCTCGGCGTGAGCCGGACGCTGACGTCCCACCCCGCGCTGCGCGCGAGGGACCGGTAGAGGCTCAGCAGGTCTTCCGGCGGCGCGTTCAGATCGAGCGGCGCCGTCCCGTTGCCGCTCAGGAGCTCTCCGCTCTGGTCGGCCACCCAGATCCGCTCGAGGGTGATGGTCTCGTCCTCGTAGTACGCCCGGGCCTTGATCCAGAGGGGGTCCCACCCCTCGAGGGTCAGGCGATGGCCGATGACGTGGGCGCGGCGAGGCACCGGCCGCAGCAGCGGGCCCACCACGACCATCTCCGCCGACACCCGCCCACCGAGCTGGAGCTCCTCGGCGCCCACGCTGGCGAGGACGGGGCCGAGCCGGACCTCGTCGACGACCACCTCCGCCTCCTCGAAGGTGCCGTTCTCCACGAGCCGGTCCGCCGCGGTGATCCCGGTCCCGGGGGGGAACCTCAGCGGGCCGCGGGCTCGGAGCCGCCCGCCCGGGCCGAGATCGAGGCTCACCTCCCCGTCGAGCACGCCGTCCGCCAGGGCCACGTCGATCTCGCCCTGCACGTTCGTCAGCGCCCGGATGCTGCCGTCCTCGAGCTCGCCCGCGAGCGTGACCTCCGGCCGTCGGTCGATGTCCCCCGACAGGCGCCCGCGCAGCGTGAGCCGACCGCCGATCCTCGGGAAGTCGGGCAGGAGCGGCCGCAGGTGGCGCAGCTCGAAGCCCTCGACGTCGAGGCTGAGCTCGTCGTCCTGGCCGAAGCGGGCGATGCCGCTCACCGCGACGCGCTCGCCCTCGTGGGCCATGGAGAGGTCGCCGACCGAGAGGGCCTCGCCGCTCAGCGCGACGCGGCGCGCCGACCCGGTCCACCGGCCGTCGCCGGGGTCGAGGGAGAGGGTCGCGCTCGAGAGCTCCACCTCGCCGTCCCGCGCCACGGCGCGGCCGTCGAGCGCGAAGCTCGCCCCGGCGCCGTCGTCGGTCGTTACGTCGACGTCGTAGCCCGCCTCCCCTCCGCGGACCTCGGCCGTGGCGGTCCCGAGGCGGACGTCGGCGAGCACCAGCTCCTCCGCGTCCGCGCGAAGGCGCAGCTCCGGTGCGGGCAGCTCGCCCACCCCGCGCCCCGCCACCCGGACGCGGCTCGCTCGCACGGGCCCGTAGCGGAGGTCGCGGAGCGTGAGCACCCCGTCGAAGGTGAGGTCGGCGAGCTCGGGTCCGGCGTCGATGTCGACGTCCACGCTCAGGGCGCCGTGGGCGCCGGGCACGGCCCGCCGCACGTTGGGGTCGGCGCCGACGTCGGGGAGGCTGCCCTCGACCTCGAGGTCGAGGCTGCCGTTGAACCCGATCACGCCGTGGCCCCGAAGGTCGCCGCCGAGGTGGGCGGTGGACACCTCGTCGACGACGAGCCGGTCGTCCTCGAGCTCGAGGTCGACGTCGAAGGACGGCAGGACCACGCCGAGCAGGTCCGCCCCGCGGATCCGGCCCGTGACGCGCCGCTCGATCGGACCCCCTTCGGGGTCGGGCGTGAGGGTCAGGGTCGCCTCGCCGCTGGCGACCAGGCGCGGCGAGCTCGGCACGAGCTCGTGCACGCGCAGCTCGTCCGTCGCGGCGTGGATCGCGATCGGCTCCCCCGCGGGGAGGCGGCCGGTGACGCGGACCGTCCCCGCCTCGGCGCGCACCGTCCCACTCAGCGCGAGATCCTCCGGTGGCCCCTCGAGGCGAGCCTCGGCCCGGTACGTGCCGGCGAGCGCCTCGTCCAGGCCCTCGAGGCCCAGGGCGGCGAGGGTCTCCGGGCGGAGGGGATCGACGCCCGCTTCGATCGTCAGGTGGGGCGGGCCTCCGTCCTGCCCCTGGCGGAGCAGGAGGCTGGCCGTGGCCCGGTCCTCCCCGCGCTGGGCGCGGGCCGCGACGGCGAGGACCTCGTCGGACCCGCTGTCGACGAGGGCCTGGACCTGGGTGAGGCGCACCCGGCCCTGGAGCGGGCCCGTGATGTCCCCGCTGCCCTCCTCCACCCGGACGCGGACCTGATCGCCCAGGACGTCGACCCAGCCGGCGACGCGCACCCCGTCGACCCGGATGCCGCTCAGCCCCGGCACCTCCCCGCGGACCCGGACGTCGTCGATCACGATGTCGTCCACCTCGACGTGGATGTTCGGCGGCTCGCCGGGCGGCTCGTCCGGATCCGGGGGCCGGGCCGGGAAGAAGGTCTCCGCGATCGAGACGCCGGCCGACGGGTCCATGGCTTCGTGCAGCCAGACCTCGCCGCCGCGGAGCCGCACCCGGTCGACGCGGAGGACCCCGTCCAGGAGGCGGCGGAAGTCGGGGGTCGCCGCGAGGCGCTCCGCGCGGATGACCAGGCGCCCCGACGGGTCGTAGAACCGGACGTCGAGGACCACCACCTTGCCCAGCGTCAGGTTGTGGACGCCCCCGATCCTCAGCTCGCCCCGGATCTCGCGGTTGAGGGCCTTGCCGACCAGGTCGATCGCCACGGCCTTGGCGAGGTCCGAGTCGAGGTGGGCCGCCACGCTCGCCACGAGGCAGAGCAGCCCGAGCAGCCCGAGGCCGAGCGGGCGCAGCAGCCAGCGGGTGGCGTGCTTCCTCAAAAGGCCTCCCCGATCGTCAGGTGGAGGGCCCCGGGGAAGCCGCGGAAGAAGGTGACGCGGGACACCGGGCGGCAGTTGTCGCCCCGGGTCGGCGTGCAGGGAGGCGGGCGCCCATCCTCACCGAAGACCTGCAGGCCGTCCGGCCGGACGCCGAGGTCCAGGCGCAGGGGCCCGATGATCGTGAAGTAGCGGATGCCCCCGCCGAAGGCCATCTGGGGGTGGTTGAAGCGCGGCGCGGCGATGCTGACGCCGTCCGCCCAGCGGTTGACGTCGCCGGCGGCGACGAAGGCCACGAGGCCGAGGCTGGTGGTGAGGGGGATACGAAGCTCGACCGACGCCTCCCACAGGGTATTCCCGCCGTTGATCCGCACGGGCCGCGAGCGCACCGGCAGGCCCCGGGCAAGCTCGTCCTCGGTCCGGGCGAGGCTGACCGACACCTGCTCCGCGTCCCCGAGCAGGCCGGGGAGGAAGCCGCGGTGGCTCGACGCGCCGCCGCCGATCAGCTGGAGCGCCGGGGGCCCGATGCGCTGCTGCTGGTAGATGTTGTCGGGCGGGATCGTGCTGTTGTTCACGCCGAGGATCCCCATGACCCCGACCCGGAACTTCCCCGCGAGCACCATCCCGAAGGGCAGGGGGGCGTAGCCGCGCACCTCCCCCACGGCCCGGATGAAGTCCCACGTGCTGACGGGCTGGAAGCCGGACTGGAGCGAGATGTTGAAGAGCCCTCCGGCGCGGGGCTGGCGGGGGTCGTCCCGCAGGTCGAAGCGCAGGACGCCCTCCAGCCACAGCGCCCCGCTGCTCGGCAGCGCGTCCCGCGGCTCCTGGGGCTGCCGGTCGGCCGCTGCGAACCAGGCGAAGCGACCGAACAGACCCGCGTAGACGATGCCGTCGGCGAACGTCCGCTCGGGACCGAGCAGCCCGGTCAGCTCGTTCCGGAAGAACCCCGTGAAGGGCATCGGGCCGAGGTCGTTCTGGAGCTGGATCAGCAGGTTGGTGCGGGCTTCGAAGAACGACGGCCACCGCATCGAGCCCACGGCCTGGATGCCGAGGGGCGGGTCGCGGGCCGGCGTGAAGTTGAAGAGCGGCATGTCGAAGATCAGCCGCGGACGCACCTCGACGCGGGTCCGGACGAGGTTGTTGAACCAGTTCCGGCCCTCGTAGGACCCGCTGAAGTGGAAGTCCCACTGGGCGGCGGCCCGCTGGTCGGCGAAGTTCGTGATCGTGCCGAACGTGACCGTCTGCCCCGCCTGGAGCCCCGCCCCGAAGCCCCACCGGTCGATCCGGCCCGGGCTGACGCGGATGCGCACCGGCACCGCCTCGAACCCGTCCGGCACCTCCGCCGGGCCGCTCTGGCACACCGGATCCGCGTTCGCGGCGTAGCCCTCGCGCGGGGCGGCCCCGATCTCCACGCCGCTGAAGGCTCCGATCGCGTACAGCGCCAACTGGGCACTGGTGAGCGTGGACACCCGAAACGGCTCACCGGCCTCGAGGTTGGCGATGTCGAGCATCCGACGCGGGGGCAAGGGGCCGTAGCCGACGACGCAGACCTCGCCGATCAGCGACGGAAGGCCGTGCTTCACCTCGAACACGATGAAGGCCTCCCGGCGCGACGCGCTGACCTTCACCTCGGCCTGAACCCGGGCGCGAGCGTATCCGGCCTCGGCCAGGACCCGCACCATGTCCGTCTTGGCGTTCTCGAACAGCGTCTCGTCGAAGTTCTCGCCGCGGGCGAAGGGGAGGGTGTCCCGGAGGGAGCGGCGGATCGCGTCGGGCAGGTCGTCGAGGCCACGCAGCGACATGCGCTGGATCAGGACCGGCTCGCCCTCCTCCACCCGGAAGGTCACGTGGACCTCGCAGTTGCCCTGCTGGTCGCCGCAGGCCTCGCCCGGCGCGGCCGCCCGCAGCGCCGCGTCCGGCTCCACCTCGGCCTCCGCCCGCGCGTTGTAGTAGCCCCGCGCCCGGTACCAGCGCTCGATCCGGTCGACGTCCCGCTCGTAGACCCGCTCGTCGAAGAGCGGCCACGACTCCCAGGGCCAGCTCGTGCGGATGCCGAAGACCGGGTCGAGGATCAGGTGCCGGCCGTCGAAGGGCGGCTGACCGCAGGCGGGGGTGCCCCGGGTCCCGATGTCGAGGGTGATGCGCGACCGCTCCCGCGTGCCGAGGCAGGCGCGGATCGACTCCGCGTCGACCTGCTCCACGCCCTCGAAGGCGACCCGCGCCACCCCGTACCGCCCCGGGGGGATGTGAGCGCAGCCCCCGGCGAGGGCCGCGGCCACGACGAGGGCCAGCCCGGCGCAGAGCGCCCCGCACCCGGACGGCCGGCCGGTGGCCGTGGCGGGGGCCGCACGGCCTCGGGCGCCCCGCGACCCCGCGCTGCTGCTCGGGCCTGGCACGGTCAGCGTCCGATGGACGACGACTTCGCGGTCATTCGGGCCCTTCGGCCTCCCCGTCCCCCGTCCGCACGGTCAGGACGGGGCAGCTGGCGTGGCGGACCACCCGCTCCGCGACGGAGCCGATCAGGAAGTGGGCGAGCCCGGTGCGCCCGTGGGTGCTCAAGACGATCAGGTCGGTGTCTTCCTTGTCGGCATAGTTGACGATGCCGTCCGCGGCATTCGTCGAGATGATCAGCGCGACCTTCGTCTCGAGCCCCGAGAAGTGGGCCTCGGCGACCTCCTCGAGGGCGGCGTGGATCGTGCCCTCCACGTCCTGCTCGCGGGCGAGCTGCTCCTCGGCGTCGCCCCGGGTGGCGCTCGGCGACAGCGGCGACGGATCGAGGACGTGGCAGACCGTGACCTTCGCGCCCACCGCGTGGGCGAGCTCGGCCGCCTTGCGGAGGCCGACGTCGGCGGCGGGGGAGAAGTCGGTGGCGACCAGTAGGCTCTGCGTGAAGGCGCTCATCTCGGCGGGCTCCGCGGCGTGGCCCCCAGCATAGCCGGGTACCACCGCCGAGGGCTCGTCCCGCGCTGGATGCCCGTGCGCCACGGCTCGAGGGGGGTGGCGGTGGGGTCCTCCAAGAGGAGCGGGCCCGCCGGGACGCTCCGCAGGCGGAGGTGCCCGTTCGCGTCGGTGTGCCCCAGCCAGACCGTCCCGTCCGCGAGGCGCAGGGCCACCAGCCGGCGTCGCCAGAGCGTCTCGCCGTCCGGCGCGTAGGCGTAGATGTCCGCGACCTCCTCCCCGTCGGGGAAGGCCGGGCTCCCGCAGACCGTCGCCACCGCGGGCGACAGAAGGTCCTCGGCGCATGCCTCGAGGGTCGCCTGGACGGTCGGCGCGGCGATGGCGCCCGCGTCGGCGGCCACCGCGAGCCAGCGGGCCGCCGCCGCCCGGACGACCGTGGAGTGGCGCGGCTCGAGCCACCGGCGCGGGTCGGGGCCCCCGGCGTCGCACGGCCCGGCGCCGAGCCGCGCGAGCGCGATCGCGACGTTTGCGCGGACGAAGGGGTCGGGGCTCCCGCCGCCGAGGCGGCACAGCTCGTCGGCGGCGGCGGACGTGAGGGCGCCCCGCGCGGCGAGGCGGGCCAGGCCGAAGGCCGCCGCGGCCGACGCCGGCCAGCGGAGGCTCGGGGCACGACGGAGCAGCGCCTCGGCCTCCTCCGGGCCGCCGACCTCGCCGAGGGCCCACGCTGCCTGCGTGTTGAGCAGGACGCCCGCGTCTGCGTCGAGCAGTGGCCCCAGGGCGCTGCGCGCCTCGTCTTGGGGGAGCTGTGCCAGGACCGCCACCACCTCGCTCGTCGGCCGCGCTGGCGCGCCGCGCAGGAGCGGCGCCAGGCGCGCGGCCGCGCCGTCCGGGGCCCACGCGCCGATCGTGTCGAGGGCCCGGGCGGCCAGCCCCCCGTCCCGCCCCTGGGCCAGGTCGAGCAGCACCGACCACACGCGCTCCCTCCGTGGGCCCTCCAGCTCCGCCGCCGGCAGGGCCACCGCGAGGCCGGCGAGGACCGCGTGGCGGTCGATCGGCTGCCGCTGCTCGAGGCGGTCGAGGAAGGCGTCGACCACCGCCCCCGTTCCCGCCGCGCCGAGCGCCCGCGCCGCCTCGAAGCGGAGCCGCGGGATCCGGTCCGAGAGCAGCTCGAACAGCGCGGGGCCGCCCTCGGGGTCGCCGATCTCCCCGATCGCCTGGACCGCGGCGAGCCGCAGCTCCCCGTCCGGGTGGCGGAGGAGCGCGCGAAGCGTCCCGAGGGCTCGGCGCGCCCCGACCTGGCCGAGCAGCCCGACCACCCGCGCCCGCTCCTCCGGCCTCACCTCGCCGAGGATCGCGAGCAGCGGGTCCGCCGCGCGGCCGTCGGGCGGAGCGCGATGGAAGTAGGCGTCGAGCGCGGCCAGGACCGAGGCGCGCAGCTCCCGGTCCTCCGAGCGGAGCCGCTCGAGGAGCGGGACGAGCACCTCGGGAGCGCCGGACGCGCCGAGGGCGAGCAGCAGGGCGCGCGGTGGCTCCTCCAGCTCCTCGAGGGTGGCCAGGAGCTGCGGCGCCGCCGGCGCGATGCCGTGCACCGAGGCGATCGCGGTCAGGGTCGTCGCGATCACGGAGATCCGGGAGGCGCTCGCGCCGTCCTCCAGGGACGCCGCGAGGGCCCGGACCAGCCCGTCGAGCTCCTCGTCGTGGCCGAGGCGGGCGAGCCGGCGAGCCCGCTCCTCGAGGGTTCGGGTGGCGGGCCTCAGCGTCCGGCCCTCCGTGAGCGCGTCGACGAGGGCGTCGCGCGCGGCCGGCCCCGGGATCTGCCCGAGGGCGGAGGTCACCGCGGTCGGCAGCCGGGGGTCGGGGTCGGTGAGGAGCCCGAGCAGTGGCCGTACCGCCTCCGGGGAGCCGACCCGCCCGAGGGCGCTCACCGCGGCGAGGCGTGCCTCGGGCGCCGTGTCCTGCGTCCCCTGGACCAGCGCCGGGACGGCCCGGGCGTCGCCGAGCTCCCCCAGGGCGAGGTAGACGGCGCTCCGCACCTCCGGGGCGTCGTCGCGGGCCTGCCCGACCAGCGGCACGACCGCCCGGGGGTGGTGCAGGCGCCCGAGGACCGTCGCGGCGTCCACCCGGACCTGCGCGTCCACGTCGTCCAGGCGACCGAGCAGCGGCACCACCACGTCGTCGCCGCCGAGCTGGGCGAGCGCCGCGACCCCCGCCCGGCGCACGCCCGCGTTGGCATCCCCGAGCACCCGCACGAGGTTCGGCAGCGCCTGCCGCTCCCCGATCCGGCCGAGCGCCTGCGCGGCGGCGGCCCGGACGTCCGCGTCGGGGTCGTCCAGCCAGTCGAGCAGGCGCGGCACCGCCTCGACCAGCCGCACGCGCCCCGCCGCCTCCGCCGCGGCGGCGCGGACCCCCGGGTCGCGGTCCGTCAGCGCGGACAGCAGCGCGTCGCGCACCTCCGCCGCTGGGTAGTGGGCGAGGCGCTCGACCACCTCGCGGCGCTGCGCCGGGTCGGCCGTGGTCAGCTCGCGCCGCAGCCGGTCGAGCCGCCCCTCCCACTCGAAGCCCATGCTGAGGACGAGAGCGCAGGCGAGGCTGAGGACGGCGAGGACGCGCGGCACCGCCCGAAGTCTAAGCCCGGCGCGTCCCGCGGGCCGGCGGAGAGCGCCCGGGGCCCCGGCGGCGCGACGTCGCCGGCGGCGTTATGCCGAAGGACCGAATGACCCGGCGGGCGAGCGTGGCGATCGGCCTCACGGTCCTGGTGGGCTGCGGCGTCGACTTCTCCACCGTCGAGGTGCCCCGCTTCGCCGACGGAGCCCGCATCCGCTTCACGGGGTGGTTCCCGGACAGCGGCGAGGCGCGCCTCGGGAGCCCCTTCGACGAGGCGCGCGGCGCCCCCTGCGCCCCGGTCCCGACTGCCGACGACGGCCTGCGCTGCGTCCCGCTGGGGCCGAGCCCCTCCGTGTACGCGGACCCGGCCTGCACCGAGGTGCTCGCGGTCGACAGCGCCGAGCGGGCCGAGGCGAGCTGCCGGGTACCCTTCGTGCTCGTCCCGGGGCTCGCGCTGGACGGCGGGCCTCCGGTGACGGGCTTGCTCCGCGGCGCCGCCCCGTACGAGGGCTCGACGGTCTACCTGTCGACGCCGTCGGCCGGGGGCTGCGCCGCGACCCCGGTCACCGAGGACCTGGCGGTCTGGCGCACCGAGCCGGTCCCCCTCCTCGAGCTGGTCGCCGTGGAGGAGCGAGCCGTGGCCCGGGCGGGGGACCTCGAGGAGGTCTTGCGGACCTTCGAGGACGGGGCGTTCGTGCGGCTCCGGCGGTTCCGGGCCCCGGGGTGCGAGCTGGTCGATCTCGAGGGCGACCCGGACCGGCAGCGCTGCGCCCCCCTCGGCGACGGAGCCGAGCTGATCCGGTTCCGGGACCCGGACTGCCGCCTGCCGATGCTCGGTCGCGTGGCGTCGGCGAGCACGCCCGACTACGCGCTGCTCGTGCGCGACGAGCGCGACCGAGAGGTGCGCCCGGTGCTGTCCTCGCTGGAGCTCAGCGAGACGTACCTCCCGGCCGCGGGCCGGTGCCTCGCGGTGGGCCTCCCGGAGGATCCGCCCCTCGTCTGGCACGTGCTGGGGCCGCCGACGACGCCCGACCGCTTCCCGCTGTACGCGCGCGACACGGGCGGCGAAGGGAGGCTGCGGGCCGAGCGGTTCCGGGGGCCGGACGGCCGGGTGTTGACCCTGGCCCCTCGCCCCCGCTTCACCGCGTTCTGGGACGTCGCGCTCGAGCTCCGGTGCGGTCCGCGCCTGAGCGCCGACGGCAGTCATCGTTGCTTCCCCCTCGACCTCGGCGTGGTCGACCCGTCGCGCTTCGCCGACGCCGCCTGCGAGGAGCCCGTGGCGACGGTGGCGGGGGCGGCGCTGGCGCCGACCCACGCCGCCGCCCTCGATCCACCGCTCGACGACCCCTGCACGGGGCGGCGGGCGCCCGTGACCCGGGTGTGGCGGCTCGGGGCTCCGGGCGAGGAGGCCTACGCGCGGGAGCCGGCCGGTGGGGCCTGCGCGCCGGCGCCGACCCTCGGCCGGGCGTTCGCGCTCGACGAGGAGGTTCCGCTCGACCGCTTCGCGATCGTCCGGGAGGTGCGGGGCCCGCGCTGAGCCGGCCGGCGCGTCAGCGCTCGGGGTCGTCGTCCCCCCGGAGGGGAGCGGGCAGATCCCGCCGGAGGACGAGCTCCACCTGCTCGGTCCGGGGGTCGAACACGATCACGACCTCCCCCCGGTGGATCTGGGCCTGCACCGCGCGGCGCTTGTCCGGGAGCGGGATCTCCTCGTGCCCGTAGTCGGTGCCCTCGCGCAGGACGTACGCGTCGACCAGCCCCGAGAGGGCCTGGCGGGACAGGCGCTCGGCGGGGACCAGGACCGGCTCGGTGCCCACCTCGGAGTCGTCGCTCACGGACGTCGTGCCTCCGGCATCCCGGCTCGCCTCAGCCGCCGCCGAGGTTGAAGTTGCCGAGCGCCACGACCCCGAGCATTCGCTCGAGCTCCTCATCGGTGAAGTCCGCGTGGAGCTCCAGCCGCTCGCCGTCGGCGGACACCGTCGCCTGCCGGAGCGGGCGGTCGAGCCCGATCGCGCGCACCAGGGCCTGACCCACGACCCGGTCCCGCTGCTCCTCGAGGTAGGCGCGGGCCGCCTCGGCCGACTCCTCGTCCGGGTAGCTGCCCACCGCGTCGAGCAGGTAGCGCTCCGCCTGCTCGAGGTCGGCCCGCACGACCACGTCGAGGCTGGTCGGCGAGTGCGGGACCTGAGCCCGCTGCTCCTCCGGCACCTCCTCGACCACCAGCGTGACCATCGCCCCCTCCGGCAGGGCGAGGGCCGGCTCGAGCGCCTCGTCCCCGCCCGTGCGCCGCAGCCGATGGTCCTCGGCCACGTCGAGCAGCCGGGGCAGGTCGGCCTCGACGCCGACCACGAGCTCCCCGGGCCCGGTCAGCACCACGTGCCTCGGCACCTCCGTCTCGGCGGGCCACGCGACGACCGGGAAGCCCCGCTCCTCGCGCCACGCGGGGGGCGTCCCCCGGTCGGTCGCCATCCGCAGGACCGCGCTCCGGACGTCGTCTTCGCTCAGGTGGTGGCGCACGTAGAGCACCGACGTGGTCGACACCACGGACGGCGCGAGCAGGATCACGCGGTCGAAGTCCTCGACCGGGTCGATGCCCGACGCGCCGAGGAGCTCCTGCCAGGAGGGGTAGGACCGGATCAGGGACGTCAGGTCCCGGCTGACCCGCGAGGCCCGCACGCGCTCCATGTCCACGCGCACCCTCACCTTGTCGGTCGCCCGCACGTAGCTGAGCGGCGGGCCCGTCGGGACAGCGGGGGTCGCGACGACGGCCGGCGCCTCCCCCCCGCCGGTCGGGTCGGCGGGGCGGATCGTGGCGTCCCCCGCGTCGCCGCCGCCGCACGCGGAGGCGAGGAGCCCGGCCACGGCGGCGAGGGCCGCGTACGCCCGTCGGCGATTTGCTGCTTGGATCATCCTGCTTCCCTTTCCGCGCGCCAGCTCCCTCGCCGGCTCTCTCTCGCCGGGCTCTATCGGCCGCCGCCCTGGCTCGGGTCCGGGCCCTCGCCGCGGAGCTCGAGCTCGACCAGATGGCGGTAGAGCCCCCCCTCGGCCATCAGGGCCTGGTGCGTACCCTCCTCGACCACCCGACCGTCGTCCAGCACCACGATGCGGTCGGCGCGCCGGACCGTGCTCAGGCGGTGCGCGATCACGAGGGCGGTGCGGCCCTCGAGGGCCGCGTCGAGGGCCTCCTGGATCGCGGCCTCGTTCTCGGCGTCGAGGTGGCTGGTGGCCTCGTCGAGGATCAGCACCCGCGGAGAGGTCAGCAGCGCGCGGGCGAGGGCGACCCGCTGCCGCTGCCCGCCCGACAGGGCCACCCCGCGCTCCCCGACCAGGGTCTCGTAGCCGTCGGGGAGCCGCGCCGCGAACCGGTCGACGCGCGCCTCGCGGGCCGCCTCCTCGATCTCGGCCCGCGTCGCGTCGGACCGGCCGTAGGCGATGTTGTCGGCCAGCGTCCCGCTGAACAGCACCGGCTCCTGGCTGACCGTGGCCAGGCAGCTGCGCAGCTCCTCGAGGCGCAGCGTGCGCAGGTCGGCCCCGTCGAGGAGCACCCGGCCCGCCGTGGGGTCGTCGAACCTGAGGAGCAGGTGGGTCAGCGTGCTCTTGCCGGCGCCGGAGCGGCCGACCAGCGCCACGGTCTCGCCGGGGTGCAGCGTCAGATCGATGTCCCGCAGCACCTCGACGTCCGCCCGGCCCGGGTAGGCGAAGGTGACGCCCTCGAAGCGCACCTCGCCCCGCCCCGCGGGCAGCGCCGCCGGGGCGTCCGGGTCGCGGATGGCGGGCACCGTGTCGATGATCTCGAACAGGCGGTCCGTCGCCCCCGCGGCGCGCTGGATCGACCCCCAGAGGTTGGCCAGGGAGCCGAGGCTCACCGCGACGAAGCTCGTGTAGAGCATGAACGCGGCGAGGTCCCCGCCCGACAGCCGCCCCGAGGCGACCATCCGGCCGCCCACCCAGAGGATCAGCGCGATGGCCATCAGGCCGCCCAGGCTGGTCACGGCCATGAACAGGCCGCGCCAGAGCCCGAGGCGGCGCGCGGCCTCGAACGCGTCCTCGACGCCCTCCGCGTAGCGCCCGCCCTCCGCGCCTTCGCGGCCGAAGGCCTGCACGGTCTCGATCGCCGCCAGGGCCTCCTGGACCCGCGCGCTCGCGTCGGCGAGGCGGTCCTGCACGCGCCGCGACCGGCTCCGGATCGCCCGGCCGATCGTCACCGCCCCGAGCGCCAGCGGCGGCACCACCAGCAGCATCAGCCCGGTGAGGTACACGTCCTCCACGACGAGGAGCACCAGCCCCCCGAGCAGCGTGAGCGCGTTGCGCAGCGCCATGCTGATCTCGGTGCCGACCACCCCCTCGATCACCGTGACGTCCGCGGCGAGCCGCCCGGTCAGCTCGCCGGTGGACCGGCGATGGAAGTAGTCGGGCTCGAGCGTCAGCAGGCGCGCGAAGACGCGCCGCCGGAGCTCGGCCACGGCCCGCTGCCCGAGCCACGTCATCTGGTAGTGGCGAACCCAGGTCAGGCCGGCCTGGACGACGAACAGGGCCGTGATCGCGCCGGCGACGACGTCGAGCAGGCCGGCTTCCCCGGTCCGGAGGCCCTCGTCGATCGCGTAGCGGACGGCCTGCGGGTAGACCAGCGTGATCGCCGAGCCGCCGACCAGGGTGATCGTGGCGAGGACGAAGCGCCCCGTGTGCGGCCGCAGCACCTCGGTGAGGCGCCACAGGCGCGACAGCGTGCCGCGGCGGCGGCGCGCCGGGGTCCCGGCGGCGCGGCGCGCAGCGGGCCCGCGCAGGCCGGACGGGGCCTCGACGGACGCGGTATCACCGGGCGGGGGCACGGCGGCAAGTCTGGCTGCGGCGCCGGCGGCCGGCCAGCCCCGCGCCGCTGACCGCCTTCGGGGCGGGGCGAGGCCCCGGGCCGGCGGGTCCGGTCACAGGTCGTCGACGTTCTCGTGCACGTCCACATCGCACATGCACGTCTTCGTCCACGTGCGGCGCCCGGCGATCGCCGGCGCCCGTCGCTACGGGCCCCGGTAGCTCCCGATCAAGGCCACGTACACCGCCGACGCTTCGCGCAGGCTCGCCAGCTCCTCCCCCGTCAGCTCCCGGACCACCTTCGCCGGGCGGCCCCGGGCCAGGACGCCGCTCGGCAGGGTCTTGCGCGGCGGCACCAGGCTCCCCGCGCCCAGCAGCGTGTCGCTGCCGATGCGCACGCCGTCCATCACGATCGAGCCCATGCCGATCAGGACGCGGTCGCCGAGGGCGCAGCCATGGAGGATCGCCGTGTGGCCGACCGTGCAGTCCTCGCCGACGAGGGTCGGGGCCCAGCCGCCGGTCGCGTGGACCACGGCGTTGTCCTGGATCGAGGTGCGGGCGCCGCTCCGGATCGGCATGACGTCGCCGCGCAGCACGGCTCCGAACCAGATGGAGGCCTCCGCCCCGACCTCGCAGTCGCCGATCACCGACGCCGTGGGGGCCAGGTAGGCGCGCTCGTCCACGGTCGGCCAGCGGCCCTCGAAGGGGTAGAGGGTGCTCACCCCGCGCCCTCGCTCACGCGCTCCGGCCGCACGCGGTGCCCGAGGCGTGGCAGAGCGCGCAGGGCGGCCCCGCCGAGGGCCCCGACGCCGTCGGCCACGAGGTCGAGCACCTCCGCCGAGCGGCCGGGGACGAAGGACTGGTGGATCTCGTCGAGGAGCCCCCACAGCCCCGCGATCAGCGCCGCGAGGAGCATCGTGCGGACCCGGGCGTGGCGCGGCCACGTGCGCACGCAGGCGTGGGCCAGCAGGAAGCCGAGGACCGCGTACTCCACGAGGTGGATGCCCTTGTCCTTGAGGGGCACCCGGTGCACTGGAAGCTCCGGCAGGGCGAAGGAGCTGAGCGTCCAGATCAGCGCCATGTAGGCGACGGCCGGTGCCCAGGCGAGCGCCCGCTCCCGGACGCGCGGCGTCAGCTCGCGCCTCCGCCGGCCAGGACGGGGAGGCGATGCGTCGTCCGCTCGGCACGGCTCGCGCGCGGCGCGCCCGCCGCGTCGGACGCGCGGCTCCCGTCCTGGATGGACCCTGCGCGCGCCGCGCCCGCCGTCTTGCCCATCAGGGAGTGCTTGTTGGCGGACTCGATCTCCACCTCGACGAGGCGCCCGGGCAGGTCGTCGCCCGGGGCCCCCGCCACGTGGACGATCTCGTGGCGGCCGCTGCGCCCCGTCCAGCGCTCGCCGGTCCGGCTGCGGCCCTCGACCAGCACCTCCTGCCGCGTGCCGACCAGGGACTCGAGGTGCGCTGACTGCTGCCGCTCCACCACGCGGAACAGCCGCTGGAGCCGCTCGTCCTTCACCTCGGGCGGCACGTCGTCGCCGAGGCGGAGCGCCGGCGTCGACGGCCGCGGCGAGTACTTGAAGGCGAAGCAGGCGACGAAGCCCGCCTCCTCCACGAGGGACAGCGTGCCCTCGAAGTCCTCCTCGGTCTCACCGGGGAAGCCGACGATCAGGTCCGTGCTGAGGGTCAGGCCGGGCCTTGCCGCCCTCAGGCGGGCGATGCGCGCGAGGTAGTCGGCGCGGGTCGTGCGCCGGAGCATGCGCCGGAGCACGCGGTCGGAGCCGGACTGGACGGGTAGGTGCACGTGGGCAGGCAGCACCTGGAGGTCGCGGTGCGCGGCGATCAGGTCGTCCGTGAGGTGCCGCGGGTGGGGCGACGTGTAGCGCAGGCGCGCGAGGTCCGGCACCTCGTGCGCGATGCGCCGGAGCAGGGAAGGGAACTCGCTGAGCCGGGTCGTCGCGCCGTCGCCGGTCGGGTCGAACCAGCTGTTGACCGTCTGGCCCAGCAGGGTCACCTCGCGCACGCCGCCGGCCACCAGGCCCCGGATCTCGTCCACGATCGCGTCGGCCGGCCGGTAGCGCTCCGGGCCCCGCGTGGTGGGGACGATGCAGTAGGTGCAGCGCTCGTCGCAGCCCTTCATCACCGTGACGAAGGCCGTGACCTCGCGCGCGCCCGGGTGGGGCGTGGCGTCGAGGAAGCGCGGGTCGTCCACGTCGAACACCGTGCGCACCATCGGCGGCCCGCCGTCCCGGAGGTGGGCGACCAGGGACGGCAGCTCGGGGATGTTGTCGGGCCCGAGCACCAGGTCGACGAAGGGGGCCTTGCGGCGCAGGCGCTCGCCTTCCTGCTGGGCGACGCAGCCGGCGACGGCGAGCACCACGTCGCGGCGGCTCTCCTTGAGGGGCCGGACCGTCCCGAGCACGCTCATCAGCTTGTGCTCGGCCTTCTCGCGGACGCTGCACGTGTTGAACACGATCAGGTCGGCCAGGGTGGGCTCGTCGGTCGCGTCGTAGCCCGCCCGGCGCAGCACCTCCTCCATGCGACGGGAGTCGTGCACGTTCATCTGGCAGCCGAAGGTCTGGACGAGGTAGCGCTTCATGGCCGGGGCTCGCGGTGCGGCGCAGCGCCGAGGGCGCGGGGAGCACAGCGTACTAAGGCATGACCTCCAGGCCGGCAAACCAGCGGCCCATCAGGGCCGGATGAGGGTCCCCACCCGGTCCATCGCCGCGCGCAGGTCGGCGAGGGTGCGCACGGAGAACGTGGCCGTGCAGTAGGGCTGATAGAGCGGCATCACGCTGTCGCCGAGCCCCCAGGACCGGCGCTCCTCCGGGTTGATCCAGAGCACCCGGGCAGCGCGGACCGCGAGCGTGGCGAGCGCGTCGGGCGCCGGGTCGAGGTAGTTCGCGCGGGCGTCGCCGAGCACGACGACCGTCGTGCGCTTGTCGATGGTGTCCCGCGTCCCGTCGACGAAGGCGCGCAGCGCGCGGCCATAGTCCGTGCTCGCGCCGACGCCCTGCCGGTACGCCGCGCTCATCGCCTCCGCCGCCGGGAGGCGGTCGAACAGGTCGGTCACCTCGGCCGCGTCCCGGACGAACACGAAGCTCCGGGTCTGCCGGAAGGCCTCCTGCATCGCGTGGACGAGGATCAGGAAGAATCGGGCCACCTCCCGCACCGACTCGGAGATGTCCACGAGCACGATCAGCCGGGGCCGCTCCCTCCGCCGGCGCCGGTAGACCAGCCGCGCGGGCACACCGCCGGTGCGCGCGGCGAGGCGCGCGGTGCGCCGGACGTCGAGGCGCCCTCGCCGGTGCCGTCGACGGCGACGCTCGAGCCGGTCCCGCAGCGCCTCGCCGAGGCGGCGGACCTCCCGCTGGACCAGCTCGGCCTCGCCCCGCCGGAGCGACAGCAGCGGCTCCCGCTCGATCCGCTCCGCGCGCGCTCGCTCGAGACGCCGGGGGTTCCGGCGCTCCACCTCCGCGCGCAGCCGCGTCCGAAGCGCCGCCCGGAACGCCGACGCCCCCTCCCGGAGTGCCTGCACGCGCGCCGCGTCGGCCGGGTGGTCGCCGACCGCGTCGGCGAGGGCGTCCAGGTCCCGCTCGAGGCCGTCGATCCCGGCTGCCTCGGCGGCGCGCAGCGCGTAGAGCCCCACCTGGAGCGGGCTCTGGATGGCGCCCGCGTTCACCGCCTCGAGGGCCGCCTCGATCGCGGCGGCCACCTCCTCGGGCGGCCCGAAGGGGCTCGCGCCACCCCGGCCGCTCCCGCCCTCGCCGAGGGACGGCAGCCGATCGGCGAGCGCGCGGTAGGCCTCGGCGACCTCCGCCTCCGTCTCGGCGGGGAGCGCGAGGCCGAAGAACCGGTCGAACGCGTCGTCGAACAGCGCCTGGTCCCCCGCGCGCTTGGCGAGCGTGGCGGCGAGGGCGGCGTGGACCTGCTCGCGGCGCTCGAGGCCGGTGAGGGTCAGCGCGCGCCGGGCGTCGATCGCCTCCGGGACCGAGACGCGGATGCCCGCCCGTCGAACGACCTCGATGAAGTCCTGCACCACCTCGGCGAAGCCGGGCCGGTCGGGGTCGGGCGCGTCGGTCACCAGGCTCCGAGCATCCCGCGATCCGGCGCGTCGCGCCCCTCCGTCCTCGATGGTCTTCTCGAGGACTCCTGCGACTCCGCCGATGTGCTGACGACCCCTGGGCTCCATCCGTTCCGGCATGGCGAGGAGCTCGCGGACGACTACGCCCTGACCTGCGAGGACGGGACCGATCACCCGGACCTCGGCTTCCGCTTCACGCTCGCGGTCACGCGGGAGGTCACGCTCGAGGTCCGCGGCGGGGCCACCGCGCTCGAGCTCCGACCGAGCGCGTCGTGCAGGGTCGACGGGACGGGTCTGGGCTGCACCGCGGAGGCCGCAGACGAGCCCGGCACGCTCAGCCTCGACTTCCGCACGGGTCGGCTCGGGCCTCTGGGCGGGGGTTCCGGGGACCCCGTTCGTCGTCGGAGCCAGGAGGCCGGCGAGGACTACCGCTGAGCCAGTTGAAGGTCTTGTCGCCGGGGTCTAGGGTCGGCGCCGACATGAAGGCCTTGCTCCCCATGCTGCTCTTCGCACTCGTCTACGCGCTCGGCTGCGGCGGCGGTCAGACCGCGGCCAGCGTTCCAGACGACGACCACGCCCACCCACATCAGCACGACCACGACCACGACCACCAACACGCGGACGGCACGGAGCACGCCCACCCTCACGGCCACCAGCACGAGCATCCGCACGACCACGCAGACGGCGACGAGCACGAGCACGCCGAGGGCGAGCTCGCCGAACACGCCCACTCGCACGACTAGACTAGACTAGAGTGCACGGCCGAGTTCGCTCACCAATCGCGATTCGCGATCGCCCGTTCGAGCTCGACGTCCACGAACCCATACGCGTCCAGGATCGCGCGGAAGTCGGTGGCGAAGGCCTCGCGCGCGCCGGTCTCGAGCTCGCTCCCCTGCTCTTCGAAGGCCGGTTCGAGCGCGTTGAGCCGCTCGACGGCGGCGTGGGTCAGGGCGAAGAGGTCGGCTTCGGCGGCGGGGCGCTGCGCCTCGATGTCTCCGCAGAGGTCGACGAGGACCGCGCGGCATCGAGCGACGAGAGCGTTCGGGAAGTAGGGGTCGTCGACCATGCTGCCCAGGAATCGATGGGCGCGGAGCGTGGGGCTCTCGAGGGTCGCGCTGAGGAGCGGCATGATGTCGACGCCCGCGACCGTGGTCCGACCCGTGTTCGCGATGCGCTGGACCAACAGGCGACCGAACGGCGTCGACCGGCGGCGCAGGGAGGCGACGAGCTCGGCCTCGTACTCCTCCAGGCTCTCGATCCCGTGGAGCACGGTCCACATCACGCCGTAGCCGTCGTGGTCGGGGAAGCGCTCGAAGAGCCCGAGCAAGACGGGCGCGGCGAGCGGGGCGGTGGGCGGCTCCCGGAAGAGCTCGTCGAGGAGCGCGTCCAGCTCGAGCCACTCCTCGCCGTCGGCGGCTCTCGGCGAGGTCGCCGGGTCCCACGTCCGGATGGCCTCGAGCACCTCGGCTTCGCTGCGTGTCCGCATCGGCTCGCCCAGACACTATGCTCTCGTCCCCGAGAGCGCCCTCGTGAACACCGCGCACGGTCTCGTGTGGGTCTCCCGATGACCTCAGGTCCTCCTGAGCTGCGCGGGGGCCGGGGTCCAGCGCTCGGCGCCCCTCACCGCTGCTCGACCGTGACCGAGCGGATCGTGCCGTTGAACTCGTCTCGGCCGGCGTAGGCCTCGGTGACCAATGCCTCTTCGTCGCGGCCGGCATCGGCGGTCCCCTCGTGCAGGAAGGGAATCGTCCTCTCGATTCGGCCCTCGGCGACCTTCTCGCCGTCGACGTAGAGCTCGCCGGTCCCGCCGGATCCGGGGTCGCCTCCGTCATAGGTGAAGACGTAGCGCACGGTGTGCTCCCCGGTGGAGAGCGCGGCCGGGGAGCCGACCACGTAGCGCTCCCGATCGAACCAGTTGTGCACGTAGTAGAGCCGACCGTCCAACATGTAGAGGCTCCAGCCCGCGAAGCGACCGCCCTGACAGACGATCACCCCCTCACCGGGGGCGGGCAGCTCCAGCTCGGCGGTGATCGAGTGCGAGCGGTTCTTGACGTTGATGAAGGCGTTTTCTGCCAGCGGATCCATCCCCGGATAGATGGTCAGCGTGGTGCGTTCCCCCATCAGATCTGGGCGTCCGGCGATGGCGGGGTTGAAGCGCTCGTAGGTCCGATCGTCCATCGGCAGGACGTGGTACCTCGCCGCCTCTTCCAGAAAGAGCGCCTGGAGCTCGGCGAGGCGCTCGGGGTTGTCGTCGGCCACGTCATGGGCCTGAGAGAAGTCCTCGGCCACGTGATAGAGCTCCCATTCGTCGTCTGCGATCGAGCCTTCCACGGGGAGCCACGGCGTCTTGTGCTTCGCCGCGGCGACCCAGCCTTCGTGGTAGATCGCCCGGTTGGCGAACATCTCGAAGTACTGCGTGGTGTGCTGGTCTTCCGCGTCGCCGTCGGTGAACGAGTACCCCATCGATGTGCCCTCGAAGGGCTTCTGCTCGGCGCCGTCGACCACCTCCGGGAACGGCAGCCCCGCTGCCTCCATGATCGCGGGCCCAACGTCGACGACGTGGTGCCACTGGGAGCGCACCTCGCCCTCGCCCTCGGTGCCGTTCGGCCAGTGCACGACGAGGGGGTTGCGGGTGCCGCCGTAGTGCGAGGCCACCTGCTTCATCCACTGAAAGGGCGTGTTCGTCGCGTGCGCCCATGCGCTCGAGAAGTGCGGATAGGAGGTCGGGCTGCCGAGCTCGTCCATGCGCGCGAGCTGGGCTTCGCGCTCGTCCGACAGACCGTTGAGCACGATGATCTCGTTGAAGGTCCCCGACAGGCCCCCTTCGCCGCTCGAGCCGTTGTCGCCAAAGATGTAGAAGATCAGCGTGTCGTCGAGCTCCCCGAGCTCCTCGATGGCGTCGACCACGCGACCGACCTCGCGATCGGTGTGCTCGACGAAGGCCGCGAAGACCTCCATCTGCCGCGCGTGCAGGCGCTGCTGGTCCGGGGTGAGCGAGTCCCACGCCGGGATCTCCTCCGGGCGCTCGGTGAGCTCCGTGCCCTCGGGCACCACGCCGAGCTCGAGCTGCCGCGCGAGGGTCTGCTCGCGATAGACATCCCAGCCGTCGTCGAACTGCCCTCGGTAACGGTCGATGAACTCCTGCGGCACGTGGTGGGGCGCGTGGGTGGCGCCGGTGGAGAAGTAGAGGAAGAAGGGCTTGTCGGGCGCGAGGGCGTTCTGGGCCCGCATCCAGGCGATCGACTGGTCGGCAAGGTCCGTCGTCAGGTGGTAAGCGGGGTCGTTGGGCGGAGGGACACGGGTCACTCCATCGTAGAGCGTCGGCTCCCACTGGCTGGTCTCGCCCCCGATGAACCCATAGAACTTCTCGAAGCCCGAATGCGTCGGCCAGCGGTCGAAGGGCCCCGCTGCGCTGACCTCCCACGGGGGCGTCTCGTGGTACTTCCCGAAGGCGGCGGTGTTGTAGCCGTTGAGGCGAAGCATCTCGGCCACCGGGGCGACGGACCCCGGACGGATCCCTTGGTTGCCGGGGAAGGCCGTCGCGACTTCCTGCACCGACCCAACGTTGGTCGAGTGGTGGTTGCGCCCGGTCAAGAGCGCCATCCGCGTCGGTGAGCAGAGCGCCGTTGTGTGGAACTGGTTGTAGCGCAAGCCCCCTTCCGCGAGGCGCGAGAGCGTCGGCGTGCGCGCCTTGCCGCCGAAGGTCTCGGTCGCGCCGAAGCCGGCGTCGTCGATGAGCACCACGAGCACGTTCGGTGCCTCCTCCGGGGCGTGGATCTCGAACGGAGGCGGGGCAGTCGCGTTGCGCGCGTCGATCTCGGTGACCGGCTCGTACTGGGGTCGCGGGATCGGGAGCCGCGTTCGGTCGAGCTCGCCGGGGGTGGTCGACGCGGTGACGTCTCCGCCCCGCTCTTCCTGTCCCTCGGCGCTCGTTTCCTCGGTCGTCTCGGTTCTCTCCGGACAGCCCATGACGGCCACGCAACTCAGTGCGAGCAGCCAGGGAAGGGGCCTGTCGATGGTCGCCATCTTCTCCTCCCGCTTTCGTCCGGGCAGAGACCCACATTGCGCTACGGAAGTCAAGGCAGCACGACGGCCCCCCTCGCGAGCCATCAGTCCGAACATCATGCTCGGCTTCAGCCGCCACGCGGTCGCCCCGAGCTCGGTCCGACCGGGGCGGCGTAGACCTCATCTCCCGCGTGAGCGGGTTCGCATCGCCGCCTCGGGCTCGCCGTCGAAGCCTCGATTGCGGCGGTCCACGGGACACCAACCGGGCCCGCGATCGGGGCCCGGGTGACGCTGCGGGCGGGGCGGCCTCCTTCAGGTCCAGGAGGTGGGTGGGGGCCATGGTCTGGGTCCCTGCGGCGCCTCGGCCAGGCCCGTCAGGCCAGCTTCTCCTGTTCGTCCCGCGTTCTGCGCGTCCCTCTCGCGGTTCTCCTTCGGAGGAGCCCGCTATGGGATGATGCGTAGAAGGCAGGGACCCATGGACGACGAGCATCGGGGGCCGGCGGAGATCCTCCTCCAGTCCCTTCTGACGTACACCGATCACCTCTACCACAACCGGCCCGGCGTGGTCGTCGCGGACCGGACGGTGCCGATCGGTCTCCGCTGGTCGCCGGTGACCCACCGGGAGGAAGGCGGAGACAAGGTGGTCTACCGCCTCGAGCCGTCCGGACGGGGCTCCCGTCGGGTCCGGGTCGGGGTCATGCAGGGCGAGGAGGGGGCCGAGGGGACGGCGATCGTCGAGGGCGGCCGAAGGGTCGGCCACTACCGGCGAGCCGGCATCTTCCCGGAGGTCGCCCGCTACCTCTACGGGCAGATCGCGGAGGTCTGGAAGCTCGACAACGAGTTCGTGGCCCGGTGGGGCTCCTTCGCCTTCGGGCAGGAGCATCGGGACCTGAAGGTGGTCCTCGCCGCGTTCCTCCTGTGCCAGTCGCGCAAGGGCGACCCCGAGCGGGAGGGCGACGAGATCCTGTTCCACGACGCGGACTACCGCGACGTGGGTGAGGCGATGTGCCTGGTCCGCCTCGAGCAACGGGACTTCAACCCGAAGATGCTCCTCAGGGTCCGCGAGGTCCTGGTCCAGCCCGGCGTCGCGGCCCTCAACCGGGATCTCGGCTTCGGACGCTCCGCCCGGCGCCCCTTCCTCGGTCGGTGGCCGAAGGCGGTGGAGAAGTGGCTCCGCTACCGCGAGCAGAACCCGGCGGCGCTCGAGGGCCTGGTGCGCCAGGGCTTCCGGACCTCGGTGATCCGCCTCGCGCAGCTCGTCGGCTACAAGCCGGAGGGAGAGGCGTTCTTCCAGACCCTGCGCTGGAAGCAGACCCAGGCAAAGGATGGTCGCCGGAGCCTCGCCCTCGACGTCGAGGTGGCGGACCCGGACTCGTGGGAGGGCCTGAGCGAGGAGGAGATCGGCGAGCGGATCCTCCGGGACAAGCCGTCCTACAAGGTGCTGACGAGCAAGGTGCCCAGCGAGATCGGGCTTACCCCGGCGATCCTGGCCGCGGCCATCGAGGCGGGCTGCCTCTCGCCGAAGGACCTGGTCATCGCCACCCCGACCCTCGAGGAGCTCGGCCTCCTCGCGGTCGAGGAGATCCGCGCCCGGTGGGAGGCGGCGGTGAAGGCCGCGGAGGACCAACGGGCCTCCAACATCGCACGCCGGGTCCGCAGCGAGGAGACCCGCGAGAAGCTCGAGGAGGCCGCCGACGGCGTCCTCCAGCGAGCCGTCGAGGAGGTCACCCGGAACCTCCGGGTCTACGTCTTCGTCGACATCTCGGGGTCCATGAGCGTCGCCATCGACGCGGCGAAGGGGCACCTCGAGCGCTTCGTTCAGGGCTTCCCCCTGGACCGCCTCCACGTAGCGGTCTTCAACACGGTGGGCCGCGAGGTGACGATCCCTCACCCTTCCGCGGCCGGGGTTCGGGCCGCCTTCAAGGGCTACACCGCCGGCGGGGGGACCAGCTACGGCGCCGGGGTGCAGTCCCTGGCCAAGCGCCCGCCGGCCCCCGACGAGGACACGCTCTTCATCTTCGTGGGCGATGAGCTCGCCACGGACTTCCCGGACAGCGTGCGGGCCTCCGGCCTCCGGCCGATGGCCTTCGGCCTCCTGAAGGGCGGCCAGTACGACGGGCACGCCGTGACCCGCACCGCGGCTGAGCTGGGCATCCCCTGCTTCTCGATCGACGACAAGACCTTCCAGGACCCCTACGCGATCCCCCGGACGGTCCGGGCCCTGGTCGCCGCCACCCCGGTCGGGGTGCCGACCGGGGGCGGCGGAGCGCCCCGGGTCAACCTCGTCCAGCAGATCCTCGACACCGAGCTGCTCGAGAAGCCGGTCTGGGCGGGGTAGGGCGATGGGTTGGCGGGACCTCCTCCAGGCCGGGGCGCCGTCCAGGGTGGTCGTGCCCTGGCTCGGAGGCCGGGACATCCGGCAGGGCGAGCGCCGTTGGTCCTTGTCGGGACAGGTCCCCGAGGCCCACGGGTGGCACGCCTTCGACGTCGAGGGGCGGGGCGCCCGGTGGGCGGGTCCCGCCGACCCCGAGCCCGAGGGGCTCACGGAGGCAGCGGTCGGCTACCTGGTGGGGGACCTGTTCGTCAGCGACGGGGAGGGGGGCGAAGTCGGCGACCTGGCCCTCCTCGTCGGCCGCTTCCCCCGGGTGCGGCTGGTGGAGGAGGGCATCGACCACTTCGCCCGGGTTCGGGTGGCGCCGGCCTGGGCCGACGGGCCGCTGGTCTTCGTGGGGGAGGAGTTCCCGCTCGGGCCGGAGGACGAGGTGCGGGGGGCCCTCCTCGATGAGCGCCCGAGCGTGGACCACGTGGCGGGGGTCCCCCCGGCCCTGGACCTCGCCTTCCGGGTCAAGCGCGCCCACCGCGAATGGGTGGAGCGGCAGAGGCAGGAGGCCCAGCGCCTACGGGAGGAGGCGGAGCGGCGCCGGATCGTCGAGGCCCACCTCCGCCGGATCCGCGACCACGCCCGGGAGGCCTTCGCCGAGCACGGCGATGGCGCGACGCGGAGGGAGCTGGCCCAGCTGGACTTCGGAGAGGCGGCCCGGGCGGCCCTCGCGTTGGGGGGCGCGACCTACCTCGAGCACCGCCGCGCCCGCCTTCCCGGCGAGTACGTGGTTCGCTACCGCATCGAGGGAGAGCGCTACGAGTGCGTGTGCGATGAGCGGCTCCACATCATCGACGCCGGAATCTGCCTCGAAGACCACCGGACGGGGGAGAAGGGCGACACCTACTTCACGTTGGAGTCCCTCCCCGGCGTCACCCGGGAGGCCATGGCGATCGGCGCGGCGATCTGGAGGCACGTGTGAAGGGGGAGGTTGCGGTGGTCCTCGGGCCCGACGAGGAGGTGCTTCACTGGCACCTGCCGCCGGACCGGACCGCGGCGTCCCTCCCGGATTCCCGGGAGCTTTGGGAGGTGCTGTGGGAGGCGCGAGCCACGGTCCTCGGGGTGGCCCACACCCACCCGGGTCGGGGACGCCCGGTTCCCTCCACCGTTGACCTCACCACCTTCCGGGCGGTGGAGCTCGGCCTTGGGCGGACCCTCACCTGGTGGGTCGCCAGTCAGGATCGGCTCGTCGTCTGTCGATGGATCGCCTCCCGCACCACCTACGGTGTGGAGGATGACGCCGACCCGCCGAAGCCCTGGTTGATCGAGCTCCGGCGACGGTCGGGGATGGAGGAGTGAAGATGGCCGACAACGTGCATCGCATGCGCCCGGTTCTCGAGAACGAGGCGCGGGTGAACATCACCTGGGCCGGGCAGAACGGTGACCTCCCGGATCCGGTCCACGTCGACGCGACCGACGTCGAGATCCTCGCCTGGGCAACCGAGGCGGTGAGGGCTGGCAGCGTCCCGGGCATCGCCAGGGACGGGGGGGCCGACTTCACCGGCTTCGTGGTGGACCGCTTCGGGTCGACCGATGCCCGGCCCTACCCGCTGATCCAGGTCCGGCCGAAGACCCCCTTCGGCCTCGGCTCATGAGCCGGGTGGTCGTGGTGGGCGCGGGGGCCCTCGGGTCCCACGTGCTCCAGTTCCTCCGGAACCTGGAAGGGGAGCTGGCCGTCGTCGACTTCGACCGGGTGGAGCTCAAGAACGTGCTCTCCCAGTTCCACGCCAAGAACACGGTGGGGCAGAAGAAGGTGGTGGGGCTTACCCGGTCTATGGCGTTCCTCTTCGGGACGAAGATCGACGGGACGCCCCACCGCCTCGACGAGGGCAACGCGGAGGCCCTCCTCGGCGCGGCGAGCCTGGTGATCGACTGCCTCGACAACGCCGCGTCCCGGCGGGTGGTGCAGTCGACCTGCCGGGACCGGGGGATCCCCTGCCTCCACGGCGCCCTCGACGACGCCGGGACCTTCGGCCGGGTGGTCTGGAGCGAAGCCTTCGTCCTCGATGAGGAGCCGGAGGGCGGCGCCGCGACGTGCGAGGACGGGGCCTTCCTACCGTTCATCGCGCTGACCGCGGCCTACCTCGCGTATGCTGCCCAGGCCTTCCTCACGCGAGGGGCGAAGCTCTCCTTCTCGGTCCATCCCGGCGGCGCCTTCGCGACCTGACGAGAAGGCGCCCTTCGCGACGCCAAGAGAATCGTGAAAGCGTACCTGTCAGTCTCCTCCGGGGTGCGCGTCTCTCCCCCGAACGACGCGGAAGGCTGACCGCCTGCCGGGTTGTTCGACGGGCGAGCTCGAGCCCGTCTGGGGCTGATGCAGAGGGATCTGCAATCGTTCTAGGAAACGACCAACCCAGGACCGTCCCTCGCTCCTCTCGGGGAGCCGCATCTCGGTTCTTACACGCCAACTCCGGTTCGACTCCGGACAGCTCCATTCGCGACCATTCGACGCGGGCTTACACGCAACTTGCAGGTTCGAGTCCTGCCGTCTCTCCGCACGCAAGTGCAGGGGAGACGTGGCGGAATGGCAAACGCACTCGGTTAGAACGAGCGTACACAGTACTCAGCCTCGTCCCTCGGTCGCGATCCTCTCTGACGCGGGCTCCGCCACTTGGCGGGGCCCGCGTCTCCTCATGCGGCCCCAGGCCCGGGCCGGCCGACAGGGAGGTCCCGTGGCGACGAGAGCGCGTCGACGAGGGGACCGGCCTGCTCCCCGAGGCGGTCCAGAGCTCGGCGCGTCAGCCTCAGCCGCGACCTCGACCACGACAAGCAGGCCGCGGTGAGAACCCGTGACCGGCGCCTTACGCCTGCAGTGCCCAGTCGAAGGCTTGCTCGACGGTCCGGCGGGCATTCTTGGTAATGCACATGCCGTGGGCAATGATGACGCGGTCGAAGTCCCACCGAAGCAGCGCCTCTGCGCTCTTTCGGGCCGCTACTCGATCCGTGAACGTACTGCGAAGGTCTCTGGCGGTTCCGCCGGACTCGCCTAGCACACCCGCAGCACGCTTGACATGGCGCCAGAACCAGCTCTCTTCAGAGGGATCGTGACGCTGGATGAGATCGGTGAGGATCAGGGTCCGCGAACGCTCGTGGTAGAAGACGACCTCGTCTAGGAAGCGGCTTCCGCCGAAGGACAATACGCGGATCTGCCCGCCCCAATCGTCTGGTGCAGCCGGCCCGATGACGTGGTCAACGGGAGCGTCGGGGTGTCGTTCTTGGAAGCGGGGAGAGACCCAGGGACTCGTGCCGTGGAAGGAACGATACCCGTCCGCCGATCCTACGACCTGCGGCCGTCGAAGTCGATGTCGGTTCGATGGCTCACGCTGCCTCGCCGAGCGAGACGATGCGGCGCATGTTGTGGGCTCCGAGGTGGCGGCCTCCCACCATGCTCTGACCACCTCCTGGTCGGCGAGAATGTGCGTCTTCGGCTCGCCCGCTGGATCCATGGCTAGGATTTCCGTGTCGCATCGCCGATCGGGGACCGGCGAGCGGCCCGGAGCCCTGGATCGAGGGGACCGATAGCTCGCACCGCGTCCCGTGCCATCGCCGCCACTTCGGCCTCTCTCGGCGGCTCCCGGGAGCCCACGAGCAGGGGGAGCACGGGCGCGCGAAGGCCATCGAGCAGTCGAACAGCGTCCGCATCGGATCGGCCGTGGGCCCGGAGGACGGCCGTGAACGCGCGAAGGATCGGTGCTTCGACCTGCTCGTGGTAGGAGCGGGCGACCTGGGAGTCGATGGGGCGGGCTTCGACCAGGATGCGGAAGAAGGCCAGCCCCTTCTCGGACAGCATGATCGTGAGGACCGGCTCGGCCAGAGCCGACAGCGCCTCCTCGAGGCTGAGCGCGTCGACATCGAGCTCGTCGAGAATGCCGCCGAGCATCGCTCCGAGGCTCTCCATGACGGCTCGGAAGAGCTCCTGCTTGGAAGCGAAGTAGCGGTAGACCGTGGGTTTGGAGACGGCGGCGCGTTCGGTGACGGCGTCCATTGAAGTGCCGGCGTAGCCGTGCTCGAGGAAGAGGGCCTTGGCGGCGACGAGGATGGCGTCCCGCTTCTGCGAGCGGCGGCCAGCCGGGACGGGGGCTGAAGAAGCTCGGCGCGTCTTGGACATGAGGGGCCCATCGAAGGGTGAGCCAGCGGAGCGGGGGAGTCACTCTCGCCTTCCGACCCACCCCAAAAATGCACCACCTGGTTGCGCGCCGAGGGGCGGCGCTTTAGCACCTCTACGAGACAAAACTACACCGTGCAGTGTCGCCGCGATGGAGCAGCCCACCGCGGGTCCGCACGGTCCGGAGGTGTCGCATGGCGAAGGAAGCGAAGCAGAAGACGTTCATCATGACCGGCGGAAGCTCGGGGCTTGGCCGGTGGACCGTCGAGGCGCTGACCGACGCGGGACATCGGGTGGTCCTGGGCGCCCGACAGCCGGAGCGGGTGGACGCGCCTTCGCAGGTCGAGGTCCTCCCCCTCGAGCTCGGCTCCCTTCGCTCCGTCGCCGCCTTCGCCGAGCGTTGCCCGGAGGCGGACGGTCTCCTCGCCAACGCCGGCCTCCAGCTCGTCGATGCGCCGACGATGACCGAGGACGGCTTCGAGCGGACCTTCGCCGTCAACCACCTCGCTCACGTGGCGCTCCTCGCCCACGTCCTGCCGAAGCTCCGAAGGGGGGCCCGCGCCGTCTTCACCATCAGCGGCACCCATGATCCGCAGGACACCGGGGCCGGACTCTTCGGCTTTCGTGGGGGTCTCTTCACCTCTCCGGAGCGGATGGCGGCCGGCGACCTCGGGCGCACCGACGGGCGGTCCGTCCGCCTCCAGGGGATGGACCGCTACGCGACGAGCAAGCTGGCCAACGTCATGACCGTCAACGAGGTCGCGCGACGCTTCGCCGCCTCCCGCCTCTCGGTCTTCGGCTTCGACCCCGGGTTGGTCCCGGCCACGGGGTTGGCCCGGGCCCAGCCGGCGGGTCTGCGGTGGGTCTATGCCGTGCTTGGCCCCGTCCTGACCTGGCTGCCCTTCGCCTCCACCCCCCAGCGCTCCGGCGCCTCCCTCGCGTGGCTGGCCACCGACCCCTCCCTTGCCGATCGGAGCGGAGGCCACTTCGACTTCCGTCGCGAACCGCTGAAGGTGTGGAACGGCTCCTACGACGAGGCCCGGTGCCGGGAGCTCCTCGACGAGAGCCTGCGCCTCACCGGCGTCGCCCTTCCCGAGGCGGAGACGGCGCCTCGCCACGGCACGTACGGGAGCCGAGCGAAGTGAGCCGCGCCGCCAAGGCCCCGACCGGTCCCCAGCCTCGGGCGAAGGACGACGCGCCGGCGGACCGCTCTCGCCCTTCGTTCGTCCTTCGCGTCGGGCGTGTCGGCGTCGGGCTCCTCGCCGTCCTGGCCATCGGCCTGGCCGTCTCGGTGACGGCCTGGCATCTCCTCGAGGGCTCGCCGAACGTCGCCGAGGCCTCGGCTGCCGTACCGGCCTCTTTCGATGTCGACGAGCTCCTCATCCTCGTGGACGCCGACATGGCGGCGACGGCCTACGCCGACGGGATCCTTCACCCGATTCCTGACACCCACGATGGCCTCTACGCGCTGTCGGGGGACGCCCTCGACGTGGAGAACGTGAGCCCCGCATCGAACTCCGTAGCCGGCTGGCCCGGATCCCTCGCCGTCGACCCGCGGCGTCGCCTGGCCTACGTGATCGAGGTCAAGGCGCCCGTGGGACGCTCGCGGGAGCGCGTCGAGAGCGTATACGAGGGTTTCGGGAACGGGCGCCGCCTGGCCGCCATCGATCTCGAGGAGGGGCGGGTCGCCCGCACCGTCACGGCGTGTCCCGCCCTTCGCTCCATCGACCTCGCGCCGGGGGCCGGCTGGCTCCTCGCCGCCTGCGGCACCCGGCAGAGCGAGCTGACGGTGATCCCCCTCGATGACGCCGGCCTCCCCGGCGCGCCTCGTCCCCTCGACCTCCCGTTGGAGGAGCTCGCGACGCAGCCTCGGGACCGCGGCGCGACCTACGCCGCCGTCCACCCGGCGGGCGCCGCGGCGGCCGTGATCCAGGCCAACCGGGCCGTCCACCTCATCCGCTTCGAGAGGGACGCGGCGGGCGTGCCCGTCGAGAGCACCCTGGAACCCGGCGCCGCGCAGGACGCGTGGCTCACGGTGGCGCGCTGGACCCGCACCGGCGACCACCTACTCGTGTCCGACGTCGGCTGGGGACCGAGCCCGGTGAGCGCCGTCTTCAACGGACCGGGCGCCATCCTCTCCTTCGCCCTCTCGCCCGATGACGATCGTCGAGGCCTCGTCTCGAGGGCCGAGGTCTCGCGGAGCCCCGAGGCCTTTGAGATGGACCGGACCGGCTCGCTCCTGGCCGTCGTCAACATGGAGCGGACCTACCTCCCGAGCGGGCTCCTCTCCCTGGTCCCGGGGCGTGGCGCCTCGTCCCTCTCCCTCGTCTCCGTCGACGATCGAACGGGAACCCTCCGTACCCTCGGTCCCCCGGTGGGATTCCGCGGGGTGTTGCCGGAGGACGTGGCCTTCGACCGCGACGGGGACCAGCTCGCGGTGGTGGTGTTCCAGGATCACGACGACCCTCGGAGCGCCGGCTGGCTCGAGCTGTTCGCCGTGGACCGGAGCGGCGACGAGCCCCGGGTCGCTCGCACCGGCCGGCGGATCCCCCTGCCCCGCGGCGGGCACGACCTCGTCGCGGTGTACTGAGACTCCGGCGGTCCGCCCCGAAGAGACGGCGCGCCGCGCTGGGCGCGCTCTCGGGCCTCCCGCGTGGCGTGCTCTCGTCCCGCCGCGCGCGAGGAGCGCGGGTTACACCGGGCTCGAGGCGAGCGTGAAGAGTGCGAGCCAGTTCCCCGATCGAGGTCGAGCGGCTCCCCTCCGTGAGCCGATGGGGCCTCCCGGAGCTCGTCGAACCGCGAGTGGGATCAGGCTCGCCGCGACAGGTGTCGACAGCCGGGGGCTCGAAGAAGCCGAGCTCCGCCGCTCGGTCTCGAAGCTTGTAATCCCTCGTCGGTGAGGGGCGTCCAAGGCGCGCCCGAGAGTCGGGCAAGCGAGGAGAACCTCATGGTACGAGAGATGCATAGAGGGTTGATGCTGTCCCTCACGCTGGCCCTGGTCGGCTGCGGTGGTGCACAGAGCGGAGGGTCGGAGGTGGCCGAGGCGGGCTTCACCCCCGAGTACACCGCCGATGGGGCGATGGTGCGCCCGACTGGCTACCGCCGGTGGGTCTACGTAGGAACTCCCCTCACCCCGAACGCCCTGAATCCCCCGGAGGCCGCGTTTCCGGAGTTCCACAACGTTTACGTGGACCCGGTCAGCTTCCGTCACTTCGAGGAGACCGGGGAGTGGCGGGACGGGACGGTGGTCATCAAGGAGCTCGCCCTGGTCGGCCAGAACGAGGCGGTGAGCGGCAACGGCTACTTCATGGGCAACTTCACCGGGCTCGAGGCGAGCGTGAAGAGCGCGAGCCGGTTCCCCGATGAGCCGGGCAACTGGGCCTACTTCAGCTGGGGTCACAGCTACCCGCTGGCGGAGACCGCCATGCCCTTCGAGACCGCGGCCTGCAACTCCTGCCACGAGGCGAGCGCGGAGACCGACTTCGTCTTCACCCAGTTCTATCCGGTCCTTCGGGCCGCCAACCCGAACTACCGCGGGGAGACCACCGCCGGGGCGACCCGCGGCAGCGAGGCCACAGCGGCGGCTGCGCTGCCGGTCGAGACCGAGGTGCCGACGGACAACGACGAGCTCCTGGAGTGGCTGCGGGCCCGTCGCTACGAGGAGTTCGCGGCCCAGGAGTCCACGACCCACAGCGGCCGGGGCCCCCACCCGGAGGTCGGAAACCCCGTCCGGGTGTTCCTGAGCCCGGCCCTCGCGGCGAGCCTGGAGGCCGGGAACGAGGCCCACCCGGCCGGCGCCGGGGCGGTCAAGGAGATGTTCAACGCCCAGGACGAGCTCGTCGGCTGGGCGGTGGAGGTCAAGGTCCAGGACGACTCCGCCGGCGGCGCCGGGTGGTTCTGGTACGAGGTGACCAGCACGGAGGCCGACGCGGAGCCCGTTGCCTCCGGCACCGGCGTCGCCCTCTGCGTCGGCTGCCATGGCCCCGGGCGGGACTACGTCTTGACGTCCTACCCCTTCGATTGAGGTCGAGCCGCTCCCTTCCGTGAGCCGAGGGGCCTCCCGGGGCCCGTCGGCCCGCGAGCGGGCCACGTCGGCCCGAAGAGAGGGAGTGATGGTGCGTCGTGATGGCTTTGCGCCCGTGGTCCTGATGGCCTCCATCGGGGCCACGGGCTGCACCTTGGCCTGGCGGAGCGGAGCGAGAACAGGACATGCAGACCGGCCCCCGACCCGGTCCAGGGCCCTGGTAAGAGCCCGCGGGGCCTGGTAGTCCGATCGGGCGGCCGCGCGCTTGGGCATTGGGCCGCGAGCGAGGGGGACCATGATCCGAACGCGGATGTTGGTCGTGGGCTGGCTGTCGGTGATGCTCGCCGCCGCGAGCGCCACCACGGCGACCGGCGACCCGCCGTCGGCTCCGACGTCGACGCCGGGGCCGGTCCGGTACACGTTGCCGAACGGGCTGCTGGTGGTGCTCGACCCGCTGCCGAACCGGAGCACCGTGGCGGTCGTGGTGACGGTGGAGGCGGGGAGCGCGCGGCAACCCGATGGGTGGACGGGGCTCGCGCACCTCACCGAGCACTTGATGTTCGAGGGCTCCCCCGCCGCCCCCGGGGATTTAATACCGAGGCTCGAGGCGCTCGGCGCGACCCACTTCAACGCGACGACCTCCGAGGACCTGACCCGCTACTTCGAGGTGGTCCCGAGCCAGCGCCTGGAGCAGGTCCTCTGGCTCGAGGCGGAGCGCTTCGCGCACGCGATGGACGACCTCGACCTCGCGACGGTCCAGGAGCAGCACCGGGTCCTGGACCGGGAGCGGGAGCAGCGGAACCTCGGCCGGCAGGCGGTGTGGGACCTCGTCTCGCGCGCGCTGTACGAGCCGGGCCATCCCTACGCGAGCCTTGGGGAGAACCTCGGGGGATGTTCGGCTCCGGGCTCAACATGCTCCTCCGGGAGTCCCGCCAGGAGACCTACGGCGTCGCGGCGCGGGTGGTCGACCGCCCAAGACTGGCCATTCTAGGCGGCTACATCATGTGACGAAAGGAGCTACGTCATGCCGATTGTGAAAGTCAGCCACTTCGTGGGATACTCCCTTCACCGAGTCGGAGATCGCTGGGTGAGGTGGGATGCCCCCGACGGAAATACCTATCGACTTGACGCGCTGAATCCGCCAGCGAGTGGCACTTGGAGAATCGTTCTGGACGTGGACGACAAGCCCGTCATGGGTTGGCGGACGCGCAGCAACGATGACGATGAGATCGTTGTTTCGCTGGAAGGGGCACCGAGCATCATGGCAACACTATCTTCTAACGAAGATGACTTCCCAAAGAAGTACTACTTCGCTACGGATGGCGGCAACAACAACCCCCTCGGAAGGCATGCCTTTATCCTGCGAGTTGAGGGCTACAGCCACCAGTGCCCTGTGGACCGATGGGCGCACCTCGTGGTCATGGTCGCCGGCTGACGGATGTACGTAACATAGGGTCGTCACGACGAATGCGGGCCCTGCGAGGACGCCAGGCCGAGGGTTCTGACCTGACCTGTTGCCGACCCCGCTCTCAGCACGGACTCTGTCCGGGAGCCCCTCGAGCGCGGTGAGCCCGCGCGGGGAGATCTCAAGGGCGGAGTCGAGAAGCTCCGGGGATCGCGACCCCGGGGCCTTCGCAGATCCGGACGTGCGGACTCCGCATCCTCGAGACTACCGCCGCCGTCGTGACCCGCCTCGCCGACGCCATGCGCGGCCTCCAGGGCGGGGCCGCCGGAGAGCCCGCCGCCGTCACCGCCTGGGTCGACGCCCTCCTCCGCCTCGGCGCGGCCCAGAGCTCGGCTAACCTCCTCGGCCGCTCACCACCGGTTCGGCCGGAGGACCCAGGGTGAGCAGCACACGGACGGAGACCGGCGCTACCTTTCACCCATGCTCCGTCGCGTACACTACTCGGCCATGGGCAACCGCCGAGACCGCCCGCTCGCGCCGGACCTCGCTCGGCTGCGGGGAGTCGTGGCCGACGAGGTGCTCGACGCGATGCGGGCCGCCGCCGCCCGGCTGGCCACGCTCGGCGTTCGCCACTGGGTGGTCGGCGGGCTCGCGGTGGGCGCGCACGGCTATCCACGCGGCACGAAGGATGTGGACTTCCTCGTCGGCGACGAAGCGTTCGAACGGCACGACGGTGGGCTCGTCACCATGAAGCCGGGCCTACCGATCCAGGCGGGTGGCGTCCTCGTCGACCACCTCTCGGCGAAGGACGGAGAGGAGTTCCTCACGGCCGACCTGCCGGCTGCGGGGGTCGCGCTAGAGGTCGCGCCGCTGCCCGTGCTGCTCTACCTGAAGCTCCGCTCGGCGCGCCTCAAGGACCGGGCCGACGTGGTGGAGTTGATCAAGGCGGGGGCGGAGCTGGGCAAGACCAGGCACTGGCTCGGCGAGCACGCGCCGGAGCTGGTGGCCGAGCTGGAGAGGGCGGCCGAGATCGCAGCCCGCGAGGAGGAGTAGCGAGGCTGGCGGCTCACTCGAGCTCGCCGGCCGGCACGGGCCCAATGACGCTCGCTCGCGCTAGCCCCAATCGTCTCAGCCGAACACTCATCGCCAGTTTCCTCGGGTCAGAGCCTCGGGCAACCTTGCTCGATCGGCGTGGAGTCCTGGAGCACCCGCCCATCCGGGTGAATCAGCACCGGCATCACCGGGAAGCCCACGAGCGCGGGGATGTCCTTCATCCAGCTGGCGAGGGTGACCCGCCGCCGCCGGTAGGGGAGCTCGCGCGCGTGGAGGTAGACCCGTACCTTGGCGCTCGACGTGTCTTCACAAGCCCGGCGTCGCGACTCCCGCGTCTCGCCCTGATGCCGTCAGGGCTCGTGGGCGCGCATGCCCGCGCGGCCGCGGGCGTAGAGCTCGCGGACCTGGGCCGCGTCGAGGCGCTCGTGAAAGAGGGCCATCTCGTCGTGCAGACCGTCGAAGTAGCGGTCGCCCTGGGTGGAGAAGAGCGGGCCGCCCATGTGGAGGGCGTGGTTGGCCGCGTTGCTCGGCCGCAAGCCACCGAGGTCGGCCACGTCCTCGAGCTGGCCGTTCCGGTAGATCGCGATCCGGTCACCGGCGGTGTCGAGCACCGCGACCAGGTGCGTCCATTCGTCGACCGCCACGCACGACCGCGTGTCCGTGCGGGCCAGCGCGTTGCAGTCGGACAGGGTCGGGCCGACGTAGGTCGCGAAGCGCAGCTGGGAGGCCGAGATCGCGGCCGCCCAGCCGGTGCAGATCGGGATGTTGTTCGGCCCGTTCCCCGCGCCGCCGATCCAGCGCGAGCCGCGGAAGCCGTCGGTGCCCATGGTCTGTGGCCGGACCCACAGCGACAGCGTGAAGTCCTCGGGGGTGTCGTAGGCCTCGCTGTCGACGGTGCTGGCGAGCGCCTCCGTTCGGTCGAAGCGCATCGCCTCGCCGACGAGGCCGGCGGTCCCGGTCGTCGCGCCGGAGCCGATCGAGCCGTCGAACGATCCCGCCTGGTCCAACACCTCGCCGGCGCCGAGGTCGGCGTCGTCGTAGGTCCAGTACACGGCCGGAGCCGGGAGCGTGGCCCCGCCGGTCGCGGCGTCCCGCGGGGCGCAGCTGTCCGCCTCCGCCTCGGCGAGGGCGCCGCCGTTGCACTGCGCCTCGACCAGCCCGGCGATGTCCTGCGCCGCCAGGGGGAGCTGCCAGTACGCCACCTCGTCGATCGCCCCCGCGAAGCCCGCGCCCACCGTCAGCGGGTTCGCGCCGAAGGCGAGGACCACGTCGTCGATGTCGGTGGTCGCGACCTCCGCGCCGTCCTGATACAGGCGCACCACCTCGCCGTCGAAGGTGGCGGCCGCGTGCACCCACTCGTCGAGGGGCAGCGCGGACGGGGCGGGCGTAACGACCTCGCCGTCCTCGCCGCCGCCGTTGGTGGTCACCGACAGCTCGCCGGACGCGAGGACGCCGAGGGTCACGCCGAGCTGAGGCCCGGGACCTCGGCCCAGCGAGATGACGGTCGCGTCACTCGTGGAAGAACCCGCGAGGCGTACCCAAGCCGCCATCGTGAACAGCGTGCGTGCGTCTCCCACCACGCCGTCGATGCGGGAGGCCGCCTCGCCGTCGAACGCGAAGGCGCCGCGCTCGAGGATGCCCGTGGCCGGGGCCGCCGCGAGGGAGACCGTCCCGTCGACGGTAGGCAACGTCGCGTCCACGGCGGCGCCGGCGTCGAAGCTCCACGCCACCGTCGGGATCGGTCCGGTGTAGGTCGCGGTGGCGCCCACGGTGGCGCAGACGGGCGGCCCGATGGCCCCGGCGTCGACGCCGCGGTCGATCCCGAGGTCCCTTGGCCCCCCCTGGTCGACGCGCGGGCCGACGTCCCGACCGGGGGCGCCCCCGCCGTCGACGACCGGCGCCCCCATGTCGAGGGCCTCGGAGGTGCTCCCGCAGGCCGCGAGGGTGAGCGCGAGCAGGGGGGTTAACGTCGGGCGCCGATATCTCATGGAGCAAGCCTCCTCGGGATCAGCGTACTCCTCGATCGTCAGGAGCTTCCCCCGGCCCCGCCTACGCCTCGGCGGTCCATGCGGCGTCGGGCGCCACCGGCCGGGGCGTGGTGTCGGCCTCGGTGATGAACTGCACGAGCAGGAGAGCGCCGAGGACCGTGCCCACGGCGAGATGCCGCAGGGGCCGGTCGAAGCGCAGACCCGCAGCGCGCCACTCCTCGGGACCGGCGACGAGGAAGGGAGCGACGAGCCCCAGCACCATGACCTGGACGACGTCTCGGAAGAGGAAGAACCCTGTGGGTCCCAGGGCCCCGGCGGCGGTCAGGGCCGGCGGCCGACCACCTTCACGCTCTGGACGGTGCCCTCGGGCCCGTCGAGGCCGCGCGCGAGCAGGTCGTCGTCGAGGCCGAGGTTGGCGAGGTCGTGGGCGACCATGCCCTCGATCTGGGCGCGGTCGTAGACGAGGCGCTCGCTCACCTCGACGTCGACGAGGCCGGCGGCGCGGAGCCCGCCGACGTACTCCGCCTCGGAGATCGCGCCCGCGATGCACGCGGCGTAGGCGGCGTCGTGGCGGCGGATCCAGTCGGGGAGCGTCTCGACCACGATGTCGCTCACCGAGAAGCGGCCGCCGGGGCGGAGCACGCGGTGCAGCTCCCGGAACACCGCGGGCTTGTCGGGCGAGAGGTTGATGACGCAGTTGCTGATCACCCAGTCGACGGAAGCGTCGTCGAGGGGCAGCGCCTCGATGTGGCCCTTGCGCAGCTCGATGACGTCGCCGAACCCCGCGCGCTCGGCGTGGGCGCGCGCCGCCTCGAGCATCGCGTCGGTCATGTCAACGCCGATGACCCTGCCGGCGGAGCCGACCTTCTCGGCCGCGATGAGCAGGTCGAGCCCCGCGCCGCTGCCGAGGTCGACGACCGTCTGCCCCGGCTCCACGCCGGCGAAGGCGAGGGGGTTGCCGCAGCCGAAGGAGCTGGCCGCGGCCTCGGGGAAGGACTCCCGCTCGGAGGCGTAGCCGGCGGTCTTCGACGCCACCGCCTCGGGCCGCGGCCCGCAGCATCCGCCCCCGCCCCGCGACTGCTTCAGCGCCTCGGTGTAGGCCTTCGCGACCGTCTCGCGCACGTCGCTCGGCATCACGCGCCTCCCCGGGCCGGAACGGGGCCGCAGCAGGAGCTCGCCCCACAGCACGCCTCGAGGGCGTCGGCGAGGCCGCGCAAGAACCCGACGATCTGGTCGGCTGCGAGGCGGTAGACGACCTCGCGCCCGCGGCGCTCGGCCACCACGACGCCGGCGCGCTCGAGCATCTTGAGGTGCCGCGAGGTGCCGGAGACGTGGACGCCGCAGCAGTCGCTGGCCGCGCTCACGTTGAGCGGCTCTGGCGTGGCGGCGAGGCGGGCGAGCAGCGACAGCCGGCTCGCGTCGGCGAGGGCCTTGAAGACCTCGGGGCGGAGGTGGCGCGAGAGCGCCTCGGTGCGGTGGGGAGGGGGCTCGTGGTCCATGCGCCGACATTATATCGTTTGCGCAAAAACGCAAACTGGCTTCGGCGGCGGAGGATCGGGGGCTCGGAGCTCGCCGGGATCGACGCCGAGCTCCCGGAGCCGCTCCGCCAGCCGGTCGGTGTCCACCGCCTTCCCCCACACGCGGACGGGAGGAGCAGCGAGCGCATGGGGCGGCGAGCGCTCCTCCCCGCCCGTCACCTCGATCACCTCGACCTCGTCCGGCGCGGCGGGAGGGCGCTCCTCGCGCGACGCGAAGACGCGGACCGTCTGGGGCAAGGACGGGTCACAGTCCTCCGGGTCGCCGCCGACGGTGTAGCGCACGGAGTCGACGCGGAAGGGCCAGCTTGGGGGGACGAGGCGCGCGACGACGGTCAGGCCATCGGGGCCCCACTCGGTACGGGCCGTCGCGTCGCAGGCGCGGACGTTCTGGAGGACGTGCTCCCCCGGGAACGTGATGACGCCGCCGTCGGCGCAGGCCTCCCGGGACCCACCCGTGCACCCCATCCCGATCGAGAGCATCGCCGCCAGGAGAGGGAGGGTCGAGCCTCGCTCCTTTGCGTTCCTCCGCCGAGGCGCTTCGCCGGGGCGGCGGACCGGTCGCGACGTGCGTTCATGAGCCCCGCCGATCACAGGAGCTCCCCCAGGGCAGCGACGAAGCTCCGCGCGTCTTCGCCCTCGTAGCGATCCACCCTCCACGAGAAGGGCGGTGCCCCCTGGAACGCGATGTAGTCGTCCCGGACCGGAACCCCTCCCAGGCACCCAACCCGGCATGGGGAATCCTCGCCGCTCCTCGCGAGCGTCACCGCGACGTACAGGAACTCGTCCTGCTCCAGCACGAGCGGCGTCGCGAGGTCCACCTCGACGGTCTGGGTGGGAATCCGCGGCTCGAGCCCGCGGACGACGAGGGTCTCGTCCACCTCCGGATCCTCCGGCGGCGGCACCGTCGGCGATGCGAAGACGTGGACCGTCTGCGGGACGGACGCGTCGCAGGACTCCACCAGGCTCCGATCCCCGCTGACGAGGTAGCGGATCGTGTCGACGCGGAACGGCCACCGCGGGGGCACGACGCGCGAGGCCATCGTCCGGGGATGATCCTCCGGCGCGGGCGTCAGTAGGCCGATCCCACAGCCTTCGACGTTCCGGAGCGTGAGGGGCCCGGCCGCAAGGGCCCCGCCGTCTCGCCGCCCACCGTCCAACGACGCGTCGTCCGCCGGCTCGGCGCACTCTCCGCCGTCCGTGCACGCTCCAGGCAGGGCTACGGCGAGGAGCGCGCCAGCCACGCGCCCGGCCATCTTGGTGCTGATTGCAAGGTATGTCTCTAGCATTGTCTTCCCCCTGACTACACGCGTATCAGCACACGCTCGCCCGATCAAATCCGAGCGATATCCACCATTGACGGAACGATTTTTGCCCTCGTCAGAGGCACATCGATTGACGGGACCGAGCTTCGCTCGCTCAAGGTAGACCTCGGCCTGGCATCGGTAGGTCGTCACTCCGAGGAGACGGGATCCGCGCATCGTGCGAGGCTCGCCTGGCGGCCCCCGCTGAGACCCCGACAAGTTCGTCCTGGCCTGCCTGAACACCACGTCCCCGGCGATCTCGGTGAGGGTGCGCGCCGACCACTTCCGCGACCCGGCCGACGACCCCAATCCCGATACCCAGGCCGAGGTGGTCGCCGGCGCTCCCTGAGCCACCCTCGGGTGATCCCGGGCCCGGGAGGGAGCTCGGGCTCGGCCAGCGCGAGTGCCCAGTAGGCGCCGCCGCGCCGGACGAGGCCCGCCACCGGGCTGGCACCGCTGAGGGGCGCCATGGTTTCTCGCCCCGGGGAGGCGTCCGGACCAGGCTGCGCGCCGTGGGCTTCTTCCGCGCCGCGACCGCTCTCCGGCTATCCACCGCGGACGGTGTGCTCCAGGCCGTCATGCTCGGGGTCGGCGAGACCTACCTAGGTGCGCTCGCCGTCGAGCTCGGCCACGGCCCGCTCGCGCTGGCCGTCCTCGTCACCGTACCGCTGGCGGCGGGGGCTCTCGCCCAGACCCTGACCGTTCCTCTCGCCGTCGCGCTCGGCGGGCGCAAGCGGCTCGTCGTCCTCGCCGCCGCCGTCCAGGGGCTTTCCCACGTCGCGTTCGTGGCGATCGCGACCTGGCGGGTCGACGACCTCGCGCCGCTGCTCGCGGCGAAGACCGTGTTCGCCATCGGGGGTCAGGTCGGCATCCCGGCCTGGAACGCGTGGATGGCGACGCTGGCGAAGGGGCGGGTCCGTGAGCGGTACTTCGCCCGGCGCGGTGCCGTGTCCCAGCTGGGGCTCTTCGGGGCCGTGACAGGGGCCGGCGCGCTGCTTTACCGCGCCGGGCCGGCGCACGCGGTCCTGGACGCCTACGCCGCGCTCTTCGTCGTCGGCCGCGTCGCCCGGCTCCTGAGCGCTGTGGCGCTGGCGTTCCAGCACGATCCGGGGGCGCCGTCGCCACTGGGCACGGACCGGCACCTCGCGCCGCTCGGGGAGCGCTTTCGCCTCGCGCTCCGGGCCAGCGAATGGCGCGTCGCGGTCTACGTCGCGGCGCTGCTGCTCGGCGCGCAGGTCGCGGTCCCGTTCCTCACCCCGTTCATGCTCCAGGAGCTCGAGCTCACCTACGCGGAGTACACGGGGCTCCTCGGCGTCGGGCTCCTCGTGAAGGCGGGCGCGTTCCCCGTCGCCCATCACGTCGCCCAGCGCTACGGGCTGACCGCGGTGCTCCGGGTCTCGGGAGCCGGCGTGGCCGTGGCGCCGCTGGTCTGGGCGCTGTCGCCGCCCATCGAGGCCCTGATCGCCATCGAGGTCGTCGGCGGGGTGGCCTGGGCGGGCTTCGAGTACGCCTCGTTCCAGCTGCTGCTCTCGAGCGCCCCTGCCGCGTGCCGCATGGAGTTCCTCTCCCTGGCCGGGTCGCTCGCGGGGCTCAGCCAGCTCCTCGGCGCGGTCGCGGCCGGCCTCGCGATGGACGTCCTGGGCGCTTCCTACGAAGCGGTCTTCGTCACGTCTTCCGTCATGCGTGCGTTGCCTCTCGTGGTCCTACTCCCGCTGCGCGGCCGCCGCCTCGTCACCGGCCCGCTGCCTCCGCTCTTCATGCGGTTGGTGTCGGTGAGGCCGATGGGCGGCGCGTTGCGCCAGCCGATCGTCTCCAACGCGCCTCCGGCGCCCGGGGCCGGGGCACGCTTCGAGGACGACGCGCTCGCCCTCGACTCGAGGCACTGAGGCCGCAAGCTGGACCAGGGCCGACGGCCGATCCGGACGCGTTGGCGCTCGGCGCATGCGGCTCCGCCGCCGCGGCGCCCACGGCTCCGGCGACATGCCCCGGCGACGCCCTTCGCCAGCCGAGGGCCTCCGGCGCCGCAGTACGGGAAGCCTCGTCGCACTCGACGGTCACTCGTTCGCATCTTCATCCAATCGTGTCCTGTCAGAACCCGACAAAGGAGTGCCCTCGGTCGAGGCAATGAGCGAGCTGGCGATAGAGACGCTGCAGGTCTCGCTTTTTGGCCGTCCGGGGGAGGCTCCGGACGATCCGCTTCGCCAAACATCCGTGTTCGAGAATGACGCTCAGGGGCTCCGCGAAGGGACCTTCGAAGACCTTCGTTGCCTCGGCGATGTGAAGCCAGAGCTCATCTGCGTGAACGTCGTCGTCGTCGAGTCCGAAACACGACAGATAGTCCGCGTCGCGGACGAGCCCGCGCTCCCCTGCCCGAACACAGGCGTCGAAGATCGGAACCAATCGATCGACGGAGAAGGCCTCCTGCGCTGCTAGCTCGACATCCACTTCTTCGGTCAATCTGCGAATCGCTGCGATGGCGAGCTGAGCGATGGCGAGGTCCGCCGCGGGATGCTCTTGCACGTCGAGCACACGGATCTCGATCGCTCCGCGATCAAAGCGAGCGATCGCTCCGCGTGCGTTGACCCACTCGTGGCGAAGAATGCCGGTCGGGTCGTGCGTCTCGAGGTCGCGGTAGATCGGGTGGAGGATCTTGGCTTCGTAGTCGCGTCGCGTGAAGACGGGCTCGGGAATGACTCGTCCCGCAATGCTCGGAATGCGGTCAGCGTTGTGCCGATAGACCTGGAGCCGAGTATCCATGGTGCCGGTGGCAGAGCCGTCCTTGAGGGGCGAGCTTGCGGCGAGCGCCGGAAGGATCGGGAGCAGGAGGCGGATCGCGGCGTGCAGGCGGCCGAACTCCTCGATGGTGCCAAAGGACAGGTTGATGTGCATCGATTGAAGGTTGGCCCACCCATGTCCACGACAGTTGAAGATCGAATCAAAGGCTTCGTAAACGGCGTTGTGCTCGTGAGGCCACAGTCGCATCTCCCGGTGTGGATCCATCCAAGGGTGCATCGCCGTGGGGAGAAGCATAGTGTCATGCTCGACGAGTTGCCGGTTGGCTTCTCTCACGTTCTGCAAGAACAACTCGTCCAAACCCTCGAGCGTTGGGACCGGGCCGTTCGTCTTCAGCTCCAACACGTGCAGTGCGAGCTCATTCGACCACGCGATGGGCCCCATCTCGAGCTCTGTGGCGTACTCGCCGCTCAGGTCGTGCATGAGTCGATCGACGATCGGCTCGACGTTCAAAGTCGACCGGTCCACGACCATGTACTCGAGCTCGATTCCGATGGCCTCTAGGAGGCCGTACGGATTGGGTTGCACCGGAATGTCCTAACGCGCTACGAGACGGTCGACGAAGTAGCGCATGACGGTCTCGTAGAGAGTCCGACCGAGGACCTTGTCCTCGTATCCTGCGTCGATATTGGGGTTGTCATTGACCTCGATCACGAAGATCCCCTCGTCGTTCGCCTTGAGGTCCACGCCGTAAAGGCCCTGGCCGACGGTGTTCGCGGCACGGACCGCGAGATCGACTACGGCCTTCGGAGCGTCGTCGGCCGCCACCGTTTCAACTCGCCCGTAGCGGCGCGTTCCGTCGGGGGCTGCCGTCTGGATACGCCACTCGCCTCGAGGGAAATGGTAGCGGCACGTGTAGAGCGGTCGGCCTCCGAGCACACCCACGCGCCAGTCAAACTCCGATGCAATGAAACCCTGAACGAGGACGAGCTCCGAGTTCTCGAGGGCTGTGATCAGGTGTTCTCGAAGCTCTACTCGGCTCGTTGCTTTCGAGACACCCTGAGAGAACGAGCTGTCTGGTCGTTTGACAACGCACGGAATCGGCGCCCCTGAGACGATCTCATCCAAGTTGGACCGATGGACCAGGAGCGTTCTAGGCGCGGGAATCGCCCTGGCTGCGAAGGCTTCCGCGAGGAAGACCTTGTTCGAGCAGCGGAGGATCGATTCGGGGTCATCGATGACAATCAGGCCCTCTGCCGCGGCACGTTGAGCGAATCGAAAACTCGGGTGATTTACCGCCGTCGTCTCGCGAATGAATAATGCATCGTACTCTGCAATACGGCTGAGTTGCTCGTGGCCAATGAAGTACGGCGTGAGCCCAACCTTCTTTGCCGCGCGCTCGAATCGCTCGAGCGCCTTGGCGTTGGACGGGGAGTCCGCCTCGCTCGTGTCGGACAGGATCGCGAGGTCGAATCGATGGGTGTTTCGACGCCTCGCTGGTGGGCGTGCGAAATGGCGCTGCGCCTGCTCCTCAACGAACGTTCGGTGCGTAGCCGGGATGTCTTCCACCGCGATCGCTCGGAGGCGGTCGAGCTTCCAACCATCGCGTTTGCGAAAGTCCGCTCTGAGGAAGGGCACGGGGAACTGCTCGAAGAGCAAGCGGCTCACCCGGTCGTAGCATTTGGCGAGGTTTCGCCCGAAATAGATGCTCAGAAAGAAGCGATCTGTCTTGAGCTCCCGGAGTGCCCGCGCGATTTCGGGTTCAAGCTCCTCCGTCGCGATGCGCACGACCGCTGGAACGCGGAGCTCCTGCATCGTGTGGACCGAGGGGACCGGGCGGTGACCCCGTGCGGACGCGAGCAAAGAAACGTAGTAACCAACGGTTTGATAGCGATAGCTACGACACAGGTTGAAGACACGCGTTCGTGATGAGCTATGAAATTCCTGGCCGAGAAGATAGTTCTCCGCTGCGACAGTTTCGACGCCTGGCACATTGAGCGACCAGCTCTCCGGCCGCTCGAGCACGATCAGTTTTCGCATGAATCGACGTTGGACCTATCCGCACACGTACCATGCGCGCCTATTCCGGGGATGGCCACATGAAAGGGTCCCAGGTCGGTCCACTCTCGGTCCGACCCCGTCGCTTCCGCTTCTGTGCCCTGGACCGCGCCCGCCCAGGGACTCGCTGCGGCGCCGGCTCGAGTGAGCGGGGAGCGAGGAGGCGCCCGGCGTTCGGGCTGGGGGAGCTCGGGCCGGGCGCCACCGCTCACGCTAGCCTTCCGCCATGCGCCGATGCGTAGCTCTTGTGGCCTTGCTCGTCGCCGTGGACTGCTCTCGGAGTGGGCTCGTGGTCGGGCTCGGGGCGGACGGCGGCGCGGCCCGGGACGCCGACGCCTCCTCGCCGACTCGGGACGACGCGTTCACGCCCGCCGTCGCGCCCGGCTGTCCGACGCGTCTGGTCGAGGCCGCGAGCTTCCGCTTCCCCCTCGGCGCCTATACGACGAGCGGACGCCTCGTGGCCGCGCCGAACGGCGGGTTCGTGGTCGCCCTCTCGATCCGGCCGGAGGCGCCGCGCGTCGGCCATCGACCCTACCTTTACCGTTTTCGGGAGCCCGGCGAAGCCCCGGTCATCACCGTGCTGGACGCGCCGCTGCCCGGGGAGCAGGTGCTCACCACCGCGCTCGCCGCTCAGGGGGATACGCTGTGGCTCGGAGGTACGCAGGCGCGGAACCAGCGGAAGGTCCTGGTCCGGATCGACCGTGGCGCCACGCCCCCCTTCCCGTCCCATGTCTTCTCGGTCCCGGATAGCTACAGCTTCTGGCCGCTGCGACCGAACGACGACGGAACGGTGGACGTGTCCTACGGGTACCTGCACCCGCGGCCCCCGGTGGTCCACCGGATCACGCTCGAGGGGGACACCGTCGCGGGCCCGACGCCGGTCCTCCCGGGGAGCCCTGCACCCGGCGAGAACGGTTGGTGGGTCCCCGAGGGTGACCTCGTCCTCGAGTATCGGCTGCGCTCCGACGATGACCGTCAGCGGATCCTCGTTCGGGTCATGGACGTCGAGACCGGCCCGGGGGAGGCGCGGGAGGTCCTGACGGTCGAGCGCGAGGAGCGCGTGCTGCACCCAGGCGCCTTCGACGTCACTCCCGATGGGTCGCTGCTGTTGCCGGTGTGGGACCTCCCTCTCAGCGGCGTCCCCTTCGACGCTGCGGATGGCGTGGTCTATCGCCTGGCGCCAGGAGCGGACGCGATGGAGGAGCACTTCCGCCGCCCCCGCAGTCGCCGTGGAACCCTCGTCGCCCAGGACGACGGGTGCGGCTCGGTCGTGCTCTTCCGGACCGGGACCAGCGAGCGCGGCCACCCGACCGGCGCCGACCTCATCCTCCTCGACCCCGCGGGGCGCCCCATCCACGTGCTCCGGGATGCCCTGGTCGCGGGCGACGCCGACCCGTGCCTCGCGTTTCCACAGCACCTCGCCTGGGCCCCTGGGCGCCTGGGGATGGTGTGGGTGGACGGGTGCGAGCCCGCGCGGCGGAGCACGCACTTCCGGTGGTACCGGCTCGAGTGAGCGCTCCCCCGGCGGGCGACGAGACCGAGTCGCCCCGGGTCCGGCCTGGCCAGGCGCCGGCGCCCGCTCGACGCGGGGGCGCCGGCGCGAGGGTTGCGGTCAGGACCCGGAGCGCTCGAGGTCGAAACCCCGACCGTCGAGCGCGGCCCGAGGGCTATTGTCGCCGCGATGGACATCGAGCTGAAGGAGATCACCCTCCCCGCGTTCCTCTGGTACATCCTGCCTGGGCTCAACTTCGTGCTGATCGTGGTGGCCCTGCCCCTGGTCCTCATCGAGCCGTCCTTGCTCGGCCAGCTCGACTCCATCGGGGGGGCGGTGCTGGCGCTACTCGTCGCCCTCGTCACCGGGTTCGTGATGGACTCCCTCAAGCTCTACGCCTGGGGCCTTCGGCACGAGAAAAAGAGCTTGGGCTTCTTTCAGGAGCTCGCCGACGCCCTCGGTCTCGAGGACGAGCGCGAGGCCAAGGTCCTGATCGATCCGCTCCGGCTGGGGCTTCCGGATCGGGGCGCCCTCGGCCGCGCCGTCGCCTTCAACCACTCCCGCTGGGTCATGATGACCCACTCCGCGAAGAGCTTCTTCATCGGTGCGATCCTCTGGCTCGTGGTGACCCTCTCCCTCGCGTTTCGCGGTCGTACGGTCTGGTACCAGACCGAGCTGGGGATCGAAGACTGGGCCTGGGGCTTGGTCACGAACCTCGGCATCGCCGGGGCCCTCGCGGTCACGGGCTTCCTGATCGAGCGTCACGCCTCAGGCCAGCGACGGGTCACCGACAACCTCTACCTCGCCTACGCCAAGCGCCATGCGTCCGAGTTGAGGCAGGAGCTCCGGGGCGAGGTCGAGCTCGCGGCGACTCAGGAGCCGCAGCTGCCAGAGCCCAAGCCCGACCTCGACGTGGAAACGCTGCTGGCGGCTCTGCGGGAGGTGATGTCCCTCAAGACCGTCAAGCGAAAGGGCTGGCAGCAGAAGGGGCTCGCCGACGCGGAGTCGGTGGCCGACCACTCCTTCATGATGGGCTTTCTGGCCTTCGTCCTTGCTCCGAGACCCGTCCCTGCTCGACCTGTGGACCGAGGTCGAGACCGGGACCTCCCCCGAGGCCCACTTCGTTCGGGAGCTCGACGCCCTCGAGCCTGCCCTCCAGGCCACGATCTACGAAGACGCGGAGGAGGGACGGGACCTCAGTGAGTTCCTGTGGTCCGCGACCCGTGGGGTTCACAGCGACCTCGGCATCGAGCTCCTCGACGCCCTGATCCAGTCGCGCCCAGTTGCCCGAGGCGCTGCGTCGACGCGCTGACGCGGCGCCTCGCCGGTGCGCTCACCCCGGGTTCGCCGGCCCCTTGAGGCCGTCGAGGTGCCGCTGCGCAGCCTGCACGGCACCGCGGATCACCGCCGGGGGCGCCTTCGCCCGAAGCGAGAGGAACGACCCGAGGACGGCGGCCGTGAAGAAGTTCCCGTCCGCCTCCCGGTCCAGGCGCTCTTCGAGTCCGACGGCCACCGCGCCATCGTGCTCGTCCACGACCGGGGCTTCACGGAGATGAACATCGTGATCACCCAGGCCATGTGAGGCCTGTTCGCGATGGGCCGCGCCTTCGCTCGACCGTCTGAGCGCGTCATCCCCCGTCGGTCGCGAGGCGGCCGAAGATCAGCGCGTCCCGAACGCCGAGGTGGGTCTCCCACTGCGCCCTCAGCCGGCCCTCCTCGGTGAACCCGAGCCTCCGGAGCAGCCGGATCGAGGCTACGTTGTCCGGATCGGTGTCCGCGTAGACCCGGCGCACCCCTCGATTGGCGAACGCGTGCTCCACCATCGCCCCCGCAGCCTCGCGCGCGAAGCCCTGCCCGTGTGCGCGGGGGTGCAGGAAGTAGCCCAGCTCCACCACGTCGGGCCGCCGGTCGATCAGCACGACCCAGCCGAGCGCCGTCTCGGGGTCCTCCCTGCGCGTCATCGCCACCGACTGCTGGCCGCCGTGGCTCACGTTGCGGCGGATCGTGGCGAGCGACTCCTCCATCGTGGTGTGCGCCGGCCGTGACCAGTAGCGCATCACCGCCGGGTCGCAGAGCGCGTCGTGCAGGACCAGCGCGTCCTCGATGCGCAGCGGGCGCAGCGCCAGCCGCTCGGTGGTCAGCGACACCGGTGGGTGCACCGCGGACGGCTCGTCGAGCTGGTCGTCCACGATGTCGAGCACGATCTCGTCGAAGTGCTCGGCCACGCAGGCCTGCATCTCGGGAAACGACGGATCCTCGGCCACGTCGGAGCGCGTGAAGCAGTCGCGGCGCGCCTCCGCCGAGGGCCAGCGGGCGTAGGACCAGGCGTGGTCACCAGCGAGGTGCAGGCGCGCACCGTAGCTCCCGCACGACCGGTGGATGAGCCGGGTGCCGCGCGACCACGCGTCGCAGAACGCCTCGGTGCGGCCCGGGAGCAGGCGCCAGTGGTAGAGCACGGTGAACATGCGAGCCTCCCTCGCCCCCGGCGTCCCGAGGTCGGTCCACTCGCGGTCCGACCCCTTTCGCTTCTGCTTCTGTGCCCTGGACCGCC
>JBHJHB010000024.1:0-29269 GCA_050331215.1 Sandaracinaceae bacterium | reverse complement strand
GGTGGCCGGTCGCCGGGTCTACGTCTTGTTGCCGGGTTCCGTCGAGGACGAGTTTGTCGCCGCCCAGCCCGTCCACGTCGCCCGCGGTCGCGCTCGCCGGCAGCTCGAGGCCGAGGCCGAGGCCGGGCCCGGACAGGACGGTCTCCGTCCCGTCCGCGTCGACGGCGACGATCTCACGGTTGGCGACGTCGAGGGCCACGACCCGGTCGTCCACCGGGTCCCATGCGATGCGGATCGGGCGGCGCGCGCCGACCTCCATCCCGTAGCGGGCCAGCTCCCGACGGTCCCCGGTGGTCGGGTCGACCTCCGTGATGACGCTCGGGGCGCCGAAGTCGAGGACGTAGACCTCCCCGCCGCCGAAGGCGACGTCGTCGATCGTCCCGATGGCCGGTCCGTCGCCCACGTTGACACCCGTGAGCTCCGTTCGGTTCCCGGTCACGGGGTTGACCTCCAGGACGGCACGCTCGCTCAGCGCGACGTAGAGGCGGTTGGCCGCCGGGTCGACGGTGACGGCGCGCGGGTCGGTCAGGGGCTCACCGCCGCCGACCTCGCCACCGCTCGCGACCGAGAGCGCGCCCGTGGGGAGGCTCGCGGCGAGGAGCCGGTCGGCTCCGTTGTCGATCGTCGCCAGGCGTCCGCGGCCCGCGTCGAGGGCCGCCCCGAGGAAGCGGCCGGTCGGAAGGTCCCGGCGGACCACCTCGACGATCGGGCCGTCCAGCGTGCGGCCCCCTTCGAGCTCCACGGTGACGGGGAGCTCGTTCAGCCCCGGCTCGAGGTCGACGTCCACGGTCCAGTCCCGCCAGCCGTTCGGCGTCGACGCTCGCTCGCCGTCCACGCGCACGCGGCGCACGCCGAGCGGGACCGGGATGCGGCCCCGGACCGTGATCTCCTCCTCGTCGGTCAGCGCGACGGACGGGGGGAAGAGCACGACCCCGACCGGGTCGCCGATCTCGAGGTAGGCGAGCCCGCTCGAGCACTCCGAGCGATTGCCCGCGGCGTCGGTGGCGGTGCCGAAGAGCACCGTCTCCCGCTCCTCGGGCACCGTGAGGGCGACCTCGAACGTGCCCTCCCCGGTGGCGTCGGTGACGGCGAGGGGCTGGGTGCAGAGCGGGTCGACGAAGATCTCGACGACGGCGCCCGCCTCGGCCTCTCCCTCGAGCACCGGCATCGGCTCGTCGGCGGGGCTCTCCGGGGTGGTCCGGAGCAGCTCCGGAGGCGGCGGAGGGGTGCTGTCCTCGATATAGGACAGCCCCTCCACGCTGCAGAGGGAGGGTCTCCGCCCGGCTTCCGCCGCCACGCCGTGGATCACCGTGATCGCGTCGTCCGGCACCTCGACCGGGATCGCGAACGTGCCGTCGGGCGCCGCCATCCCCCGTCCGATCTCGAGCGCCTCGTCGCACGCGGACGACGCGTACAGGATCACCTCGGCGTTCGGCACCGCCGTCCCGGTGACGACGGGCATGTTGTCGTTCGCGGGACCGGTCGGGTCGACCGCGATCAGGACGAGCGGAGGGGTCTCGCCGGCGTCGGGGGAGGGTGGGGGCCCGTCGTCCGTGGGCAGCGGCCCGCCGTCCTCCACGATCGGTGGGGCCCCCTCGTCCGCGGGCAGGGGCCCCCCGTCGGCCCCCCCGTCGACGCCGAGGCCAAAGGACCGGAAGCAGCCCCCGACCAGGAGCAGGAGCCCGCATCCGAGCAGGGGCAGGGGGCCTCGGCCCGTCACGAAAGAAAGCACCATCCTATGAGCCAAGAGAAGCCAAGGCCGGGATCTGGCGCAAGTTCTTCCTGATCTCCTCGCCTTCCTCGGGAGCTGACGTCAGCTGCCGTCGAGGCGCACGCCGAAGGACGCGCCCAGGCTGAAGGCGGGCGCGCTGTCCGCCGTGCTGACGGATCCGTCGGCCCGGCGGTGCCGGCCTCGCCGGAAGGGGAAGGCGCTGGCGGCGACCTCGGTGTAGAACCGCTCGCCGTGGAGGTAGCGGGCGCCGGTCGCCGCCCGCACCTCGAACAGCGTCCACCGGTCGCCGCCCTGCCCGCGCCAGCCCAACGCCTCGTAGACGACGCCGCCGAAGAGCTCCCACGGGCCCCCGAGGTGCGCGCGCACCTCGATCTCCCGCGGCAGGATCACGTCGATCGCGATGCGGCCGCCCGCGGGGCGGTAGAGAAACCCGAGGGTCGGCAGCGGGAGGTAGTCGGTGTCGATCCGGACCACCGTCACCCCGAACAGCAGGGACCACGCCGCCCCCGGGCGGTCCGGGCCCGGCTGCCACACCGCCCCCGCGGACGCGAAGGCCCCCCAGGCGTCGGCGGCGTAGCCGCGCAGGTCGCTCGCGTAGGAGCCGTCGATCACCCCGCTCAACGCCCACTCGCGGTTGAACCGGAGGACGCCGACCGCGCCCGCGAACACCCGGTGCAGGTCGAGGCCCTGAGTGGACGGGATCACCGCCGGCCCGAGGCGGTCCCACCGATAGCCGGCGATCGGGATCACGAAGGACTCGTCGACCCGGACCGGGACGCCGATCTCGAGGCGGATCGACTGGTCGATCCGCCCTCTCGCGGCCTGGCCGGGGAAGACCGCGCGGTAGCGGAGGATCGGGCGACGCACGGTGGGTGATGGCGGCCGGCGTGGCCCCGGGTCGCGGCCGTCCTCCGGGGCAGGCCGGCTGTCCTCGCCGCGGCTCGTCTCCCGCGCGGGCGGGTCCGACGGCGCCGCGCTCTGGCCCTCGGCCGTGGCCGCGAGCGCGTGGAGCGCCAGCCCGAGCACCAACGGAGGGACGACCCGAGCGGCGGGGAGCACGGCGCCAGGGTGAGGTCATCCCGACCCCGGCGAAAGCCGGCCGTCCCACCCGCCCGTGGTCCTTGGCGCCGACCCGCGGCTCAGAGCTGGGACATCCCGCCGTCGACCACGTACTCGGCGCCGGTGACGTAGCTCGCGTCGTCGCTGAGGAGGAACGTCGCCACACCCGCCACCTCCTCCGGCGTGCCGAAGCGGCCGAGGGGGACCTGCGCGAGGATCTGCTCGGCGAGCTGCTCGACCGCGTTCTCCGGGAGGCCGGTCCGCGCGAAGAAGGACGAGTCGATCGGGCCGGGGCTCACCGCGTTCACACGGATCTTCCGGGGGGCCAGCTCGCGGGCCACGACTCGCGTGACGCTGCGCAGCGCCGCCTTGCTGGACGCGTAGACCGAGGCGCCGGCCATCCCCGCCTGGTTGGCGACGGAGGTGTTGAAGAGAATCGTGGCGCCGTCGTCTAACAGCGAGTCGAGGGCCCTCAGCTGGAGGAGAGGCCCGCGAACGTTCACGGCATACTGCTCGTCGAACAGCTCGGCCGTGGACTCCGCGACCGGAGCGAACTTCCCGAAGCCCGCGTTGAAGAACGCGCCGTCCAGGCCTCCGAGGTGGGTCTCGACCTCTCTGGCGAGGGCGTCCGCCGCGGCCGGGTCGCCCGCGTCGTTCCGGATCGCGACCGCGCCCGGGAGCCGCTCTCGAACCGAGCCCAGCCGTTCGGTGTTGGTGCCCGTCAGGAGCACCCTCGCCCCCTCCTCGACCAGCCGCTCCGCCGTCGCCAGCCCGATGCCGCTCGTCCCGCCCGTGATCAGATAGCGCTTGCCTTCGAATCGCTTCATCGCTCGCCACTCCAGGTGATTAGGAACCGTACGGTCCATTTCCTGGGGTCGGGGCGGCGGAGCGCAAGCGCCTTTCTGCGCCGCTCGGGCGCTGGCCGCCTGCTACCCGTGGCGCAGCGCCGCGAGGCCGATGTCGATCGAGCGGCCGAGGCACTCCTTGCCCACGCCGTTCTTCACGGTGACCTGCAGGCCGTGGAGCAGGGTGAGCACGTAGGCGGCGCCGTCCTGGACGTCGAGGTCCGGACGGATCTCACCGGAGGCCTTGCCGCGCCGGAGCGTGGCGGCGATCACGTCCTGCTGCGCGCACGCGTGGCGGGTCAGGCGAGCCTGGACCTCCGGGTCGTGGGGGCCGAGCTCCACGATCGAGTTGACCGCGAAGCACCCGCGGACGCCGTTGAGCGCGGAACGTCGGGGGCGCGAGGGGGGAGCGGCGCGGCGGTCCACCCCGGAGGCCAGGCGGAGCCAGCTGCGCAGGCCCTCGAGCGCCGAGGGGGCGCCCGCGAGCGCCTCGGTCTGAGCGCGCCGGCCGGCCTCCAGGTAGCGGTCGAGGCACCGCAGGAACAGGTCGTGCTTGTCGTGGTAGGCCTTGTACAGGCTGCCCTTGGAGAGGCCGGTGGCGGACAGCAGATCCATCAGCGAGGTCGCGCCGTAGCCCCGCGCCCAGAACGCGTCCACGGCTGCGTCCAGCACCTCCTCTTCGTCGAACTCTCGGGGTCGGGGCACGTCGGGAACCTAGGGATTAGAGACCGAAAGGTCCACGACTGACCCCTCACGCGAGCAGGACGCTGTCCAGTGAGCCTTCATCGTAGTGAGTCCGATCCCCCATCACCCGGGCGACGCCCAGGGCCTGGAGGCAGGTGTTGTAGAGGTTGACGGAGCTGGAATCGACGTCGATCAGGCCGCCGGTTCGGAAGCGTTCGTTCGCGCCGCTGATCGCGTGGAAGGTGCTGACGGTGTTGTGCGCGCTCCCGTCCCCGAGCTCGGCGCCGATCATGACGAGCATGTTGTCGAGGAGCGTTCCTCCGTTCTCGTCCGTGTAGGTCGGGTCGTCGAGTGCGCTCAGGAAGTAGGCGAACTGCGCCATGATGTAATGGGTATGGTACTCGACCTCCGGGAACGTCCGCCGATGCCAGAGCTCGTGGTGGAAGTCCTGGTCGTCGAAGCGGATCGTCTGCCCGTTGTAGTCGTAGTCGCCGCGCTGCCTGACCCGCTCGCCGCTCGACTGGAACGTGAGGTTGCCGAAGCGCGCGAGGTCGCAGCGCAGGGCCATCGCGTAGAGGTCGGCCAGCAGCCGTTGAGCCCGGGCCCAGGTGTCGACGTCGAGCTGCTCGTCGATCGTCACCGCCTCCTGGCCGTAGGGGAGGCTCGGGTCCGTGACGCCGCTCGGAGCCGCGCAGCCCTTCGGCTCGACCGGGGGCTCGCCCTCCGGGGGGAACAGGCGCCCCTCGATCTCCCGGATCCGCTCGAGGTGGTCGGCGATCCGGCGCCGGCTGGCGGCGGACAGACCCGCCGCGTCCTGGCTGAAGTGGCGGTAGTCGCCGATCACGGCGTCGAGGACGCTGCGCCGGTACCGACGGCGGCGGGCCGCGGCCGCGGCGCCGAGGTCGGGGTCCGGCACGCCGCCGAAGAGGCGCTCGAACAGGTCGGCCGGGCGCTCGATCGGGAGGCCCATCGGCGAGCCGTCCTCGTTCCAGGAGTGCACGCGCCGGTACTGGTGGTTGCGGCGGAAGCCGCTCGCGACCAGGAGGGTCGACAGGGGCGTCGGCGGCCCCATCGGGTGGAGCTCGCGGAGCGCGACCACGTCGATCGACGGTCCCCGCTGGGTCTCCTCGCGCCCCTCGAACCCCACGAAGGTCGCCCCCCCGCCCCGCGGGTGGCCGTTTCGAGTGTTCATGTCGACCCCCCGCAGCACCGCGAGCTTCGGCAGGTGGGGGCGGAGCGGGGCGAGGGCTCCATCGGCGCGCAGGGGATCCTCGTGCTGGAAGGTCGCGGGCATCACGCCGTTGCCGAAGAACAGCGTCACGCGCCGGACCGGGGGCTCGGGGTCTGCCGCCCCGGCGGTGCGCCGGCCCAGGTCCGCCAGGAACGGAAGGGCGATGGCGGCGCCCCCCGCGCCGCGCAGGAAGGTGCGACGGGCGAGCTTCATGGCGTCCCCTCCGACGCGCTCGGGGCGATGGCGCGGAACGTCGGGTGGGTGACGACGGCGAGGACCAGGTCCTGGTAGCGGCCTCCGCGCGCCTCGTAGTCGTCGCGCACCTCGACCACGGAGCAGCCGTCCACCTCGGTCAAGGGGCGGCCCCACGCGAACTGGAGCGCCTTGTGGGCGATGCAGGCCTGCGCTCGCGGGCTGGCCTCGCTCAGCTCGAGGAAGCGGTCCAGGTCGCGGTAGGGCATCGCTCCACCTCCACCTCCACCTCCCTCGGCCGGAAACAACCCATCCTGCCGGAGCGCGTTGCCGTGCGGGTCGGCAGTCCGGTGGCGCCCCGCGGCGTCGTAGCGCTCGAAGGCGTGCCCCAGCGGATCGAAGCGACCGTGGCACTCGCCGCACACCGGGTTGGCGATGCGGACCTCGGAGGCCTCGCGCTGCGACGCTCCGGTCGCCACCTCGGGCGGTGCGGCGTCGACCGTCGGGGGCGGCGGCTCCACGCTGTCGCAGAAGACGTCGTGGAGCAGGAAGAGCCCGCGACCGACGATCGACGGCTCCGCCCGCTGGGCGTGGACCGTCAGGAGGCTTGCGTGGGTCAGGATCCCGCGCCGCTCGGGCACGCCCGACAGATCGACCTCCTGCCACCCCGAGCCGTCGAAGGGCACCCCGTAGACCGCGGCCAGGCGCGGGTTCAGGAACGTGTGCTCCGCCGTCAGCATCGTCCGGAGCGGCGCCGGCGTCGTCCACGCGAGGTCGTCGAAGAAGCGGAGCGTCTCCTCGGCCATCGCGCGAGCGAGCTCCCGGTCGAAGTCCGGGTAGCGGTCGTCGCTGAGATCGTGCCCCTCGAGCGATCCGAGGTGGAACCAATCGCGGAAGAAGGCCCGCGACACCTCCCTGGCGCGCGGGTCCGCGAGCATTCGGACCGCGTGGGCCTCGATCTGGGCGGCGTCGGCGAGGGCCCCGGCGGCCGCGGCGTGGAGGAGATCCTCGTCGGGGGGCGCGCCCCAGAGCGTGTAGGCCAGGCGGGTGGCGAGCTCCCGGGCCGACACCGCCCGCGGCTCGGCGTCGCCGAGGGGCTCGCTCTCGATGCGGTAGACGAGCTGAGGCGCCTGGAGCAGCGCCTCGAGCACGAGGCCGGCCGCGACGGGGAAGCCGTCCCCCTCGTCCCGGACGACCGCGAACAGCGCAGCGTAGCGCTCCACCTGCTCCGGGCTCAGCGGGCTCCGGAGGAGCCGTTCGCCGACGGTGCGCGCGACCTCGCGCGCGCAGTCGTCGCTCAGGTCGCGGCAGCTCGCGAAGCGCGCCACGACCGCCGCGGGGTCGATCCGCTCCACGGCGACCCGGGCCATCTCCATCAGCCCCTCCGCGACCTCGAGCGGCACGATCAGGGTGCTGGCGTTGTTCGTGAAGCCCTCCGCGCGCGCGTCCGGGGGCAGCTCGGCCAGCAGGTCGGGCACGTCCACGCCCAGCTCGGCGCGCAGGGTCTCGCCGACCTCCGTCAACGTGAGGCGGCGCAGCACCGTGGGGCCGACCGTGGGCCCCCGGGCCGCGCACGCGCCGGCGCTCGGGAGCTGCCGGAGGGGCTCATCGTCGTCGGGGGGCGCCCCGGGTCGCTCCCCGGGCCGGAAGGGCGCATCGGGGCCGAGGGAGCCCTGGCAGGCGCCCAGGACGACGACGAGGACGAGGACGGTGCGTCGCCGGCCGAGCCGGGCTGCACCCCGCGGAGAGCGCGTCACGCAGCGCAGGAGCAGCAAGGTTCGCGCCGAGGGCGGAGGGCCCCCGTGGGTCGGCTCCGGCGCATGCGGCGAGCAGGTTGGGGAGCGCCCTCCGCGCCACTGGAGCCCCCCGCGCGCCCCCCGGGAACGACCGGGGCTCCGGCGTTGTCGGGAGGCCCCCGACGCGGCGGGGCTTCGGCGGCCCGGCGCCGGGGACCCGCCACGATCCGGCTTGCCCGGGGCCAGCTGCGTGTGGAACAAGTGCGCCGCCGGCGCTGCCGGCACGGAGGTGCCATGCGTACCGTGTTCTCCCGCCTCGCCTGCTCGATCCTCGTCCTGGCCCTGGTCCCCGCGTGCAGCCGGGGCACCACGGGGGAAGCCCCGCCGGAGACCGCCGGGGCGGAGGAGGAGTCGGACCCGAACGCCCAGCGGATGATGACCCTCGACCCGGAGTCCCCGGACGAGGGGATGGGGCCGTGCGCGCTCCAGTCGGTCTACTTCGCCTACGATTCGGACGAGCTGACGCAGGCGTCCCGCGAGGCGATCGCCACCGCCGTCGAGTGCCTGCGGGAACGTCGGCAGGCGCGCCTGCACATCACCGGGGCGACCGACCCGCGGGGCAGCGAGGAGTACAACCTCGCCCTCGGCGAGCGACGCGCCCAGGCCGTCCGCAGCTACCTGACCAGCCTCGGGATCGAGGGCGCCCGCATCGGCGTCAGCTCCGTGGGCGAGGAGCTGGCCCGGGGCGAGGACGAGGCCGGCTACGCGCGCGACCGTCGCGCCGACACCCGGGTCGACGAATAGCGGTCCCAGCCCTCCCGCTCCCCGCCGTGGGCCCTATGGTTGCCAACCGGCCGCGGACTGAGTAAAGCCCGGCTCGATCGGCCCCGTGGGGGCCGCGGACAGGTAGCGATGCAGGACCTCAGCAAGTATCGGAACATCGGGATCTTCGCCCACGTCGACGCCGGCAAGACGACGACGACGGAGCGCATCCTCAAGCTGACCGGCAAGATCCACAAGATGGGCGAGGTCCACGACGGGGCCGCGACCACCGACTTCATGGAGCAGGAGCAGGAGCGGGGGATCACGATCCAGTCCGCGGCCACCACCTGCTTCTGGAAGGACCATCGCCTCAACATCATCGTCACCCCCGGGCACGTCGACTTCACGATCGAGGTCTACCGGTCGCTGAAGGTCCTCGACGGCGGCGTCGGGGTGTTCTGCGGGTCGGGCGGCGTCGAGCCCCAGTCCGAGACGAACTGGCGCTACGCGAACGACTCGAAGGTCGCCCGGATCATCTACGTCAACAAGCTCGACCGGATCGGCTCGGACTTCTACCGGGTCGTCGACCAGATCAAGAACATCCTGGCCGCCAAGCCGCTGGTGATGGTCCTGCCGATCGGGACCGAGAGCGAGTTCGTCGGCCTCGTCGACCTGCTCGAGCGCAAGGCGATCGTGTGGGACGACTCCGGCCTCCCCGAGAACTTCGAGGTCCGGGAGGTCCCGGAGGACATGCGGGAGCTGGTCGACAAGTACCGCGCGGAGCTGGTCGAGACCGCCGTGGAGCAGGACGACGACGTCATGGAGGCCTACCTCGAGGGCGAGGAGCCGGACATCGACACCCTGAAGCGGCTGGTCCGCAAGGGGACCCGGGAGCTCGCGTTCTTCCCGACCTTCTGTGGCTCGTCCTTCAAGAACAAGGGCGTCCAGCAGATCCTGGACGCGGTGGTCGACTACCTGCCGGACCCGACGGAGGTGAACCCGCAGCCGGAGGTCGACCTCGACGGGACCGAGACCGGGAAGTTCGCGGAGGTCGATCCGGGCGGTCCGGTGCGGGCCCTCGCGTTCAAGATCATGGACGACCGGTTCGGCGCCCTGACCTTCACCCGGGTCTACTCCGGGACGATCAACAAGGGCGACACGCTCGTGAACACCGCGACCGGCAAGAACGAGCGCATCGGCCGGATGCTCGAGATGCACGCGAACGACCGCACGATGATCGACAGGGCGCAGGCGGGCGATATCGTGGCGATCGTCGGGCTCAAGAACGTCCGCACCGGGCATACCCTCGCCGACACCAAGGACCCGGCCACGCTGGAGCCGATGGTCTTCCCCGACCCGGTCATCAGCGTGGCGGTCGTCCCGAAGGACAAGGCCAACAGCGAGAAGCTGAGCGTCGCCCTCGGCAAGATGGTCGCGGAGGACCCGTCCTTCCACGTCGAGGTGGACCAGGAGTCCGGTGAGACGATCCTCAAGGGGATGGGCGAGCTCCACCTGGACATCAAGGTGGACATCCTCCGGCGGACCCACGGCGTCGAGGCGAGCATCGGCAAGCCCCAGGTCGCGTACCGGGAGACGGTCACCAAGGCCGTCAGCGACACCTACACCCACAAGAAGCAGACGGGTGGCTCGGGTCAGTACGCCAAGATCGACTACACGATCGAGCCCCTGGACTCCGGGGAGGGCTTTCAGTTCGAGTCGAAGGTGGTCGGCGGCAGCGTCCCGAAGGAGTACATCCCGTCGGTCGAGAAGGGCTTCAGCCAGATGATGGAGAAGGGGCCCCTGGCCGGCTTCCCCCTCGTCGACTTCAAGGTGATCCTCAACGACGGTGGCTTCCACGCGGTGGACTCGTCGCAGATCGCCTTCGAGACCGCGTCCAAGGCGGCCTACCGGCAGACGATGCCGAAGGCGGGGCCGCAGCTCCTCGAGCCGATCATGAAGGTCGATGTCTTCGTCCCGGACGACAACGTCGGCGACGTGATCGGGGACCTCAACCGGCGCCGCGGGATGATCAAGTCCCAGGAGCCGGGCCCGACCAACGTCCGCGTCAAGGCGGACGTCCCGCTCGGCGAGATGTTCGGCTACATCGGCGACCTCCGCTCCAGCACCTCGGGCCGCGGGCAGTTCTCCATGGAGTTCAGCCACTACGCCCCGGCGCCCCCGGCGATCCTCGAGCGGGTCAAGGAGGAGGTGCGGCAGCGGGAGGAGGCCCGGAAGTAGGCGACCACAGCGCCTTGGCGCGGGCGGCGGAGCCAGGGGCGCCTCGCCCTCCTCGCGCCCGCGGCGCTGTGACATCGTGCGCGCTGCGGCGCCGGCTTTTCGCCGGCCGCGGCACGGTCGGGCACACCTTGACCCGCCTGACGTAGGTCTCGGGCTTGGTGCGGTCTTTGCGATGAGATGAGGCGCAGGTGGAGGTGCCATGCGCCACGCGATTCTCATTCTCGCCTTTTCGTTTTCCTTTCTGGTCGGGGCCCTGTCCCTGGCCGGATGCTCGGGCATCGGAAGCCACGACCCCGAGTGGTTGACGGGCCGCTCGGCGTCCCTCGCGCACGCGGACAGCTGCGACGATCTCCTGGGCATGGTCCAGGAAGATGCCCTCGCGAAGATCGAGGAGCAGACGCAGCAGTACCTCGATTGGTATGCGGGCGGCAGCGGCGGCGGCTGGGGCCTCATGGCGGAGGATGGCGCCGGGCGTGCCGAGCCGAGCGCGCCGTCCTCCGAGCCGACGAACTTCTCGGAGACCAACGTCCAGGTCGAGGGCGTGGACGAGGGGGACATCGTCAAGAACACCGGCTCTCGGATCTACGTGGTCAGCGGGGACCGCCTCCAGGTGGTCGACTCCTGGCCCATCGAGGAGGTGGGCCTGATCGCGTCCGCGCCGATCGAGGGCAGCGCGCGGGAGCTGCTGATCGAGGGCGACCGGGCGGTGGTCTTCAGCTCCACCGACGACCCCCGGACCGACGATCGGGCGGAGTGCGACGTCTACGGTGGCTGGTACCCGTGCTGGTACAGCCGCGGCTTCACGAAGGCGACCGTCTTCGACGTCTCCGGCGAGGCGCCCAGGCAGCTCCTGGAGGTCTACGTCGAGGGCTGGTACCTCCGGTCGCGGCGTCACGACAGCGACGTCCGCCTGGTCACGAACACCCCCGGACTCTCCTGGTGGTACGGCGACGGCCTGCCGAACGTCTGGGAGTACCTCGAGTTCTGGACGCCGGGGGGCGACTACCGGGCGCCGACGGCCGCGGAGGCGCGCGCCGCGATCCTCCGCTGGCGCGCCGATGCGATCGATGCCGTCCGCGCCAAGCCCCTCGAGGACTGGCTGCCCCGGGCCTTCGAGCGGACCGGCGCGGGGTTGACCGACCTCGGCTTCGACTGCGATTCGTTCCACGTCACGGGGCCCGGGCTGTCGAGCTGGGGCGTCGCCCAGGTCGTCGCGCTCGACCTCACCGACGGCGGGAGCTTCGACCGGACCGGCGTGTGGGGCTGGGCGCGCGAGGTCTACGCGAACCACGACGCGATGGTCCTGATCCAGGACGACGCGTCGGCCTGGATCAGGGCCCGCCGCGGCGACGACCCCTTCGTCCGGACGCGGAGCATCGTGCACCGGTTCGGCCTCGAGGAGGGGCAGGCCCCGCGCTACGAGGCGAGCGGCTTCGTGCCGGGGAGCATCGTCGACCAGTTCTCGGTGGACGAGCGCGACGGGGTGATCCGGATCGCGACCACCGAGAGGCTCTGGCGCTGGAACGGGGGCACTCCGCGGGGGCCCTTCAACCGCGTGCTGACGCTCGAGCGGGACGGCCGCTCCTCGCGCCTGCAGCTGATCGGCGCCACGCCGGCGCTGGCCGAGGGCGAGCAGGTGCAGTCCGCCCGTTTCCTGGGCGACCGCGCCTACGTCGTGACGTTCCGGCAGGTGGACCCGCTGTACGTCGTGGACATCAGCGACCCGACAGCCCTCGAGGTGCTCGGAGAGCTCAAGATCACGGGCTTCTCCACCTACATGCACCCGCTCGGCGAGGACCATCTCCTCACGATCGGCTTCGAGGCCGACGAGCGGACCGGCCGGGTCGAGGGGCTCGCGCTCTCGATCTTCGACGTCTCGGACCCGGTCGACCCGGTGCTCCGGCACCGCCATCTGTTCGAGGATGACTGGGGTTCCAGCGAGGCGGCGTGGGACCACCGCGCCTTCACCTTCTACGAGCATCGGGGCGTCGCCTACCTCGCCTTCCCCTACGTCGCGTGGGGCGAGCGCTGGGAGACCTTCCGGAGCAGCCTCGAGCTCTTCGAGGTCGACGCCGAGGCCGGCTTCGACCACGCGATGAGCGTCGACCACACCGATCTGTTGACCGGCCTCTGCGCGGACGACGAGTACGGCTACTGCCGCAGCTACGCCCTGCAGATCCGGCGGGGGCTCTTCGTCGAGGACTACGTCTACTCCCTCAGCTGGGGCGGCCTGCGCGTGCACGACGTGCGGAGCGAGGCCCACATGACCGACGTCCCGTTCTGAGTCGACTCACCCCTCGACCACCAGCACGTCCTGGCCGGAGGCGTCGCGCTGGCGCTCCCGCTGCTCCTCCGCCCGCCTCGCCTCCTCCACCGGCGGGCCGGGGAGCAGCCGGTCGAGGACCACGCACGCGGTCAGGTCGCCCGTCACGTTGAGCGCGGTCCGGCTCATGTCGAGGATGCGGTCCACCCCGATCAGCAGCGCGATGCCCGCGGCAGGGATCCCGACGCTGGTGACCACCATCGAGAGGATGACGATGCCCACCCCCGGCGTGGCCGGCGAGCCGATCGAGGCCGCGACGGCGGTGACGACCAGCAGCACCAGCTCCAGGGCGGTGAGGTCGACGGCGAACACCTGGGCGAGGAACACCGCCGCCACGCCTTGGTACAGCGCGGTCCCGTCCATGTTGATCGTTGCGCCGATCGGGATGAGGAACTGGGCGACGGAAGGGCGGACGCCGAGCTTCTCCTCCGCGGTCCGGATGCTCAGGGGCATGACCGCCGCGGAGCTCGACGTGCTGAAGGCGAGGAGCTGGACGTCGCGCGCCGCCGTCAGGAAGCGGAGCGGCGACCGGCGAGCCACCGCCGCGACGAGGATCAGGTAGGCGACGAGGAGCAGCGCGAGGCCCAGGAGAACCGTGCCGACATAGGCCGCCATCCCGAGGAGCGCGTCCAGGCCGACCTGCGCGATCAGCCGGGCGATCAGGCCGAACACGGCGACGGGGACCAGGCGCATGGCCCACTTCACGATCGTCATCGACACGTCCTGCACGGACCCGAGGAGCTCGAGGACCGGGCGGGACTGTGCCGGGGCGAGGGACACGATGGCCACCCCCACGATCGCGGCGAACATCACGACCTGGAACATCTCGAGGTTGACCATCGCCCCGAGGGGGTTGGTCGGGATCAGGCCCAGGATCGCCTCGGGCACCGAAGGGCGCGCCGGCGCGTCCGCCACGTCGACGGGAGCCTGCCCCCCGAGGGCGCCGAGCGCGGAGGGGCCGTCGATGGTGGCCCCCGGTTGCAGCACCAGGGCGAGGGAGACGCCCAGCGTGATCGCCACCGTGGTGGTCAGGATGAAGTAGACGACCGTTCGGAGCCCCATGCGCCTCAGCTGCTCGACGTCCTCGCTCGCCGCGAGGCCCCGGATGATCGAGGCGAAGACCAGGGGCACGACCACCATCTGGACGATCGCGAGGAAGAGCTGCCCGGGGAGCGCCAGCCACGAGGTGAGCGTCCGCGCGGCCGGGGGCGGCACCCACCCGACGGCAGGGCCGAGGAGGATCCCGACGCCGCAGCCCAGCGCCAGCGCGACCATCACCTGGAGCCAGAGCCTCGCTTCGAGCAGGCCGACGAGGTCACGGCTCAGGCGGGCGAGGGACCTGGGCTGGACGCGCGCGAGGTTGTCGAGGGGCGACATGCGGCGAGCCTACGCCGGCCGCGGCTCGATCCGGACCGGGCACACCTTGAGCTCCGCCGTGTCCGTGAGCGGGTCGTAGCCGGCTCCGGTCAGCCGGTTCACCGCGGCCTCGTCGAAGGAGAAGCTGCAGAACACGGTGCCTCGAGGCGATCGGTCGTTCGCCTCCACGCGGACGTCCATCTGGCCGCGGTGGCCGACGACGCGGCACCAGCCGCCGTCCTCGAGGCCCAGCGCGGCGACGTCGTCCGGATGGACCTCGAGCCTCTCCTCCGGAACGAAGAAGCCCATCCCGGCCCGGCCCGTCATCGTCCGCGTGTGGTAGTGCTGGAGGCGCCGGCCCGTGGTGAGCCAGAGTGGGAAGTCCTCGTCGGTGACCTCCGCCGGGTCGCGGTAGTCGACGACGCGGAACCGGCCGCGCCCGCTCGGCGTCGGGAACCCGTCCTCGTGGAGGCGCGGCGTGCCGGGGTGACCGTCCTCGGGGACGGGCCACTGGTACGTGCCCTCTCCCGCCCGCTCCCAGCTCAACCCGCGGTAGGTCGGCGACAGGGAGCAGAGCTCGTTGAAGACCTCGACCGGCGACGTGTAGCCGAAGCCCTCGATCCCCATCCGCTGGGCGATCTGGGCGACGATCCACCACTCCGGCTTCGCCTCGCCGTGGGGGGGCACCGCGGCCCGTACGCGCTGGACCCGGCGCTCGGTGTTCGTGAACACCCCGTCGGTCTCGGCCCAGGAGGTGGCCGGGAGCACCACGTCGGCGAGCTCCGCGGTCTCCGTCCGGAACAGGTCGATCACGACGAGGTGGTCGAGGGACCGGAGCGCGTGCTCGCAGTGGTCCCGGTCCGGGTCGCTGACCACGGTGTTCTCGCCGCAGATCAGCATCGCCTTGATGCGACCCTCCGCGGCGCCGTGGAGCGCCCGCACCTTGGTGATGCCCTTCTCGAGGTCGATCTCCCGGCCGTAGGCCTCGCTGAAGGTCCGCTGATGGGCGGGGTCCGTCACCGATTGGAAGCCCGGGTAGTTGTTGGGGAGCCCTCCCGCGTCACCGGCGCCCTGGATGTTGTTCTGGCCGCGCATCGGGTTGATGCCGGTGCCGGGGCGACCGATGCTGCCGGTCATCAGCGCGAGGTTGCAGAGGCTCTGGACGTTGTCGACGCCCGAGATGTGCTCGGTGATCCCGAGGGTGTAGTAGATCGCTCCCCGCTCGGCGCGCCCGTAGAGCAGCGCCGCGCGCTCGATGTCCGCGGCGGGGATGCCGCAGATCGGAGCCGCCCACGCCGGGGTCTTGTCCGCCAGGTGGGCGAGGAACGCGGCGGCCCCCTCCGTGCGCCTCGTGACGAAGCCGTGGTCGACCAGCCCCTCCCGATGGATCACGTGGGCCATGGCCAGGAGCAGGGCGACGTCCGTTCCGACCCGGAGGGGGAGATACAGGTGCGCGAGGTCGGCTAGCCCGATGCGCCGCGGGTCGGCCACGATCATCGCCGCGCCGCGCGCGATCGCCTTCTTGAGGCGCGTCGCGGCTACGGGGTGGCACTCCGTCATGTTCGTGCCGATGCAGAAGATGACATCGGGCTTGACCATGTCGGCGAGGGGGTTGCTCATGGCCCCCCGTCCGATCGTGGCGGCCAGACCGGCCACCGTGGGGGCGTGTCACGCCCGTGAGCAGTTATCGATGTAGTTCGTGCCGTAGCCGGCGCGGATGAACTTCTGGATCGCGTAGGTGGATTCGATCGGCGCCCGACCCGACGCGACCGCGTAGACGCTGTGGCGCCCGTGCTCCTCCCGGGCTCGGCGGAAGCCCTCCGCGGCGCGGTCGAGGGCCTCGTCCCAGCTGGCCGGGCGGAGGCGGCCCGCGTCGCGCACGAGCGGGGTCTTCAGCCGGTCGGGGTGCTGGACGAAGTCGAAGGCGAACTGCCCCTTCACGCAGAGCGCCCCCTCGTTGGCCGGGCCGTCCATCGCGGGGCGGACCCCGACGAGGCGCTCCCCCTTCGTCATCAGGTCGACGGAGCAGCCGACGCCGCAGTAGGGGCACACCGAGCGGGTCGTCTCGAGGGGCTCGGGCAGGCCCTCGGCCCGCAGGGCCTTGCGGTCGGCCAGGGCCCCGGTGGGGCAGGTCTGGATGCACTGACCGCAGAACGTGCAGTCCGAGCTCTCGAGGAGCCCGTCGAACTCGGTCGTGATCTGCGTCGCGAAGCCGCGGTTCATCACGCTGATCGCGTGGTCGCCCTCCTGCTCGGCGCAGACGCGAACGCAGCGGTAGCAGGAGATGCAGTGATCGTAGTCGCGGAGGATGAACGGGTTGTCGTCGCCCGGGTGCGTTGTCCCGGAGCGCGCGCCCTCGAAGCGCTCCCCCGTGACCCCGTAGCGCGACGCGAGGGCGGTGAGCTCCTGGGATGCCAGCCCGCGCAGGGGATCGATCGTCGCGTCCTTCGGGTTCTCGCTGACCACCAGCTCCACGAGGGTGGTCCGATGCTTCTCGAGGGCGGGGGTGTGGGTGCGGACGACCATCCCGGGAGCGGCCAGGGTCGTGCAGGAGGCGACGGGGCCGCGCCCGCCCTCGACCTCCACGACGCAGAGGCGGCAGCCGCCGAAGGGCTCGAGACGGTCGTCGAAGCAGAGCGTCGGGACGTCCCGGTCCAGGCGGCGGCTGACCTCGTAGAGGGTCTCGCCGGCCTGAAAGGTCACCTCCTGACCGTCCATGGTCAGGGTCGCCGCCGGTCGAGCGTGTCCGTCCGTTCGCGTCATCGATGCCTCGCCGCCAGGTGCCGCGCCACCTGGTCCGGAAAGTAGCGCAGGAGGCTTTCGGTGATCAGCGGGGCCGCGACGCCCAGGCCGCACGCGCTGGTCGCCTTCATCGTCTCGCCGATGTCGAGGACCTCCTGGGTCCAGCCCTCGACGTCCCGGGGCCCCTCGCCGGCCAGGCGCTCGGTCAGTCGCTTCGTGCCGATCCGGCACGGGAAGCACTTGCCGCAGGACTCGTGGGCGAAGAACGTCATCGACTCGAGGGCGACCTGCACCATGTCCCGGGAGTCGTCGAACACCATGATGCCGCCCGCGCCGAGGAAGGACCCGCGGCGGCGCAGAGCCGGCTCGTCCAGGGTGACCTCGAGGTCCTCGCCGCCGAGGAAGCCCCCGGACAGCCCCGCCATCGTGACCGCCTGCACGGAGCGCCCGGGCGGCGGTCCTCCGGCCCACTCGTCGAGCAGGACGGGCAGCGGCAGCCCGATCGGGACCTCGTAGTTGCCGGGCCGGGCGATGTCCCCCGACAGGCTGATCACCTTGGTCCCGGCGTGCTCGCCGCGCCCCAGCCCGCGGTACCAGCCGGCGCCGTGGAGCAGGATCGGCGGCACGGCGCAGAGCGTCTCGACGTTGTTCACCACCGTGGGGAGGCCCTCGTACCCGTGCGTGACGGGGTAGGGCGGCCGGTTGCGAGGGAACGGGTGGCTGCCCTCCAGGCTGTTGAGCAGCGACGTCTCCTCGCCGCAGACGTAGGCCCCCGCGCCTCGGCGCAGGTGGAGCTCGAACGCGATGCGGGTCCCGTGGATGCTGGGTCCGAGGTGGCCGGCGCTCCGCGCGTCCGCGATCGCGGCCTCGAGGATCGCGGCCGTGTCGGGGTACTCGTAGCGGAGGTAGATGAACCCGCGGGTCGCGCCGGTCGCGTAGGCGGCCAGGGCCATGCCCTCGATCAGGGCGTGGGGGTCGTGGTCCATCAGCGCGCGGTCCTTGAAGCAACCGGGCTCGCCCTCGTCGGCGTTGCAGACGATCGTCTTCGGCTCACCGGTGGCCGCCGCCACGGCCCGCCACTTGCGCCCGGTCGGGAAGCCGGCTCCACCGCGGCCGGCGAGGCCGCTCGCCTCGACGACCGAGAGCACGTGCTCCGGGGAGCGCTCGGCGATCGCGACCTCGAGGGCCGCGTACCCCCCGCTCGCCCGGTAGCCGCCGAGGGTGCGGCGGCCCGGCGTCCGGATGTGGCGGAAGACGCACTCCTCACCGTCGCCGGGGTAGGGCGGCGGAGGCGGCGAGGGCTCCGCCCGGAGCTCCCGGGCGCTCGTCCCGACCCGCACCTCGTCTCCCTGGAGCACCGGCACCGGGCCATCGCACCGGCCGGCGCAAGGCATCGGCGTGGCGTCCGGCAGCCCCTCGAGCAGGGCGTCGGCGCCGTGCAGCCGGCAGATCGGTCCATCGCAGACCCGGGGCGCGGCCTTGCCGGGTGGGGTCCGGGCGAAGTGGTGATAGAAGGTCACCGTCCCGAAGAGCTCCGCGAGCGGGATCCGAAGGCCTTTGGACACCGCGCGGAGCGCGTCCTCCGACAGGTAGCCGTCCCGGTCGTGGAAGGCGTGGAGGAGCGGCAGGAGCGGCGCCGGCTCGTCCCGCCAGCGCGCGATCAGCGCCCGGTCGGCCTGGGCTTCGTCGGAGGCGGCGGTCATCGGGGGGCCCGCGGACGTCATGGGTAGCGGTCGTCCAGCCTACCACGGGGCTCGCCGTGCGGTTTCGGCGGGGGCGTCGTGTGGCTTCAGCGGGGCGTCGTGCAGCTTCAGCGGGGCGGCGTGCGGCTTTAGCGGGGCGTCGTGCGCGGTTGGCGTAGCTCGGGCTCGGCGGCCGGGCGGGGGCGTGGGGCATTGTCACCCGCCCGTCCTGTCCCCAGGCCCCGGTAGGTTGGGAGACTATGCGCCACGCCCACGCGCCGTACCCGGCGACCTGGACGGTCGAGCGGGCCCGGGACGCGTACCTCGCGGAGAACGGGTTCACGCCGGAGGCGTACGACGACCGCTGGACCGAGGCCGTCGTCGGGCCGCTGCGGCTGTACGTCCCGAACACCCGGAGGCACCGCTGGGCGATCCGCCTTCACGACCTGCACCACGCGGTGACCGGCTACGGCACGGACCTCGCCGGGGAGGGCGAGGTGTCGGCCTGGGAGCTCCGGCGAGGGCTGCAGGGGGTCGGCCCCTACATCGCCTCGATCGTGGTGGCCGGCGTGCTCGCGGGGCTCCTGGTCGCCCCGAAGCGCACCCTCGCGGCGTGGCGCAGCTCCGGGCGGGCCTCCGGCTCGCTCTTCCAGCTCGCGAGGCCCTACGAGGAGCTCCTCGGCCTGCCGCTCGGGGAGCTCCGGGTGGAGCTCGGCGTCCCACGGGGCGGGCTCGCGGACCGTCCCCGCGGGCTCCACGCGGCGGCCCCACGGGTCAGCGGAGGCCGAGGGGCAGGGCGGAGGTGACGCCGAGGACCCTCGAGCTTGCAGCGATGCCGAACGGACCGGCGCTGCAGCGGCTGCTGCTCCGGGTGACTAGCGACGGGCCAGGCGGCCGAGCAGGCCGAAGTGGTCCGAGGGACGGAGAGCCGGGTCCGTCGCCTCGATCGGCTCGGTGCCGAGCAGGTCGATCGAGACGGGGGTCAGCCGATGGGCGGGCCAGGCGAGGATGCGGTCGTAGCGGCGCTTCTTGAAGGGTGCCCGCCGCGCCAGCATCGGGTTGCGCGCCGCGTCCTTGGTCCAGCCATGGTCGCCCGTCCTCAACGTGCTCCAGAGGTCGATCCAGGGGGGCACGATCCGCTGGTTCTCGGGGTCCGCGGAGCAGAAGTTGAGGTCGCCGGCCAGGATGGCCGGCGCCGGGCCCTCGAGGGCCTCGATCACCGCAGCCAGCTGGGCCGCCCGGGTGGGCGCGCTCTCCCTCATGCTCTCGAGGTGGACCCCGCCGAAGGAGAGCGGGTGCCCGCCGACATCGATCACCCCGAGGAGGAGCGCCCGCCCCATCGCGCTCGGGAGCTCGATCCGCTGGAGCCCCAGGACGGGGTAGCGCGACAGGAGGATGGCGGCGTGGGGGTCGACGCTCGCCTCGTCCACGTGCGAGACCACGTACCCGTCCCTGACCCAGCTCTGGGACAGGAGAAGCCGCAAGAACGGTGGCGTCACCTCCTGGAGGCTCAGCAGGTCCGGTCGGTCCCTCTCGAGGATGGCGAGCAGCGCTGCCCACCGGGTGAAGGGCTCGACGGTCATGTCGAACCAGACGTTGTAGGTCGCCACGCTCACCTCCGGCGCGGCTGGCCTGCGGTCCGGCGGCTGGTGCGCCGCGACCCAGGCGCCCGAGGGCGCGTGGAAGGCGAAGGGGACCAACGCAACGCTCCGGCATGTCATCGCACGAAGCGTCGATTGTAGTCGCCCTTCTTCGCCGGAGCACGCCGACCCGTGCTCAGGGTGAAGCCGGCGCTCGGTTCAGCGCCCTGGCGCGGCGCCGCTCGGTGGTCTGGTAGGCGACGAGCGCGCGGAGCAGCGACAGCGATGCCTCCACGTCCTGGCCATCCGCGAGGCGGTAGAGCTGCTCGTAGTACCAGCCCATCTTCGCGAAGCCGTTCAGCGCCTTGACCAGGTCGAAGGGGGAGGCGGGGCCGAGCCAGCCCGGACCGAGGCGCATCCTCGCCTCGACGTCCTCCAGCGCGTCGACGCTGCCATCGAGCACCTTGCGGCACGCGGCGGGGTCGAGACACAGGGGCCGGCCGAGCCCGACCAGGTCGAGCGCTCCGCTCGTCAGCGCCTCGTCGATCCCGGCCCGGGAGCGGAAGCCACCGGTCACCATCAAGGGCATCGTGGCGACCTCCCGCACTGCCTCTGCGTACTTCAGGAAGTAGGCCTCACGGCGGCGGGTCGAGGCGCGGAGGGCGGCGTCCTCCTCGAAGAGGGGCTCGATGCCATCGATGCTCAGCATCTTCGGCTGCTCATAGGTGCCGCCGCTGATCTCGAGCAGGTCGAGCCCGCGCTCGTTCAGCCACGTCACCACCTGGAGGCAGTCGTCGAAGGCGAAGCCTCCCTTCTGGAAGTCCGCGCTGTTGAGCTTGACGGAGACCGCGAAGGTCGAACCGACCGCGTCCCGGATCCTCCGCACGATCGTGAGGAGCAGCCGGGCGCGGTTCGCGAGGGACCCTCCCCAGCGGTCGTCGCGCCGGTTCACACGCGGGCTGAGGAACTCGCTCAGCAGGTAGCCGTGAGCGGAGTGGATCTGGACGCCGTCGAAGCCGGTCTGCTGGCAGACCGTGGCCGCATGGACGAACCGCTCGATCACATCCTCGACCTCGGCGTCCGTCAGGGCGCGCGGGGTCCCGAACTGCCCGCCGGGGAGGCCGAGGCGGACCGCCGACGGGGCGACCGGGACCCGGGCGACCGGCTTGGGTGTCTGGCGCCCCGCGTGGCTGAGCTGCACCCAGACCTGGCTCCCGGCGTCCTGCCCCGCTTCGGCCCAGGCGCGGAGGGCGGCGCGGGCCTCGCCGTCCTGAGGGCCATCGATCGCGACGTTCCCGGCCCGCTCGAGGTAGCGCCGGTCGACCTGGACGTTGCCCGTCACCAGGAGCGCTGCTCCTCCCTCTGCCCACCGGCGGTAGAGGGTGACGTGCCGGGCGGTAGCCCGGTTGTGGTCGTCGGCGAGCCCCTCCGTCATGGCCGCCTTGACCAGTCGGTGGGCGAGGGTCCGGCCGGTGGGGAGCGTGAAGGGGTCGTTCAGCGTGGGCATGACGGAGCGATAGCGCGACTCGGGCGTGGCGGTCAGCGCCGGAGCCCCGTCCGGGGTGGGCGCTGACCGCGGCCGCCACGCGGCTCCAGTCGCCCCCGGGCGCGAGAACCGGGTAGAGTCCGGGGCTGACCCTGACGAAGGAGGGAGCGATGGCCGAGAGTGTCTACAAGCTGATCGAGCTGGTCGGGACGAGCACGGAGTCCTGGGAGAAGGCGGCGAAGGCCGCCGTGGAGCGGGCTGCCCAGAGCCTCGACGACCTCCGCATCGCCGAGGTCGTCAAGCTCGACCTGCAGATCGAGGACGGGGCCGTGGTCGCCTACCGGGCGCGCGTGCAGATCTCGTTCAAGTACCGGGACAACGACGACTGACGGGTCGGCCCGACGGACGTACCGGGGCCGTCCGGCTCGCCACCCGTCAGGACGCCGCGCCGTCCTCGCTGCCGGGCAGCACGATCTCGATGTCCTCCTCGCGAGGCGCCTCCACCTCCACGGTCGCCCGGCGGCCCCGGGCATGGGCAGCGATGCGGAAACGTCCGGCGGGGAGGAAGAGGACGAAGCCCCCGTCGGCGTCGGCGACCAGGGCCACCTCCGGCACCGGGACGTCGCTCCACTCGACGGCGACCAGGGCGCCGGCGGCCGGGGCCCCGCTCGCTTCGAGGACCCGGCCCGGGTGGCGGGTCCCCCGCGTCAAGCGGCTGCGCCCGGGGCGTCGCGGTCCACCCACCCCTGGATCCGCGCGAACACGTCCTGGTTGATGCGCGGGGCCGAGTTCGCCTCCTGGCCGAGCTGGCTGGGCGTGGCGCCGGTCCCGTAGGCGTGGATGCCGACCACCCGCGGCACCTCGTCCGGGTCGTCCTGGATCCAGACGGGCGCCCCGCTCTGGCCGCCGTGGGTGTCGACGTCGTAGAACAGGCGGTGGGGGGACACGAAGAGCACCTGCTTTGCGGCGTGCCACTGGGTGGTCCCGCCCTTGTCCGCCGGGTAGCCGGACACGTTGACCCGGCGCCCCTGCAGCTCCGCGTCGCCCAGGAGCGCCGTGCAGAACCAGCCCACCCTCTCCACGGCGGCGGCGTCCGCCTCGGTCAGGTGGATCGCGGCGTAGTCGAAGTTCGGGTCGAGCTGGTTCTTCCAGGCCGTGGTCGTCGAGAAGTCCGAGCTCTCGAGCGTCACGACGGCGCGGCTCAGGTCCCGGCCCGCGCGGAGGACGACCCGGTCTGCCCAGCCACCGATCTGGGGGTGGAAGACGCAGTGGCCAGCCGTGATCACCGTGCGTGGGCCGGCGAGCCACCCCGTCCCGATCGCCGCGCCGAGGGGTCCTTCGATCTGGAGCGAGCAGATCATGCGCCACGGGTAGTCGTCCGTGTCCCGGACCCGCTCCCGTTCGTCGAGGCCGATCACGCTCTCGAGCATGTCCGCCACGCCCCGGTCGACCGGACCGCGCCCCGTCGCGATCAGGTGCCTGGCCGAGTGGCCCGGCTCGCCGCGCCGCTCGCCCCGCGCGCCGGGCAGTGTCTTCGTCGGGACCGTCACCTCGAGCTCGGCGTCGTCGCCCTTGCTCACCGAGGCGAAGGGGTCGGGCCCGCGGCCACCCGGCCCGCTCGAGCTGACTGAGCTCGGATCCGTCATCTGCTCTCCTCCTGCCAGACCCCGAGGGTAGCCTCAGGGGAGGCGGAAGCGATACAGCCCGTGGGGCGCGTCCCGACGAAGGGCGGCGCGCGACGGGGCGCGGAGCAGCGGGTCGAGGTAGCTGGGGATGGCGCTGTCCGTGAACCAGACCTCGCCCGTCGGTGTCACGTGCACGCCGTCGGCCCACACGACGTCGCGGCTCCGGGTCAGCGTCTCGAGGTCGCCGCCAGCCGAGAGCCTCGCGATGCCGCCGTTCTCGATGTCCGTGATCAGCACGGCGCCGTCGGCGGTGACGGCGATCCCGTCGCTCAGCGGCTTGGGCCCGACGCGCTCGACGCGGCGTCCCAGGTCCGCGTCGTCCAGCGACGCGTCGAGGAGGTCGGCGGTCCGAACGCGGTACAGGGAGTCATGGCTCATCGTGGCGTAGTAGGCCCACACGCCATCGTCGCTCAGGGCGATCCCGTCCACGCCGACGGCGAAGGTGATCAGGCCGAAGCCGATGCGGTGGGGCCCCCGGTCGGTGCGGATGAACCAGTCCTGCGGCTGCGTCGACGGATGCCCGGCGAGGACGCGCCGCACCGCGAACGTCTCGAGGTCCAGCACGAGCAGCGCGGCGGAGGTGAAGTGGAAGGCGCCCGTGTCCGCGAGGATCATCCTTCGGCCGTCCGGAAGGACCCGCATGTCCTGGGCGAAGCGGGCCACGCCCGACGCGAAGGTGTGGTCGACCACGCGCTCGTCGGTGGCCAGGTCGTAGGCGATCAGGCGGGTTCCGGGCCGATCCAGGGCGGCGGGGGAGACCAACCAGAGGCGCCCCTGCCGGTCGGCGGTCATCCCGAACATGTGGCGGAGGCCGGCCTGGGCTGCCGCGCTCGGGTAGGGGCGCGGCTCGCCGTCGACGAGCTCGAAGAGGAAGGCGTCCGTGAAGCGGTGGGCCTGGGCGAACGGGTGGAGGTTGAAGAAGATCCGGCCCGTCGAGGTGCCGGTCACGTTGCCGAGCGGGAAGTCGAGGCCGACCGCGCGGACGACGTCGCCGTCCGGGATCCGCGGCGGCGTGCTGACGTCCGGGTAGGGCCGGCCGCCGCCGTAGGCGCACTTCACGGCGACCAGCAGTGCCACCAGGACGAGGGCGAAGGCGAGGAGGACGCGGCGGAGGCGCTTCACCGCGTCAGCCTACACGCGGCATCCGCCCCCTGCGGTGCCCTGCGGTGCGGGGGGGTGCGGGGCGGTCCGGCGCGGTCCGGCGCGGTGCGGGGCGGCGCGGGGCGGTGCGGGGCGGCGCGGTGCGAGCCGCCGCGGTGCTCCCTCGGTCGCGCCGCGGCTCCCGTCGTAGCTCGCCGGACCCGGACGTGACCGCCCGCGTACCGCCTCCGTGCCACGGCGCTCGCCTACCTCTCGTAGAGGCGGCGCGTGCGGGCGCTGATGAACCGCACCGCCCGCCGGCGACCGAGGATGCGCGTCAGGAGGGTCACGGCGAGCTTCGAGCGCAGGCCGGGGATGGTGACGGGGCCGTCCCGGAGGTGGGTCAGGGCATCGCGGGCCACCTCCTCGGGGGTGATCGGGTACGCCGCGCTCCTCTTCGCGGCGGGGGTCGAGGCGAGGAAGCCCGGCGTCGAGACCGCGCCCGCGACCGACACGACCACGTCGATCCCGTGCGGGCGGAGCTCCTCCCACAGGCCCTCCCCGAGCACCTGGGTGAAGGCCTTGGTCGCCGCGTAGGTCGTGACCATCGCTGTCCCGATCACGCCGGAGACCGACGACATCAGCACGATCCCGCCCCGGCCCCGGGCCCGCATCCCGTCGATCAGGGGCGGCAGCAACAGGAGCGGGCCCCGGCAGTTGACGTGGACGGACGCGAGGCGGCTCGGCGGCGAGGCGTCGACGAAGGGGCCGATCGTGCTCGCCGCGGCGTTGTAGACGACGAGGCCGACGGCCCGGTCCGCCATCGCGGGGCCGATCGTCGCGAGCACGTCCTCCTGGCCGAGGTCCGCGGCCACCAGGGCCACCTCGACGCCGTGCCTCGCGCGGATCGCCGCCGCCTGCGTCTCGAGAGGCGCCGGGCGCCGGGCCACGAGGACCAGGTCCAGCCCCAGCTCGGCGAGGGCATTCGCGAAGGCGGCGCCGATGCCCTCCGAGGCCCCCGCCACCAGAGCCCAGGGGCCGTAGCGCGCGCGGAAGGCGTCCCGGTCCGCGGGCCGCTGGAGACGCCACGCCATCAGTAGACGTAGGGGACGATGCGGTAGGGGACCCGCTCGCGGTACCGCCTCCAGAGCTCGCCGTACTTGGCGGAGCAGCGCGCGTCGTCGTCCCGCTCCCGGGGCACCAGGAGGAGCAGGTAGTAGAGCGGGTAGAGCCACGGGCCGGGGCTCGTGACGTACCCGACGCTCAGCGCGATGCCGATGCCCATCAACACCTCCCCGAGGTAGTTGACATGTCGGCTGACGCCCCAGAAGCCGTTGACGAGGAGCGAGCGCTGCCCGTCCTCGATCACCTCGGGCGTGATGCCGAGGAAGCTCGCCCCGGGCCGCGTCTTGAAGAGGTACTTCTGGAGATTCGCGCCGCGGCTGAGGCTCCAGCCTGCCAGGAACAGCAGGGCGGAGACCGCGTAGAGCGCGGTCGCCGTCCCGGGGTTGGGGCGGTCGACGACGCTCCAGAGCGCCACGGCGTAGAAGTAGGGATAGAACGCGAGGCAGCCCCACCCGAGCTTGATGCCCACGCGCTCGGCGAAGAGGTCGTAGGTGGTGAGGTGAACCCGCTCGAACGTCAGGTAGTCGAGGACGAAGAAGGTGAGGAGGCCTGCACCGAGCAGCACGCCGGGCGACGGGTCGCGCGGGTAGCTCAGCGCGTGGTGGGCGGCGAAGCTCAAGACGTTGAGCTCGAGCATCACGGCCCCAACGAGGTAGAGCCACATCTTGGCGTCGAGGCGGCCCCCGAGAAGGCGCGGGTTGTCCCGCCGTCCGAGGTAGAGGTCGGCGGCGAAGCGCGGGGTGACCTTCGGCGCGCCGACCACCAGCGCCAGGCTGAACCCGAGGCCGAGCGTGCACGCGCCCGCGAAGCTCGACCAGCGGTGGACATAGAGCCAGTCCCAGGGGAGGGCTCCCGTCGCCCCGAGGGTCGCCCAGCCGAGCACGGTGACCCCGAGGACGAGGATCCCGTTGAGGCGGTAGCGGAGGCGCTCCCCGGTGATGGGATCGCGGGCGTAGCCGACGACCCAACGCCCCGGCAGGGCGAGGTGCAGGAGCGTCACGACCAGCGTGACCACCCAGGGCGTGAAGAAACCGGCGAGGCCGTCGAGCACGGCGCAGGACGGTAGCCGCTCACCTCGCGCGACGCGAGGGCCCTAGTACGAGGCTAGAGGTCCACGGGACCGAGCGCCGGGTCGAAGGTCATCGCCGTCTCCCGCCCGAGCTGGCCGAGGTCGTTGCGGCCCTGGCACAACGTCTCGCCCGTCGCGCGGCGCGCGCAGAAGAAGAAGAGCCCGACCCGGACCTCGGTCCAGTCCTCGAGGGCGCTCATCACGGTCGGCTCGCGGCGATCCCGCTGGTCCTCGAACAGCTCCCCGTCGTCGTTGCGCCCCCAGCAGGCGAGGACTCCGCCGCTCCGGATGGCGCACGTCACGAACCAGCTCGCCGCCACCTGGTCGAAGTCGCCGTCCGTGCCGGTCACGGGCGTGGGCTCGCTGCGGCCGCCGCTGCCGACCCCTAGCTGTCCGTCCCCGTTCCGGCCCCAGCAGTGGAGGTCCCCCGCGACGTCGATGGCGCAGGTGTGGTTCTGCGCTGCCGCGACGCGGACGTAGGCCCCCGCCACCGGCGTCGGCGTCCGCGTCTGCGCGGCGGCGCCGTCGCCCTGCCCGAGCTGGTCCTGGGTGTTGCGGCCCCAGCAGAGGAGCTGGTCGCGGTTCCGGATCCCGCAGCCGTGGCCGTTGCCGCTGCTGAAGGTCACCCAGTCCCGCTCGGCGCCGACCTGGACCGGCTCGGGGATGTCCGGCGAGGCGGCGGGGTCGGCCTGGGCGAGCTGCCCCTCGAAGTTCGCGCCCCAGCAGAAGAGGCGCCGGTCGACGTCGAGGGCGCACACGAACTCCCGGCCGACGTCGACGTCCACCACGGATCGGACCGGGACCAGGGTGGGCTCGCTCCGGTCCGCGGTGTCGCCCACCCCGAGCTGCCCCTTGCTGTTGGCCCCCCAGCAGTAGAGCGCGCCCTCCGCCCGGAGCGCGCAGGTCGTCTCCCCGTAGGCCGCCACGGCGAGCCAGCCATCCGGGGGCGCGACCCGTTGCGGCGCGGCGGTGAATGCGAAGGTCTCGCCCACCCCGAGCTGACCGCTGTCGTTCTCGCCCCAGCAGGCCAGGCCGCCGCCGGCGAGGATCGCGCAGCCGTGGCGGTCGCCCACGGCGAGCCTGCGGTCGGGGATCGGGAGGGGCGGACCCGCATCGTCGCCCCCCGAGTCGGGCGTGCCCCCGTCGGCGTCCCGGTCCATGGGGCGAGCGGCGTCCTCCCGCACGAGCAGCACGAGGTCGTCCACGCAGCCGGCCGCGCCGAGCAGCAAGAACGGCGCAAGCGTGCGAAGGCGCGGCGTCATCGGACGACCACCCCGAACGCGAGCTCCGCCCAGCCCTCCACGCCGGCCGGGCCGACGAGCCGCTGCCGGCCCGGGTCCGTTCCCCGCGCTCCCGTCAGCACGGCGCCGACCCCGGCCCGGAGGCGGATTCGAAGCGGGCCGAGCACACCGCCCCCGACCGCTCCGCCCCGCACGACGAGCGAGAAGCGGTCCGCGTCGCTCCCCGCCACGCCCTCCGCCGGCGAGGACTCGAGCCGCAGCAGGGAGGCCAGCGCGGCGACCTCGGCCCCGAGGTGGCCGCCCTCGTCCGGCCGGCCGAGAGCCAGCCAGGCGAGCGTGACGCCGCCCCCGAAGCGGAGCGGGCGGATCGCGCCCGCGTCGCTCCGCCGCGCTCCGCCCGCGTCCGCGACCAGCCGGAGACCCAGCGCGAGCGCCCGGTGGAGCGGGATCTCGAAGCCCAGGAGCCCGCCGGCGAGGGGCGTGCCCCGGCCGTAGACCGCCACCGTCGCGCCGAGCTCCACGACGGCCGGCGAGCCGCGCGGCGTGGGAGGCGGGGCGACGGCCGCCGCGACCGTCTCTCGGACGGCGGGCGGCGCCTGCTCGCGCTCCGCCGCCCGCTGCGCCAGGGCCAGCTCCGCCCAGGATGCCAGCAGCAGCTCGTCGGCGGCGATCGCGAGGGCCAGCGCGCGGCTGTCCGCGGGGATGTCCCCCAGCGCCAGCACCCGCTCGAGGCGCTTGCGGGTGAGGGCGTCCGAGACCTCCACGGTCACCCCCACCTCGTCCTCCCCGCGGGCCAGGCGGACCTCGGCCAGCGAGCCGCCCTCCGCGCATACCTGGACGTCACGCGCCGCCAGCGCGGTGGCCAGCTCCGCCCGGATCGCCCGGCGCGCATCCGGGTCCCAGGCGCCCTCGAAGCGGAGCGCCACGCCGTCGCACGGCTGGGCGACGAGGGGGCGCGCGGGGACGAGCACAACGGCAAGGACGAGGGCGCGAGCGGGACTCACTCTCGCGGGCAACCTGACGCGACGCGGGCGCGATGGCTACCTCGAGGGAAGGCGCGCAGGTAGGCCTCCCGAGCCCGGCGGCAGGCCTCGGTCTGCCCCGCGGCCGCGTGGGCGGCGACGAGCCGCGCCATCGCGTCCTCGCCGATCGGCGTGCCCCGCCCGCGCCGCGCCGCGAAGCGGAACGCCGCCGCTGCCGGAGCGGGCTGCCGCAGCACGTCCATCCGGAGCCGGCCGAGCTCGAGCGCGGCGAGCGGGGCCCGGGGGTCCGACGGGTGCTCCTCGACCAGCCGCTGGTAGGCCCGGGCGGCGTCCTCCATCCGTCCGGCCCGTCGGGACGCGGCGGCCGCGGCGAGCAGCCGGGCGGCGCTCGCCTGCGGGCGCGCCCCCGCTGCCTCCGGCGCGCGCGGCGCGACGTCG
>JBHJHB010000023.1:0-70516 GCA_050331215.1 Sandaracinaceae bacterium | reverse complement strand
GCACGCCGCGACGACCTGTTCGTCCCCCGAGTGCTGCTCCCGCGCGCGCCCGAGGCCGAGCCCCCGGCTCGCCCCCTGGACGTGGCCCACGGGCATGCTCGCGGGCTAGGGCCAGCGGCCCTGGCGGGCCGCCCCGGCGGTGCCGGGCGCCCCCTGGCCTCGCGGTGTAGGCTCAGGATCGTGGGGGAAGTCGCCCGGCTTCTGGGGGAAGCGGAGCGGTGGCAGTCACGTGAGCCTCGCCGTGCGCTCGAGGTCGCGCTGCGCGCCGTCGACCTCGCCCCGCCACGGTCAAAGGACCGCAGCCGGGCACGGTCGCTGGCGGTGACGGCGATGCTGATCGAGCGGCGGATCCGGGACGCGCTGTCCTTCCTCCTCGAGGACTGGGTCGGCGACGGTGGGGGCGAGGATCCGGCCTTCTGGCGCCACCTCGGGATGATCTACTCCCTGCTCGGGCACCTCGAAGCCGCGCTGACGGCCCTCGATAGCGGCGAGCGCCTCGAGGCGGACTCCCCCGAGGAGGCATGGGAGCGCGCCCTGGCCCGGGCGAGCGTGCTGCGTCGGCTCGGACGCGTCGCTGCCGCGGCCGACCTCTACGACGCGCTCCTCGCCCAGCCCGCGCCTCGGCCCCGCCGGGAGGCGGCCCTGCTCCTGAACACCGCGAGCTGCTTCCACCAGGTGGGACGCGCCGAGGAGGCGTGGGCGCTGCTCGAGCGCTCGAGGTCGCTCCGGGACGCGACGGAGGACCTGTACCCGGAGTGGCAGGCCCCGCTCGAGGCCTGGGTGCTCCTCGCCCTCGGGCGGGTGGAGGAGGCGGCCGCGGCCGCCGCGGAGGGCCGGGCGCGGCCGGTCACCGACGTCTCGGCCTGGGCGAGCGCCACCCGGATCGCGGCCCGGGTGGAGCTGCAGCGGGAGCCGCCCCGGCGAGAGGCCGCGCAGGCCTTCCTCGAGGAGCTGGTCGAGAGGAGCCGGCGGGAGAGCTGGCCGGCGGAGCTCGCCGACGCGCTGGAGGAGCTCGCCGAGGTCCACGCCGCCCGCGGCGATCACGAAGCGAGCGCACGCTCTTTGCGCGAGGCGTTCGCGGTCCAGCGCGACGCGCTCCGGTCCGCCCGGGACAGCCTCCACCTGGCCGAGATGGCCCGCCTGCGGACCGAGCGGCTCGCGTCGACGGCCGAGCGGCTGCGCGAGCGCCAGGCGGTGCTCGCCGAGGCCGCCGCCCGCCTCGCGCTCCAGAACGAGGAGAAGGGGCGCGCCCTGCGGCGCCTCGTGCACGACCTCCGCAACCCGCTCTCCGTCATCGTGGGGTGCGCGGAGGTCCTCCGCCGGTCCCCCGAGGTGGACCGCACGGTGGTCGACGGGGTCGGGGAGTCGGCGTCCCGGATCGCCGTGCTCCTCGACCGGGCCCTCGACGGCACCGAGGAGACCCCCGACCTGGAGCTGGAGCGGCTCGACCTCGGGACCCTGATCCGCTCGCTGATCCGCGCCTACACGCCCCGCGCGCAGGCGAAGGGCATGACCCTCGACGCCCGCATCGGCGCGCTCGAGCCCGCGCGGACCGACGGCGCGGTGCTCGGCCGCATCGTCGACAACCTGCTCGTCAACGCGATCAAGTTCGGGCCCGCCGGGCAGCGGATCGAGGTGCGCCTGCACCAGCAGGGCGATCGGGTGGTCCTCGAGGTCGCCGACCAGGGGCCGGGCTTCGCGCCCGACGAGCTCGAGCGGGTGTTCGAGGAGGGCTTCACGGGCTCCGCGTCTCCGACCAGCGGCGAGCGCTCGACGGGCTACGGGCTCGCGATCGTGCGGAGCCTCGCGCGCCTCCTCGGCGGCGAGGCCACCGCGCGCAACGAGGGCGGCGCGGTCGTCCGGGTGACGTTCGCGCTCGGCCTGGATCCGCCGCCTCGACGGTTCGAGACCGCGACGGTCGGGCCGGGCTGACGGCCCGCGCTGCCCCGATCACCGAGCGGAGCTCACGGATCGGAGGGCCCGAGGGTCAGGGCCAGCACGTTCCACGAGACGAAGGTACCCCGCCGGGGCCAGAGACCCTCCCCGCCGTCGGCGTAGCACTCGTGGAGCACACCGGTCCGCTCGAGGTCCGCGGCGAGGAGCGCGAAGGTCGCGCGGTCGAGGGCGCGCGCGTCCTCGGCGTACCCGTAGCGCTCGAGCCCGCGGGCCAGGTACCAGGAGGACAGCACCCAGACCGGTCCCGACCAGTTGGAGACCGGGCCCCGATGGCCGCGCCGCGGGTCGTAGACGAGCACGCGCGGAGCCTGCGAGAAGAACGGGCTCCGGGCGGACAGGGTGCGAACGCCGGCCGGCCCCCAGAAGCGCGCCGGATCGTGCAGGCGGCGGAGCAGGGCCGCCGCCCGCGCCGGGGACGGGATGCCCGCGTAGAGGGGCAGGAGCCCGGTCCACGTCTCGAAGGGGCGAAGCCGACCGTCGGGGACGCGGTGGCTGCCCCGCTCCTCGTCCAGGGTCGCCCTGCCGTGCTGCCAGCGCAGCCCGACGTAGAGGCCCCCGTCCTCGTCCTCGTGGTAGAGGAGCGCCTCGACGAGGTCCCGGAGTCGCTCGGCCTTCGCCTCGAGCCGGTCCGCCTCGCCCGCCTCGCCGAGGCGCCGAGCCAGGCTCGCCGCGGCCCGGTACTCGAGCACCATGAACGCGTTGGTGTCCGGACCCTCGACGCTCCGCTCCGGCATCCCCGCGGTCAGCACGTCGGAGTCGAAGCCGCTGGCGCGCGCGCTCGGGGTCAAGAAGCGGCCGTGGAGGCCGACGTGCGTCCGCTCGAGGTAGGCGAGGAAGGCCAGGAGGCGGGGGAGCACGCGGTGCTCCGCCGCGAGCTCGAGCCCGCGCGCGCCGAGGCCATCGATCGCGCGCACCGCGAGCTGGGCCATCACCGGCTTCGCCGGCTCCGGGTCCCGCGCCTTGTGGGGGAGCTCGATCCGGTGGATGCAGCCGTCCGGGGAGGCGCAGTCGAGGAAGCAGAGGAGGCTCCCGAGGCAGGCCTCGGCGAGCTCCCCGCCCTCGCGAGCGAGGGCGATCGCGGCCTCGCTCACGTCGTGGTGGAACAGGCCGAGGGCGTAGTCGCCGAGGGCGAAGCGGTCGCCGCCCTCGAGCCGGGCATCCGGTCCCCCGCGGGCGCGCTCGGCGAGGTAGCGGGCCGCCTCGTCGCTCGGCGGCATCGGCGCCAGCCAGGGGTGTCGGAACCGGTCGACCGGGCGACGCACGCAGGCATGCGCGGCCTCCCGGAGGTAGCGGTGCAGGGGCTCGACCCGCGGGTCCTCGCTCATGGCGGCGCACCGTAGCCGAGCTCCATGGCCGGGGACGGAAGGCTCGGTGACGAGACTGCGCCGCGCGGAGAATCGAGCGAGGCGCCGGGGCGGAGCCTACCCGCGCACGACGCCACGACGCGGTTGGCGCAGGGCGGGGGACCGGGCGAGGACCACGACGCTCTCCGGGGGCACCCGAACGCCCTCCGGGGTCTTCACTGCGCCGCTGACCGTGGACCACTCGAGGCGCCAGCGGCCCCGGGTGAGGGGCGGGAGCGCGAGGTCCTGCATCTCCCCTCCCGCGTGGAGGATGATCAGGAAGGTGTCGTCCCGGAGCGTACGCCCCTGTCGGTCCTTCTCGTCCAGACGGTCGCCGTAGAGCAGCATGCCCAGGGTCTGCGCGTCGGCGTCGTGCCAGTCCTCCTCGGTCATCTCCCGTCCGCTCGGGTGCCACCACGAGACGTCCCCGTCGCCGCTCAGGAAGCGCCGGCGGCAGAAGGTCGGGTGCAGCAGCCGAAAGGCCACGAGCTGCTGCATGAAGCTCTGGAAGGCGAGGTCCCGTCGGGAGAGGCGCCAGTCGTACCAGCTGATCTCGTTGTCCTGGCAGTAGGCGTTGTTGTTGCCCTGCTGGGTCCGGCCGATCTCGTCCCCGCCGAGCCACATCGGAACCCCCTGGGACAGCATCAGCGTGGCCGCGAGAGCACGCCGCCGTCGGTCCCGCCGGTTGAGGATCTCGACGTCCTCGGTCGGACCCTCCACGCCGCCGTTGGTGCTGCGGTTGTCGTCGTGGCCGTCCTGGTTGTTCTCGCCGTTGGCCTCGTTGTGCTTGTGCTGGTAGCTGACGAGGTCCTTCAGGGTGAAGCCGTCATGGGCACAGACGAAGTTCACGGACGCGAAGGGGCGGCGTCCGCTCCGCTCGTAGAGGTCGCTCGAACCGCTGAGGCGCGTGGCGACCTCGGCGATGATTCCCCGGTCCCCTCGCCAGAAGCCCCGGATGGAATCGCGGTAGCTCCCGTTCCACTCCGTCCACTGCCACGGGAAGGCGCCCACCTGGTAGCCACCCGGGCCGCCGTCCCAGGGCTCGGCGATCAGCTTGACCTGGGACAGCTCCGGGTCCTGCTGGATCACCTTGAAGAAGGCGCTGAGCATGTCGACCTCGTAGAGCTCCCGCGCGAGGGCGGCGGCGAGATCGAAGCGGAAGCCGTCCACGTGCATCTCCCGCACCCAGTAGCGCAGCGAGTCCATCACGAGCTGGAGCACGTAGGGGTTCGAGGCGTCGAACGTGTTCCCCGTCCCGGTGTAGTCCATGTAGTAGCGCGGGACGGGGGCGAGCTTGTAGTAGGACTGGTTGTCGATGCCCCGGTAGCTGAGGGTGGGGCCGAGGTGGCTGCCCTCGCCGGTGTGGTTGTAGACCACGTCGAGGATCACCTCGAGGCCGGCCGCGTGAAGCGCCCGGACCATCATCTTGACCTCGTTGACCGCTTGCGCGGGGCCACCCGCGGCGTAGGTCGGCTCCGGCGCGAAGTACGCGAGGGGGTTGTAGCCCCAGTAGTTGTGCAGCCCCCGGTCGATGAGGTGCCGGTCATGGACGAAGGCCTGGAGCGGCATCAGCTGCACGGTGGTGATCCCGAGGCTGACGAGATGACTCAGCACCGGCTCGCACGTCAGCCCGAGGTACGTCCCCCGGAGCTCCTCCGGGACCTCCGGGTGCGCCCTCGTCAGGCCCTTCACGTGGGTCTCGTAGATGACCGTTCGCTCCCACGGCACGAGCGGCGGGCGGTCGTCCCCCCAGTGGAAGCCCGGCTCCACCACCATGCCCAGCGGCGCGTGGGGGCCCGCGTCGGTCGTCGAAAACGTGAGGTCCGCGTCGTGGCCGGACCCGATCTCGTAGCCGAACAGGGCATCGTGCCAGCGCAGCGGTCGACCGATCGCCTTGGCGTAGGGGTCGAGGAGCACCTTGTGGGGGTTGAAGCGAGCTCCGTCGGCCGGATCGAAGGGCCCGTGCACGGCGTAGGCGTAGAGCTGCCGGGGGCGTAGCCCGATGATGTGGACGTGCCAGACCGGGCCGGTCCGCTCGGTCATCTCGATCCGCCGGCTCGGGGCGGCGGCGTCGGGGTCGTCGAACAGGAGAAGCTCGATGCGCTCCGCGTGGGCCGAGTAGACCGCGAAGTTCACGCCCAGGCCGTCCCACGTCGCGCCCATGGGGTAGGGCTGACCCGGCCGCGTGCGCAGCTTGTTCATGAACGCTCGTGCTCGAGGAAGACGGCGCCGAGCGGCGGCAGGGTGAGGACCAGGCTGTACGGTCGGCCATGGAAGCCGGCGAGCGTCGTCGCGACGCCGCCGAGGTTGCCGTGGCCCGAGCCGCCGTAGTCGACAGCGTCCGTGTTGACGAGCTCGCGCCAGCGGCCGGTACGGTCCACGCCCAGGCGGTGGTTGTGGCGAGGGATCGGCGTGAGGTTGAAGACGCAGAGCACCACCGAGCCCTCCTGATCGTGGCGGAAGAAGGACAGCACGCTCTGGTCGGCGTCGTTCGCGTCCAGCCACTCGAACCCGGCGGGATCGTGGTCGAGGCGATGCAGCGCGGGGACGGAGCGATAGGAGCGGTTGAGGTGCCCCACGAGGTCTGCGATCGCCCGGTGCTCCGGCACGTCCAGGAGGTGCCAGTCCACGCTCGAGTCGTGGTTCCACTCGTGGATCTGCCCGAGCTCACCGCCCATGAACAGGAGCTTCTTTCCCGGCGTGGCGATCTGGTAGGCGAGGAGGAGGCGCAGGTTCGCCCGCTTGCGCCAGTCGTCGCCGGGCATCTTCCCGAGGAGCGACCCCTTGCCGTGCACGACCTCGTCGTGGCTGAGGGGCAGAACGAAGCGCTCGTTGTTGGCGTAGAGGCCGCGGATCGTGAGCTGGTGGTGATGGTAGCGCCGGTGGATCGGGTCCCGGCTCATGTAGGCCAGCGTGTCGTGCATCCAGCCCATGTCCCACTTGAACCCGAAGCCGAGGCCGCCCACGTAGGTGGGGCGGCTCACCATCGGCCAGTCGGTCGACTCCTCGGCCCACGTGTGGACGTCCGGGAACTCCGCGTACACGGTCTCGTTGAGCTGACGCAGGAAGTCGATGGCCTCGAGGTTCTCTCGCCCGCCGAACTGGTTGGGAATCCACTCGCCCTCGGCGCGGGAGTAGTCGAGGTAGAGCATCGAAGCCCCCCCATCCACCCGCAGGCCATCCACGTGGTAGCGCTCGAGCCAGAAGCGAGCGCTGGACACCAGGAAAGACCGAACCTCGTGGCGACCGTAGTTGAAGATCGCGCTCTTCCAGTCGGGATGGAACCCCTTCGCCGGATCGGCGTGCTCGTAGAGGTAGGTCCCGTCGAAGCGGGCCAGGCCGTGGGCGTCCGTCGGGAAGTGCGCGGGGACCCAGTCGAGGATGACCCCGATGCCCCGCTGGTGGAGGTAGTCCACGAAGTACATGAAGTCCCGGGGGCCGCCGTGACGGCTCGTCGGCGCGAAGTACCCGGTGACCTGGTAGCCCCAGGACCCACCGAAGGGGTGCTCCATCACGGGCATGAGCTCCACGTGCGTGAAGCCCCGTTCCTCGACGTAGTCGGCGAGCAGCGGCGCGAGCTCCCGGTAGGTCAGGGACCGATGGCCTTCCTCGACCACCCGTCGCCAGGACGCGAGGTGCACCTCGTAGATCGCGATCGCCCGGTCGGCCGCCTGGCGCTCGCCGCGCTCCTGCATCCAGCGCTGGTCGCCCCAGGCGTACGTGAGATCGGCGACCACGGACGCCGTCGCCGGAGGCGTCTCGAAGCGGAACCCGACCGGGTCGGCCTTGTCGAAGACGCCGCCCCCGTGGTGGATGCGGTACTTGTAGACCGTCCCCTCTTCGGCGGCGGGGACAACGCCGCTCCAGACCCCCGACTCCGCGACGGCAGCCAGGGCGTGGCCCTCCCCCCACCCGTCGAAGCTCCCCACGACGCGGACAGCGGTGGCCGAGGGGGCCCAGACCGAGAAGCGCACCCCGCCCGAGGGCAGCCGATGGGCGCCGAGGCGCTGGTCGATCCGGGAGTGGGTGCCTTCGTTGAAGAGGTGCCGGTCCATCTGGCCGAACCACTCGGCCGTTTCGTCGGCGCTCACGCGTCCTCCTCGCGAAGTGCCCGAACCAGCGCCCCGAGGGGGATGGTGACCCAGTCCGGGCGGTTGTTGAGCTCGTAGCCGATCTCGTAGATGCACTTCTCGAGGACGGAGAAGTCGAGGAGGACGTCGAGGTGCTCCGGGTCGGCGGGGATGAAGCGAGCGTCGGCCACCGTCGCGCGCCAGTGCGCGAAGAACGTCGCTCCGACCGCCTGGCTCCAGACCCGGGCCCACGGCTCGAGGGGCGCCCAGTCGGCGGCGCGGCGATGGCGAAGCGCGCTCGCGACGCCGTAGTCGAAGGACCGGAGCATGCCCGCGACATCCCGCAGCGGCGAACGGGTCCGCGCCCGGTCCCGCAGCGAGCGCGCGGGCTCCCCCTCGAAGTCGATGATCAGGAGGTCGCCGCCGGCGACCAGGACCTGACCGAGGTGGAGGTCGCCGTGGATCCGGATCCGGTCCGCCTCGATCTTGGTCGCGTGGATCCGCTTCAGGCGCGCGTCCAGCGCGTCGCGGGCCCCGAGGAGCTCGTCGAGGAGCGCCCGCTCCCGCTCCTCCAGCCTCCCCTTGACCTTCCGCGCCGCGGCGAGGGTCGCGCCGAGGCGACCCCGCGCGGCCTGGTACATCTCGCGCTGGTGGAGGAGGGAGAACGGCTCGGGGCCCAGCGCGTCGCCCGCCAGCGCGAGGTGGAGCTCGCCCACCCGCTCCCCGAGGCGCACCGCCGTCCCGTGGTAGGGGCCGAGGAGCTCCCGCGTCGCCTCCGGGAGCTCCGCGGCGACGTCGGCGCGGAGCGCCGGAGGTAGCGCTGCGCCTTCCCGGTCGAGCTCGTGCGCTCGGTCGAGGGCCCGGGCCGCCGCGTCCAGCGTGTACTCCCAGCCGTCACCCTGGTGGGGGACGAACTCGTGCGCGACCGCCATCACGAGGGGCGGCCCGCTCCGTCCCTCGAAGGTGAGCGCGCCCGCGAAGCGAGGCGTGTGCGTGAAGCCGGCCTGCTCCGTGAGGAAGCGACCGAGCTCGGCCTCCGGGTGCTCCCCCGGCTCGAGGACCCTCAGCAGCTTCAGCACGACGTCCTGGCCGAAGATCAGGCTGGTGTTGCTCTGCTCTGCCTTGCTGGCCCGAACCGGGAGCCGCTCCCGGCGCTCGGCTCCGGCGGGGCCCCGCAGCTCGCGGCTCAGGACCTCGCTGACCCGCTTGCCCGCCCGGCCCCGGATCGCCCCACGCCTCCGCTTGCCGTCGAGGAGCAGGTCGAGGAGGCGATGCGCGAGCTCGGGGTCGTGCGCGGCGTCGAAGAGCACCCCCTCCTCGGACGCGGTCGCGAGCTCCGCCACGATCGTGTGGGGCTTGCTCCACGTGAGGTCCGAGGCCTGGACGCCGGTCGCGAAGGCGAGGGGCACCAGGTAGAGCACCCGGTCGTGCTCGTGGTCCCGGTACTTGGCCTCCACGACCGCGACTCGGGCGTGGCCCACCGTGACCAGCTCCCGGATCACGACCGTCTGGAGGTCCCGCGCCTTGCCGCGATACCAGCGGCGCTGCTCCATCCACTCCGCCAGCAGCTCCTCGACCTTCCCGCGGCTCTTGCCGTCGAGGATCGCGGTCCAGTGCTCCGAGCGGGTGGTGAGCCGATGGGTGGCATCCGCCGACGCCTCGACCGTCGGCGCCACGATGCGGAACCAGTAGTAGCCGTGGGGACCCAGCGTGATGAGGTAGGGGAGCTCGCCGATCTGAGGGAAGCGCGCCCCGCCGAAGAGCTCGACGAGATCGCTCCCGGCGTAGGCGGAAAGATCGAGGCTCACGAACTGGCTGTGGCGGCTCATGTTGCCCACCACCAGGATCCGCTCATGCTCATCGGACCGGAGGAACGCGAGCACCTTGCCGTTGTCGGGGGAGAGCAGCTCGAGGTCGCCGCGCCCGAAGACGGGGTGCTCGTGCCGTAGCGCCAGCGTCCGCTTGGTCCACCACAGCAGGCTCTCCGGGTTGGCCTCCTGGGCTTCCACGTTCACCGAGGCGAAGTGGTACTCGGGGTCGATCACCGCAGGGAGGAAGAGCTTCTGCGGGTTGGCGCGCGAGAAGCCGCCGTTCCGGTCGGAGCTCCACTGCATCGGCGTACGGACCGCGTCCCGGTCGCCCAGGTAGATGTTGTCCCCCATGCCGATCTCGTCACCGTAGTAGAGGACCGGCGTCCCGGGCATGCTCAGGAGCAGCGCGTTCATCAGCTCGATCCGGTCGCGGCTCCGGACCAGGGGAGCGAGGCGGCGCCGGATGCCGAGGTTGACGCGCATCTGAGGGTCTGCCGCGTAGGCGTCGTACATGAAGTCCCGGTCCTCGTCCGTGACCATCTCCAGCGTGAGCTCGTCGTGGTTCCTCAGGAACAATGCCCACTGACATCCGGCAGGAATCGTCGGCGTCTGCGAGAGGATATCGTGGATCGGGGAGCTGCTCTCGAGCTGCACGGACATGAAGATCCGTGGCATCAAGGGGAAGTGGAAGTTCATGTGGCACTCGTCGCCGTCGCCAAAGTAGGCGGCGGCATCCTCGGGCCACTGGTTTGCCTCGGCCAGGAGCATCCGGTCCTTGAAGTTGCTGTCCATGTAGGCGCGCAACTCCTTGAGGAAGGCGTGGGTCTCGGGCAGGTTCTCGCAGTTGGTCCCTTCCCGCTCGAAGAGGTACGGAATGGCGTCGAGCCGCATCCCGTCGACCCCCATCTTCAGCCAGAAGCCGCAGGTCTCGAGCACCTGCTGCCGGACCTCCGGATTGTCGAAGTTGAGGTCCGGCTGATGGCTGTAGAAGCGATGCCAGAAGTAGGCCTCGGCGACGGGGTCCCAGCTCCAGTTGGACGCCTCGTAGTCCTGGAAGATGATCCGCGCATCAGCGTAGCGAGCAGGGTCGCCGGACCACACGTAGTAGTTCCGGTACCGACTGTTGGGCGGGCTCTTGCGCGCGCGCTGGAACCACGGATGCTGGTCGGAGGTATGGTTGATGACCAGCTCCGTGATCACCCGGAGGTCCCGCCGGTGAGCCTCCTCCAGGAACCGCCGGAAGTCGCGCATCGTGCCGAACATCGGATCGACGCGTCGGTAGTCGGCGATGTCGTAGCCGCCGTCCCGGAGGGGCGATGGGTAGAAGGGGAGGACCCAGATCGCCGTGACGCCGAGGTCTCGCACGTAGTCGAGCTTCTCGATCAGGCCTCGGAAGTCACCGACCCCATCCGCGTTGCTGTCGTAGAACGCCCGCACCGGGATCTCGTAGATGACCGCGTCGCGGTACCAGTCCGGGCTCTCGTCGTTCGCCATCGTCCTCACAGGTAGTAGTCGAAGTCGCGCTCGGTCCGAGCGTAGCGTCGGACCGCGAAGAGCTGGGCCGGGAGCACGGCGGGATCCAGCTCGACGTAGTTCCGCGGGCCGGTCCAGAGATAGCGGCCCTCACCCAGCAGATCGTGTACCTGGAACGGACGGGTCCCGTCGACCCCGAGCGCGTCGAGGTCCAGGTCGGTCCATCCCGTTTGGCGGTGGTGGGGATCGAAGCTGACCACCACGATGATGACCTCGTCTCGGCCCCGCTTGCTGTAGCAGAGCAGACGTTCGTTGTCCGTATCGTGGAACGTCACGTTGCCCGTCTCCTGGAGGCACGGGTGCTCGCGCCGGAGGCGGTTCAGGGTCTGGATCCAAGGGCCCAGGGAGTCCGGCCGATCCAGGTCCCAGGCCTTGATCTCGTACTTCTCGTTGTCGATGTACTCGCCCGAGCCAGGGCGGGCTTCGCGCTCCATCAGCTCGAAGGCGGGGCCGTAGATCCCGTAGTGGCTCGATAGCGTGGACGCCATCACGAGGCGCGCGATGAAGGCCGGCCGGCCTCCGACCTGGAGGTCCTCGGGGAGGATGTCCGGCGTGTTCGGCCAGAAGCTCGGACGGAAGAACTCCGCGACCTCGGTCCGGGTCAGCTCCTCGACGTAGCGCCGCAGCTCGTAGGGCGTGCGGCGCCACGTGAAGTAGGTGTAGCCCTGGGTGAAGCCGACCTTGCCCAGGAGATACTTCAGCGAGGGGCGCGTGAAGGCCTCGGACAGGAACGTCACCTCGGGGTCCTCCGTCTGGAGCTCCCGGATGCACCACGCCCAGAAGGAGACGGGCTTGGTGTGGGGATTGTCGACGCGGAAGATCTTGACTCCCTGCGCCATCCAGTGACGGAAGACGTCCCGCAGGGCGCCCCAGAGCGCCGCCCGGTCCTCCGTCTCGAAGTCGAAGGGGTACACGTCCTGGTACTTCTTGGGCGGGTTCTCGGCGTACTGGATGGACCCGTCGGGTCGCTGTCGGAACCAGCGCGGGTGCTCCCGCACCCAGGGATGGTCGGGGGACGCCTGAAAGGCGATGTCGAGGGCGACCCGGAGCCCGTGGGCCTCCGCGGCCTGCACGAACGCGCGGAAGTCCTCCAGCGTGCCCAGGGCGGGATGGACCGCGGTGTGGCCTCCCTCCGCCGCCCCGATCGCCCAGGGGCTCCCGGGGTCGTCGGGCCCCGCGGTCAGCGTGTTGTTCGGCCCCTTCCGGTGGCTGGTTCCGATCGGGTGGATCGGCGGAAGGTAGACCACGTCGAAGCCCAGGCGGGCGATGTAGGGGAGCCACTCGATCGCGGTGCGGAACGTGCCGTGCGACGTGCCGGCCCCCGTCGAGCGGGGGAAGACCTCGTACCACGCGGCGAAGCGTGCCCAGGGCGGGTCCACCCGCACCGGCCAACCCTCCGCCCGACCGGCGTGGGTCCGGTCGGGCCACCGGTCGGCCACCTCCCGGAGGCGCGGGGCGAGCGCGAGAGCCACCCGCTCGCCGGCCGGCCGCGCCGCGTCCGCGAGGGAGGCCGCGGCCGCGCGCAGCTCGCCGGCGTCCCCATCCTCCGCCGCCCGAGCGGCGAGCCGCTCCAGGATGCCCGCGCCGACCGCGAGGTCGACCGGCTGCACCTCGTCGACCTCCGCCTTCTTGCCGAGCCCGTCCAGCCAGGTCCCGAACGCGTCGACCCACCCCTCGACGGTCAGCTCCCAGCGGCCGACCGTCGTCAGCGGAACCTCCGCCTCGAAGAGGTCGTTGCCCTTCGCGACGAGGCGCACCTCGACCTCGTCCGCGCCGCCCGGCGGCGCGACCCGGACCGCTCCGGCCACGTGGTCGTGCCCGTCGCAGACGAGCTCCACCCGGATCCTCAGGACATCCCCGACGCAGCGCTTGACCGCGTGCTGGCCACCCTCGAGGCGGGGCGAGCGCCGGGCCACCACCACCCGCGCTGCATCGACCTTCGCATCCTGGGGAGAGCTGCCCGCATCGATCATGGGGCCGACCATATCAGACTCCCCCGAACCGACCGGAGACCGGAGCCGGGCCTGACGAATCACCCATCCGCGGGTACGGTGCGGCCGGTGGCTGATGCATCCGCCCGTGATGGGCTTCCCGACCTCGGCGCCCGCGTGGCCGACGGGGGCGTCTCCTTCGCCGTCTGGGCGCCAACCCACGGCCGGGCGGTGGTCCGCCTGGACGGTGGCGACGACGTCCCCCTCGCGGCCTCGCCGGACGGCGTGCACCGCGGGCATCGCGCCGGCCTCGAGGCCGGCGCTCGCTACCGCGTCGCCCTCGACGACGGCCCGGCCTTCCCCGACCCGGCGAGCCGCGCCCAGCCGGCGGGGGTGCACGGGCCCTCCGAGGTGGTCGATCCGGGCCGGTTCGGCTGGGTCCACGACGACGCCTGGGCCGGCCTGTCCCCGGAGCGCCTCCTGATCTACGAGCTCCACGTCGGCACCTTCACGCCCGAGGGGACGTTCGACGCGCTGCGACGCCAGCTCCCCTACCTGAAGGACCTCGGCGTCACCGCGGGCGAGCTGATGCCGGTGCACGACTACCCGGGGCAGCGGGGCTGGGGCTACGACCCCGCCGCGCTGTTCGCCCCCTGCCGGGCCTACGGCCGTCCCGACGACCTGCGCCGCCTGGTCGACGAGGCCCACGGGCTCGGCCTCGGGGTGCTCCTCGACGTCGTCTACAACCACCTCGGCCCCGACGGGGCCTACTGGGCGGCCTTCGGCCCCGTCCTGACCGACCGCCACCGCACGCCGTGGGGCGACGCCGTGAACCTCGACGGCGAGCACGCGCGCGGCGTGCGGGACATGATCCTGCTCAACGCGGTCCGCTGGCTGACGGAGTACCGCTTCGACGGCCTCCGCCTCGACGCGACCTTCGCCCTGATCGATCGCTCCGAAGAGCACCTGCTCGCGGAAATGGCCCGCCGGGTGTCCGTCCTCCCCGGCCCCCCGCGCCTCCTGATCGCGGAGGACAACCGCCGGGTGCCCCACCTGGTCCGGCCCCGGGACGAGGGGGGCTTCGGCCTGGACGGGATCTGGGCGGACGACTTCCACCACCTCGTCCGGCGCTACCTCACGGGGGACGAGCACGCCTACTTCGCCCCGTTCCCGACATCGACGGCGGCGATCGCCCAGTGCGTCGAGGAGCGCTGGTACCGGCACCCCGTGGGACCGGACGGCGCGAAGGACCCCGCCACCGACGCGGCCGACGTCCCCGCCCACCGCTTCGTCACGTGCATCCAGAACCACGACCAGGTCGGCAACCGCCCCCGGGGAGACCGCCTCCACCACGCGATCGCGCCCGACGTCTACCGCGCCGCCAGCGCGCTCCTGCTCTTCGCACCCCAGGCGCCGCTCCTCTTCATGGGGCAGGAGTGGGCCACGGCGAGCCCCTTCCAGTACTTCACGGACCACGGCCCGGAGCTCGGCGCCCGGGTGCAGCAGGGGCGACGGGAGGAGTTCCGCGACTTCCCGGGCTTCGACGGAGACGTCCCCGATCCACAGAGCGAGGCGACCTTCCTCGCGAGTAAGCTCGACCCGGGGGAGCGGGACCGACCCGGCCATCGCGAGACGCTTGCTCTGTACCGCGCGCTGATCGCCCTGCGGGGGAGCCTGGCCGGCGACGCCACGGCCTCGAGCCCCGTCTCCGGCGTCGTGCGGATCGAGCGAGGCGCCCACGCCATGGTCGTCCGGCTGACGGACGAGGGCGGACCGCTCGAGCTCCCCCTCGGCGGCACCCTCGCGCTTCACACCGAGGAGGCGCGCTTCGGCGGCTCGCCCGCAGGGGGCCACCACGACGGGTCGCGGGTCCGCCTCGCGGGCCCCGCCGCCGTGGTCGTGAGGAGCACGCCCCTCGAGGCACCGGTCGCCGAGCCGGGGTCGGCGCCCGGGGGCGGGAGCGCCCCGTGAGCGGGGGCCCGACGCCGCTCGTCGCCACCTATCGACTCCAGCTCTCGCCGGACTTCGGCTTCCGGGCCGCCCGGGGCCTCGTGGGCTACCTCGCGGAGCTCGGCGTCAGCCACCTCTACCTCTCGCCGATCACCGAGTCTCGCCCCGGCAGCCCTCACGGCTACGACGTCGTCGACCACGCGCGGATCCGCGACGAGCTCGGGGGGGAGGAAGGGTTCGAGGAGCTCCGGCGAGCCTGCGTCGAGGCCGGGCGCGGCGTCGTGCTCGACTTCGTGCCCAACCACGCCGGCATCGGGCCCTCGAACGAGGCCTGGCAGGATGTCCTCGCCTACGGCCCGGCGTCGCCCTACACCCGCACCTTCGACATCGACGTCAGCGATGATGAGCGGATCCTCCTCCCCTTCCTCGGGCGCTACTACGGCGACGCGCTCGACGACGGCGAGCTGACGATCGTGCTCGAGGGCGGCCACCTGGCCGTGGCCTACTTCGAGCATCGCTTCCGGCTCCGCCCCTCGACCTACCGGTCCGTGCTCCGCCGCTTCTTTCCCCGGCTGGCCACCCACCCGGCGCGCGGGAGCTGGGCGCGCCTCCTCGAGGACTACCGGGCCCTCGACGGCCGCGACCGTGACCGGGCGGAGGAGCTCCGGACCGAGCTCGCCGACCTCGCCGGCGAGAGCGAGGCCTTCGGGGTGATGCTGGCCGACCTCCCCCGGAGCGTGATCCACGAACTGCTCGAGGAGCAACGGTTCCGGTTGGCCTTCTGGAAGACCGCGGGCGCCGAGATCAACTACCGACGCTTCTTCGACATCAACGAGCTCGCCGGCCTCCGGATGGAGTCGCCGGCGGTGTTCGACCGGGCCCACGCGAAGATCGCCGAGCTGGTGGCTCGCCCGGGCATCGACGGGATCCGCATCGACCACATCGACGGGCTCTACCACCCGAGCGGCTACCTGCGGCGCCTGCGGGAGCTCGGCGTGACCTGGGTCTGGGTGGAGAAGATCCTCGGCGCCCGCGAGAGCTGCCCGACCGAGTGGCCGATCGACGGGACGACGGGGTACGAGGCGCTCAACGACATCCTCCGGGTGCTCGTGTGGCCCGGCGGCGAGCGGCCGCTCGGGCGGCTGTGGGAGACCTACGGCGACGGCCACGAGAGCTGGGAGGAGACCGTCCACGAGGCCAAGCGCCTCGTGATGCGGACGTCCCTCGGGGGGGAGCTCGAGCGCCTCGCCACCCAGCTCCACGCGATGAGCCGCGCCGACTACCACACGCGGGACTTCACGCGGCCCGCGCTCAGCCACGCGCTCGCCGAGATCATCGCCGCCCTCGACCGCTACCGCACCTACCTCCCCGAGGACTACGCGGTGGGCGACGCGACGGTGCAGAAGGCGGTCGACCTCGCGATCGAGCGCAACCCCGCCGACGAGCGGAGCGTCTACGAGCACGTCGGGCGGGCGATCCGCGGCCCGCTGCGGGAAGACCTGGAAGCGGAGCGTATGCTCTGGGTGGGCCGCCTCCAGCAGTACACCGCGCCGGTCGCGGCGAAGGGCGTGGAGGACACCGCCTTCTACCGCTACCACCGCCTCTCGGCGCTGAACGAGGTCGGCGGCGAGCCCGATCGGTTCGCCCTCGACGCGCGCGCGTTCCACACCCGGATGCGCCTCCGGGCGCGCACCCAGCCGCGAGGCCTGACGACGACCGCCACCCACGACCACAAGCGGGGGGAGGACACCCGGATGCGCCTCGCCCTGCTCTCCGAGCTCCATCGCCCGTGGGCCACCGTGCTCAAGCGGCTCCGCGTCCAGGGCCGGAGCTACCGCACGCCCCTCGGACCGAGCCCGGGCGACGTCGCGCTCTTCCACCAGGCGCTCGCCGCGCTCGACGGGACGGACGAGCGCGCGTCCCTCGAGGCCCGCCTCGTGGACTACATGCGGAAGGCCGCGCGGGAGGCGAAGCAGCACACGAGCTGGATACGCCCCGACGAGGCCTACGAGAGCGCCCTGACGGCCTACGTGCAGGCGATGTGCCGGGACGAGGCCGTCGCCCGGATCCTGCGCCCCTTCAGCGCTCAGCTCGCGCAGCTCGGCTTCCGTAACGGCCTCAGCCAGGTGGTGCTCAAGCACACGATCGCCGGCGTGCCCGACCTCTACCAGGGCGCGGAGCGCCTCGACCTCAGCCTGGTCGACCCGGACAACCGCCGCCCCGTCGACTTCGGAGAGCGAGCGGAGTCCCTGCGGGCGATGGCCCCGCTGCTCGAGCAGCCGGACGCCGACGTGCTGGCCCGCTGGCTCGAGGCGAGCGACGAGCGGCTCAAGCTCTTCCTCACCGCCCGCCTGCTCCGGGCGAGGCGCCGGGACCCGGAGCTCTGGCAGGCCGGCCACCACCGGGGCCTCGAGGCACCGGCGCCGCTTCTGGCCTTCAGCCGCCGGCGCGCGGGGGCGACGCTGATCGTCGCGGTCTCCCGCTTCCCGTCCCGGCTGTCCCGCGCCGCCCACGGCGTGCGCCTGGCGGCCACGCCGGGCGGCACCTACGAGGACGTGCTGTGCGGGGGCACGCGCACCGTCGGCGACGAGCTGCGCGTCGCGGAGCACCCGCTCCCGTGGATCGTGCTCCTGCAGCGCGCGCCGGCCTGACCCGGTCCCGGGGCCTACCCGAAGATCCGGTCGAGCAGCGCCCGGTCCCCCTGGAACGCGGTCCGCTGCATGTAGAAGCGGAGCCCCCGCTCTCCACCCAGCTCCTCGCCGCCCCCGGCCCGCCCCGGGCCGCCGTGCACGCAGCTCGGGAGCACGAGACCGGGCGCGGTCGCCTGCTCGGCGACCGTCCGGCTGCCGATGAGCACCCGGCCGTGGTGGGGCGCCAGGCCGAGCGCGAGCGCAGCGAGCTCCTTGCGGTCGTCGCCGTACACGCTCGCGACCAGGCCGCCTCCCCCCTTCGCCACGCCCCGGATCGCATCCTCGAGGGACCGGTAGGGGAGGAGCGTGGCGCAGGGGCCGAAGACCTCGTGCTCGTGCACCGCCGCCGCGTCGTCCGGGCCGTCGGCGCGCAGGAGCACGGGGCCGACGAAGAAGCCCCGGCCGTCCGCGCCGACCAGCGAGACCTCCGTCGGTGACCCGAGCACCCGGCGCGCGCCCGCTGCCTCGAGGCGGGCGACGCCGTCCCGGAAGTCCCGGAGCTGGGCCGCCGTGGCCAGAGGACCCATGCGGACCTCGGGGTTCGCCGGGTCGCCGACCTTGACGTCAGCGAGGCGCTCCGCGAGGTCCCGCTGCACCCGGTCGATCAGGCCCTCGGGCACGAAGATGCGCCGCGTGGCGGTGCACTTCTGGCCGGTCTTCTGGGTGATCTCGAGGACCGCGTCCCGAAGGAAGCGCGCGTAGACGTCGCCCTCGGCGTCGACGCTCGGCGCGAGCACGGTCGCGTTGAGGCTGTCCGCTTCGACGTTCACCCGGACCGAACGGGCCGCCACGCCGTCGCCGCGGCGGAGCGTCGCCCCGGTGTCGCCGCTCCCGGTGAAGGCGAGGACGTCCTGCTCCTCGAGGTGGTCGAGGAGGTCGCCGGCGCTACCGCAGAGCAGCTGGAGGGCGCCGGCCGGGAGGACCTCCGCTGCCACGATCGTCTCCATGCAGCGGTAGGCGAGAAGCGCGGTGCTGGTCGCGGGCTTCGCGAGGACGGGGACCCCCGCGAGGAGCGCGCACGCGGCCTTCTCGGCGAGCCCCCACGCGGGGAAGTTGAAGGCGTTGATGTGGACCGCGATCCCGACCCGCGGCGTCCAGACGTGGGTGCCGTAGAAGCGCGCCCCACGGCCGATCGCCTCCCCCTCCTCCACGAGGAGGCGCCGGTCGCCGAGCGCCTGCCCGAGCGCCGCGTAGTGGGCGAGGGTGGCGGACGCACCGTCGATGTCGAACTTCCCGTCGCTCCTCGTCGTGCCCGCGTTGAGCGTGGACGCCTCGAGCAGCGCATCGCGCGCCTCGTGGATCGCCGAGGACAGCGCTCTGAGGATCGTGCCGCGCTCCGCGAAGGTGAGCGCGCGAAGGGCCGGCCCGCCGACCTCGCGCCCGTAGGCCAGGGCGGCCCCGAGATCGAGGCCATCCGTCGACGTCTCCGCGACGGGCTCGGCGGTAGCCGGGTTCACCAGGGTGCTCGTGCGGCCGGAGCCGCGGACCCACTCGCCGCGCAGGTAGCTCTGGAGAGCGATCACGCCCCCACCGTTGGCCGTTCCGTTGCCCATGCCCTTCCCTCCGACGCGGCGCCCGCCGAGGCAAGGCGGGTGCTCACGACGACGGACGCGCTCGGTCCCCCCCGCGCAGCGCTCGGCAACGCCGCAGCGCTCGGCAACGCAGCGCTCAGCCCCGCGGCGCTCGGCCCGACGCGGCCTCCTCCGGGAAGCGCACCTCGAGGTCCTCGAAGCGCTGCGCGAAGAACCGGAGCGCGAGCACGGTATGGCAGCGGCTCACGTCCGGCTGCTTCCGGGTCGGGCACGAGCAGCCGAGGTAGACGTCGTGGCGCCTCGCGCGCTCGGCGATCTCGACGAAGGCGTCCGGCGTCGCCTCGTACCGCTCCTCCAGTCGACGCAGGTAGGCGGCGCGGAACGCCGCGAAGCGGGCCGGGTCCGCCGGGTCCACGAGGTAGGCGGCGACGTCGTGGGGGTCGGGGGCGAGGACGTGGCGGACGTGCTTCCGGATATCCACCCGGACCACGCGCTCGCCCTCGGGGAGCGGCTCGTCGGGCGGTCGACGCCCGCGGACGATGCGGTAGCGGGACAGCACGGCGCCTACCGCGGGGCGCCTCGCGGCGCCCGCACGGGACCTCCAGGCCGAGGCGCCGACGGATCTGCCGGAAGCAGTCGTCGACCCGGGTGAGGTCGAAGAAGAAGCCCTCGAGGCCGACGTCCTCGGCGCCCCTCACGTTCGCCGGCTGGTCGTCGACGAAGAGGATCCGTGCCGCCGGGAGCCCGAGCTCCTCGATCGCGACCTCGAAGGGGCGCGGGTGGGGCTTCAGGAAGCCGACCTGGCCGGCATCGACGAAGACGTCCACGTCGTGGACGAGGCGGATCCGGTCGACGAAGCCCTGACCGTGAAAGGCGGTCATGTCGTTCGTGAGCACGCCCGTGCGGAGCCCGGCGGCCTTCGCGTCGTCGACCAGGGCGCGGGCGGCGGGGCGGACGATGTCCTCCTCGTCACCCTCGAAGACGAAGGTCATGTAGTCGCGCGTCGTCCAGTCGGGCCGGCCCGCCAGGGCGCCCACCTCGACCGCTCGCCGATGCCAGTACTCGCGCTCGGTGAGCTCGCCCTCCGTCATGCGCCGGTAGAGCTCGTCCGTCGAGGGGTCGACGGGTCCGAGCCAGCGCAGGGTGCCCGGCTCGAGGCCGAGGCGGCGCTCCGTGGCCGGGTGGAGCTCCACGGCGCTGAGCAGGCACACCTGGCCGAAGTCGAGCAGCAGGCCCTTGGGCCGCGGCGCGTCGGTCACAGCTGCATCACCACGGCCTTCGGCTCCGTGAAGAACTCCCGGCTGTAGAGCCCGCCCTCCCGGCCGACCCCCGACTCGCCCACGCCGCCGAAGGGCGCGCGCAGGTCGCGCACGAAGAAGCAGTTCACCCAGACCGTGCCAGCCCGGAGCCGCGCAGCCACGCGATGGGCGCGCGACAGGCTCTCCGTGAAGAGCATGGCGTTCAGGCCGTAGGGGGTGTCGTTGGCCATCCGGATCACCTCCTCCTCGTCGTCGAAGGGCGTGACCGTCACGACCGGTCCGAAGACCTCCTCACGCACGACGCGGGCATCCGCCGGCGCGTCCGTGATCACGGTCGGGCGCACCTGCCAGCGCCCGTCGCCGACATCCCCGCCCGTCACCATCGTGCCGGCCCCCTCGTCGAGGAAGCCCTTGACCTTCCGGTAGTGGGCCTCGCTGGAGAGGGGGCCGATCTGGGTCCTCTCGTCCCGCGGGTCGCCCACCACCAGCGCCTCCGCGCTCTCCGCGAGCCTGTCGACGAAGGCCTTGACGATCGGGCGCTGCACGAACAGGCGGCTGCCCGCGAGGCAGACCTGACCCGCGTTCGTGAAGACCGCCTTGGTGGACCAGGACACGGCGTTGTCGAGGTCGGCGTCGGCGAACACCACGTTCGCGCCTTTGCCGCCGAGCTCGAGGCTCACGGGGACCAGACGCGCCATCGCGGCCTGGCCGATGACCTTGCCGGTGGCCGACTCGCCCGTGAAGGTGATGCGGTCCACGCCCGGCGAGCCGACCAGGAGCTCCCCCGCGCTGCCCGGCCCGAAGCCGTGGACCACGTTGAAGACGCCGTCCGGGAGCCCCGCCTCCTTGGTGAGGCGAGCGAGGAGGGTAGCGGACGACGGGGTGTCCTCCGCGGGCTTCAGCACGACGGTGTTCCCCCAGGCGAGCGCCGGGGCCACCTTCCACGTCTCGAGCATCAGGGGGAAGTTCCAGGGCGCGATCGCCGCGACCACGCCGGCCGGCTCGTAGCGCGTGTAGGCGTGGTGGCCGCCCTCCATCGGGAAGCGCTCGGCGACCGCCAGGCGGGCGTGGTCCGCGAAGAACCGGAAGTTGCGCGCAGCCCGGGGGACGTCCTTGGCCCGCATGTCCGCGATCGGCTTGCCCATGTCGCCGCTGTCGGCCCACGCGAGCTCCTCGAGGTGCTCCTCGATGCGGTCGGCCAGGCGGTGCAGGAGCGCGCCTCGCTCCTCGTAGCCCATCCGGGGCCACGGCCCCTCGTCGAAGGCCCGCCGCGCGGCCGCGACGGCATCGCGCACGTCGTCCTCGCGCCCATGGGCGACCACCGCTCGCCGCTCCTGCGCCCAGGGGTCGATGTCCTCGAAGGTCTCCCCCGCCTTCGATGGGCGCTCCTCGCCGCCGATCCAGTGCCCGATCATCTCGCGACCTCCTCCCTCATCGGTCCTTGGGCGCGTAGCCCATCCCCCGGCTGATCTTCGCGGCCGCCCCGCGAACCTCGGCGACGAGGCCTTCGAGCACCGCGTCGCCCATGCGCGTATCGGGCCCGGCGACGCTGACGGCCCCGACGACGCGCCCCTCGAAGTCGAAGATCGGGGCCCCGAGGCTCGTCACGCCGACCTCGGACTCCCCTCGGCTCAGCACGTAGCCCCGGGCCGCGACGTCGGCGAGGCGGGATCGGAGGTCCGCCTCCCGCGTGATGGTCGTGTCCGTGAGCCGGCGGAGCCCCTCCGCGACGACCCGGTCGACGACCGAGCTCGGGCTGAAGGCCAGGATCGCCTTGCCCGTGCTCGTGGAGTGCGCGGGCATCCGGAAGCCGACGCGGCGGAAGAGCTGCAGCGTGGCCGGGCTCTCGAAGCGGTCGATGTAGACGACCTCGGTCTCGTCGAGCACCGCCAGGTGGACGGTCTCGCCGGTCCGGTTCCGGAGCTCCTCGAGGATCGGGTGGGCGACCTCCCGGAGCTCGAGCCCGCCGACGAGCTGGGAGCCGAGCTCCCACAGGACGAAGCCGAGGCCGTAGCGCCCGTCGGGCACCTGGCGCACGAACCCCTCGGCGGTGAGCGTCGCGAGCAGGCGATGGGTCGTGCTCTTCGCCACGCCGAGGCGGCGGGCCAGCTCACTGACGCCGAGGAGCGGCTCGGTCGCCGAGAACTGCCGGAGGATGCGCAGGGCGTTGCGGACCGAGCGCAGCGTCGCGCCGGTCGCCTCGGAGTCGGACCGCACCATGGGCTCAGCGTCCGCCCACCCCCCCGCCGCCCCTGCCGCCGAACGCGTACTTCGCGGCGTAGGCGACGGGGTCCCATCGGGGCGTCGCTTCCTCCTCGGGGGTCACCGTCACCGGGCGCGTCTGCACGATGGTGACGGGGTCACCGGGCCGGCGATGGCGGTCGAGCACCCACTCCACGTCGACCGGATAGCCGTAGCGCTCCTCGATGGACAGGACGGCGCTCACCACGGCCTGGATCTCCTCCTCCTCGAGGATCCGCTCGCAGCGGAGGCGCCGCGGCATCTCGCGCTCGACCACGAGACCCTGGGAGTAGTCGAAGGCGCTGCACACCTTCTTCTCGGCCACCTCGTAGGCGAGGACGCGGCGGTCGCTCTTGCCCACCTCGATGTGGTCGGGCGTGACGAGCCCCTGCACGACGGCCTCCCCCCAGCCCCAGGACCCCTCGATCACCATCCGGTGGGCGTTGCCCGTGACGGGGTGGATCGAGAAGGCGACGCCGGAGGTCCGGGCGTGGACGAGCTCGAGCACGCCGACCGCCATCGGGCTCTGGCGGTGGTCGAGGTCGTTCCTCAGCCGGTAGCCGACCGCGCGCTCCGTGAAGAGGCTGCCCCAGCACGCGCGGACCTTCTCGAGCAGGCGGCTCGCGCCCGTGACGCCGAGGTACGTATCGAACTGGCCGGCGAAGCTGGCGTCCGTGCCGTCCTCGCCCGTCGCGGAGCTGCGGACGGCGACCGGGATGTTGAGGTCCCGGCGCCGGAAGGACAGCTCCTCGTAGGCCTCGGTCAGCACCTCGGCGAGGGCGTCGGGGAGCGCCCGGCCCTCGACCGCGGCCCGCGCCCTGGCCGCCGCGTGCGCGATGGCGCCGTCGTCGCCGGGCGGCACCGCGGCGAGGGCCGCGTCGATCTCCGCCCCTGCCCCCGTGGCCTGGAGGAACTCCTCGTACACCCTCGTCGTGACCACGAAGCCGTCGGGGACGGCGACGCCGCACCGCCGCAGCTCCCCGAGGCGCGCGATCTTGGACCCCGCGCGCGGCACGGAGCGGTCGCTCAGGTCGTCGACCCACAGGACGGCCGGGTCCCCCGCGCTCGCGTCCGCCGCCACGCTCACGCCGCCTTGGCCTTGAACACCGTGACGGTCCCCTTCGATCCGTCCACCTCGACCTCGTCGCCGTCGTCGATCAGCTGGGTCGCCAGCCCGACCCCCACGACGCAAGGGATCCGGTACTCGCGGCTGATGATCGAGGCGTGGGTCAGCGTGCCGCCGCCATCGCAGACGCACGCCGCGATCTTGGCGAAGGCCGGGGTCCAGTTGGGGCTCGTGGCCTCGCAGACGAGGACCTCCCCCGGGAGGATCCGGTGGAGCTCCCCCGCGCTGTGCAGCACCCGCGCCTTGCCCCTCACCGTCCCCGCCGAGGCGGCGACCCCGGTTAGGGTCTGCACGTCCTGCCCTGCCGCCTTCATCGCGTTGAAGAAGTGGTGGTGCATCCCGAAGATCTCGATGAGGATCGGGTCGGTCACGGCCTCGGGGATCGTCCCGAGCACCTTCGGCATGGTCGGGCGCCGATCCCGCCAGTGCTCGTAGTAGGCGCGCCGCTCGCGGAGGATCGGCTTGAAGTCCTTGAAGGGCTTGTCGCCCGAGGCGATCTGCCGCATCTCCGGCCAGAACAGGAAGAGCGTATCGTCCGGCTGGTCGCCGCCGAGGGCGTCGCTCAGGGCGAGGCACGCGCGGCGCATCGGGATCGTCGCCCGCAGGTCGATGTAGTAGTTGTGCTCGTCGTTCCACCAGGCGAAGTTCGCGGCCTGGCACGCGGAGAGGGCGCCGTCGAACTGGGCCTGCTCCTCCTTCGTGAGCCTGCCGCGCGCGGCGTCGATCGCGGTGTCCCGCTCCTCGATCGCTGCCTTCCGAGCGGCCTCGAAGTCGTGGATCTCCCCCTTCTGGAGGAAGGTCTTGATCGTGCCGAGGGGGGACGTGGGGTCCTCGACCCAGGGCGGCAGCGCGATGTCGCTGATCCCCTCCGTGCGCCAGCCGTAGACGTCGAGGAAGGCCTGGAAGCGGCTGACCCAGCCCGACGCGCGCGACTGCCGGGACAGCGCCCCCATCAGGTCCTCCGCCGGGTGGTTGGCGAAGACATCATCGATCCCGGTGGCCTTGGCGTCGGCGGTGAGCTTCCAGAGCTCCCGGTCGCACTCGAGGATCTTCGTGTCGTAGCCCTGCAGGAACTTCGAGATCTCCCCGGGGTCGATGTTGAGCTCCCCGCACACCCCGTAGAAGCCGAGGTAGTTGGCGAGAAGGGGGTACATCATCTCGAAGTGAATCTCCCACGCCCGGCGCTGGAACGTGCGCGCATCGACCAGGTTCTGGACCAGATCGGACAGGTTCTTGCCCTGCGCGGTGAAGCCCTCGAAGTACTTGAGGCCGGTGTCGAGCTCCCAGACCCGCTGGCTCCAAATCGCGTCGAAGCTCTGCAGGAATGGCGGCAGATTCTTCTCGATCCGTGCGCCGCGGAAGCCGAGCTCCCACTCGCTCGTGACCGGGACCTCGGACGCGTAGACGTGCGTACCGCCGAGGCGCTGGGCGATGCCCTTGCCGGGGGGGAGCGGCAAGTGCTGGGCAGCGCACTGCGTGCCCCATCCGTAGCCGTCCTCGAGGAAGATGATGCCCATCGGGGTCATGCCGTTGGGCCAGTGGAAGTCGAGGAACCAGAAGCGCTTTTCATCCTCCTTGGAGAAGGCCTTCACGGGCTCGGTAGCCCACGGTGTGTGGCCATACTCCGGCTTGAAGCCGGGGTACCATTCATCCTTGATGAACTCGTCAACCGGTACGACGTTCGCCATGACCACGATCCCCTCTCCGTCCGCTGCCGCGCAAGGGACCTGTCCGCGTGGCCCCTCGCCGGCCCCCGACACCCTCACGATAGGCGAGGACGAACCTTCAACCTAGAGGATCCACGTTCCCTTGACAAGAACGATGTTCCTCGATACGAAACACTCCTCAGGCGGCTTCCGCGCACCGCTGGCGCGGTTGGCACCCCGGCCGGCACCCGTCGCGCCAGGGGCAGCGTCCGGGGGCCGACCGGGAGGAGGACGACGTGGGCATCTACCGCCTGGGCTTCAGCGAGGTGAAGGTCCCGGACCTCGAGCTCGCCGCCGCCTACTACACCGAGGTCATCGGGCTGGTGGAGGTCGAGAGGGAGGGCGACTGCGTCTACCTCAAGTGCTGGGACGAGCACGACCACCACTCGGTCGTGCTGCGGTACAGCCCCCGCTACGGCCTGGCCCAGTTCGGTTGGAAGGTCGAGAGCGTCGACGACCTCGAGCGCTTCGAGACGCAGGCGGAGCGCTGGGGCTGCCACGTCGAGCGGCTCGCGCCCGGGGACCTCAAGGCCTGCGGGCCGGGCATCCGCTTCGAGGCCCCGAGCGGCCACACGACCGTCCTCTACTACCGCATGGAGCAGGTCGGCAACGGCCTCCCGAAGACCAACCCGCCCCCGATGCCCCTCGGCCTCAAGGGCATCGCGCCGAAGAGCCTCGACCATAACCTCCTGACCGCGGAGGACGTCGGCGAGGCGGGCCGCTTCTTCCGCGAGGCCCTCGGGTTCCGCCTGACCGAGCAGGTCGTCAGCAACGAGGGACACCAGCTCGCCGCCTTCCTCGAGCGCACCTGCACCACGCACGACGTCGCGTTCGTCAAGGGCACGAACGGCGGCCTCCACCACATCAGCTTCTGGCTCGACAGCCCGTCGGACGTGTACCGCGCGGCCGATCTGCTGCGCATCAACGGCGTCGACATCGAGATCGGCCCCACCCGCCACGGGATCAGCCGCGGCCAGACGATCTACTTCTTCGACCCGGTCGGGAACCGGAACGAGGTCTTCACCGGTGGCTACTGGGTGGACCCCGTGGAGTGGGAGCCGATCACCTGGACCGAGGACCAGATCGGGAGCGCGATCTTCTACTACGAGGGGCGGCTGCTCCCCAGCTTCCAGTCGGTGCATACGTGACGGGTCGCTTCCCGAGCACGCGCACGGAGGCGCCCGCCTACCTCGCGCGGTACCTCGAGGAGCGGGCCCGCCGCGAGGAGGGGGCGGCGCCGGCGCCCGCCGGTGGCGTCGTGGTCCCGGAGAAGAACCGGCCCCCCTACGTGGACCGGGCGCGGGAGCGGGCCCGGGCTCGGGCCCGCAGCGAGCAGGAGCGCGGAGAGGCGCCGCCCGGGGGCGTCAGCGAGGCCTACAGCTGGGACTCGGTGTCGCCGCGGGAGGTGGTCCCGCCCCCCTTCCTCAAGGAGCGGATGGCCGGCACGACGGTGGTGCGCCTCGTGCGCCACGGCCAGACCCAGAGCTACGCCACCAACGCCGGGCTGAGCGCGCTCGGGCGCTGGCAGGCCCACCGCAAGGGCCAGCGGCTCGGCCGGGGGCTCAAGCCCGGGATGACGGTGCGCTTCCCTCACGCGCCGACCGCCCGCGCGACCGAGACCGCGGTCGCGATGCGCGAGGGGATCATGCAGGCCGGCGCGCGCTACGGCATCGACGACGTGACCTTCGAGGAGCCCCACCCGAGCGACCGCTTCAAGAACTTCCAGGTCCACGTCGAGGGCGAGGAGATGGACGTGACGAGCGCGTTCATGCGCTTCGCGGAGCGCCTGGAGGTCCACGAACGGCACCAGGGCGGCGACCGCCCCACCTGGCTCGTGGAGATGGAGCGCTTCTGGAACATCCAGGCGGCCGGCGGGGACCCGATCACGCAGTGGCTCCGGACGCCGCTGATGACCTTCGAGCCCGCCGCGAGCTGCGTCCGCCGCTTCTGGCGCGGGGTGGTCGACGAGGTGCGCCGCGGGCCGGAGGCGCTGATGGTGCTGGTCGCCACCCACTCGGGACCGATCCGCGCCGTGGCGGCGAGCGCGGTCGGCCACGACCCTGGCGAGCCCACGCACACCGAGGACGTCCGGATCCGGGTCCTCGAGGATCTCGAGCACGCGGTGGTGACCTACCGGGAGCGGGCCCTCGAGATCGATATCCCGACCACGTTCCAGCCGAGCTGGGCCCACGACGGGGAGACGCCCGCGTGACCGTCGACGTCCTCTGCTTCTTCAACTTCCGGAGCCCCTACTGCTACCTGGCGAGCCGGCGCATGTGGGTGATCGAGGACCGCCACGACGCCCGCATCCTCTTTCGCCCGCTGCCGGGCTGGGCCGGCCGGTCCGCGCCGGACCGCGCGAAGATCAAGCTCCCGATCTCCCGCCAGGACGTCCAGCGGTGGTGCAAGCGCTTCGGCTATCCGTTCGTGCCCCCGCCGAAGAGCACGGACCCGACGCGCGCCGGCGCCGTGTCGCTCCTCGCCGAGGAGAGGGGGGTCCTGCGCGACTACGTCATCCAGGTCATGGCTGCCGAGTGGGCCGAGGGGAAGGACATCGGCGACCTCGAGGTGCTCGGTCCGGCCGCCGAGGCCGCCGGCCTCGACCGGGCGGAGACGATCGCCGCGGCGGAGGACCCCGCCCGCCTCGCGACGCTCGACCGCTACGCGGAGGAGGCCCGGGCGCGGGGGCTCTTCGGCGTCCCTACCTTCGTGATCGGCGACCAGGTGTTCTGGGGTCAGGACCGGCTCGACTTCGTGACCGAGCACCTGGAGGCGCTCGGCGGCCAGCGGGTCACCATCCCGATCCAGCCCCCGGCCCACCCCTCCGGACCGGACGGGTCCGACTAGGACCGGCCGGCCTCCGGTGCTGACGCTCTACGACAAGGCGGAGTGTCCCTTCTGCTACCGGGTGCGCCTCTGCCTCGGCCACCTCGGGCTGGGCGTCGTTCGCTACCCCCACGACGACCCGGAGCACGAGCGAGCGTGGCGAGCGCTGACGAGCGCGAAGACGGTCCCGGTCCTGGGCGACGGCGACGTGGTCCTCACGGACAGCCAGGTGATCCTCGAGTACCTCCAGGACCTCCACGGTGGGCTCCTGCCGGACGGTGCCGCGGCGCGGGCGCACGCGCGGGAGGTCACGCGGTTCGCCGACAACCCGGTCGGGCGCGCGGTCCGGGAGGTCGTCTTCGAGAAGCGCGCCAAGCCGGAGGGCCCGTGGGACGAGGAGCGGCTCCGGGCCGCACGGGTCGCGTGGCTCGAGACGCTGCCCACGCTCGAGGCGTGGATCGAGGGCCGCGATCACTTCGCGGGGGTCTACTCCTTCGCCGACGCGGCGCTGACGGGACGGTTCGCCCTCGCCCTGGCCTACGGGCTGGAACTGCCCCCAGGGTACGTGGCGCTCCGGCGGTGGCTCGAGGCCCGGCTCGCGGACCCGTTCTTCGTGGACGCGTCGCCGCCGCGGGTCCGAGCGTGGTCGGCCCGAGAGCGCGCCTGAGCAGGTGTGCAGCCCGAGCGTGAGCCTCCCCGGACGGGGACAGGTGTCCAGTGAAATTGACAGTGGCGAGTGGCAGGTTCGCTTGACACTTGGCCGAGGCGTCTCGTAGGCTCGCCTGTGGTGTCGCCAGCCCCCCTCGTGGTGACCGGGGTCGTGCGGCGCTCGGAGCCGACCAGTGAGGCCACCTTCGGCCTCAGGGAGGGAGTGCATGAGTGACCTCGACGACCCGGACCGGGTATGGCCGACCGGACTGACCATCAAAGAGAGCGAAGAGCTCCACAAGCACGTCATCGACGGTGCGCGCGTGTTTTTCCTGATCGCTGTGATCGCGCACATCCTCGCGTACGTCTACACGCCGTGGCTCGGCTGAAAGGTTTGACATGAATCAGGGTCGCATCTGGTGCGTCGTCAACCCGACCGTCGGGCTCCCGCTGTTCCTCGGCGGAGTTGCGGTGATTGCCCTCATCGTGCACTTCGCCGTCCTCAGCAACACGACGTGGTTCGCCGCCTACTGGCAGGGCGGCTGATATCCCACGCAAGCAGGCTCTTTTCGCGGACCTCGAGCTCCGAGGTCCGCGAGAAGAGCAACCTATCGGTTCGCGCCAGCGCGGGGAGAGATCATGACGCCGATCATTCGAATGTATGAGACGGAGGGACAGGCCCAGGAAGCGGTCGAGAAGCTCCGCGAGTATCGAATCCAGGCCGACGCGGCGACGATCCTCGCGCCGTCGGCTGGCCAGGAGCAGAGGACGGTGGACGATGCCGTCAGCTCCGGCCGCCTCGCTCCAGTCTTCGCCAAGGCCTGCGTCGCGGGTCTCCGGCAGGGTCGGTGGGTCGTCGCGATCAATACGCCCTTTGGCATCGGGAGCCAGGTCGAGGACGTCCTGAGGCGCTACGGGCCGATCGACACGTCGACCCTTCCGGTCGCCAGGACCAACATGGCCGCGCCCTTGAGCGAGGCGCTGGGCCTCCCCGTGCTGACCGAGGGCAAGTCGAAGGCGGTGCTGGCCTTCTCCGACACCTACTTCACGCCGAACCTCCTCCTGTCGAACAGCAGGAGCACCTCCTTCGGTCTCCCCCAGCTCACCGGTGGCAAGGGACCCTACCGATCCACCTTCGGCATCCCGCTCCTGACGAACGGGAGGGCGACGATCATCCCGATGCCGACGCTGACCGGGACCAGCGGCGGTGCGTACTCGTCGACGTTCGGCATCCCTCTCCTCTGGAACAGCTCGACCCCCCTCTCCGGCCTCTTCGGCCTGCCGGTCTTGACGAGGCGGTCGGGAGACGGGGACTAGCCAGCCCGCGGCGCCGGTCGAAGGGGTCGACGTGAATCGCATCGGAAAGCGGGCAGCAAGGGCCTGGGCGTCGCTCGGCCCTCGCTTCCTTCCCTTCGCCGACGTCGCCACGCCGGACCTGCCGCTCCGCCGGCTGCTCCGGCTGTCGCTGTTCCAGGTCTCGGTCGGCATCGCTCTCGTGCTGCTGGTCGGCACCCTCAACCGCGTGATGATCGTCGAGCTGGGCGTCCCGGCGTCGGTCGTCGGCATCATGGTCGCCCTGCCGCTCGTGTTCGCCCCGTTCCGGGCGCTGATCGGGTTCCGGTCGGACACCCACCGATGCGAGCTGGGCTGGCGGAGGGTCCCCTTCATCTGGAAGGGCACCGTCGCGCAGTTCGGCGGCTTCGCGATCATGCCCTTCGCGCTCCTGGTCCTGGCGGGCAAGGGCAACGCAGCGGCGGTGCCGGCCTTCGTGGGGATCGGCGCCGCCGCCCTCGCCTTTCTCCTCGTGGGGGCCGGCCTGCACACCGTCCAGACCGCCGGCCTGGCCCTCGCCACGGACCTGACCCCGCCCGAGTCCCACCCGCGCGTGGTGGGCCTGATGTACGTCATGCTCCTCCTCGGGATGATCGCGAGCGCGCTGGGCTTCGGGGCCTCCCTCGCGGACTTCACGCCGGGTCGCCTGGTCCAGGTCATTCAGGGCGCGGCGGTGGCGACGCTGGCCCTCAACTGCGTGGCGATGTGGAAGCAGGAGGCGCGGCGCCCGCCTCGGGGGCGGGCTCCCCCCGCGCCCGCCCCCACCTTCGGCGAGTCCTGGGCACAGTTCTGCGAGGGCGAGCAGACGATGCGCCGGCTGACGGTCATCGGCCTCGGCACGATGGCCTTCGGGATGGCCGACATCCTGATCGAGCCCTTCGGGGGCCAGGTCCTCCACCTGAGCGTCGCGTCGACCACCAGCCTCACGGCGGTGCTCGCCCTCGGCAGCCTTCTCGGCTTCGGGTACGCCTCCTATGCCCTCGGGCGTGGGCTCGACGCGTACCAGGCCACGCGGGTGGGCGCCCTGCTCGGCCTCCCCGCCTTCGTCCTGGTGCTGGCCGCCGCTCCTCTGGAGCAGACCGCGCTCTTCGTCGCCGGGAACCTCCTGCTCGGCTTCGCGGGCGCGCTCTTCGGCCACGGCACGCTGACGGCCACGATGAGGCTCGCGCCGAGGGCGCAGGCCGGCCTCGCCCTCGGGGCGTGGGGCGCCGTACAGGCCACGGCTGCCGGCCTCGCCAACGCGGCGAGCGGCGTGCTCCGGGACGCCGTGCAGGCGGGCGTCGGCGGGAGCGAGGCGACCGCAGCGGGCTTCGGGGGCATCGCGACGGGCTACGTCACGGTCTACGCCCTCGAGATGGCGCTCCTGGTCGTGACGATCGTCGTCGCGAGCCCGCTGATCCGGGCGGGGGGAGCCTGCTCCGCCGAGCGGACGCCGCCCTTGGCCAGGGAGGCATCATGGCTCGGCTAGCGGTCCTCGAGTACCCGGACCCGCGCCTCCGGCAGCGGTCCGAGCCGGTGGGCGTGTTCGACGCCGACCTGGGGGCCCTGGTCGACGACCTGGTCGAGACGCTCCGCGGGACCACCGCGATCGGTCTGTCCGCGCCCCAGGTGGGGGTGCTGCAGGCGGTCCTCGCGCTGGATCTCTCGGAGGAGCGGACCTCCGCGGAGGTCTACATCAACCCGGAGATCCTCCGGCGAGGCGCGTGGGGCTTCGTCGAGGAGAGCTGCCTGTCGGTCCCCGGGGTCGTCACGAACGTGATCCGCGCGACCCAGGTGAGGGTGCGGGCCCAGAACCGGCACGGCGAGACCTTCGAGAGGGACCTCGAGGGCATGCGCGCCGTGGCGCTCCAGCACGAGATGGACCACCTCCGGGGCAGGCTGCTGGTCGACCGGCTCTGGTGGCTCCGCCGGATGCGGGTGCGCGCGGCGGCGATGAAGCGTCGGGCTCGGGCGGCCACGCCGTAGCCGCCGCCCCCGGGGTGCTCACGCGGCCGACCCCGCTCGCCAGCGCAGCGCGCCGGGCTCCCCTGGCGCGACCCGACCGATCCGCGCGCCCTGCGCCCCCGACGCGGCGAGCGCGAGGGCGAGGCGCCCTGCCTGCTCGGGCGCGACCGCGATCAAGAGGCCTCCGGAGGGCTGCGGATCGATCGCGAGCCGCAGGCCCGCGTCGGGCGCGAGGCCGCTCAGGACCGGCTCGACGTAGGTGAGGTTCCGGCCGGCGGCTCCCCCATGCGAGGCCTTCGCCGCCCGCTCCCGCGCCCCGGCCAGGGCCGGGAGCGCCTCCGGATCGAGCTCGAGGCTCAGCCCCGACGAGAGCGCGAGGTGGTGGGCGTGCCCCAACAGGCCGAAGCCCGTCACGTCGGTGGCCGCCGTCGCCCCCACCTCGGCCATGCAGCGGGCGGCGCTTGCGTTGAGGCGCGTCATCGAGGCGACCAGCGCCCGCTCCTCGTCCGGGGCGAGCTCCTCCTGGCGCAGCGCGCCGACCAGCAGGCCCGTGCCGAGCGCCTTGGTCAGGAGCAGCACGTCCCCGGCGCGGGCGCCGGCCTGCGTCACGAGGCGCTCCCGGCTCACCATCCCGGTCACGGCGAGGCCGTACTTCGGCTCGGGGTCGGCGATGCTGTGGCCGCCGACGACCGCGGCGCCCGCCTCCCGGACCTTGTCCGCGCCGCCCCGCAGGATGCCGCCGAGCACCTCCAGCGGGAGCCGGTCCCTCGGGAAGGCGGCGATCGCCAGGGCGAAGCGGGGCTCGCCCCCCATGGCGTACACGTCGCTCAGCGCGTTCGCGGCCGCGACCTGCCCGAAGACGTAGGGGTCGTCGACCACCGGCGTGATCACGTCGACGGTCGAGACGAGGTAGGGGCCCTCCGGCGACAGCTCGGCGAGCCGGAGCACCGCGGCGTCATCGCGGTCCGTCTGGCCGACGACCCGCCCGTCGGGCTCGTCCGCGCCAGCCATCCGGAGGACCTCGACCAGGTCCTTGGGGGGGATCTTGGCGGCTCAACCCCCGGAGGAGGTGAGCTGCGTCAAGCGGATCGGAGCGTCGTCGGCCATGCTCACAGGCTAGGCGCGAAGTCGCGCTACCGGAAGACGCCCTGCGAGCCGCCGCCAGCGCTGACCCGGGCCAGCAGCTCCACGGCGGCCTCGCCCTGCTCGAGCGACGGGTCGTCGTCGAAGACGATCTCGACCCGCTCCGCCCCGCCGCGGATCCACGCGGGGCCGAGGCGCCCCAACGCCCCCGCGACCTCCGGGTCCACGATGCCCTCCGGAAGCTCGCCCGCCACGGCGCCGCCGGCCTCGACCTGGACGGCGAACTCCGGCAGGGGCCGCCGGGGCCGGGCGACGCAGACGTAGGCCAGCGGCTCCTCCGACGGGTCGGGGGCGAACACGACGTCCGCGTCCGCGCGGCGCACCCGGACGCGCGGCAGCGTCCGCTCCGGGCCCTGGCCGGATGGCGCCTCGAACTGGGCGCCCGGGAGCTCGGCCAGGCGCACCAGCGGCGCGACGCCGTGGAGCGCGAGCGTGGCGACCATGTCCACCGCCTTGCCGAGGATGTCGAGGCGCTGCTCCACCCCGTCCCACGTCAGGTCCACCAGCGCGCCGTCGCTCCGGAAGACCGCGAGGCGCGCGAAGGCCATGAACCTGCCCCGCTGGGCTTCGTCGAAGAGGGCCGCCGCGCCCTCCGGGTCGTCCGCGACGAGGAGCGCCTGACGGTCGAAGGCCTCGTCTCCGAGGCGGATGTCCCCGACCCCGAGGGCCCGGTCGAGCGGCGTGTAGCTGCCGCGCCGCTGGAGCCGAAAGGCCGGGCCCCGGCCCACGGCGTACATGGCGCGGGCTCGGGTGTGGCCGGCGAGCTCCGGGTCCGCCGGCACGTTGGCGTCGATCCGGACGAGCGCGCCGTCCCGGTCGACCGTGATCGTGAGGCGCCGGGGCGACAGCGTGCCGTGACCCTCCTGCTCGAGCGCGCCACCCAGCGCCTCCGCGCACTGCGCCCAGTGCTCGGTCAGGACGTCCTGGTGGGCGGCCCCTCGGCGGGCCGCGCCGGCCAGGCTCCCGGCGAGGCCGAGGAACATGAGCCCCCCGACCACCAGGGAGACGAACAGCTCGGGATCCACCTCTTCGTTCTGCCTCCAGAGCTGGGCCACCGCCAGAGGGGCGGCGTCGGCGAGGCGACGGGCGTTCGGACCGGCTCTAGGCTCGGCGTGTGCTGGCCGCTGCCCTACGCACCCTCCAGGTCCTCGCCGCGACGCTCGTCGCCGCAGGGGAGTACGGGATCGGCTGGGTCCGGACCCTCCCGGGGCGGGGCCGGTCCGCCCGCCGGGCGCGGGTGGAGCAGCTCCGGGGGGCGGTGCTGCGCCGGGCCTTCACCCGCCTGGGCCCGACCTTCATCAAGCTGGGCCAGGTGATGAGCACGCGCCCGGACCTCTTCGGCCCGGCGCTGATCCAGGAGCTGACCTCCCTGCAGGACCGGATCCCCCCGGTGCCGGGCCACGTGGCGCGAAGGCAGCTCGAGGAGGCCCTCGGGGTGCCCGCCGAGCGGCGGTTCCGGGAGGTGGAGGACGAGCCGCTGGCCGCCGCCAGCGTGGCGCAGGTCCATCGGGGCGTGCTGCCCTCCGGCGACCGGGTCGCGATCAAGATCCTCAAGCCCGGTGTCCGTCGGGTAATCGACAACGACGCGCGCCTGATCCTCCTCGCGGGGCGGCTGGTCCAGGCGCTGAGCCCCCGTGCGCGCCACGCCGACCTCGTCGGCCACCTCGAGCACTTCCTGCGCGGGGTCCGGGAGCAGACCGACCTTCGGCGAGAGATCGCCAACTACCGCACCTTCCGGCGCAACTTCGCCGACGTGGACGGGGTCGTGTTCCCCGAGGTGCACGAAGACCTCAGCAGCGACCGGGTCATGACGATGGCCCTGATCGAGGGCGTGAAGATCGACGCGCTCCCCCCCGGCGCCCACCCCGACGTCGCCCGGATCCTGCGGGAGGCCTTTCTCAAGATGCTGTTCGAGGACGGGTTCCTGCACGCCGACCTGCACCCGGGGAACCTGCTGGTCACGCCCGACGGTCGGATCGCGATCTTCGACGTCGGGATGGTCAAGAACCTGCCGGACGCCCTCCTCGAGCAGTACATCGACTTCAACAAGTGCCTCGTCATGGGGACGACGGCGGACTTCGTGAGCCACCTCCGGCGCTACCACACCTACGCGGAGGGCAGCGTGGACTGGAGCCGCCTCGAGGAGGACGTCGAGGCCTTCACCGCGGAGTTCCGCGGCAAGCCCGCCCACGAGATCGAGTTCCGCAAGCTGATCGACCACGTGTTCGACGTGGCGCGGCGCCATGGCATCCGGCCCGTCCCGGACATGACGCTCATGATGGTCGGCCTCGTCACGGCCGAGGGCATCGGCAAGCAGCTCGACCCGCAGAGCGACTCCTTCGGCCACGTGGCCCAGTACCTCCTGCCGATCCTGGCCCGCCGGAACCTGCTGCCGGCCGAAGCGCCAGCGTTCGCCTGACGCCGGCTCCGGCGCGCGTAACTATGGGGACGAGATGTCCGACCGCCGCCCCCTCCTCGTCGCCGTCCCCTTCGACCACGAGACCCAAGATATCCTCACCGCCGCGGTGGACCTGGCGCAGCGGATGGACGCCCCGCTGTCCCTCGTCCACGCCGTGGGCTGGCGCCCCTTCGAGAGCGAGGCCCATCTCCAGGAGCGCCTGGTCCGGGAGGAGCAGAAGGTCGAGGAGCAGCTCGCTCCCTTCGTGGAGAGCGGCGCGCGGATCGAGGAGATCCACGTCGAGCGGGGCCGCGCCGCCGACGTCGTGGTCGACCGGGCGCAGGAGGTCCACGCCCACATGGTGATCACCGGCGGCGCGACCAGCGCCACGCTGAGCCGGTGGCTCGCGGGCAGCACGGCCGAGGCGATCGTCCGCCACAGCCTCGTCCCGGTGATGGTGGTGCGCGGCCCCGTGCCCTTCGGTCACCTGCCCTTGCTGTGCCCCGTGGACCTGAGCCCGCAGTCCCGCCTGGGGTTCACCCTCGCCCTGCGCATGGCCCGCCTGTACCGCACCCCGCTCCGCGTGCTCACCGTGATCCCGGAGTCGGCGGAGGGCTTCCTGCACTCCTCCGACCTCTACGAGGAGCTCTCCCGGGAGGAGAGCAAGGCGAAGGAGCAGGTCGAGGAGTTCCTCAACGCGCATGACCTCGCCGACGTCCAGGTCGAGCCGAAGGTCTCCGTCGGGCGCCCGGCCGAGCGGATCGTCGAGGAGGCGAGCGACGCAGGCCTCCTGGTCATCGGGAGCCGCGGGTTCGACTACCTCCGACCCGGGACCCTGGGCACGGTCACGGAGCGCGTGCTGCGCTTCAGCCGGACGAGCGCCCTCACCGTGCGGGACCTCGACCCGGAGCGCGAGGCCCGCGAGGAGGGCCTCCGCCGGGTCGCGGAGCTCAAGACCCGCGCGGACGCCCACCTCGACGCGGGGGAGCCGCAGCGGGCGCTGCCCCTCCTGCAGCTCGCCGCCGTGCGGGCGCCCTTCAACGCCTCCATCCAGGAGAGCTACGCCCGGGCCCTCGACTCGACGGGCCGGTCCGAAGAGGCGGCGGAGCGGCGGCGCCTCGCCGAGGCGATCCGGGGGAGCTTCACCTGACCGGAGGCTCCGAGCTCCTCAGGGGTACTGGAGCCAGGTCGGATCGGGGTGCCCCGGCTGACCCGGCGCGACCGCCGCGAGCTCGACGCTCGCGCCGACGGAGGCGCCCTGCTCCGGCGCCACGGAGTCGCCGAAGATACTCGTGATCGACCCGTCCGAGGCGTAGAAGGTCGGCAGGAGCGGGCCGCTCGAGTCGACCGCCATCGCCACGGAGATCGCCCCGATCGGCGCCGCCTCGGGGTGCGCGACGCAGCCCACGGAGGCCAGGGTGAAGACCGGAGCGTCCGTCGGGACGGGCGCGGCCGGGGTCCAGGCCGGCAGGACCTCCATGCCGCCGAGGTAGGTGGCGTCGGCCCAGAGCTCCGCGACCGCGGCCTGGATGGCGGGCTCGTCCGGCGCTCCGCTCAGCACGAGCTCCAGCCGGAACGAGGACGCGTCGGGGTCGGCGCTGCCCTGGCGCGTCGCGAACCAGTGCTCGAGGCCCGCCTGCGTCCCCTCGGGGGGCAGCGCGGCTCCGGGCCCGACGACGACCACCCGCCCGTAGTCCCCCTGAGCGTTCACCTCGCGGGCCCACTCGTAGACGACGACCGACCCGCCCGTCCAGCCCGGACCCGGAGCCACCTGCGCTCGCTCGACCTCGCCCCACGCGTCCGCGGCGCACCCGATCGCGACCAGCGCCGCCAGGAGCGTCAACGCTCCCCGGCCTACCGCTGCGTACCCCATCCGAACCTCCGACGCCTGGGCGGTCCCACGCGCGCGTCGCCGCCCGCGGGATGGACGCTAGACCTCTTCCCATGGGCTCCACAAGTCCCCCCTTGGCAACAGAAATCGCACGATCACGCCGAATCGGATCCTAGCGTGCAGCCACGGCGGGACGCGCCATACTCGGCGGCCATGACCGGGTCCCGGCAGAGCGCGTCGCGGCTCGTGCGGCTCCTCTCGGAGGAAGCGCACCGGGCCCTGGCGGAGCTGCGGGCCCCCCGCCAGCGCCGTCCCTACTACGTCTCCTACCTGGTGCGCGACCAGGAGCACCACCTGATCGATGCCCGCTTCGGGACGCTCTTCGCGGACGAGGTACGCCGCAGCCGGGCCTGCTTCGCCGACGTGCGGGTCGGAAGCTATCGCTACGACCACGTCCGGGACGGAGGGCTCGCCGACAACTCGACGAAGTCGGAGAGCCACAGCTACGCGAGCCTGCCGATCGGCGACCGCCCCGACGGCATCCGCTTCGGCCTCTGGCAGCTCACGGAAGCGCGCTACCGGGAGGCGATGGAGGACCTGCTCGAGAAGCGGGCCGACGAGCTCCACTACCGCGACCCGAACCGCAGCCTTCCGGCGTTCGAGCGGCGCGACCCGGTGGTCGACAAGTCCCTGCCGGACCTGCCGGAGCTCGACCGGGACTACTGGCGGGCCTACGTCGAGCAGTCGAGCGCGGTCGGCAAGAAGCACGAGGGCATCTACGGGTGCACCGTCGAGCTGTCCGTGCGCCACGTGACCCGGCTGTTCGCCTCCAGCGAGGGCTCGACCGTCGTCAGCCGCCAGCCGCTCTGGCAGCTCAGCTGCCTCCTGGACCTGACGAGCGACGCCGGGATCACCGTCCCCTGGAACGTGAGCCACTTCGTCACCGACCCCGACGAGCTGCCGAGCCTGACGGCCCTGAAGGCGGAGATCCGAAGGGCGGTGACCCACATGCGGCACGTGGCCGCGGCCCCCACGCTCCGCGCCTACTCCGGCCCGGTGCTGCTCGACCCGAAGCCGGCCGGGCTCCTGATGCACGAAGCCCTCGGACATCGCCTCGAGGGGAGCCGCCTGCTCTCGAGCGGCGAGGGGCAGACCTTCCGCGATGCGCTGGGCGACGAGCTCCTGCCCGACTTCCTGAGCATGTACGACGACCCCACCTGCGAGGCCTTCGAGGAGCGGAGCCTCGTCGGCCACTATCGCTACGACGACGAGGGGGTCGAGGCGAGCCGGGCGGACCTCGTGAAGAGCGGTCACATCGCCGGGTTCGTCACGTCCCGGGCCGGGATCCAGCGGGACCACGTGTCGAACGGCCACGCCCGGAACGAGGCGCACGAGCGCCCGATGTCCCGGATGGGCGTCACGATGGTCGAGGCGGAGGGCGGCGTGAGCGACGCCGACCTGACCCGGGAGCTGCTCGCCGAGGTCGAGCGGCGCCGCCTCCCCTTCGGTGTCCACGTGCGGGTCGCGGACAGCGGCGAGACCGCCACGAAGAGCTACGACTTCCAGGCCTTCCTCGGCCAGATCCGCACCGCGGAGCTCGTCTTCCCCAACGGAGAGCGCAAGCTCGTGCGGGACGTGAACTTCGTCGGCACCCCGCTCAACGCGATCCGCGGCATCGTCCGGGCCGGCAGGCGGCGGGAGCTGGACAACAGCTGGTGCGGGGCCGAGAGCGGCTCGGTGCCGGTCAGCACGATCAGCCCCGCCCTGCTGGTCAAGGACCTCGAGCTGCAGTCGAGCGAGCGCTCGCCGAACGCCCCCTACAGCTACCCGCTGCCGTGGGCGCGCAACGACGAGTAGGGCGTCCGCATCGGAAGACGCCCCTGGCTCGCCCCGCCTTCGACGGGCAGCGGCCGGGACGACGGGATGGCCGGAGAGGGGAGAGGGGCTCCGCGTCGCTTCGCGCGGGCGTCTCGAGCTTCGCCGAGCGGTCGTGGAACGGAGCCGGGAGGTCGGCGTCGCCCCGAGCGGGTCATCCGCGCGCTCACGCGAAGAACGCGTCGACCTCCTCCTGCCGGACGAGCACGTCCCGGCGCCCGAGGTCGATCAGGTGCTGCGCGTACTCCCGGTCGAAGAGCACGAAGCTGAGGAGGTCCGCCTGGAGGTTGACGCCGAGGTTCGCCAGGCGGGTCACGATCACGTTCGACAGCGTCCCGCTCTGGACCCGCCGCGCGTACTGCTGCGCGATGCGCGCGATGTCCTCCTCCGGCTTGAACACCAGCGTCTCCAGCTTGCGGTAGGGCATCCCGCGGGTCTCGGCCATGACGCGCTCCACCTCCTCGAGCTCGTGGGGCTCCAGCGTGTCCTGCAGAGTCCCCATCAGCTGGTTGAGGCGCTCGAGGACCGCGAGGTCGTACGACAGCGGGTCGAGCAGCAGGGTGTTGAGGATCTTCCCGATCACGAAGATCGGGTTCGGGTAGGCCGCCTCCGCCGCCTCCGCTTCCGGGCTCCCCTCGACCGGCGCGGGCAGCTCGCTGGTGGTCGGCGACACGATCACGAGGCGCCGCGCCCCCGCCCGGATCGCCGGCGCGATCGGCGTGTTGGTCCGCAGGCCGCCATCGCAGTAGTAGCCCCCCCCGATGCGACGGGCGGGGAACAGGAGCGGCAGCGCGGAGGACGCGAGCACGTGGCGGGACTCGATCCGCGTGGGTCGCGCCAGGCGGCGGGGATCCATGCTCGCCCGGAAGGCCTGACCCGGGGCGAGCTCCATGAACAGAGCGGTGCGCCCGGTCGCGATCTCGAGGGCCGCGATGACCAGGGCCCGCACCAGGCCGCTGTCCACGTTGGCGTGGAGCCGCTCGTAGGGGATCGCGGTCTCGACGAGCTCCTCGATGCCGGTCGGGTTGAGCAGGGAGGCGCCGATCACCTCCGCCTTCTCGCCCCGGAAGCGGGCGAAGGCGGTCCCGAAGCGCCGACCGCTCAGGAGGCGCAGCGGATCCAGCCGGAGGTGGCGAGCGAGGTTGAGCCCGCGCCAGTGCGCGAGGAGCCCCTCGACGGCGAGATCGCTGCGGTCGGCGTGGGCAGCGAGCCAGGCCGCGTTGATCGCGCCGACGCTCGAGCCCGTGAAGATCGTGAACGGCGGCCGGGTGCGGGAGCGCCTCCCGAGGACCTCCATCAGGCCCGCGACCACCCCCGCCTCGTAGGCCCCCCGTGCGCCACCACCGGCCATCACGATGGCCGTGTCGCCCTTCCGGTCCCGATCGGTCATCCGGTCGCGGCGACCTCGTGGAGCCGACCGCCCGGGGCCCGATCGTGGGAGCCCACCGTCTCCGGGGCGAACGCGATCGCCATGGCGCTGCGCATGCCACGCCCGCCGCCCGCCGGTCAACGTCGGTCCGAGGGTCGGGTCGTCCGCGGCCACTCACCCCGGCGGGACCCCACGTGAGCCGTATCCGAGCGGTCGCGGAACCTCTTCGATGGCTGCGGTGATCCCCGCGCAGGACCCAGCTACCTTCCCTCCCCCCTTCCGACCGTTCGAGGCCCAGATGATTCACGTTCGCTTCCTTACCGCGGACCTCTCCCCGCGAACGAGCCGCCCCCGGGCGCTGCTCGTCGCGCTCCCCCTCGCCCTGGCGGCCCCCCTCGGCTGCGGCGGGGGCGGCGGGGCGCCCGATGGAGGGCCCGTCGGCGACATGGCCGCCGTCCTGGACTCCGACGGCGACACCCTGCCCGACCTCCAGGAAGGCATCGGGCAGCTGATCGACACGGACGGGGACGGCGTCCCGGACTACCTCGACGGCGACAGCGACAACGACGGCCTGCTGGACCGCGTGGAGGCGGGCGACGCCGACCTCGTCACCAACCCGCCGGACTCCGACGGCGACGACCTCGCCGACTTCCGCGACCTCGACTCGGACGACAACGGGATCCCGGACGGCCTGGAGAGCGCGGCGACGGAGGACCCGGACGGCGATGGCCTGCCGAACTTCGCCGACGACGATGACGACGGGGACCGGATCCGGGACATCCTCGAGATCGGCGCGAACACGGACTTCCCCGTCGACACGGACAACGACGGGATCCCCGACTTCCGCGACCTCGACAGCGACGGCGACCTGATCATGGACGGGGACGACGGGGCCTTCGACTCCGACGGAGACTTGATCGACAACCGCATCGACCTCGACTCGGACAACGACGGCATCCCCGACGCGACGGAGGCCGGCGACGACGACCTCGAGACCCCGCCGATCGACACGGACGGGGACCGCGCGCCGGACTTCATCGATCTCGACAGCGACGGCGACACCCTGAGCGATGCACGGGAGCTCGAGCTCGGGAGCGACCGCGCCCGCGCCGACACCGACGGCGACGGTGTCGACGACTTCATCGCGGCCGCGGCCGAGACGGACCTCCTGGACAGCGAGGACAACCCCCGCACGCGGGGCGACTTCGTGTTCGTGGTGCCGTTCCAGGAGCCGCCGACGCCGCGCCGCGACACGCTCGACTTCACCACGGACATCCAGTTCGCCGACACGCTCTTCGTCTTCGACATCTCCTGCTCGATGCGCAGCGTGATCGAGGAGGTCTTCGACACGGTGGTCGACATCGTCGACGAGCTGACCTGCGAGGACTTCGGCACGCCGTGCAGCCGCGACAACGAGTGCGGTCAGGGCCAGGTGTGCAGCGTGGACGGCCGCTGCATCGGTGACCCCGAGACGACCCGGTGCATCGCGAGCCTCTGGGCCGGGACGGGCGGGTTCGCGGGGAGCAGCCCGAGCTGGCGGCCGCGCATGCTCCAGGCGGTCACGTCCGACACGCGGGCGGTCGCGCAGTCCCTCGAGGACATCGGCCTGGTCGGCGGCGACGAGAACCACTTCGAGGCCGCGAAGTGCATGGCCGACCGGGACTTCTGCGTCGGCGTGGATCAGAACATCCCGAACTGCGCGCCGGAGGGCATCGGCTGCGCGGGCTATCGACCCGACGCGGTCCGCATGATGATCATGTTCTCCGACGAGTGGGAGCAATGCGCCGATGGGGCCTGCGCCGAGCCCAACACCGCGGAGAGCGCGGGCATGGTCCTCGACCAGTTCGACATCTTCTTCGTGGGGGTCGACAACCTCGCCAACGGCTCGACCCAGTCGGACGACATCCGCGACGACTTCACCGGCATCAGCAGGTTCTCGCGGTCCCTCAACGAGAACGGGCAGCCGATCTTCTTCCGCGCGCCGCGGTCCGACCCGAGCACCGTCGGGCCGGCGATCAGCGACGCGATCCGCCAGGTGACGCGCAACGTGCCGCTCCTGGTCGGCGCCGAGGCGGAGGACGAGCCGGACGACGCGGGCGACGCCCTGCAGTTCATCGACCACCTCGAGGTCAACGTGAGCGGCGAGGAGCCCTGCACGTTCCAGGCCTCCACCGCCGACCTCAACAGCGACACCTTCGACGACGCCTACCCGAGCGCCCTGCCGGGGACCACGCTGTGCTGGGACGTCGTCGCCCGGCAGAACTTCCGGGTGCGGCCGACCAGCGACCCCCAGGTCTTTCGGGCTCGCATCGTGGTGCGGGCCGAGGCCAGCATCGTGGACACCCGGGTCGTGTGGTTCGTCGTGCCCGGCGCGGTCGACGACCTGCCGTTCGGCTGAGCCGGGACGAAGCGCTCCGGCTCCGGCCGGCCCGAGCACCGAGCGGGCCGGCCGCGGCCATGGGCAGGTCGAGCTCGCGGGTGAGTCGTAGCTCACACGTCGGGAACATCTTCGGCCACCCACTGTGCCTGGCGGCCCGGAACGAGCTACGCTCCCCTGTCCCTCCCGACCCTCCGAGGCCTCCGATGCACAACGTTCGCTTTCTTTTCGAGGACTTCCTCACCCCGAGGAGCCGCCCGCGGGCGCGGCTCCTCGCCGCGCTGCCGCTCGCTTGTCTGGCCCTGCCGGGCTGTGGTGGCGACGGGAGCCCCGACGCCGGACCCGTCGGCGACATGGCCGCCGTCCTCGACTCCGACGGGGACACCCTGACCGCCCTCCAGGAGGGCGTCGGGCAGCTGATCGACACCGACGGGGACAGCGTCCCCGACTACCTGGACGGCGACAGCGACGACGACGGCCTGCTCGACCGGGTGGAGGCGGGCGACGCTGACCTCGTCACCAATCCGCCGGACTCCGACGGCGACGACATCCCCGACTTACGCGACCTCGACTCGGACGACAACGGGATCCCCGACGGCCTGGAGAGCGCGGCGACGGAGGACCCCGACGACGACGGCCTGCCGAACTTCGCCGACGACGATGACGACGGGGACCGGATCCGGGACGTGCTCGAGATCGGCGCGAACACGGACTTCCCCGTCGACACGGACAACGACGGCATCCCCGACTTTCGGGACCGGGACAGCGACAACGACTTCATCATGGACGGCGACGACGGAGCCTTCGACTCCGACCAGGACGAGATCGAGAACCGCCACGACCTCGACTCGGACAACGACGGCATCCCCGACATGGTGGAGGCCGGAGACGAGGACCTCGACACCCTCCCGGTCGACACGGACGGGGACCGCGCGCCGGACTTCATCGACCTGGACAGCGACGGCGACACCCTGAGCGATGCACGGGAGCTGGAGCTCGGGAGCGACCGCGCCCGCGCCGATACGGACGGCGACGGCGTCGACGACTTCATCGAGGCCGCGGCGGGGACCGACATCCTCGACGCCGAGGACAACCCCCGGACGCGCGGCGACTTCGTGTTCGTGGTGCCCTACCAGGAGCGGCCGATGCCGCGCCGGGACACGCTGGACTTCACCACCGACATCCAGTTCGCCGACGCCTTCTTCCTCTTCGACATCTCGTGCTCGATGAGCGGCGTGATCAACGAGGTGAGGGACACCGTCCGGGAGATCCTCGACGACCTGACCTGCGAGGACTTCGACACGCCTTGCTCCGGCGACGGCGAGTGCGGCGAGGGCCAGATCTGCAGCGTGGACGGCCGCTGCGTCGCCAGCCCCGAGACGACCGGCTGCATCGCGAGCCTCTTCGCGGGCGCGGGCGGCTTCGCCGGGAGCTGCTCGGGCTGCCGAACCCGCACCCTGCAGGCCGTGACCGACGACATCCAGGCCGTGAGCGACTCCCTCGACGTCGGCCTCGTCGGCGGCGACGAGAACCACTTCGAGGCCGCCAAGTGCATCGCGGACCGCCAGTTCTGCGTGCCCGAGGGGAACTCGATCCCCAACTGCGCGGACACCGGCATCGGCTGCGGGGGGTTCCGGCCCGACGCGATCCGGACGATCGTGATGTTCTCGGACGAAGCGGAGCAGTGCGGGGCGTGCGAGGAGCCCAACACGGCCGAGCACGCCGGCACGGTGCTCGACCTCAACAACATCTTCTTCGTCGGCGTCGACAACCGCGCGAGCGCCGACACGAGCATCCGGGACGACTTCACGGCCATCAGCCGTGCGTCGAGATCCCTCGATCAGGATGGGCAGCCGATCTTCCTCGTCGCCCCGCGGAGCGACCCGTCGACGGTCGGGCCGGCCGTCAAGGATGCGATCCGCAACGTGACCCAGCAGGTGCCCCTCCTGGTCGGCGCCGAGCCGGAGGACGAGCCGGACGACTCGGGGGACGCCCTCCAGTTCATCGACCACCTCGAGGTGAACGTGAGCGGTGAGGGCCCGTGCACGTTCATGGCGTCGACCGCCGACCTCAACAGCGACACCTTCGACGACGCCTTCCCGAGCGCGCTGCCGGGGACGAGCCTCTGCTGGGACGTCGTGGCCCGGCAGAACTTCCGCGTGCGGCCAGCCAGCGAGCCCCAGGTCTTCCGAGCGCGCATCGTGGTGCGGGCCGAGGCCAGCATCGTCGACACCAGGACCGTGTGGTTCGTGGTCCCGGCGGCGATCGACGACCTGCCGTTCGGCTGAGCGCGTCACCACGGTGAAACGCGGGCGCCCCTCCCTCGTACAGGGGAGGGGCTGCGGCCCCCGGCCGGTCGGGCCCGTCTCTCTCTCCCCCTCGAGACCGTCAGGCCCGGCCGGCCGTTTGTCGACGACGCCAGCCAGCAGAGGAGGGCTCAGCCAGCCTGGGGGCCGAGGTCGTCGACCCGGGCGGCCTCGACCTCCTCCTCGCGGAAGGCCTTGAGGCGCACATCGCTGCGCGAGACCCGACGCCCGGTCTCCTGCACGTCGACCTGCTCGAGCTCCCGCGCCACCCGCCACAGCAGGACCTGAGGGTCGCAGGGCTTCTCGAGCATGACGTCGAAGGCGAGGGCGTCCTCCTCCGGCACGCTGCCGTAGCGGCCGGTGAGGGCGATCATCGACGGGGCGCGGGCGCCCAGCCGATGGCGGAGGTAGCGGGCGAGCTGGCCCCCCGTCAGCGACGGCATCCAGTGGTCGGTGACGACCACCTCCGGCGGGTCGACCAGGAGCGCGGCCAGGGCGGAGCGAGGGCACGCGAACGTCCTGGGCTGGTAGCCCTCCCCCTCCAGGAGGCGGCCAAGGGAGCCGAGGAGCTCGGGATCGTCGTCCACCACCACAAGCCGGCTGGCTTTCCGTAGCGACCGTTCCGTCGTCATCCTCGCCCCTCGCGTCCCCTTTCCCGCCCGACCCCCGAGGTCGGCGGCCGCAGGGTTGCCCAATAGCCTGACCATGGCATCAGCGACCCGTAGTCGTCACGCCCGAAGCGTGAGAGTTCACGGTCACGGTTCCTCGAACCGTGACCTCGAGGCCCCCCTCCTCGGGCCCCTCGAACCCGAGCGACCAGCCGTGCCGCTCGCACACGTCGCGCACGATCGGGAGGCCCAGGCCCAGGCCCGAGGGGTGGCGGCGCCGCGCCTCGCCCCCTCGGAACCGCCGCTCCGTGACCCGGGCGAGCTCGTCCTCGGGGATCCCGGGGCCGTCGTCCTTGACCCGGAGGACGAACCCCGGCGGGGCGAGCTCGAGGATGACCGCGACGTGGCCCCCCGACCGGTTGTAGCGGATCGCGTTGTGGACGAGGTTGCTGACCGCCTGCTCGGCGAGGGTGGAGTCCGCCACGACCGTGACCGGGCCCTCCGGCACGGCGTGAGCCAGCTCGACCCCGTTCGCGGAGCCGATCGGGCGATGGCGGGCCACGGCCCGCTCCACCACGTCCCTCATGTCGAGGGGATGGCGGGCGATCTGGGGCTCGCCGGCGTCGAGCCGCGTCGCCGAGCTGAGGTTCCGGAGGAGGCTTGCGAGGTACTGGGACTCCTCGAGGGCACCCCGCAGTGCCTCCGGGACGTCGCCACGAGCGCGCCCTCGGAGGGTGACGAGGTGGCCCTGGAGCACCGTCAGGGGGACCATCACGTCGTGGGTCGTCCGCGCGAGGTACTCCCGGAGCGCCTCGTCCCGCTGCTCGAGCGCTTCGACCCGCCCCCGCACCTCCCGGGCGGCGTCGTTGAAGGCGCGCGCGAGGTCGGCGACCTCGTCCCGACCCCGGACCTCGACCTCGCCGCCGTAGCCCTCCGCGGCCGACCGGCGCACGGCCCGGGCGAGGCGCCGCAGGCGGCCCACGACCGGCCCGAGCGCGGCGAGGGCGACCAGGGCCGTCAGGGCGTTCACGAGCAGGCCCAGGGCCACGATCCGCAGGAGACCGGGCCCCTGCAGGGGCCTGCCGCCCGGCCGCTCGACGACCACCACGGCGCACGGGCCGTCCCACGGCATCCGGACGGCGACGACCAGGCGCCCGTCGGCGGTCCAGCTCGACGCGTAGGGGGCCCCGCCGGCGATCGCGGCGCGCAAGTCGTCCTCGAGCGGAAGCTGGCTGGGCAGGCGAGCCTCGAGCGCGTCGTCGTAGACGCGGACCTGACGCCGGAAGCGACGGCCGCGCCGCCCCCGCCCGGGCCCCCGGACGGGGCGCCGCGCCAGCCTCTCGCAGCGCTCGCGCCCTCCCTCCTCCATCCGGTCGACCGTGGCCTCGACGATCGCCTCGACGGCGGCGCGCTGCTGGGCGACGAAGGCGATGTACACGAGGCCCACCGTCAGCGGCACGCTCCCGACCAGCACGGTCAGGAGCAGTCGGGCCCTCAGCCTCACCGGTCCCCGTCGTCGTCGAGGCGCCCTTCGATGAGCCGGTAGCCGATCCCCCACACCGTGGCGATGCGCCGGCCCTCGCCGCCGAGCTTCTTGCGGAGCCGGGACACGTGGACGTCGAGGGTCCGCTCGGTCCCCATCCGCTCGGGGTCGAGGACCTTGTCGACCAGCGCCTGGCGGGTGAGGGCCTGCCCCGGTCGGCGGGCCAGCGCCGCGAGCAGGTCGAACTCCACCCGGGTGAGCTCGACCGGTGAGGCCCCCACCTCGACCAGCCGGGCGCCGAAGTCGACGCGGAGGTCCCCGAACGCCACCCGGTCCTCGCGGGTCATCACCGGCCGGCGGAGCCTCGCCTGCACCCGGGCGACCAGCTCCTCGGGCCAGAAGGGCTTGGTGACGTAGTCGTCGGCCCCGAGGGACAGGCCCCGGACCTTGTCGGCGGGGTGGTCGCGGGCGGTCACGATCAGCACCGGGACGTCGCTCCGGCTGCGGATCGCCTTCAGCACGTCGAGGCCGTAGGTGCCGGGGAGCATCAGGTCGAGGATGACGCGCGCGTAGCCCTCCGGGTCCTCCGCGCGCGCGGCCGTCCCATCCTGGCGCCAGGTCACCGTGTAGCCCTCCCCCTGGAGGGTCCGGACGATCTGGGCCCCGAGCTCGGCGTCGTCCTCGACGACCAGGATCCTCTGCATGGGCGGACTGTAGCGGCCAACCTGCGCTCGCCGGGGGTTTGGCGGGGGCGGAGCCGCGGCGTCATCCTGCCCAGGTGCGATCCATCGAGGCAGCCAGGAGCTCGGAACGGCCCGCGTCGCCGGCCCCCCACGCGTGGCTCATACCCCTCGTCGGGCTCGCCCCGGCCACCGGCGCAGCCCAGGGCGGGGTCGTGGTGGGTGACCGCTGCGAGCCCGTGGAGCTCGAGCCGTGCGGGGACGACCGCGACTGCCTCGACGGGAGCGGGCTCGAGCGCCGCTGCGCCTTCCGGTCGACGGCGGGGGTCGGGGTCTGCCTCGCGGTCGACCAGGCCCTCTGCTGCGGCGTCGACGCCGACTGCCCCGCCGACACCCCGTTCTGCTTCGACGGGGCCTACGGCCCGAACGCCGGGGCGTGCGTCGACCGGACCGCCGACTACTGCGTCGCCGACGCTGAGCTGTCGGCGGCGGGGGTCGTCCGCTGCCATACGGACGCCGCGGGGGAGCGGGTCTCGTGGCGCGCCGGCGACTGCGACGGCGACGGGTTCCCCAACGGGCTCGAGCTCGAGGTCGGCGCGGATCCGTGCCGGGCCGAGCGCGGGCAGATCAAGGCCGCGCCGGAGCTGGCCTGCGAAGGACCGCTCCCTGGCTGCGACGCGGTGGGCGACGGCTGCGCGGTGGACGGCCGCGACGGGACCTGCCGCGAGGTGGGCCCCGAGGCGGTCTGCGTCCTCGATCGACGGCCCTTCTGCTGCGACCAGCAGGCCGCGCTGGCCTGCCCGCCCGACCGGCGCTGCGTGCTCCACCGCGCGGAGCAGGGGTTCTGCGTGGACCCCGGGGTGGACCTCTGCGACCCCGTGCCGTCGCCCGCGCGGCTCTTGAGCTGCCATACCGCCCCCGGCGGCGAGCGCCCCGTGCGCTACCCGGCCGGCGACTGCGACCAGGACGGTCGCGCGAACGAGGCGGAGCTCGCGCGGGGCACGAACCCCTGCGTGCCCGAGCCCTTCGCCCCGGACGCCGGACCGCTCGACGCGGGCGCGGGCGGCGACCTCGGCCTCGGCGACGCCGGGCCGCCGGAGGTGCAGCTCCCCTCCTTCGACGGGGGCGCGGGCTGCACCTGCCGGATCGGCCCGACGCGCCGCGGGGCGCCGGCGGTGCCGCTGGCCCTGGGCCTGGCCTGCCTCGGGCTCGGCCTCGCGATCCGGCGCCGCGAACGGCGCCGCTAGCCAGAGCGCCGCTAGCGCTGGCGCCTTGCTTCCGGCGCGAGCGGGAACGACGGTTGCGCCCGTGCTCCCCCCTCGTCCGCGCCGCCGGCGCATCCTCGGCCTCGCGGTCCCGATCATCGGGGGCATGATCAGCCAGAACCTCCTCAACCTGGTCGACACGGCGTTCGTCAGCCAGCTCGGGGACCTGGCCCTCGCGGCGGTGGGCATTGCCAACTTCGTCCACTTCGTCTCGATCGCGTTCATCACGGGGCTCGCGGCGGGGGTGCAGGCGACCGCCGCGCGCCGGAAGGGGGAGGGGCGCGACGACGAGACGGCGGTGCCGCTCAACGGCGGGCTCCTGCTCGCGGTCGGCTTCGGCATCCCGATCGCCCTGGTCGTCTGGGAGCTGGCCCCGTGGCTGCTCCCGACGCTGGCCAACGACGACGCGGAGGTCGGGCGGGTCGGGGCGGCGTACCTCCAGCTCCGGCTGCTCGCCGCCCCCGCCGTCGGGATGAACTTCGCCTTCCGCGGGTTCTGGAACGCCGTCGACCTCTCGCGGATCTACCTGCGCACGATCGTCGTGATGCACCTGATCAACGCGGTCCTCGACTACGGGCTGATCTTCGGCGCCTTCGGCCTCCCGGAGATGGGGGTGGAGGGCGCCGCGCTCGCGAGCACGATCGCGACGACCACGGGCGCCCTGCTCTACTCCGCGCAGGGGTGGGCGCGGGCCCGGGAGGCGGGGTTCCTGCGGGGCGTCCCCAGCGCGCGGGTGATGGCCTCGATGCTCCGCACGAGCCTGCCGGCCGGTCTCCAGACGTTCTTCTTCGCCGCGGGCATGACGGTCTTCTTCAGCATCGTCGCCCGCCTCGGACGGGCCGAGCTCGCCGCGTCGAACGTCCTGATCAACCTGCTTCTCGTCGCGGTGCTCCCGGCCCTCGGCTTCGGCCTGGCCGCGGCCTCGCTCGTCGGTCAGGGACTCGGCGCGAGGGACGTCTCGGGCGCGCGCCGTTGGGGCTGGGACGTCGTCCGGACGGCGGTGCCTCTCGTCGCGCTGATCACCGTGCCGGGCCTGGTGCTTCCGGACCTGGTCCTCGGGGTCTTCCTGCACGACCCGGATACGCTGGCCCTGGCGCGGGCGCCGCTGCGGCTTCTGGCGGTCACCCTGCCGATCGATGCCGTCGGCACCGTGCTGATGAACGCCCTGCTCGGTTCGGGCGACAGCCGGCGGGTCCTGATCGTCGCGACGAGCCTCCAGTGGCTGCTGTTCCTGCCCCTCGCGTGGCTGGTCGGGCCGGTCCTCGGCTGGGGCCTCTTCGCGGTGTTCTGCGCCCAGGGTCTCTACCGCCTCGTCCAGACGGGCGTGTTCGCCGGGATCTGGACGGGCAGCGCGTGGGCGCGCGTCGAGGTGTAGCGGGTCGACGTGTGGGCGGCCGGACGCAACCGCTATGCTCCGCCCCATGCGCTTTCATGCTTTGCTTGCTCTCGCAGCGGCCTCGACCGCCTGCGCCCCAGCCACCCCGATCGGCGCGGTCGGCGACCGCAGCGACGCCGTCATCAGCGGCGAGCCCGCGCCCGGCCTCGACGGCGTGGTCGCCCTGATGACCCGCTCGTCGCTGAACGACTTCGACCTTCGCTGCTCCGGAACCGCCCTCTCGTCGCGGGCCGTCCTGACCGCGAAGCACTGCGTCTTCGAGGACAACGGCACCCGCTTCTGGGACGAGGCCGACGCCGATTCGATGTACGTCGCGGTCGGCTCCCAGGTGAACAGCGACGACGGCCGCCGGGACATCGTCCAGGGCCTCCAGGTGTTCACGACGGACGGCCCCTTCGACCGCTTCCGCTTCGGGGCGGACGGCGACGACATCGCCGTGCTGATCCTCCGGGAGGAGATCCTCGTGGAGACCTTCGAGGCGGCCCCCCTTCCGCCCGAGGTCGGCGACACGATCACGATCGCGGGCTACGGGCGCCGCATCCCCGGCTCCCCCGTGCCGGGGGACGGCGGCATCAAGCGGCAGGGCACGGCGACGGTCCTCGACGTCTTCGACGGCGTGATGCTCTCGGAGGGCGACTCCTGGATCTGCCAGGGGGACAGCGGGGGCCCCGCGTTCAACGCCGAGATGCAGGTCGTCGGCGTGAACAGCTTCGGCTTCGACCCGCGCTGCGAGGACGACATCGGCGGCTTCGCCCTGGTCCCGGCCCAGGCGGCGCTGATCGCCGAGGCGCTCGCGTTCGAGCCCCCCTGCTTCCCCCGCGCCGAGGACTGCGACGGAAAGGACAACGACTGCAACGGGATCGCGGACGAGGGCTGCTACGACCTGGGCGACCCGTGCGAGGTCGCGGTGCAGTGCCGAAGCGACCGCTGCGAGGCGGTCGGGGACGAGCTCCGCTGCACCGACGACTGCGCGCCGGGCGGTGACCTGTGCGGCGAGGGCCTCCGGTGCGAGGGTGACTCCTGCGGCGCCGGGCGCTGCGTGCCGGCGGCGCCTGGACCGGTGGCCGACGGGGAGGGCTGCACCGCCGACGCGGACTGCGCGATCGGTCGCTGCGCCGAGGTCGAGGGCGAGCGGCGGTGCGCGCGCGCGTGCGTCGACGAGGGGGTCCCCTGCCCGGGGGGTCAGGTCTGCAGCACCGCGGATGGCCTCTGCGGCAGCTGCGTCGGCGAGGGGATTGCGACCGGGCTCCGGACCTTCGGCGACAGCTGCGCCGACGCCGCGCAGTGCGGCTCCGGAAGCTGCGTCGAGGGGATCTGCAGCCGGCCCTGCGACGCGGAGGCGCCCTGCGGGCTCGGGACGCACTGCCGGGACGGCCAGTGCGTCGACGGCTTCCTCGGCCGACGCGGCGACCGATGCGTCAACGCGCAGGACTGCGGACCCGACGCGCCGCTCTGCGTCCAGGACGGCGAGAGCCTCTGCGCCGACGAGTGCGAGACGTCGTCGTCCTGCGGCCGGGGCTTCTTGTGCCAGGAGATCGACGACGTCCAGGTATGCTTGCCGGAGGGCGTGCCGCTCGGGGCGGCGTGCGAGGCGGGCGACGCGTGCCGGAGCGGGCTCTGCGAGGACGAGACCTGCACCGCGATGTGCGAGCAACCCTGGGACTGCCCGGTGGGCTTCGCCTGCGACGAGGCGCGCTGCCGGCCGGAGCGGTCCGGCGGGTGCTCGGTGAGGCCGGTGGGGTCGATGACGCGGCGGGGTCGGGGAACGGCGCCCGCGGCTCTGCTGATGCTCCTGGTGCTGCTGGCGCTCCGGCCGCGGGTCAGCAGACGCTAGCCGACTGCTGCGGCGCGTCGCCGTGAGCCCGGGCGCCGGTCCTTGCGGCCCGGCGACGCCATCGGTCATGGTCCGATCCATGATCACCCCGTCGCCCGTCCTTCGCTTGCTGCTTGCGATCGCCGTCCTTTGCCTGACCGCGTGCGGCGGGAACGAGCCGCCGCCGCCGACGCCGGGGCCGGAGCCCGACCCCACGGCCCCCGTCGAGGTCGAGCAGCAGGAGCCGGAGGCGACGTCGAGCGCGCAAGAGGAGGCCGAGGCGCTCCTCGGGCTCTACGACCCGCTGCTCCTGTCCCTGGCGACGGAGGCGAACCGCGCGTCCTGGGTGGCGCGGACCGACGTCTCGGAGGAGCACAACGGGCTGCGGACGGGCGCGGAGAAGGCGTACCGGGCCTTCACCGGCAACGCGGAGCTCATCCGACGGGCGCAGAGGCTGCTCGAGCGGGAGGACGAGCTCGATGACCTGACCCGGCGGCAGCTGCGGTCGATGCTCGAGAAGGCGGCGGCCGCCCCGATGACCGCGCCGGACCTCGCGCGGCGCCGCATCGAGGCCGAGAGCGCGCAGGAGGCCCGGCTCGACGGCTTCCAGTTCTGCCTCACCCGCCGGGGCGATTCGTGCACGACGCCGGTCACCACCAACGACCTCGACCGGGTCCTGCAGGAGTCGAGGGACGTCCCGGAGCGGCTGCGCGCCTGGGAGGCCTCCAAGGAGGTCGGCCCGGTCCTGCGGGACGGGCTGATCGAGCTCCGTGGCCTCCGCAACGGGGTCGCCCAGGAGATGGGCTACGACGACTTCTTCGCCTTCCAGGTCTCCAACTACGGCATGAGCACGGAGGAGATGATGACCCTCCTCGAGGGGCACCTCGAGGAGATCCAGCCGTTGTACCGCCAGATCCATTGCTGGGCGCGGCACGAGCTGGCCGCGCGCTACGGCGTCGACGAGGTGCCGGCCCGCATCCCGGCCCACTGGATCGGCAACCGGTGGGCGCAGAGCTGGCCCGGCATGGTGGAGGCGGTGGACATGGACGCGCTCCTCGCGGACAAGAGCCCCGAGTGGATCGTCCAACAGGCGGAGCGCTTCTACGTGAGCATGGGCTTCCCGGAGCTCCCGGACAGCTTCACCGAGCGCAGCGACCTCTACCCCGTGCCGGAGGGCGAGGACCGGCAGAAGAACGCCCACGCCAGCGCCTGGCACATCGACCTGCAGGAGGACGTGCGCTCGCTGATGAGCGTGGAGCCGAACTGGCGGTGGTTCACGACCACGCACCACGAGCTCGGGCACATCTACTACTACCTCGCCTACACGCGGCCGGAGGTGCCGCCGCTGCTCCGCACCGGCGCGAACCGGAGCTACCACGAGGGCATCGGCAGCCTGATCGGGCTGGCCAGCTCCCAGCGCCCCTACCTCGAGGAGGTCGGCCTCCTGACCGAGGGGCAGGAGATCGACGAGGTGCAGTGGCTCCTGAACACCGCGCTGACCGGGCCCGTGGTGTTCCTCCCCTTCGCGGCCGGCACGATGAGCCACTTCGAGAAGGCGCTCTACGCCGACGAGCTGCCCCCCGAGCAGCTCAACGCGCGCTGGTGGGAGCTCGTCGCGCGCTACCAGGGCGTGGCGCCGCCGTCGGAGCGGCCCGCCGACGGCTGCGACGCCTGCACGAAGACCCACATCAACGACGACCCGGCCCAGTACTACGACTACGCGCTCTCCGAGGTGCTGCTCTACCAGCTCCACGACCACATCTGCCGCGAGATCGTCGAGGCCGATCCACACGGCTGCAACTACGCCAACCGACGGGACGTGGGCGACTTCCTCCGCGGCGTGCTCGAGGTCGGCGCGACCGTCGACTGGCGAGAGCACCTCCAGTCGAGCATCGGCTCCGAGCTGTCCGCCGCCCCGATGCTCGAGTACTACCGGCCGCTGTCGACCTACCTGGAGCAGCAGAATCAGGGGCGCGATTGCAGCTGGCCCGACGCCTGATCGCGCGAGGGGCGAGGCGGGCGCCACTCCTGCTGGCGGTCCTGACGGGGCTCCTCGGTTCGGCGCTGGTCCCGAGGCCGGCCCGGGCGCAGTGCGAGGTGGTCGGCGTGGCTGATCTCGAGCGTCTTCGCGTCCGGCTGCCCGGCCGGCGCCTCCGGACCCTGTCGACCCGCTCCCTGCCCGTCGCCGTGCGACCGGGCAGGGGCGGACACTACCGTGACGTCCGGGTGCTGGAGCCCCTCGCGTTCGGGGCGCGCACCGACGCCCCGATCCCATGGCGCCTCCGCACCCCGGGGCGCCTGGTCGAGGGCGTGCTCTGGGCGGCGCGCCGGACGCCGCTGCGGGAGGTGCGCGAGTGGCGCGAGGGCGTCGAGGTCGCGGTGGAGCTCCGCCCGGGCGTGGTCGCGCGCCGCGTCCGCCTCGCCTGCGAGGCGATCACGATCGGGGCGCCCAGGGGCACCGACGAGGAGGCCGCCGAGCCCCCGGCCACGGGCCCCGGGCCTCGCTGGTGGCCCCGGAGCGACCACCTCTGGCTCGCGGCTCGCCGCGGCGGGGGGCCGTCGGTCCGGCTCGACACGGCGGACCTCGAGGACCCGCCGACCCTGGTCGAGCTCGAGCGCCGCGACCACTGGGTCCGGGTCGCCGCCACGTTCCCGGCCTCGGGCACGGCGGTCCGAGGCTGGGTCCAGCGCCTCGACCTGAGACCGGCGAGCCGCCCGGCGTACCCGGACCCGGGCGCCTCGACCCGCGGGGGCTCCGCGCGGGACGCCCGCCCGCCGGAGCGCGCGGCGCCCGGGTCGGGCGTCGCGGGACGGCCCGCGGACGACGGGACCCAGCGTGCCGACGACACGGGTCAGCGTGCCGACGACAGGGGGACCCAGCGTGCCGACGACTGGGGGACCCAGCGCGCCGACGACGGGACCCGGCGCGCCGACGACGGGACCGGAGGGCACGCGTCGTGCGCGGCGGAGCTCGCGGGCGAACCCGGCGCGCGGCGGGTGCTGGTCGCGCTCGGGGCGCTCGTCCACGCCCGCCCCGGCCGCGACGCGTGGGCCCTGATCACGGGCCGAGCGGTGATGGCCGTGACCTCCTCCGGCCGCGGACCGTGGGTCCGCATCCTCGCCGTGCCCGGCCTGCGCGAGGACGGGGAGTGCGCGATCCGCGACGCCTGGGTGCATCGGCGCACGGTGACCGGCTCCGACGGGAGGAGGTGAACCCGGGGGGCGGTTCTGCCACCCTGAGGGGCCCCGATGAGCGACCCCGAGCTTCGACGCCTTCCGGCGGTCAACGCTCTCTTGAGGACCGCCGCGCTGAGGCCGCGCGTCGAGGCGTCCGGCCGCGACGCCGTGGTGGTCGCCGCTCGCGCCGTGCTCGAAGAGGCGCGGGGCCGAATCCGGGAGGGCGCGCCGGCCCCGCCCACGGACGAGCTCGCCACGCGGGTCGCCGCGCGCCTCGACCGGCGCCCGACCCCGTTCCGACGCGTGATCAACGCGACCGGGGTCGTCCTCCACACCAACCTCGGTCGCGCCCCGCTGCCCGACGCGGCGTGGGCGGCGATGGCGGAGGCGCGGGGCTACTGCGACCTGGAGATGGACCTCGGGACCGGTCGACGCGCCTCGCGCCTCCGCGGCATCGAGGGACCGCTCCTCGCGGTCACCGCCGCGGAGGCGGGGATGGCCGTCAACAACAACGCCGCCGCGCTGCTCCTCGCGCTCGCGGGCCTGGCGAAGGGGCGCCCGACGGCCGTCTCCCGGGGCCACCTGGTGGAGATCGGGGGCGGCTTCCGCCTGCCCACGATCATGGCGCAGAGCGGGAGCCCCCTCCTCGAGGTCGGCACCACCAACCGGACCCACCTCCGGGACTACGAGGAGGCCCTCGCCCAGGGCGCCGGCCTCGTCCTTCTGGTGCATCGCTCGAACTTCACGATGGATGGCTACGTCGCCGAGCCCGACCCGCGCGAGGTGACCGCCCTCTGCCGCCGCCACGACGTGCCGTCCCTCCTCGACCTGGGGAGCGGCTGCCTGCTGGACGCGGCCGCGCGCGGGGCGGCGCCCGAGACCACGGTGCAGGAGGCCCTGGCGCAGGGCTTCGACGCGGTGTGCTTCTCGGGCGACAAGCTGCTCGGCGGCCCCCAGGCCGGCTACCTCGTCGGCCGGCGAGCGGCGATCGAGGCCCTGCGCCATCACCCCCTCGCGCGCGCCCTCCGCTGCGACAAGCTCACCCTCGCCGCGGCGATCGCGACCCTCGAGCTCTACCGCCGCGCCGAAGCGGACCGGGAGGTGCCGGTGTGGCGCATGGTCCGCCGGGGGGACACGCGCGAGCGCGCCCAGGCCTGGCGCCACGCCCTCGGGGAGGGCGAGGTCGTCGAGGCCGAGGGCGCGATCGGCGGCGGCTCCCTCCCCGGCGGACCCGTGCCGGGCTTCGCCCTCGCCCTTCCTGGAGCGGACGCTCTGCTCTGCCGTCTCCGCGCGCAGGACCCTCCGGTCGTGGCCCACATCGTCAAGGACCGGGTGCTGCTGCACCCGCGGACCGTCGACCCGGAGGACGACGAGCGGTTGGTCGCCGCGGTCCGGGCCGCCCGGACGCCGCGGTGAGCCCGCAGCGCACGCTCGTCCTCGGGACCGCCGGCCATATCGATCACGGGAAGACCGCGCTCGTCCGTCTGCTCACCGGCGTGGAGGGCGACCGCCTCGCGGAGGAGCGGAGGCGGGGGATCACGATCGAGCTCGGCTTCACGCCGTGGCGCCTCACCGAGGACCTCGAGGCGAGCGTGATCGACGTGCCGGGGCACGAGCGCCTCGTCCGGACCATGGTGGCCGGGGCCGGTGGCGTGGATCTCGCGATCCTCGTCGTCGCCGCGGACGACGGGGTCATGCCCCAGACCCGGGAGCACCTCGATGTCCTGCGCCTCCTCGGCGTGCCGGCCGGGCTGCTCGTGCTGACCAAGGTCGACCTGGTCGGCGACGACCCGGAGCTGCTCGCGCTGGTGACCGAGGAGCTCCGGGCCGCGACCCGCGGCACGGTGTTCGACGGCGCGCCCATCCTGCCGACCTCCGCGCGCACGGGGGTCGGCGCCGACCGCGTCCGCGAGGCGGTGATCGCCCGGTCGCGCGACCTCCCCGCGCGCGACGTCGAGGGGCCCGCCTTCCTCCCCCTCGACCGCCTGTTCCACAAGGCCGGGCACGGGACGATCGGGACGGGCACCACCCTGCGCGGTGGCTTCGCCGTCGGAGACACCGTGGAGGTGCTCGGCGCGGAGCCGGCGCCGGTCGCCACCCTCCGCGTGCGCGCCCTCGAGGCCCGCGGGCAGCCCACGGAGCGCGCCGACGCCGGTCAGCGTACCGCCCTCAACCTCGTCGGCCGCGGCGTGGACCGCGTCAGCCGGGGGATGGCGATCGCGAGCCCCGGCGCCTACGTCGCGAGCCCGGCCCTGATCGCCTGGGTGGAGGTGCTGGCCGCAGCGCGGCCGATGACGGAGGGCGGCGTCGCGTGCCACGTCGGGACGTCGGAGCGCCAGGCTCGCGCCACGCCCCTCGGCGCGCGCTCGATCGCGCCGGGCGAGAGCGGCGCCGTGCTGCTCCGCTTCGCGCGGCCGGTCGCGACCTTCGCCGGGCAGCGGCTCGTCCTGCGCCGCCCCGGGATCCACGGGCAGGCGACCGTCGCCGGGGGCGAGGTCCTCGACCCGGAGCCGGCGCTCGGCAAGGGCGCAGCCCGACGCGCCGCCGCCCGGGTCCCCTCGCTCCGCGGCGAGCCGAAGGGCTGGCTCCTCGCCCTCGCGAAGGATGCCCGAGCAGCCGGCGTCACCCCGTCGGCGCTCCGGCGGCGCCTTCCGAGCGCGCGGTGGGTCCGCCACGCACATCAGCTCGAGCGGCGGGGCAGGCTCGTCCGCGTCCTCGGCTCCGACGAGCGGTGGGTGCACGCGGACCTCGTGGAGCAGCGCGTGGACGACGTGGTCGCCCTCGTCGACGCCTTCCACGACGCGAGCCCGCTCTCGCCGGGACTCCCCGAAGGCGAGCTCGACGGCAAGCTCCCCGCTCCCGAACGGCACCTCGCGCCGACGGTCCTCGCCCGCGCGCTCGCCCGCGGACGTCTGCTTCGGCACGGCGAGCGGCTCGCCGTGCCCGGCCGGGGCAGCACCGTGAGCCCGGCGGCGAGGGAGCGCCTCGATCGGATCCGGACCGCGATGCGGGACGCCGGCCCGACGCCGCCCTTCGACCGGGAGCTGGTCGGGCTCCTCGGGCGCGGCGCCGACGAGCTCGGCGATCTGCTCGCGCTGCTCCGGCGCCAGCATCGGCTGGTGCGCGTCGCCGACGGCCTCCACTACGACCCGGACGCGCTCGCCCGCCTCGAGGACCAGCTGCGAGCGTCGCTGTCGGGCGGCGAGGGCAAGACGGTCACCGAGCTCAAGGCGGAGCTCGGCCTGTCCCGCAAGTGGGCGGTGCCGCTCCTCGAGCACACGGACCGGGCGAAGGTGACCCGCCGCGTCGGTGACGTGCGCGTTCTGCACCCGAGCCAGCCCGCCTCGACCCCCGGCTGAAGGGCGTCGGACGAGGGCGTTGGCGGAAGCGAACGGGAATCGAACCCGCCCGGGACGGTCCTCCCGCCCCGCATCGGTTTTGAAGACCGAGGGCGGCACCAGCCTGCCAAGCGCTTCCGCCCGGGACGGTAGCCGCGCTCGGGGACCACGCCAACGGGGAGGCCTGCCCCGGGTGGCCGCGCGTCAGCCGGGATCGACGACGGTGGCCAGGAGCTCCCCCTCGCCCACCGACTGGCCTTCCGCGACCGTGAGGCCCTGCACCACCCCGTCGTGGGGCGCCTCGATCGCGTGCTCCATCTTCATCGCCTCCAGCACCAGCAGCGTCTGCCCGGCGGTGACGGCGTCCCCCTCGGCCACGAGAACCCGGAGCACCTGCCCCGGCATCGGGGCCGCGCAGCCGTCCGCAGCGCTCGCCCCCTCCCGGGCGGGGAAGCGCGGCTGCTCGTCGAGGCGCAGCGTGTGGGCGTCCGTGACCACGTAGTGGCGGCTGCCGTCCCGGACCCACCGGAACGTGCGACGGTGGCCGTCGACCTCGAGGGTCACGCGGCGCCCGTCGAAGGCCACCCGGGCGACCTCTCGCGCCTCCGCGTCGTCCACGGTCACCCGGAAGCGGTGCCGGCCGAGGTCCGCGTAGCGGACTCGGATCTTCCGCTCGCCGTGGCGGTAGCCGACCTCCTGGTCGGCGGCGCGGTGGCTCCGGAAGCCGGAGCGCAGGCTCGGCAGGATGGCGTCGCGTGCCCGGTCCGCCTGGGCGGCGAGCGTCGCGGCGACCGCGGCGTCCTCCTCCGCGCCGGGCGAGGGCTCCGCGCCGCCGCCGGCGAGGTGCTCCTCGAGGAACCCGGTGTGGAGGGCGCCCGACGCGAAGGCCGGCTCCGCGAGGATGGCGAGCAGGTGATCGCGGTTCGTCGTCGGGCCGGCGACCGTCATGCTCTCGAGGGCCCAGCGCATGCGCGCGAGCGCCGCCGGCCGGTCGAAGCCCCAGGCGATCACCTTGGCGAGCATCGGATCGTAGTGCACGGACACCTCCGTGCCCTCCTCGACGCCGGCGTCGATCCGGACCCCCTCCGCGTCGGGGAGGTCGAAGGCGAGGACACGGCCGGTCTGGGGGAGGTAGCCTGCGTGGGGGTCCTCGGCGTACAGGCGACACTCGATCGCGGCCCCGCCCCTCAGCGTGTCGACGAGCTCCTGGTCGATGGCGAGCCGCTCCCCGCGCGCCACCCGGAGCTGCATCTCGACGAGGTCGAGGTTCGTGACCTCCTCCGTCACCGGGTGCTCGACCTGGAGGCGCGTGTTCACCTCGAGGAAGGCAAAGGTGCCGTCCGGCGCGACGATCATCTCGACCGTACCGGCGGAGTGGTACCCGAGCGCCTGCCCGAGGCGGAGCGCGGCCTCGCCCATGCGCGCCCGGAGCGAGGGGTCGAGGCCGGGCGAGGGCGCCTCCTCGATCACCTTCTGATGGCGCCTCTGGATCGAGCACTCGCGCTCGCCGAGGTGGATGAGCGCCCCGTGGCGGTCGCCCAGGATCTGGATCTCCACGTGCCGGGGCCGCTCGACGTAGCGCTCGAGGAGGAGCGTGTCGTCGCCGAAGGCCTTGAGGCTCTCCCGGCGGGCGCCGTCGAGGGCGCCCGGCAACTCGGAGGCGGAGCGGACGAGGCGCATCCCCCTGCCGCCCCCGCCCGCGCTCGCCTTGACGAGGAGCGGGTAGCCGAGGTCGTCGGCGGCCGCGCGGAGCGCGGCGTCGCTCTGGTCCTCGCCGCGGTAGCCCGGCAGGACCGGCACGCCCGCCTCCTCCGCGAGGGCCTTCGCGGCGCGCTTGTCGCCCATCCGGCGGATCGCGTCCGCCGACGGCCCGACGAAGAGGAGCCCCGCCGCCTCGATCGCCTCCGCGAAGGCCGCGTTCTCCGCCAGGAACCCGTAGCCGGGGTGGACCGCGTCGGCTCCGGTTCGCTGGGCAGCCTCGAGCACGCGGTCGACGCTCAGGTAGGAGGCCGCGGCGGGCGCCGGGCCGAGGCGGACGGCCTCGTCGGCTTGGTGGACGAAGGGGTGGTCGGCGTCCGCGTCGCTGAACACCGCGATCGTCCGGATCCCCATCGCGCGGGCGGTGCGCTGGATGCGAAGGGCGATCTCGCCCCGGTTGGCGATCAGGAGCCTGCGCAGGGGGCGCAGCGTGACCTCGGGCTCCGCCATGGTCGTCGCTCCCCTCCCCGATCAGTGCCGGAAGACGCCCCAGCTCATCGTGCCCTCGACCGGCGCGTTGTGCGCGGTCGACAGGCAGATCCCCACGACGTCCCGGGTATCCCGCGGGTCGATGATCCCGTCGTCCCACAAGCGGGCCGTCGCGTAGAAGGCGCTCGACTCGTTTTCGATCTGCCCTTCGATCATCTGCTTGGCGACGGCGAGCTGCTCCTCGGCGACCGGCTCGCCCCGCTTGTCGGCCGCTTCGCGCTTGATGATGTCGAGCACGCCGGCGAGCTGTTTGCCGCCCATCACCGCGATGCGGTGGTTCGGCCAGGTGAACAGGAACCGCGGCTCGTAGGACCGCCCGGCCATCGCGTAGTTCCCCGCCCCGTAGCTCTGGCCGATCATGATCGTGACCGCGGGGACCGTGCTGTTGCTGACCGCGTTGATCATCTTGGCACCGGCCCGGATGATCCCCTCCTGCTCCACCTTGGTGCCGACCATGAACCCGGTGATGTTCTGGAGGAACAGGAGCGGCACATCCACCTGGTTGCACAGCTGGATGAACTGGGCGCCCTTGTTGGCGCTGTCCGTGAACAGGACCCCGTTGTTGGCGAGGATCCCCACCGGGAACCCGTGCACGTGGGCCCAGCCGCAGACCAGGGTGCTGCCGTAGAGCGGCTTGAACTCGCTGAAGCGGCTTCCGTCGACCACGCGACCGATCACCTCGCGGACGTCGAAGGGCACCCGGAGATCCGCGCTCACCACGCCGAGCAGCTCGTCCGCGTCGTGCAGGGGCGGCTCCACGTCGTCCGGGGGCGGCAGGGCCCCCTTCTGCCACCCGAAGTGCGCCACGATCTCGCGCCCCAGCCGGATCGCGTCGACCTCGTCCTCGGCCAGATAGTCGCTCACCCCGCTCACCCGGCTGTGCATCTCCGCGCCCCCGAGCTCCTCGTGGGTGGTGACCTCGTTGATCGCCATCTTCACGAGCGGCGGCCCGCCGAGGTAGACCTGCGCCTGGTTCTTCACCATCACGACGTAGTCGCTCATCCCCGGGATGTAGGCGCCGCCCGCGGTCGAGGATCCGAACACCAGGCACACGGTCGGGAGCCGTGCCTTCGAACGCCGCGTCAGGTCCCGGAACCCCCGCCCTCCGGGCGTGAAGATCTTGGCCTGGTTCGGCAGATCGGCGCCGGCCGACTCGACCAGGTGGATCGACGGGAGCTCGTTCTGCTCGGCGATGTCGGCGAGGCGGGTCGACTTGCGGACGCCCAGCTCGTTGATCGCGCCGCCCTTCACCGTGGCCTCGGACGCGGTGATCAGGCACTCGACGCCGCTCACCACGCCCACCCCGCCGAGCACCGACGCCCCGGGCTTGTGGCCGCTGACGTCGAGGCCGGCGAGCGGCGCCACCTCCAGGAAGTGCGCGTCCCGGTCGAGCAGGAGCTCGATCCGCTCCCGGGGCAGCAGCTTGCCCTGGTCCCGGAACCTCGCGACCGCGCGCTCGCTCCCGGCGTAGCGGGCGCGCGCGAGGGCCTCGTCGACCCGCCCCAGCAGGCTCGAGCAGTGCTCCCGGTTCGCCCGATAGGCGTCGCTCGCCGGGTCGAGCCGGGTCGGCAGCACCGGGTAGGGCGGAGGCGCCATCGGCCCCGGGGTAGTGCGAGGCGGGGGGAGGCGTCAACGGGAAAATGAACGACGGTTCATGGCCGCGGGCACAGCGCGCGCCGGCTCGCCAGCGCGAGGCGCGCGGTCGCCGGGCATCCGCGGTCGCGCCTACCCGAGCAGGAAGCCCTCGGCGGCCCGCACGTCCTCGACGACCCGGTCGGCAGCCGCCAGCGCCTCCGCCGCGAACCCACCCGTCGGCACCGCCACGCACGCCGCCCCGATCGCCCGCGCCGCCGCGATGTCCCGCGGCGTGTCGCCGATCACCACCACGCGCACCTCGTGGCGCGGCACGCCGAGCTGGGCTGCCCCTCGGGCCGCGCCGATGTCCAGGAGGCGCGGGCGCTCCTCGTGGTCCGAGCCGAAGCCGCCGAAGCCGAAGCGGCCGTCGAGCCCGCCCCGGCGCAGCTTCGCGCGGGCCCCCGGCTCGACGTTGCCCGTGCCGAGGCCGATGGCCACGCCCGGCGCGCCCTCCAGCCGGTCGAGCAGCTCGGGCACCCTCGGCAGGACCTCGTAGCCCGCGCTCTCCGCGATCATGCGCTCGAGCTTCCCGAGGTAGGCGGCGAGGAAGCGGTCGATGCCGGCGTCGTCGACCTCCCGCCCGAGGTTCCCGTAGGCCTGGCGCGTGATCGCCCGGTCGGTGTGGCCGCCGAAGGGGAAGTCGAAGACGTCGTCGCGACCCTCGAGCTCGACGAAGGCAGCCTCCATGGCGCGCCGGCCGGCACCCCCGCAGCGGATCAGAGTGCCGTCGACGTCGAAGAGGAGGACGGTGGGCCGGCGGGGCATCGGGCCCACGGTGGGGCGGCGAGGCGCCGGCGACAAGGTCCGGCGCGCCCGGGCGGAGTGGCGCGCGCTGCGCTCCTACCCCACGGTGGGCGACCCGGTGCTCGCGTTCCTTCCGCACCCGACGCCGCTCCTCGAGGGCACCCTGGTCGCGCGGCACGACCGGTTCCTCGCCGACGTCCGCCTGCCGGACGGACGCCTCGTCGTCGCCTGGTGCGTCAACCCCGGTCAGATGGAGGGGATGGTGCGCTCGGGGGCTCGGGTGTGGCTCAGCCGCGTGCCGCCGAGCTCCCCGCGCAAGCTCCGCTACACCTGGGAGCTCGTCGAGCTCGACGGGGTGATCGTCGGCGCGAACACGTCGGCGCCGAACCGCATCGCGCGGGCGCTGCTGGAGGCGAGGTCCCTCCCCGGGCTCAAGCGCTACCGGGGGCTTCGGTCCGAGGTCCAGGACGGCGCCATGCGCGTCGACTTCCGCGTCGAGCAGGGCGGGCGCCCGCACCTCGTGGAGATCAAGAACTGCCACCTCGTCTACCCGGACGGCCGCGGCTACTTCCCGGACACGGTCTCGGAGCGAGCGTCGCGGCACCTCGGAGAGCTGGCGGCCCGGGCCGAGGACGGCGCGAAGGCGACGGTGCTGTTCACCGTGCAGCACCCGGGGGCGCGCGCGCTCAGGCCGAGCGCGCTGCACGATCCGGCGTTCGCCGGGGCGGCGCGCGCGGCGGCGGACCGGGGCGTGAGGATCCGGGCGGTGGAGGCCGTGGCGAGCCCCGAGGGCTACGCGGTCACGCGGGAGATCCCGGTCGACCTGCGCCCGTACGATGCGGAGCGCCTCGCGGCCTACCGCGAGGCGAACCGGCCGTGGTCCGGGTGGGAGAGGCGCGGTGCTCGGCGCGGGCCGCCGAGCCGGGCGCCGTAGCGCGGGACCTCGGCTCCGCGGCCGGAGGGCGCCCGACCCGGCGTGTGGTAGTCCGTTCGCCGTGCCGGAGCGGATCGCGGAGGGCGAGGAGCGCGTGAAGTTCGAGGCGAGCCGCCTCGGGCCGGTCGCGCCCTCGCTGAGGGTCGCAGCGGGGCACCTCGCCCGGGCGGTCCTCGCCATGGAGGCGGCGGGCTGCTGCCCGGTGCTCGAGGATGGCCTCGCGGCGGGCAACGGCGCGCTCCGCCTCGACGACGGGACGCTGCTCGTGACGCCGAGCGGCCGCCGGCCCGGCGTGGCCAGGCCCGAGGACATCGTGCAGCTGCTCTCCTTCGATGCGGAGGCGTGGTCGGCCGCCTACCGGAGCCGAGCCCCCGAGGTCCGCCCCACGAGCGATGCGCCGCTCTACGTGGCGAGCCTCGTCGAGGCGCCGGGGCGCTTCGCCTGGCCGGAGGCCCCGGCGGCTGCGCTCCACGGCCACGTGCTGGAGACGGAACGTGCGGCCCGGGAGCTCGATCTTCCCCTGAGCTCGGCCGACACCGTGTTCAGCACCCCGCCCGACCGGCGGGCGCTCCTCGCGCTCCTCGAGCGCGCACCCTACCCGCGGCATCGGACCTGGATCCGACGCGGGCATGGGTTCATCACGCTCGGCGCGAGCCTCGACGACGCGATCGCGACCGTCCGTGCCCTGTCCACCGCGGCCCGGCGCCGGGGCCTCCTGCTCGCCTAGCCTAGTCCTAGTCACCTGGAACAGCAGTGAGTGGTCAATCCCGGCGAGCGATCGGCGCCCGAATCAAGGAACGACGACGAGGAATACTTCGCGTATGTCGAGGAGAAGTGACGCCGAGTCGGGCGTCGAGGGCCGGCGGGATGTTGCCACGAATCGCTGAGACAGGTGACCAGTCACCTGCCCCGCTGCCCCGTTCGATCCCCCTCCCCGCGCCCCGCGCCTACGCCGCGCGGTCGAGGTCCTCGAGCATCCGCTCCCCGCTCAGCGTCTGCGCCGACTCGCCGCCGAAGTAGCGACCGAGGCCGACGCGCTCGTAGTGAGGGCGGATACGCGCCGTCAGCAGACCCACCTCCCGCAGGTTCGGCACGAGCCGCTGGAACATCACGCGGCGGAAACGCTCCATCCCGGGCGACTCGTTGACGAACGCGCGCCACGCGGAACGCGGCAGGAGCCCCTCGAACCACTCCTCGTAGACCTCGTGTGCGAGGAACCGGTTGCGCATCAGCAGGGAGACCTCGAAGGCCCAGTCCTCGCGCTCCCGCCGCTCCGACTCGCTCAGCTCCTTGCGGATGTGCTCGCGAAGCGCGAGGACGCCGTAGTGGACGTGGCGCGACTCGTCCTGGATCACCCGACGGAGGAGCTCCCGCAGCAGCGGCTCCCGGGTCTCCCGGTACAGCGTGCCGAAGGCGCCGAGGGCCAGCCCCTCCACCATGATCTGCATGCCGAGGAACTTCATGTCCCACCGGCCGTCGTGCATCAGCGCATCGATGATCGAGAACAGGTTGTCGTTGATCTGGTAGAGCTTCTCCATCTTCCGGTCGAGGTAGCGGTGGAAGACCTCGACGTGGCGGCCCTCGTCCATGACCTGGGTCGAGCCGTAGAGCTTGCCGTCGAAGAACTGAACCGCCTCCGTCACCTGCGCGGCCGCGAACAGCGCGCCCTGCTCGCCGTGGAGGAACTGGCTGAGCATCCAGCTGCACACGCTGTGGCGGAGCTCGGCCCGCTCCCGGCCCGTGAGCCGGATCCCGGTCGCGTCGGCGAGGCGCTCGAAGTCGAGGAAGTCGTCGGGCAGGAGCGGTCGCTCGGGGTCGAAGGGGTCGACCGATGTGTGCCACGGGAGGTCGTCGCCGTTCCACTGCGCGCGCTTGGCCCGGTCGTAGAGGTCCGCCATCTCCGGGAAGTCGCTCGGGTAGGTCCAGTCGAAGTAGACGCGGTGGCTGGCCGGGATCTCCGTCGGCGCGTTCTGCTTGCCGCGCTTGAGGAAGTTGCCCCGCACCGCCGAGGGGCCCAGGGCGCGGAGCACGCGCGGGTCGCGCATCTCGAGGATGACCGCCAGGTCGTCCACGTAACCCTCCACCCGGTTGCGCACGCGGTGAGGCAGCTTGCGGAGCACGCTCTCTTTGATCATCGACCTTCCCCGTCGGCTTCGATGGAGGACACGAAGTCCCGAACCTTGCTCTGATGCAGCCCCACGAGGAGCGCGTTGACCACGGGCAGGACCCGCTCGACCATCACCGCCGCCCGGGCCGGGTCGACGTGCTGGATGCGCGACGCGAGCAGGAGCACCTCCTGCTGGAAGAGCCGGCTGACCGCGTCCTCGAAGACCTGGAGGTCGTCGACCGTGAAGCCGAGGTCCTCGACGAACCCGAGGCGCTGGATCTCCGCCCAGGTCTCGAGCAGCCAGGCGTCGTCGGCGCGGATCACCTCGCGCCCCGCCTCGTCCCGCCCCGCCTGCAGCAGCTCGATCGCCGCCATTCGGTCGAAGTCCCGACGGGAGACGCCGGTCCGCGCGAGCACGTCGTCCACGCGCACCGGCGGCGGGCTCCCCTCCCGGACCAGCTCGCCGCTCAGGTGCTGACGGACGCCGATCAGGAAGCGGCGCTGCGTCGGCTCGAAGGCGCCTTGCTGGTCGTCCAGGATCGCCTTGATCGCCTTCAGCGGCAGGAAGCGCTCGTGCTGGAGCCTGCGGATCAGACGCAGCCGCTCGACGTGCTCATCGCCGTAGTAGGCCATGTTCCGCCCCGTCTTGCGGCCGGGAGGGAGGAGCCCGCGCTGGATGTAGAAGTGGATCGCCTGGCGGCCGAGGCCGGTCAGCTCGCAGAGGTCCTTCATGCGGTAGCGCCACGCACCGCCGGCCTGCGGGGCCGCGCTCGACAGCTCGGTCACGCCGGGACCTCCAGCGCCACGCGGTCGTCGAGGGGGCGCCCGACGCAGGTGAGGACGTAGCCAGCCGCCCTCTCCTCCGCCGACAGGCAGCTCGGCTCGTCGACGTGGACCGCCCCGCCGAGGCGGCGGACCCGGCACGCGCCGCAGCCGCCCAGGGTGCAGCTGAAGGGCAGGCCGACCCCGGCCGCGAGAGCCGCCTCCAGGAGCGTCTGGCCCGGCGCGACGCTCACGACGCGCTCCTCCTCTCCCCGCCGAAAGCGCACCCGGAGCGGCCGCTCCGGTCGCGCGGCGCTGGCCCCGAGGGGGTCGGCCGGGCTCTGGAAGCGCTCCTCGCGGATCGCGCCCCTCGGCACGCCGCGCTCGAGGAGGACCTCCTTCGCCGCGTCCATCATGCCGAGGGGGCCGCACAGCAGGTACGCGCGGTCGTCGGGGCCCGGGCGCTCCGCGTCGGCTCGGTCGACGTCGGCCAGGAGCCGCGCGACGCCGGCCCGGTCCAGACGGCCGACCTCCCCCGTCCAGCCCGGCGGCGGGTCCTCGCGCACGTGCACGACCCGCAGCCGCTCCGCGTGGGACGCCGCGAGGTCGGCGAGGCGGCGCCGGAAGATGATGTCGTCCACGCCCCGGTTGCCGTAGATCAGCGTCACGCGCCCGTCGGGCCGGCTCCGCAGCGCGGTCTCGGCGATGGCGATCAGCGGCGTGATCCCGCTGCCGCCGCCGAGCAGCACGAGGTGGGGCGCGCCCTGCGTCGGCGCGCCGAAGGTCCCCGACGGCCCGAGGACGGCGAGGCGGAGCCCTGCCTCGGCGTGGCGGTGGAGCCAGGTCGAGGCGCGGCCGCCAGGCACCCGCTTGACCGTGATCGCCGCGGTGGGCCCGTCGAGGGGCGAGGTGCAGAAGGAGTAGGCGCGCTTGAGCGGCTGCCCGTCCACCTCGAGGCACAGCGTCAGGAACTGGCCGGCGCGGAACGTCAGCGGCCTCCCGTCGGGCTCCGCGAGGTGAAGCGTGATCGCCTCGGGGGTCTCGCGGACCACCGAGCGCACCTCGAGCGGCCTCGACCCCAGCACCTCGCGACGACGGTCCCGCGGCGCCCGGCGCACCAGGAAGGGGCGGCCCTCGCCGCGCAGGTCCCGCCCGAGCCAGTAGAGGTCGCGGCGCAGCGTGGCGAACGGTCGCCGGAGGCGCTCCGGCAGGAGCCGCGCGATCGGTCCTCGATGGGTCGGTCCTCGACGGGTCCTCACGTCGTGGGGATGACGCGGCGCCTGCATGGTGTCAAGCAACACTATACACATCGCAGCGCTGGGTCCCACGCATCGAGATCGCGCGGGCTGCCCGTGCCTCGGGGGGAGTAGGCTACCGCCGTGCTGGCGCTCCCCCGCACCATCGAGCACACCGCGCTCAAGGCCACGACGACCCCCGCCGACGTCGAGCGGCTCGTCGACGAGGCGCTCACTCACGGGTTCGTCGGGGTGTGCGTGAGCCCGCTCCACGTCGCGCGCGCCGCGGCCCGGCTCGCCGGCCGGGCGGTCGTGGTCACCGTCGCCGCGTTCCCTCTCGGGGCGAGCCACCCGGAGGTCAGCGCGGCCGAGGCGCGGCGCGCGGTGGACGACGGTGCGGGCGAGGTCGACCTGGTCGTGCCGATCGGGCGCGCCCTCGCGGGTGACGTCGACGGCGTCGAGCGGACCGTGGCCACGGTCCGCCGCGCGATCGGCGCCGCCCGCCTCAAGGTGATCCTCGAGACCGCCTACTTCGACGTCGACGCGATCCGGGCCCTCGCCGCCCGGGCGGTCGCCGGCGGCGCGGACTTCCTGAAGACCTCGACGGGCTTCGGGCCGCGGGGGGCGACGGTGGAGGACGTCCGGCTCCTCGCCCAGGAGGCCCCCGAGGGGGTGGGCGTCAAGGCCGCGGGGGGCATCCGGGACCGGGCGACGGCCCTGACGATGCTCGAGGCCGGCGCGACGCGGATCGGCACCTCGTCCGGCGTGGCGATCATGGCGCCGTCGTCGTGACGGCCGCGCGCCCCGAGGAGGCTACCGGCAGAAGAGCCGGCCGGGATGGGGTCGCGACATCCACGCTTGCCGCCGCGCGAGCCAAGCCTCGACGCGACGGTGCATCGGCCCGGCGGCCGCCCGCGCCTCCTCGGGGGAGGTCCGCGCCGACCGCGGCCGGTCCGGGCGCGGGCGGTTGATCACGGGCTCGAGGCCGAGGGCGGCCAGCTCGTCGCGGCGCCACCGGTAGGTGGGGCCGCTGTCCTCGCAGCCCCGCCCGAGATCCTCCGGGGTGCAGTAGAAGCGCAGGTGGAGGTGGTCGTCGTGGGGGTAGCCCGGCTGGCAGGTGATCGCCCCGAAGCGCTCCCTGGCCGCCGCGGGGGCGTCGGCGCGCTCCGCCGCCTCGAGGAGCAGCGCGCGAAGATGCTCCGCGACGAACACGCGCGGGAGGTGAGGGCCACTCGGCCCCTCGATCAGCGCCTGCACGAAGCGCCAGGTCCGCTCCGCGTCCAGGACCACGTCGACGTCGTCGTCCCGGACCGCGAGGTCCCGGAAGTCGACGCCGCGGCCCCGCGGGGCGAGGAAGGCGCCGACGCTGTCGACCGGCCTGCCCTCCGCGTCCACGAGGTAGAACAGCACGTCGACGTCCCGCCCGGCCCGGTGGGAGCCGTGGTGGGGGATGGGCCCGCCCTCCCTGAAGCCGAGGTCGTTGACCACGAGCGTCGATCCGGGCAGCGCGTCGCCCACGACCGCCGCGGCCCCCACGAGCGCCTGGACCAGCTCGACCGTCCCGAAGCGGGCGCTCGGGTTGGGCCGACGGGGGTTGCCGCGGAACCCGGGGCCCGCCGCCGGCAGCGCGACCCCGCCCTCGAGGCGGCCGTCCCGCGGGCCCCCGATGCTCGTGGACGCCGAGCCGGGCAGCGCGAGGAGCCGGGCGACGGCCTCGGCCTCCGCTTCGGCCTCGCGAGCGGATGCACCCGCCGGCGTGTCGTGCTCCTCGCCGGCCGGGCGGGGAGCGCCCGGCGCGCGGCCGGGAAAAGGGCCAGAGGCGCGCCGCGCCCGTGCCTCGCCGCCCGGCGAGCCCGGCGCGGGGGCGCCGGGCGGCTCCGGTGCGCCCGACGGCT
>JBHJHB010000022.1:0-24288 GCA_050331215.1 Sandaracinaceae bacterium | reverse complement strand
CCCCCACCGACGGCGGCGGCTGACCGCCCCGCCCCGGCTCCCCGCTCCGCCGACGCGCCGGCCACCCCCCTGCAGCAACGGCGAGCCCCCGACCGACCCCACCGACGGCGCACCTGAGCCGCCCCCTCCCACCGCGCACGCAACCGCCGCCGCCCGCCGCCCGATAGCCCCCACGCGGCCGCCGAACGCCGCCCGGCCCGACGCCGGGCCGACAGGGCCGCGTGGAGGTGAAGATGCGTCGACTCGTGTGCTGGTCCCTCGTCGTCCCCTGGTGCGTCGCCTGCGGGACGCTGACCATCGAGCCGGGGTCGGCCGACGCCGGGCCCCCCGCCGGCGACCTCGGCGGGCGCCTCGACGGCGGCCCCGGCTGCGCGACCCCCTGCCCGCCGGACCGCGCGCTCTGCGACGCCCGCCGCGGCCGGTGCGTCACGTGCACGGCCGAGGACGCGCCCCGGTGCTCCGGGCCGACGCCGGCCTGCGACGTGGAGGCCGGCCGCTGCGTCGAGTGCGCGAGCGACGCGGACTGCACGAGCCCGAGCGCCGCCCGGTGCGAGGGCAACGTCTGCACCGGCTGCACGGCGTCGCACCAGTGCGCCGGCATCGAGGGCCGAGAAGCCTGCGACGTCGCGAGGGGGACCTGCGGCGAGTGCACCGCCGCCGACCCCTCCCCATGCGGCGGGCGGGCGTGCGGCGACGACCAGCGGTGCTCCGCCTACGGGCCCGCCCAGCGGACGTGCGAGGCCTGCGACAGCGACGCGAACTGCGGCCACCCGCACGAGTACTGCGTCCCGGCGTTCGCCGGGCGGACGACCCGCAGCGCCGGCTACTGCCTGCGCCGCACGGCCCGGTCGTGCCCGCGGCCGTGGGGCGTGCCGATCGCCGGCCGCACCACGCTGTCCGGTGTCGAGGGGCTCATGTTCTGCGGCATCGACGAGCGCGTCACGACCTGCGAGGCGGTCCGTGCGCTCCTCGACGAGGTCGAGTGCCCCTTCGGGGTCAACGCCGACTGCCCCAACACCGGCATCTGCCGTCCGATCGGCGCGGACCTCCGCCGGTGCACCTACCGCTGCAGCAGCTCCTCGACGTGCCCGGCCGCGTTGAGCTGCCTCCCGGGTCGCCGCGACGAGCGCTACTGCCGGTGAGGTGGCCGGGCCGGCTCAGGCCGCCACGACGCGCGGCGCGGGCCCCTCGGACGCATCCTCCGTGGCCTCGCCCCCGCGGGTCACGCGGCCGAAGCGGAGGATGCCGTCGTCGAGGCGCCGCCACCTCAGGGACAGCAGGTCCCGGAGGTAGTTGTCGGGGTTGGTCCAGGGAGAGCGGTCGCCCTGCTTCGGCATCCGCTGGGCGCCGCGCTGGATGTAGCCGGAGGTCAGGTTGGTCATGAAGGGGAGCGTCGTGGCCGGCGGCCCGTCGAGCACCGGGACGACCGTGTCGTAGCCCTTGTCCCGCATGCGACGCAGGAGCCGGCAGACGAACCCCGAGACGAGGTCCGCCTTGAGCGTCCACGACGCGCTGGTGTAGCCCACCACGGCCGCCCAGTTCGGGACGTTCGCGAACATCACGCCGCGGTACGTCACGAGGCTCCCGGGCTCCACCGGCGCGCCGTCGACGTCCATGGCGATGTTCGACAGGAACTTGAGCTCGAGGCCGGTCGCCGGGACCACCACGTCCGCGTCGATCGTCGCGCCGGAGGCCAGCGCCACCCCGGTCTCCGTGAAGTGGTCGATCGTGTCCGTCACTACAGTGGCCGCCCCCGTCCGCAAGGCCCGGTAGAGGTCGCCGTCCGGGATCAGGCAGAGGCGCTGGTCCCACGGGTCGTAGGAGGGGTTGAAGTGGACGTCGACGTCGATGTCCGGGCCGAGCCCCTCGACCGCCATGTCCCGCAGCATCTTGCGCGCCCGGCCCGGCGCCACCCGGGTCCACGCGTAGCTGCCGAGCTGGAAGCCGATGTTCTTCCAGCGGATCAACGCGTGGGCGAGGCGCGCGGGCAGGCGCTCGCGGAGCCAGAGCGCGACAGCGTCCTCCCAGGGCCGGCTGAACATGTAGGTCGGGGACCGCTGGAGCATCGTGACGTGGGCGGCGGTCCCGGCCATGGCCGGGACCAGCGTGACGGCGGTCGCCCCGCTCCCGATGACCAGCACCCGCTTGCCCGTGTAGTCCAGGTCCTCGGGCCAGTGCTGGGGGTGGGCGACCACACCCCGGTAGCGCTCGAGGCCCTCGAAGGGCGGCAGGTACCCGTGCTCGTAGTCGTAGTAGCCCGTGCAGGTGACGAGGAAGTCGCAGCTGATGTCGAGGCTCGCGCCGTCCTCGAGCCGGGTGACCCGGGCGACCCAGCGTGCGTCCCGGCTCGACCAGCTCAGCGTCTCGACGCGGTGGCCGAAGCGGATCGCGTCGCGCAGCCCGTGCTCGCGCACGGTCTCGTCGAGGTAGCCCAGGATCGCGTCCCCCGTCGCGATGTCCCGGTCCGCTGCCCACGGCTTGAAGGCGTACCCGAAGGTGTACATGTCGGAGTCCGAGCGGATGCCCGGGTAGCGGAACAGGTCCCAGGTGCCGCCGAGGTCCGCGCGCGCCTCGAGGATCGTGAACGTGTGCTCCGGGCACTCGCGCCGGAGGTGGCACGCGGCGCCGATCCCCGACACCCCGGCGCCGACGATCAGGACGTTGACGTGCTCCATTGTGCTCTCTCCTCCCGGCGCGCAGCCGGTGCCCGGACCTGCCGGGGCTCCATCGCCCCGTCTGCGCCACGGACAAGGTAAGCGTCCCCGCGCCGCTGGCGAGGCCTGCGGCAGCCTGCCGCACGTTTGCGGCCTCGCGAAGGCCTACTCGAGCGCCTGCTCTCGCTTCTCCTCGAGCTCCGCCCACCGCTCCAGCCGCCCCTCGAGGTCGGCCTCGAGGGCCTGCCGCTCCGCGCCGAGCCGCTCTGCCTCGTCGCGGCGGGACGCGTAGAGGTCCGGGTCGGCCAGGGCCTGGTCGAGCTCCGCCATCCTGGCCTCGGCGGCCGCGATCGCCGCCTCCAGCCGACCGAGCTCGTGCCTCTCCTTCCCGCTCAGCCCCGGCTTCGGCGCGGCCGGGGCCCGGCCCGGGGCCCGGGCGGCCTTCGCGCGCCTCGGCGGCTCCGGCGCGGCGGCCGCCCGCTGGGCCTTCAGCCGCCGGAACGTGTCGTAGTTGCCGACGTAGCGCGTGACCCGCCCGTCCCCCTCGAAGTCGAGGATCGACGTCGCCACCCGGTCGAGGAAGGAGCGGTCGTGGCTCACGACGAAGGCCGTGGCGTCCACGTCCAGGATCATCGCCTCCAGGGCGCCGAGGGTCGCCACGTCGAGGTCGTTGGTCGGCTCGTCGAGGAGCAGGACGTTCGCGGGCTGGAGCAGCAGCTTCGCCAGGACCACGCGGGCGCGCTCGCCGCCGCTCAAGGCGCCCACCCGCTCCTTCATGCGCTCGGGCCCGAACCGGAAGCGACGCAGGTAGGTGCGCACGTCGACCGCTCGCCCGGCGACGACCACCTCGTCCTTTCCGTCCGGCGCGACGTTCTCCTGGAGCGTCCGGTCGTCGTCGAGCCCGCTCCTCCGCTGGTCGAGGTAGGCGAAGCGGGTGCGCTTGCCCACCACCACCTCTCCGCGCACGGGCGCGAGGTCACCGACCAGCGCCCGGAGCAGCGTCGTCTTGCCCACGCCGTTCGGGCCCACGACCCCGATGCGCTCGCCCCGCTGGAGCTGGAGGTCGAGGCCGTCCACGACGCGGCGACCGCCGACCTCGAGGGCCAGGTCGCTCAGGTCGAGGACGGTCTTGCCGAGGCGCTCGGTCTCCAGGCGCAGGTCCGAGGGCGCCCGGCGCGTCGGCCCCTTCGCCCCGAGCGCCGCCTCCGCCTGGCTGACCCGCGCCTTGGCCTTCGTGCGGCGCGCGCTCGGAGAGCGCCGAAGCCAGTCGAGCTCCCGCCGCAGGAAGCTCTGGCGGTTGGCCTCGACGCGGTCCTCGTGGGCCTCGCGCTCCGCCTTCGCCTCGAGGTAGGCGCGGTAGCCTCCGGCGTAGCTGAACACCTTGCCGCCCGCGACCTCGAGGGTCCGCTCGGCCACCCGGTCGAGGACGTAGCGGTCGTGGGTGACGAGGAGCACCGCCCCCGGGTACACGTCCGCGAGGTGGGCCTCGAGCCACTCGATCGTCTCGACGTCCAGGTGGTTGGTCGGCTCGTCCAGGACGGCGAGGGCCGGCGCCTCCACCAGCAGCTTGGCGAGCGCGACGCGCCGCCGCTCCCCGCCGCTCATCGTGTGGACCGGCCGGTCGGGCTCCCGCACGCCCACGTGGGTGAGCGTCGCCTCGACGACGACGTCCCGGTCCCATCCGCCGAGGCGCTCGATGCGGGCCGCCGCGTCGGCCTGCGCGGCGAGGAGCGCGTCGAGGTCCGCGCCGGCCTCGCCGAGGGCGGCGTTCGCCGCCTCGTGGGCCTCCTTGGCGGCGAGCCAGGGGCCGAGCCCCTGGCGAACGATCTCGCGCGGCGTCGCGCTCTCGTCCATGCGCGGGACCTGGGGAAGGTAGCCCACCCGGGCATCCCGGGGCGTCACCACCCGACCCGCGTCGGCCTCGAGCTCGCCCGCCAGGATCCGCGCGAGCGTCGACTTCCCGGCCCCGTTGGCGCCGACCATGCCCACGCGCTCCCGCGCCTCGACCGCGACGTCGACGTCGTCGAGCAGGACGTGGGTTCCGTAGGCCTTGGCGAGGCCCTTCGCGGTCAGGACCGGCGGCGCGGAGGTCGGCACGAGGGGAGGTATGGCACGGCGAGCCGGGCCTACAGCACCTTGACCCGCGCCTGCTCCGCCCGCTCCTCGGGGGTGAGCCCTCCCCTCGCCCGCTGCGTCTGGTACGCCTCCCACTTGCGCACGGTGAGGTCGTGGAAGGACTTGACCGTCGGGTTCGGCTCCGGGAAGGGCCTCTCGCGGTGCTCCTCCCACGCGGCCTGCTCCTCCTCGACCGTGAAGCCGTCCTGCTCGAAGATCACCCGGGTGATCGGCCGAAGCAGGCTCATCACCGGCTGGAAGGCCGGCGCGGAGAGGCGGCGCGTCGACGCCGGGACCCTCGGCGGCTGCCAGAGCTGAAACGTGAACACCCGCGTGTGGGTCTCGTCGAGCGGGAGCATGAAGTTCGTCGAGCGGACGCGACGATTGCTGAGGGCCGACTGGTACGGGTAGTCGTAGATCATCTTCGTGTCGCTCCGGTTGGATCCGGGGGAGCGGCGGAAGATCGGCGCCGTGAAGGGGTGCAGCGCATCGCGGCGCAAGTCGTGCTCCCAGTGGAGCGTGATCCGCTCGCCGTCGTAGGTGGAGCCCGCGAGCAACGTATCGCCGTAGGGGACCCAGCGACCGTGGACCCAGAGGTGGGTCAGGTTGCAGAGGTTGTCGATCACCATGCTGTGGTGCGCGCGCCAGGTGTAGGCGAAGTGCAGGGACGACCAGCGGTCGGGTCCCTCGGCATCCGGGATCTCCACGAGGGGGGTGGTGGCCGCGAGCTCGGGGTCCCCGGGGAAGAACCAGACGATGCCGTAGCGCTCCCGGACCGGGTAGGACCGGACCGCGACCCGGGGCAGCCTCTTGCCGAAGCGGTCGTGCTTCATGCCGACCAGGCGACCGTCCGGCGCGTAGGTCCAGCCGTGATACAGGCAGACCAGATCGCAGCCCTCCACCGACCCGTGGCTGAGCTTGATCTGCCGGTGCGCGCATCGGTCCTCGAGCGCGTGGACGACGCCGTCCTCCCCGCGGTACAGCACGACCGGCTCCCCCCAGAACCGCGTCGCGAGCGTCCCTCCGCTGGCCAGCTCCTCCCGAAAGGCTCCTGGATACCAGTGGTTCGGGCTCATGCCGACCTCCCGCGCGCGGCGGGCGAGGCTCGGCGCGGTCGAGCGCGGCGCGGTCGTCCCGGAGTCGACGGTCATGGCCCGACCCACTCTACCCCCTTCGGGCCCGGTGCCGACGACGACGAGGCGTCTCCCTGCCGTGCTGCGAGGCCGCCGCCGGGCGGCGGCGGCCGTCAGAGCCTCGTCAGGCCTCCTCGGCCACCCTCGTGAACTCGAACACGCAGCGGTCACGCCCCTCGGCGAGCGTGAAGGGGCGCACGAAGTGCACGTCGTGATGAGCCTCGGCGAGCTGGTCGGCCCAGAGGGCGTCCAGCCGGCAGAACATCTCGGTCAGAAGCGGCGCCCCGTTGCGGCGGAAGAAGTCGTTGAAGAAGCACTTCCGGACCACGAAGGAGCAGTGGTCCTCGTCCGCGGTGTCGCACCGGCACGCGATCCCCTGGCCGAACATCGACTGCTCGTGCTCGAGGAACGCGCACCCCACCCGCTCGATGGCGATCGGCTCCTCCGGCCCGAGGCCGAGGCCCCCCTCCAGCGTCACCCGGTCCCTCATGACCGTAATGAGCGCATCCTCGAGCAGCGACCGAGCTCGCCGGGGCCCGCCGACGTACCGGAGCAGCTCCCGGTACGCGGAGAGCACGAAGGAGCATAGGCCCATCCACCGCACGGCGCGGCGATCGAGGGAAAGATGGCGGTTCTCCCGCGCGATGTGCTTCGCGCTGAGCTCGATCTCCCGGCAGAGATAGCTCCAGAAACCGTCTTTGATCTCGGGGAGGTGAGTACGAACGACGCGCAGCACATCGCGCGCTGTGGCCTCGTCGGTTGCCTCCCAACGCGGTTGGGTTTGCTCCATCATGAGCCCTCCTCCAGTCGCCGCTCTAGCCCCCCTCCGACCCTTCTCGTGCCCTGGTCCGGAGCGCCGACGCGGCATCGAGCGCCTCCGTTGCGGCGACCAAGCCCAGAGTAGCACTAAATTCGGGCTACCGGGGTGGCCATGACGCTCCGCAGCATGTTTTTTTCGCGAGCCCGACGCCCGCGCGGCCCTTGCCCCAGGACGACCCGAGGCGAACGGGCATCGGGCCGATCGACGCGGCCCGCCGAGGGCGTACCTCGTGCCTATGCTTCAGGGCCGAATCGAGCGGATCGCGGGTAGCGTGATCGATGCCCAGTTCGAGGGCGGCGCCCCCTCCGTTCGCAGCGCTCTGTACACCCCCGAGGACCGGCGCGTGTTCGAGGTGCAGGCCCAGCTCCGACACGACGTGGTCCGCGCTCTGGCGCTCTCGCCGACGGCGGGGCTCCGGCGCGGGACGCCCGTCCAGACGGCGGACGAGCCGCTCTCGATGCCCGTGGGGCGCGCCCTCCTCGGCCGGGTCGTCGACTGCCTCGGCCGGCCCCTGGACGGCGGGCCTCCTCTCCCGTCGGGCCACCGCCGTAGCCTGCATCGCGCCCCACCGCCCCTGCACCGTCATCGCGCGCGTGACGAGGCTCCCCTGCAGACCGGCCTCAAGGTCGTCGACCTCCTGTGCCCGGTGACGCGGGGCGGCAAGACGGGGCTGTTCGGGGGCGCCGGCGTGGGCAAGACGCTCCTCCTGATGGAGCTGGTCGCCTCGGTGCTCGGGAGCCACGAGGGCCACGCGGTGTTCGCGGGGGTCGGCGAGCGCATCCGGGAGGGCCACGAGCTGTGGACGGACTTCCGGCGGGCCGGCCTCCTCGACCGGACGGCGATGGTGTTCGGTCAGATGGACGCGACCCCCGGCATCCGCTTCCGGACCCCCCACGCCGCCCTGAGCGCAGCCGAGCACTTCCGCGACGAGGAGGGCGCCCACGTCCTGCTCCTGATCGACAACATCTACCGCTTCGTGCAGGCGGGGGCGGAGACCTCCGCGCTGGTCGGGCACCTGCCGTCGCGCGTCGGCTACCAGCCGACCCTCGCCACGGAGGTGGCCGAGGTCCAGGAGCGCATCGCGTCCACCGTCGACGGGGACATCACGGCGGTGCAGGCCGTCTACGTGCCCGCCGACGACCTCGACGACCCCGGGGCCGCCTCCGTGGTCGGCCACCTCGACACGCGCGTCATCCTGTCCCGGCGGCTGGCCGCCGCGGGCCTCTACCCCGCCGTGGACCCCCTCCGGTCTTACTCGCGGCTCCTCGACCCCGCGATCGTCGGCCGCCGCCACGCGGAGGTCGCCCGTCGGGTCCGGGAGGCGCTCGCCCGCTACGAAGAGCTCGCCGACGTGATCGCGATGCTCGGCCTCGACGAGCTCTCCGCGAGCGACCGCCAGCTCGTGACGCGCGCGCGGCTGCTCCAGCGGTTCTTGACCCAGCCCTTCGTGATCGCCGAGTCCTTCACCGGCCGGCCCGGGGTTCGGGTGGACCTCGAGGACACCCTCTCCGGGTGCGAGCGCATCCTGGCCGGCGCCTTCGACCGGGCCGCCGAGGAGGACCTCTACATGGTCGGACCGCTGCCGACAGAGCCCGGGGCGTGAGCGCCCTCCGCCTGATCGTCCACTGCCCGGACGGGGTCCTGCTCGACGCCCCCGTCCACGCGGTCCGGGCGGAGGACCGGGACGGCTGGTTCGGCATCCTCCCCGGCCGCCGGGACCTCGTGGCCACGCTGCCGCCGGGGCTGGTGGTGCTCCGGGACGAGGCGGGCGAGGGCTACGTCGCCGTCTCGGGCGGCCTCCTCGCCCTCCGCGACGGCACGTGTCGGGTCCTGGTCCGGGAGGCCCGGGTCGCGCGGGACGTCGACGAGGCCGCCCGGGCCCTCGCCGAGCTCCGCGCGGCCAAGCGCACCCGCTCGGCGCGCATGCGGGCGATCGTCGAGCGCCTCGAGATCGAGGCGCTGCGACGCATGGCGCGGGCGCTCCCCGGAGGGCCGCGGTGAGCGAGGATCCGACCGCGGCGGAGGTCGCCCGCAAGGCCGAGCGGATCCGCCGGGGCCGCGACAGCCGAGGGACCTGGCGCCACCTCGCCCAGGTCGGCGTCCTCGGCTGGGGCTTCATCCTCCCCGTCATCGCCTGCGCCTGGCTCGGGCACTGGGTGGCGGAGCGAACCGGTACGCTCTGGCCCGCGGTCGTCGGCGTCCTCGCGGGCCTGGGGATCGGCGGCTTCGTGGTGTGGCGGAGCGTCCGCGACAGCCTGGACGAGGAGCCCCCCTCCGCGGACCGTGGTGAGGACGACGGCGGTGCATAGGTCGACGACGTGCTGCTCAGTGGCCTCCTGCTCGGCGCCCTCGCCGCACCCGCCCTCCTCGCGGTCACCTGGTGGCGGGCGCGCGCCCACGTCCGGGCCGGCGCGCTCGCCCCCTGGATCGGCCTGCCCCTGGTCCTGGGCCTGACCGCCGCGGCCTTCGCGCTCGCCCTGCACCTCGACGGGACCCGGGGGGCCTGGACGTTCGCCCTCACCCTCGTGGTCGCGCGCCGTCTGGCCCTCGCGGTGCTCGCGCGCCGTGGGGTCGGTGCCCCGTGAACGCCGGCGTCCGACCCCTGGTCCTGGGGCGCCTCGGGCCGCTGGTGCTGACCGACAGCCTCGCCGTGTCGGTCGCGATCTCCGTGCTCCTGATCGTCGGGGCGATCGTGCTGATGCGCTTCGACGCGGCGAGGCGTACCCTCGAGGCGATCTACGAGGCCCTCGAGCGGTCGATCGCCGACAGCGTGCAGGTCGACTCGAGGGCCCTGGTCCCCCTGGTCCTCACGCTCTGGGCCTTCCTGCTGGTCGCGAACCTCGCCGGGCTCGTCCCCACGGTCCTCAGCCCCACCCGGGACCTCTCGATCACCGTCGCCCTGGCCCTGATCGCCTTCGTCGCGGGCCACGCCTACGCCTTCGCCGTCGAGGGCGTCGGCTACCTGCGCCGCTACCTCGAGCCGAACCCGCTCATGCTCCCCTTCAACGTGATCGCGGAGCTGACCCGGACCCTCGCCCTCGCGCTGCGGCTGTTCGGCAACATGCTGTCGGGGCACCTCGTGGGCGCGATCGCCGTGTACCTGGCCGGCGCGCTCGTGCCCGTGCCGCTGCTCCTGCTGGGGGTCCTGACGGGCGTGGTGCAGGCCTACATCTTCGGGGTCTTGACCCTGGTGTTCACGGCGAGCTCGATGCAGGTCGGCTCCCGCTCGTCGACGAGGAGGCGCGCCGCATGACCGGACATGACTGGATCGTCCTGGCGAGCATCGTGACCGCCGGGTTCACCGTCTCGGTGGGGTCGGTCGCCCCGGCCCTCGGCCAGGGACGGGCCGTCGCCCAGGCGCTGGAGGGGATCGCGCGTCAGCCGGACGCCACCGACCGCATCACCCGGACCCTCTTCGTGGGGCTGGCGATGGTGGAGTCGACGGCGATCTACTGCCTGGTCGTCGCGCTGGTCCTGCTGTTCGCGAACCCCCTCCTCTGAGCCGTGGAGCTGAACCCCACGACGATCGTCTTCGAGATCGTCAACTTCGTCGTCCTCGCCCTGATCCTGTGGCGGGTGCTCTACCGCCCCCTCCGCCGGGCGATCGAAGCCCGACAGGCGCGCATCGAGGAGGACCTGCAGGCGGCGCGGTCCGCGCGGGAGGAGGCGGAGCGGGGGCGCCAGGTGTGGGAGGCGCGGGAGCGGGAGCTGCGCGCCCTGCGCGAGGAGGTCCGGCGCGACGCGCTCGACGGCGTTGAGGCCGAGCGCAGCCGCATCCTCGCCCAGGCGCGGGAGGACGCCGCCGCCGAGCTCGCGCGGGTCCGGCAGCTGCTCTCGGCGGAGCAGGAGGCCGCAGCGGCCTGGGTCCGCTCGGAGGCCTGGGCGCGCTCGACGGAGCTCGCGGGCCGCATGCTCCTGACCCTCGCCCCCGAGCAAGCGGAGCAGGCGCTCGCGGACCGGCTCGTCGAGGTGCTCGACGCGGCCGTGTCCCGCGGCGACCTGGACGCCGTGCAGGAGGACGACGCGCCTCGCGTGGAGCTCACCGGGACCCGGACGCCCAGCGCGGACCTCGTCGCCCGGGTCCGCGCCGCCCTCGAGAGGTCCGGGTCGTCGCCCCGCATCACGACGAGCGAGGACCCCTCCCTCGTGGCGGGCTGGACACTCCGCGTGGGCGACCAGGTGGTCGACGGCTCGATCGCCGGTCAGCTCGAGGCCTTCCGGGAGCTGGCGCAGCGCCTCGACGAAGAGGGCGGCTCGCGTGCCTGAGTCCCCCACCGAGCGGGCGCTCTCCAGCTTCCGGCGGACCTTTCGATCCGCGCTCGCCAGCTTCGAGCCGGGGCCTCGGGTGCGCGAGGAGGGCCGGGTGGTGGCCGTCGGGGACGGGGTCGCCGCGATCCGCGGTCTCCCCAACGTGGCCGCCGAGGAGGTCGTCCGCCTCGGGCCGACCAGCCGCGGCCTCGTGCTCGGACTCGAGCGCGAGGCGATCCACGCGGTGGTGCTGGACGACCTCGCGTCGGTCCGCCGAGGCGCCCGGGTGCGGGGGACCGGGCAGGTCCTGGCGCTCCCGGTGGGGCCGGAGCTCGAGGGCCGGGTGATCGACCCCCTCGGGCGCCCGCTCGACGGACGGCCGCTCGAGGTGCGCGGCCGATCGATGCCGCTCGAGGGTCCGGCCCCCGGCGTTCACGAACGGGGCCTCGTGCACCAGCCGCTCCTGACCGGGGTCCTCGTGATCGACGCGATGCTGCCGGTGGGGCGAGGCCAGCGGGAGCTGATCTGCGGCGACGAGGGGACCGGGAAGAGCAGCCTGGCCTTCGACGCCCTGGTGCGCCAGGCGACCACGGACGTGGTGGGCATCTACGTCGCGATCGGTCGGCGTCGAAGCGAGACCTGGCGGGCCGCGGAGGCGCTGCGGCAGGCCGGGGGCCGCTGGATCGTCGTCGCCGCGCCCGAGGACAGCAGCCCCGGCCTGCGCTACCTCGCGCCCTACGCGGGGTGCGCGGTGGGCGAGGCCATCATGGGCCGCGGCGAGCACGCCCTGGTGGTCTACGACGACCTGACCTCGCACGCGGTGGCCTGGCGGGAGCTCGCGCTCCTCATGCGACGCCCACCGGGCCGCGAAGCGTTCCCCGGCGACGTGTTCTACCTCCACTCCCGGCTCCTCGAGCGGGCGACGCAGCTCTCGACGGAGCGGGGGGGCGGCTCGCTGACCGCCCTGCCCGTGGCCCGCCTCGAGAGCGGCCGCCTCAGCGCCTACCTGCCGACCAACCTGATCTCGATCACCGACGGCCAGATCGTGCTCGACCGGACCCTCTTCGCGGCGGGGCAGCGGCCGGCGGTCGACGTCGGCCTCTCCGTCAGCCGGATCGGCGGCAAGGCCCAGCCGCAGGCCCTCCGCGCCCTGGCCGGGCGCCTCCGCCTCGCCTACGCGCGGTTCGTGGAGCTCGAGGTGTTCAGCCGCGTCGGCGCGCGGCTCGAGGAGGGCGTGGAGCGGACGCTGGCCCTCGGCCGGCGCCAGCGGATGCTGCTGCGGCAGCCCCGCCTCCGCCCGCTGGGGATCTTCGGCAGCGTCGTGCGCCTCGTCTGGGCGAACACGCCGGAGCTGCTGCTCGCGGCGCCGGTGGACGCGGTGACGGAGGCGGCGGAGCGGCTCGAGGCGGAGGCCGCCCGCCTCGCGCCGCAGCTCGCCGCGCGCCTCGAGCACGACCCACGGCTGTCGGCGGACGACGCGGACCGCCTGGCGCAGGTGCTCGCGGCCTGCCTGGAGCGCGTCGGGCTGCCCTCGGCGGAGCGGGAGGCCTCGTGAGGGAGACCCCGTGAGGGAGGCGCCGGACGACCTCGAGGCCATCGAGGCCGCGCTCCGCGCCACGGACGCCGTCGGGGGCGTCGTCCAGGCGGTCTGGGCCCTGTCGCGGGCCCCGCTCCCCCGCCTCGACGAGACCGTGCACGACGCCCTCGCCTACTACGACGAGGTCGACGAGGTGATCGACGTCCTGGTCGGCCCACCCCGGATCGCCGCGGCCGACGAGGTCCTGCGGGTCGTGATCGGCCCCGAGCGCTCCTTCTGTGGCGTCCTGCCGGTCCGCGTCCGCGACCAGATCCCCGCCGACGGCGCGCCGCTCGGGATCGTGGGCACGCGCCTCGCCGACGCGCTCGGACGGCGGCCCTCGCTCCGGGCGCGCCAGCGCTTCGTGATCCCGGCGCCGGGCTCGGTCGACGACCTGGGCGACGCGGCCGAGCGGCTGTGCTCGGCCGTGCTGGCGGCGGCCGAGGACCGGGCGGTGACGGTGCATCACGCGACCGGGGACGGTGCGCGGCTGCGCGGGGCGGTGCTGCTCGCAACGAGGGCGCCGCGCGACCAGCCTCCCGTCGACCGCTTCTCGCCCCTGGAGGTCCTCGTCCGGGACGCGCTCCACGAGGCGATGACGGGGCGCCTCTACGTCGCCCTGGCCGACGCGCTGCGCACGGAGGTGCGCTGGCGGGTGGCCGCGACCGAGCGCGCGCGCAGGGCGATCGAGGAGCGCAAGAACCTCCTGGACGTCGCGCGGCGCGTGCGGGCCCAGGAGCGGGTGACCCGCGAGCTCGGCGAGCTGGTCGCGGGGCTCCTCGGCGTCGACTGACCGGCCGCCCTTCAGCCTCTCCGGACGGCGCGGAGCCCGTGCACCATCGCGACCGGCGCGACGCTCACGCCGAGGGCCAGGGCCCAGCCGGTGCCCGGCAGGGAGGTCGCCCCCAGCAGGGTGGACAGGTACGGGAGGGTGACCCCCGCGAGGATCAGGCCCGTGCACAGGATCAGGGCCCGCCAGATCCAGGGGTTGCGGGTCACCTCGTTGACGAACGGATCCGCGCCCGGCCCCGCCATGGCGAAGACGTGCCAGAGCTGCGCGAAGCCGAGGGTGAGGAAGGCGACGGTGACGCCCCCGGAGGGCCCCAGCCCGAGGGGGCCCAGGGCGACACCGTAGGCCAGGAGGACCGCGGCGGTGAGGGCGATCGCGTGCCCCACCAGGGCCCTCCAGTGCGTCGCGGTCAGGAAGGGCTCGGACGGGTCCCGGGGCGGTCGCTCCATGACCCGGGCGTCGCCCTCGCCCACCCCGAGCGCCGCCGCCGGGAACACGTCCGTCACCAGGTTCAGGAACAGGATCTGAAGCGGCAGGAGCGGAAGGCGGCCCCAGATCGCCGTCGCCAGGCCAACGATGAGGATCTCGCTCAGGTTGCAGCCGAGCAGGTAGATCACGAAGCGGCGAAGGTTGCCGAAGATCACGCGGCCCTGCTCCACGGCAGCCACGACGCTGGCGAGCTCGTCGTCGACAAGCACCATGTCCGCCGCCTGGCGAGCGACCTCCGTGCCTCGCTGCCCCATCGCGACCCCGATGTCCGCCTGCTTCAGCGCGGGCGCGTCGTTGACCCCGTCGCCGAGCATCGCGACCACCCGGCCGTCCTGCTGGTGGGCCCGGAGCAGGCGGAGCTTCTGCTCCGGGGTGGCCCGCGCCACCACGTCCGCCGCCAGCGTGGCGGCGTCGGCGGGATCGGACCGCACCTCGTCTCCGCGGACCACCTTCGCGTCGTCGCCGACCAGCCCGAGGGCCCGCGCGATCGCCAGCGCCGTCGGGGCCTGGTCGCCGGTGGCGATCACCACGCGCAGCCCGGCGGCGCGCGCGGCGTCGAGCGCATGGCGGACCGTCGCGCGGGGAGGATCCCGGAGGCCCACGAGCCCGAGCAGGGTGAGCCCGCGCAACGCCGCCTCGTCGGCCGGACGCTCCGGAAGAACCGCCTCGGCGAGGGCGAGGACCCGCAGGCCGGCGGCCGCCGCGGCGGCGTTTCGGGCCAGCCACGCCTCGCGCGCCTCGCGACCGAGCGGTCGCTCGCCGTCGACGCCCCGCACCCGCTGGCAGGCCGCGAGGACCGCCTCCGGTGCCCCCTTGACCGACACGCGGACGCCAGCGGCGCACGCGTTCACGGTCGCGCTCATCTTCGTGGCGGGGTCGAAGGCGAGCTCGTGGATCTCCGGCTCCTCCGCGAGCAGCGCCGTCCGGGCCAGACCGGCCCGTGCGCCGGCCTCCACGAGCGCCACCTCCAGCGGGTCCCCCACGGCCGGTCCGTCGGCGTCGTCCGGGCTGGCCTCGCTGCTCAGGACGGCCACGCGGAGCGCTCGCGCCGCGAGCTCGGTCGTCGCCCCGTCCGCGGCCCGGGGGGCCTCCAGCGGCAGATCGGTCGAGTCGAGGAGCAGGCGGACCGCGCTCAATCGGTTCTCGGTCAGGGTGCCCGTCTTGTCGGTCAGGATCAGGCTCGCCGAGCCCAGGGTCTCCACCGCGGCCAGGTTCTCGACGAGGGCGTGGCGGACCGCCATCCGACGTACGCCGCGGGCCAGCGCCACGGTCGCGACGATCGGGAGGCCCTCGGGCACCGTCGCCACGGCCAGCGCAACCGCGGACTCCAGCAGGAGGTAGAGGTCCTGGCCCCGGGTCGCGCCGAGGCCGACGGCGAGGGCCACGAAGACCAGGGCGATCCCCACGAGCTGCCGCCCGAGGCGCGCGATGCGGCGCTCGAGGGGCGTGGCCCGGTCCTCCGCCTCTTCGACGAGGGCGCTGACCCGGCCGAGCTCGGTGTTCATCCCGCTGCCCACCACGACGCCCTCGGCGGCTCCGTGGGTGAGGCTCGTGCCCTTGAAGAGCATCGACGTCCGCTCGGCGAGCGGCGCACCGGCCGGGCACGGGCCCGCCTCCTTGTCGACGGGGATGGACTCCCCGGTCAGGGCGGACTCGTCGGCGCGGGCGGCCGACGCATCCACCACGCGCAGGTCGGCGGTGACGACGTCCCCGGCCTCGACGAGCACGATGTCGCCCGGCACCAGCTCGACGGCCGGCACCTGGAAGAGCACGCCCCGCCGCCGGACCACCGCCTGGACCTCGCCGAGGGTCCGCAGCGCCTCGAGGGAGCGCACCGCGCGCAGCTCCGTCACGAACCCGAGCGCGGCGTTCAGCACGATCACCGCCAGGATCGCCACGCCCTCCGCCACGTGCTGGAAGGCGAAGGACGCGGCCGCGCCCACCGCGAGCAGCAGCACGACCACGCTGCGGAGCTGCGCCCACAGGATGGAGAGCGCGCTCCGCGTGGCGTGCTCGCGGAGTCGGTTCGCGCCCCAGCGGAGGCGGCGGCGCGCGCCCTCCGCGACCGGCAGGCCCAGCTCCGGGTCGACCGCGAGGGCCGCGGCGACCTCGGCCACGGGTCGCGCCCAGGGCGCCTCGGGGGCTCGCTCCGCCATCGGCATCCCTCGCACGTACGAACGTCGACGGCTCGGGCGACCCGCACCGTGGGCCCCGCCGGTCGCGCCGTCGTCACCCGGGCGGGAACGGCGCGCCCCGGCGGCGGCCGCTCAGGTCACGTCGGGCGGAAGCTGCAGCGGCGCGCGCAGCCGGATGATCTGTTTCTGGCCCTCCCCGTCGATGACCTCGATCGCCTTCAGCCCGGCGCTGTCATCGACCCAGATCTCCCGGGGCCTCGCGATCTGGTGGCCGAGCTGCCCCACGAACACGTCGAGCGCGTCGCTCTCGCGGTCGTAGGTCGCGCCGCGCCACATGGCCCAGTCGACCTCCCGCTGGTCCCCGATCCGGTCGCCCACGATGCCGATCTCCACCTTCGCCGTGGGAAGGCTCTTCGAGAGCGCGTCGAAGTACCCCTGCCACCGGTCCCTGTCGAGCCTGCGAGTCGCCATGTGCACCTCCCTCGAGAGGCCTGCCGGCCACGTCCTGCCCCGCGATGGCGTCGTGGACACCTTCGCGGGACCGGGATAGACCTCGTCACCGGAAGCCCCGAGCGCTTCGCCAGCCCTCGTCGCCCAGCTCGCGGCCGTCTCTCCTCGACGCTGCGCTGCATCGCTCGTCGAGCCGAACACGACCTGGACGAAGAATCCTCGGCGATCCGAGCGGGACTTCCGACTCGGAGGTCTCGTTGTCGCTGGTGCGACCCCTCGCGTTCGGAGTGTCCCTCATGTACCGACTTCTGGCCATCGCCATGGTCATCGAAGGGCTGGGGCTCGGGCCGTCTGGCCGCGCCGCGGCTCAACACGACGACGCCGGCGCGGTCACCTTCGACCAGGCGCTGGACCTCGGCGTGCGCGTCCCGGCCGCCCGGGCGCCGGCGCGGGCCCTCGAGGCGCGCGGGCAGGAGGAGCTCGGCGCGGTGGGAGCGAGCGCACAACCCCGGGTCCAGGTCATGCCCGGCTACCGCTTCAGCCCCGGCCCGGCCCAGGGGCTCGACCTGCAGATCACCGTCACCCAGTCGTGGAGCCTGGCCGGGCTCGCCCGGGCGCGTCGGGACGCCGCGACCGAGGAGCGCGCGGTGCTCCTGGCCGAGGCGCGGGCGCAGAGCCTCGCCCACCGGCTCGAGGCCGCGCACGCGTGGATCGCCCGGTGGACCCTCGAGCGCCGCCTCGAGGTGGTGGCCGAGGAGGTCGCGGCCTCGAGGGCGCTGCTCGCGGCGGTGGTCGCGGCCCGGCAGGTCGGCGAGCGAACCCTCCGCGACGAGTCCCTCGCCCGGGCCCACGCCGCGGAGACCACGCTGCACGCCGTCGACCTGGACGGGGTGGCGTACGAGGCCGGCCTCGCGCTCGCCCTCGAGCGCGGCCGGACCGACGGCCGGCCCGTGGGCACCTCGGGCGCGCCTCCGGCGCCGGAGCTGCCGGATCCCGCGCTCCGGGCCGTCCTCGAGGGGAGGGTCGGGTCCCTGCCCGCGGTCCGGGCCGAGGAGCTGCGGGCGCTGGCGGCCCGGGCCCGCGCGGCCGAGGTGGCCGTCGCGGGGAGCGGGGCCACCGCGACCCTGGGCGCGTCCTACCAGCGGGAGTCGCCCGGCTCCAGCATCGGCTTCCTCGTGGCCGGGCTGACCGTACCGGTCTTCGACCTCTCGACGCGTGCCGAGGCGGCCGCGCGCGAGGCGGCCGCGCGCGCGGACGCCGGCGCCGAGCAGCTGCGGCTCGAGGCCCGCTCGGAGCTCGCCCTCGCCCAGCACGAGGTCGAGCACACCCGCGAGGTGGAGCGGACCGTCCGCGAGGAGCTGTTGCCCGCGCTGGAGGAGGCCCTGGCCCAGACCGAGGCCCTGCTCGGCGTGGGCGAGGCGACGCTGTGGCAGCTCCTCGACGCGCGGCGGCAGGCGGCCGAGGCGCGGGACCGCCAACGGACGGCCGAGGGCGCCCACGTGTGGGCCGTCGTCCGCGCGTGGCTCCTCTACGCCGAGATCGCTCGATGAGCCGGCGGCCGCCCGGCGGTCACGGACCCCGGCAACGGTCGACGCCTCGGTCCCTCGTCCTGGCGCTCGCGCTGCTCGGGTCGTGCGGGCGCGAGGGCGGCGCCGAAGAGCACGGCGCAGGCGAGGAGCAGGCGGCCACCCCGCCCCGCGGGGCCGCCGGAAGCACGACGGGCGACGGCGACGGCTGGGTCGCCGCGAGCGCGCCCCGCGACCGGGTGCTCGCGGAGGCCGCGGCGCGGGTCGTCGCCACCCCCGGGTCGGTGGCGGCGATCTCGCTGCCCTTCGATCTGCAGGTCGCCGCCGTGCACGTGGCCCCCGGCGACCGAGTCGAGGCCGGAGCCCCGGTCGTGGACGTCGCGCCGCCGGAGGTCCTGCGCGCCGCGGCGACCTTCGCCCCCGGGCGGGACCGCGTCCGCGCGCTCGCCCGGCGCCTGGAGGTGCTCGAGGACCTCCAGGGCCGCTCGATGGTGGAGGCCGGCCGCACCTTCGCCGTCCAGACCGAGCTGGAGGAGGCGCGGGCGAAGCTCGGCGAGGCGAGGGCGGTCCTCGCCGCGGCCGGCGTGAGCCCCGGCGAGGCGGGCCGGGTCGCGGCGCGAGGGTCGGTCCGGCTGGCGGCGCCGGTGGACGGGCTGGTCCGGGCCGTCCGGGCCGTGCCGGGGGAGGTGCGAGCCGCGGGGGACCCTCCCCTGGTCGAGCTGATCGGACGCGCGCCAGCGCGCGTGGAAGGGCGCTTCGCCGGCGCGCGGCCCCCGGACGGCGCGGCCGACCTCCGCGTGGACCTCGCGCTCCCGAGCCGGGTCGCGCCTGCCCCGCTGCGCTGGCCCCCGGTGGGCCGCGTCGTCTCCCCGGACGACGGAACGCTCCTCGCCTGGTTCGACCCCGCGCGGGACACCCCCGACCTCACGCCCGGCGCCCGCGGCGTGGTGCGGGTCCGCTGGGCGGGCCCGGGCTCGTCTACGCCGGAGCACCCCGCGCTCGTGGTCCCGGCGGCCGCTGTCCGGCTCCGCGACGGGCAGAGCCATGTGGTGATCCGGCGAGGGCCCCGGGATCACCCGCGAGCGGTCGCGGTCGAGGTGCTGACCATCGACGGGGCCTCGGCCGTGGTCCGTGGAGTGGGCCTCGGCGCCGGTGACCAGGTCGCCATCGACCCCGCCGTCCTGCTCGGCGCCATGGCCGATCGCGGGGACGCGCCGCGGTGATCGAGCGCCTCGTCGCCCTCTGTGTCCGCCGCCGCCGGACAGTCCTGGTCGTGGTGCTGCTGCTCACGGCGGTCGCCGCGTGGCGCGCATCCCACCTCCAGCTCGACGCCCTCCCGGACGTGACCCCGAACCAGGTCGTGGTCCTCACCCGGGCGCCGGGCTTCACCCCGGGGGAGGTGGAGCGCCTGGTGACGCGTCCGGTCGAGACGTCCCTGGGCGCCCTCCCCGGCCTGTCGGACCAGCGCAGCATCAGCCGCTATGGCCTCTCGGCCGTGATCAACGTCTTCGAGGACGGCGTCGACCCCTACCTCGCCCGGCAGCTCGTCCAGGAGCGCCTCGCGACGCTGGGGTCGGCCCTGCCGGCCGGGGTCGAGGCCCCCGAGATGGGTCCCCACACCGGCGGGCTCGGGGAGATCTACCACTTCACGCTCGAGAGCCCCTCGCGCTCGGGCGCCGCGCTCCTCGAGCTGGCCCGCTTCCGGGTCGCCCCCCTGCTCCGCGCGGTCCCAGGCGTGGTCGAGGTGAACAGCTGGGGGGGCGAGGAGCGCACCTACGACGTCGTGGCCGACCCGGAGCGGCTCGTCGCCCGGGGCGTCGGCCTCGAGGAGCTCGGCGAGGCGGTGGGCCGCGCGACGGGAGCCGCCCCCGGAGCGGCGCTGCCCGCCGGGCCGGCCCACGTGCTGCTGCGGGGGCTCGCCTGGCCCGAGCAGCCCGCCGACCTCGCGCCGATCGTGATCCGCCAGGACCCGCGCTCCGGCGCGGCGTGGCGCGTCGCCGACGTCGCGACCACCACCCTAGGCGCGCGGACCCGCATCGGGGCGGCGACCGCGGACGGTGGCGGCGAGGTCGTCTACGGGATGGTCCAGATGCTGCGCGGGGCCAACGCCCTCGAGGTGATGGAGGGCGTGCACCAGCGGATGGCCGTGGTGCGCGAGGTCCTGCCCGAGGATGTGGTCCTCACCGAGGTCTACGACCGCTCCGAGCTCGTCCACGCGACGCTCCGGACCGTCGCCGAGAACCTCGGGACCGGCGGGCTCCTCGTCGTCGTCATCCTGCTCCTGACCCTGGGAGACCTCCGGGCGGGGCTGCTGGTGGCCAGCGTGATCCCCCTGTCGATGCTCGGGGCCGCGGTCGGCATGGTGACCCTCGGCGTCCCCGGGAACCTGATGAGCCTCGGCGCCCTGGACTTCGGGCTCCTGGTCGACGGGGCGGTGGTGATGGTGGAGAGCGTCTTCGCCCGGACCGGAGCGATCCCCCGCGAGGACCGGGTCCTCGAGGCGAGCCAGGCCGTGGCGCGTCCCGTGGTCTTCTCCGTGCTCGTCATCGCGCTGGTCTACGTGCCGGTGCTCGGCCTGACGGGCGCCGACGGCAGGATGTTCCGGCCGATGGCCCTGACGGTGGTCCTGGCCCTCGCCACGAGCCTGGTGCTCGCGGTGACCTGGATCCCCGCGGGGGCCGCCACGCTGCTCGGGTCCGCGTCCGTGCCGGACCGGCCGCCGTGGCTGATCCGCGTGGCCCAGCGCGGCTACGCGCCGCTCCTCGCCTGGTCCCTCGCCCACCCGTGGACGGTGACCGCCGTCGCGGCGCTGGCCCTCGCCGGCGGCGGGGTCCTCTTCGCCCGCGCGGGGAGCACCTTCGTCCCCCAGCTCGAGGAGGGGGACCTCGTCATCCAGACCCGACGCGCGCCCGACATCAGCCTGGAGACCGCCGTCGACGAGGCGGGCCGCCTCGAGACCGCGCTCATCGAGGAGGTGCCCGAGGTGCGCCACGTCGTCTCCCGCATCGGGAGCCCCGCCGTGGCCACCGACATCATGGGGATCGAGCAGGCGGACGTCTTCGTCGACCTCGTGCCGCGGGACCGCTGGCGGCCCGGCCTCACCCGGGGGGCGCTCCTCCGGGAGATCGACGACGTCCTGGCGCGCCGCGCACCCACCCCGAGCGTGGTGTTCACCCAGCCGATCCAGATGCGCTTCAACGAGATCCTCGGCGGCTCGGTCAGCGACGTCGCGGTGGCCGTCTACGGCGAAGACCTCGGGGAGCTCCGGTCCACCGCGGACCGCCTGGTCTCCGTCCTCGGCGAGGTGGAGGGGGCGGCGGACGTCCAGGTCGACGTCCCTCCCGCCGTCCAGCTCCTGGACGTCCGCCCGCGCAGCCTCGAGGCCGCCGCCTGGGGCCTCTCCCCCGCCGAGGTGCTCACCGCCGTGCAGGCCGTCCGGTCCGGGGTCGTCGTGGGCCAGACCTATGACGGCCCCGTCTCGATCCCGATCCGCCTGCGCACGGGCACCGACCGCACCGCCTTCGACCTCGGCCGGCTCCCGGTGGTGGCGCCGGGCGGCGTCCCGGTGCCCCTCGACGCCGTGGCCGACCTCGAGCTGAAGGAGAGCCCTGCCGCGATCACCCACCACGAGGCCCAGCGGCGCCTCGTCGTCGGCTTCAACGTGCGCGGCCGGGACCTCGGCACCGTCGTCGCCGACGCGCGGGCTGCCGTGGCGGACCGCGTCGACCTCGCCTCGGGCCAGCGCCTCGACTGGGGGGGTCAGGTTGCCCAGCTCGAGGAGGCCCGGACCCGCCTCGCGGTGATCGTGCCCGTCGTCCTCCTCGTGATCTTCGGCATCCTGGTCTGGCTGTTCCGCAGCCTCCTGCCGACGGCGCTCATCTTCCTCAATGTGCCCTTCGCCGCCGTGGGCGGCATCGGGGCGTTGAGCCTGCGGGGCCTGCCGGTCTCGATCTCGGCGGCCGTGGGGTTCGTGGCTCTCTCCGGCATCGCCGTGCTCAACGGTGTCGTCCTGATGAGCCGCCTCCGGGAGCTCGAGGCGGAGGGGCGCACGCCGCGCGCCGCGGCCGAGGAGGCGGCGACGAAGCGCCTGCGTCCCGTGCTGATGACCGCGTCCGTCGCCGCCTTCGGCTTCGTCCCGATGGCGCTGGCCACCGGCATCGGGGCCGAAGTGCAGCGGCCCCTCGCCACGGTGGTCGTCGGCGGCCTCGTGACCTCGACGCTGCTGACGCTGCTGCTGCTGCCGACGGTGTACGCGGGGGTGGCAGGGCGGCTGCTCGGCGACGGCAGCGCCAACCGAGCCGCGTGACGCACGCTCGAGCGCTGGCGTCGAGGGGCGGTCTCGCGCCGGAGAATCGCGCTCGCGCAGCGAGCCCGTGGCGCGGCGGGCGGCACGTACCACCGGAGCGCCGCGACGATAGGCGAAACCGGGGTAGAATAGGGACTTCCACCGTGTGAAGGCGGAGCCAAGGTTCGGAGGCCGCGGAATCTCAGGGGAATTCAGCGGGGAAGTGACTCGGGGCGGCGCGTGCTGACACCTCCTGACACCCCGCAGGTGACACCTGAGGTTCCACCTCAAGCGACTTCCGCCGTCCTCGTGGGATTCAGCGGCGAGCCGCCGGCGGCCCGCCGGCGCCCGCCACCCTTAGCGCCCCTCGGCGGACACGTTCTGCGGGAAACTGACGCGGAACCACTCCTGCTCTGGCGAGCCGGGTGCTCGCCGCTGCCACGCATCCCGGGTCCCACGCTGCGACCTACGCTCGACGGCGGCCCGAAGAGACCACGCTCCACGGCGCCGTCCAACGCGCGCTCCCGAGCGGGCTCGTCGAGCGCGACGCCCGAGAGATGCATGGCGGCGCCGCCCTGCCGCGCTTCGTTCGCCGCGAGCTCGAGGGCTTCCTGAAGTGAGGCCGCCTCGAGCACGGCTTCGCCCGCTTCCGCTGCGGCGACTGCGGCACCGATCGCCTCGTCGCCCTCAGCTGCAAGGGGCGTGGCTTCTGCCCCAGCTGCATGGGCCGCCGGATGGTCCGCGGCGCCGCCCACCTCGTCGACCACGTCCTGCCCCATGAGCGAGTCCGGCAGTGGGTCTTGAGCCTGCCCTTCGCCCTCCGATGGCGGCTGGCCTGGGACCATACCCTCGCGCTCGCGGTCTTGAAGGTCGTCATCCGAGCCATCCGCAGCCACTACCGGGCCAGGGCGCGGCGGGCGGGCATCAACGGCCGCGTCGAGATCGGCACCGTCACCATGGTCCAGCGCTTCGGGAGCGCGCTGAACCTGTCGTCTGCTGGATTCGTGCGGAGCGGAGCGGACGAAGTCCGTGAAGCTGCACGAATCAAGCGGCGACGACGAGCGCCCGCAGTCAACCTCCACTTCCACATCCTCGCCATCGACGGCGCCTACCACCCCGCCGCCGACGGTCGGGTCCTGTTCACCCGCATCGCCGCCCCGACCGAGGACGAGGTCGCGGAGCTCACCGACACGATCGCGGAGCGCGTCCGCCGCCTCCTCGTCCGGCGGGGCATCTGGGAGGACGACCTCGACGGGGGACGCCTCCAGGTCGATGAGGCGCCCCCGCTGGCCGACCTGTACGACGCCGCCGTCCGGGGGGTCGGCGCGAGCGGTCCCGGCGCCGGCCGTCCCCTCGAGCGCCAGGGCACGCGCTTCGCCCTCGAGCCCGGGAGCACGTTCCGAGAGGGAGACCGCCCACCGCACGGCTTCGACCTGCACGCCTCCGTCGTCGTCGGCGCCAAGCGGCGGGATCGCCTCGAAGCCTTGTGCCGCTATCTGCTGCGACCTCCCGTCAGCGACGACCGCCTCGAGGCCCTGCCCGACGGCCGCTACCGCCTCCGCCTCAAGACGGCCTGGCGCGACGGCACCAGCCACCTCCTCCTGTCGGCGCACGAGCTGCTGAACCGGCTCGCCGCGCTCGTCCCGGCGCCCCGGCGGAACCAGGTCGTCTACCACGGCGTGCTCGCCGGCCGTTCCGCTTGGCGCCGCGAGGTCCTCCCCGACGCGGGGACCGCCACGTCCCGGGAGACCTCCTCGGTCCCGCCCCGCCGCAACCCCAGCTGGGCCGAGCTCCTTCGGCGCGGTCTCGACATCGACGGCCTCGCCTGCCCCAAGGACGGGTGTGCCGTCCGCCTCCGCTTCGTCGCCGTCATCCTCCGACGCGACGTCATCGACCGCATCCTCGCCCACCTGGGCTTGGCGCCCCGGGCTCCGCCCCGGCCCCCCAAGCGGCCCCCTGGCCAGCTCGCCCTGCCCGGGATGTGAGCCTGACGCGCCCTTGACGCAGGGTGAGACGCACCGGTGCGTCCTGAACCTCGTGGCGGACATCGTCTAGGCATCGGACATG
>JBHJHB010000021.1:0-4104 GCA_050331215.1 Sandaracinaceae bacterium | reverse complement strand
GCCCGGCAGGCAGCCGATGAACGCGTCGCACGACTCGAACCCGGTGCAGCTGTTGCCGTCATCGCAGAGCGAGTCGTCGGCCAGGTTCGTGCACCGGGCCGCCTCCTCGTCGCAGTCGTCGACCGTGCAGGGGATGCCGTCATCGCACTGGGCCGTCCCCAGCGCGCAGATGCCGCCGTTGCACACCTCGGTCCCGTTGCAGAAGCAGTTGTCGTTGCAGTCCGCGTTGAACTGGCAGAAGTCCCCCACGGTGCTGCCTTCGACGCACTGCTCGCCGAGGCCCTCGTCCACGTCCTGGGGGCCCTCGTCGACCCCGAGGTCGACGCCGGGCCCGCCCAGGTCGGAGCCGCCGCCGCCCATGTCGGGCTCCGACGAGGTTCCGCAGCCCCAGAGCAGGCCGAGGGCGAGGAGCGCGCCCCCGGCCAGCAGCCGGGAGCGAGCGGTCAAGGATAGATTCAAGGATTCCACGATCGGATGCTCCACGTAGGATTCAGGTCGAGAGTCTCGTCAGTCGATGCGGACGATGCGGCCCTGGGGCACGGTCTCCGCCTCGAACAGGAAGAGCGCGTTCTCGTCGGCGTCATAGGTGTAGGCGTGGTCGAGGCCGCCCCGCCCGAGGCGGACGATCGGACCGACGTAGAGCGGGTTCGCGCTCGCCGGGTCGAGGACCACGTGGATGGTGTTCGGGTCGCCGAAGTCGTTCTGGCGCACGTAGAGCACCGTCGGGTCGGTCGGGTCGTCGAGGAACACCTCGCCGGGGTCACAGCAGCTGGTGTCCCAGGTCGCGATGGTCTCCGGGACGGCCGTGGTCGTCCCCCAGTCCGAACGCGGCACGCGGAAGAGGCCCTCGATGTAGGTGTCGGGGAACGGGAGCCCGGTGTTGTAGCGCGCCTGCATGTAGGCGTAGTCCTCGTCCACCGCGATCCCGATGACGTATTCGATGTCGAGCCAGCGCGCGACCTGGACCGGGTTCGTCGACGAGGCGGGATCGAGCTCCCAGACCCTCGTCTCCGAGAAGTCGTTGTTGGCCAGGTAGATGCTGGTGCCGTCGTAGCTCGACGCCTGGATGTCGTCGTCGTAGCTCGTGCTGGTGCCGTCCCACTCCTCCGGCATCCACGGGAAGGTCATCCCGTCGGTCGCCAGGTAGAGGCGGTTGGTGCTCGAGCTGGTGCTCGTCGTGTCGTCCACGGTGTACAGGTCGCTGCCGATCGTGAACCCGGTCCAGCCCATCTGACCGTCGGAGATGCCGTCCGCGAGGACCGCCTGGGCCATGCCCGCCTTCGGCACGAACATGGTCTCCTCTCCGGGGTCGCTGAAGCCGAAGCCGTTCAGCCCGAAGTAGAGTGTCAGGTCGTCCGTCGCCATCCACGCGGGCTCGGCGTTCCAGCGCAGCTCGGACCCCGAGTCGTCGAGGGGACGGGTGATGCCGGTGTCGGTCACGACCCCGCCGATGCCGTCGTACTCGCGCTCCGTGAACGTCAGCTCCGTGATGTCGCTGTCGTTCGGGATGCCGATGCAGAGCGTCCGGCCGGACCGGATCAGCGCCGGCGTCGGCCGCGTCGCGTCGGTCTGGCAGATCAGCGGCAGGTTGGTGACCTGGTCCGCCAGCAGCATGGAGCCGCTCTCGTCGGCCTCGACGATCGCGATGTCCTCGGTCGGCGTGTACGAGAACCACGTGATGTTGCGGTCGCCGATGATGCAGTTGCTGCCGCCGAGGCCCCGCGTCGAGTCGAGGGTCACCTCCGCCGACGGGCCCGTCAGGCTCCGCGCAGTGCCGCAGGCCTCGCCGGTCCCGACGCTGATCTCCGTGATCTCCACGGTCGCGCCGGGGAACGGCCCGAAGCGGTTGTCCCGATCGTCCGAGCTCACCCAGACGTAGACCGGGCCGCCGGGGCCCGACACCGTGACCGTCCTCGTCCGGTCGAAGTTCGCGTCGCAGGACAGGCTCTGGTAGCTCGACAGGGTCGGGTCGCAGCCGAGGCTGACCTCCATGTTGAGGTCGGCCGCCTGGGACCGGATGTCGACCGGGATCGCCCGGATCTGCAGCACCGAGCCCGGCATCTTGGTGAACTCGACCACCGCGTCGGCGCCGTGCTCCGTCGCGCAGCTGATCTCGCCCTCCGTGTTGCTCACCGCTGCCCGGTCGAACGTCGAGATCAACGCCGGCCGGATCTGGAAGGTGTGCGGGCCGCCCGGCATCCGCGGCGGCACGTACACCGCCGAGCTCGCCGTCGTGAAGGGCGCGTTGCAGCTCTCGCCCTCCGGCCACGCCGGGATCTCCTCGATCGTCACCGTCGCGCCGGGGAACGCCCCGCCGCTCTCCTTCGCCACCCAGATGTAGTAGGTGCCCGCCGGCAGGTCGTACGTCCCGCCGCCCGTCACCACCGTCTCCTGGCAGCCGATGATCGCGTCCGCGTTCTCCTCCTCGGTGCCGCAGATCCCCGCTCGCACCTCGAAGTTCAACGCCGGCGGGAACGTCGACGTCGAGTCCACGGCCAGCCCGATCGACAGCAGGTCGCCGCCGTCGGCGAGCGTCCCCGTCGACTTCACGTACTCGATCACGATGTCGCCCGCGCCGCCCGCGCTGTCGCTGTCGCAGCTGTCGGTCGAGCCGTCGTCGGCGAACGAGTCGCTCGGGACGAGCCAGCGGAAGCCGCCCGTCGGCGTCGACGTCGCCTGGTTCGTCGTCAACGGCTGCGTGCAGTCCTCGCCGTTCGGATCCGCGGTGCGGAAGTCCAGCACCCCGTCACCCAGGTACACGTCGCTCGAGTCGAGCGCGTTGCCGGTCTCGTCCTCGAAGTTCCGGAGCTCCAGCGTGTACGGACGACCCGCCAGGAGCCCCGCCGTCCGGATGTCGAAGTCGATGATCGTGTTCGCCGCCGACCACGCGCCGGTCACGCTCGTCGAGCGCGTCCCGTCGCTGAGCACCGCCTCGGTGACCTCCGCGTTCATCGGCTCGTCGAACTGCACGCTGATCGTCGGCGTCGTCACGTCGACGTCGACCTCGCCCTCCTCCGGGTCCGAGCTCAGCACCCGCGGGCCGAACACGTCCGTGTCCACCCGGAAGTTCAGGATCCCGTCCACCAGGTAGGTCGTCGTGTCGAGCAGGTTCCCGTTCACGTCGCGGTACTCGCCGACGCTGAAATCCAGCTCGTAGTCCGTCATGAACATCAGCGTCCCGGCCGGGATCGGGAACGTCAGCACCGTCCCGTCGCCGTTCCAGTCCCCGGTCAGCTCGAACACCGACGACGTCGTCAGGTCCGTCAGGTCCGCCCGGTTGCCCCCGGGGATCTCCACGTCCATCGGCTCGTTGAACTCGACCCGGATCCCCGTCAGCGCGGGGTTCACCCCCATCTGACCCTCCGTCGGCACCGTCACCACGATGATCGGCTCATCCGCGTCCGGGCCCGTCGAGAAGTCGATCACCCCGTTGCCCAGGTACGGCATCGGGTCGAGCGGGTTCTCGCTCCGGTCGATGAAGTCCTCGAGGATCGCCTGGTACGTCGTGTCGTAGGGAAGCTGGCGCACCAGCTCCCACGTCACCCGCGTGCCGCCCTCGGTCCACTGCGCATCCCGGAGCGGCTGCGCCGGGATGATCCGGAGGCTCCCGACCGCCGTGTTCATCTGCTCGTTGAACTTGCAGCTCACCTCGGTGATCGCGATCGCCGACAGGTTCACCCCGCCCTCCGACGGGCTGCACTCCACCACCACCGGAGGCTGGATGTCCTCCGTCGTGAAGATGAACCCCGTCGGCTCGTCGCAGCGCAGGCCCGTGCCGCCCGCGTCCTCGAAATCGCAGTTCACCGTCACCGTGAACTGGATGCCGCCCATGAACTCCGGCGGGTCCACGATCACCGCGATGTTCTCCCGGTTGCTCGGGTCATCGCACGGCGGGCCGCCCTGGAAGTCGCAGTCCCGGAGCCAGATCCCGTCCGCCGCGTTCAGCGTCACGTCGCTCGGGTCGATGCTGACCGTCCCGACCGTCGGGTCCATCGACTCGCTGAACACCAGGAGGATGTTCGTGTCCGTCTGGATGTCCTCCGCCTGGTTCTGCGGGACGTTGAACACCACGAACGGAGCGATGCCCCCGCCCCCGAGGTCCGG
>JBHJHB010000020.1:0-26391 GCA_050331215.1 Sandaracinaceae bacterium | reverse complement strand
GGCGTATGCCTTGTTGCGCTTGGGGGGTAGCTCCCGGGGGGTCCTGCGCCGGCACGGGGGCCCCCGCTACTACGCGCGCTACCGCGGCTCGGGGGGCGGCGGCGTGGGGGGGGTGGGCGCGCCGCAGGGCGGCGAACAGGGTCGCGGCCCGCCGCGGGGGCGGCGGGCTACCGGCCGGGGAGAGGGCCGTCCAGAGCGCATCGAGGCGCTCCTCGTCCTCGAGCCGGGAGAGCAGCGCCTCGTCCTCGGGGCGCCAGCTGGCCTGGACGGCGGCGCTCACGGGGTGGGCTCCGCCTCCTCCGCGTCGTTCGGCGCGCCCTCGGCGGTGGGTCCGTCGTCGGTCCCGGCGCCGGCCTCGCCCGCCGCCGGAGGCGCCATGGCCTCGCCCGGGGGCTGGAGCTCGCGAAGGGTCGCTTCGAGCTCCCGGAGCCGCTCGCCGTAGCCCGCCCAGTCGCCCTCGCGCTGGGCCTGCACCGCGCCCTCGAAGAGCTGGAGGGCCCGGACTCGAACGTCCGCGTTCAGCTCGACCGCCTCGACGGAGGGGTCGCCGCCGGCCGGCTCCGACGCGGACGAGCTCGAGGCCGAGGGGCGTGCGCTCGTCGGAGCCTGGAATACCTCCGCGACCGCCGCGTCGAGGGTCTCCCGCATCGCGATCCGGTTCCGGTAGACGACGATCACCCGCTTGAGCTGGGGGATCTGCCCGCCCTCGGAGCGCAGGTAGAGCGGAAGGACGTAGATGAGCGACTCCTCGATCGGGATGACGAGCAGGGTTCCGAGGTTCGCCTCCGATCCGCGCTGGTCCCACAGGGAGAGCTGAGCGCTGATGTCCGCATCCTGGTTGATGCGGTTGAGCACCTGCTGAGGCCCGAAGACGAGCCGATCGTTCGGGAAGCGGTAGACGACCAGCTCGCCGAGGTGGTCCCCGTCGCTCCGGGCCACCATCCACGCGGCGAGGTTGGCTTTGCGCGCGGGTGTGAACGGGAGCATGAGGATGAACTCCTCCTGCTCTTCGTTCGGGAGGCGCATCACGGTGTAGTAGGGCTCCATCGGGTCCCGCCGGTCTCCGCGGGAGAGCGTCGGGATCTGCCACTGGTCCTCTCGGTTGTAGAGGAGGTCGGCGTCGTCCAGGTGATAGATCGCGAGGATCTCCGCCTGGTAGTGGAAGATGTCGAGCGGGTAGCGGAGGTGGCTCCGCAGGTCCTCCGGCATCTCCTGCATCGGGACGAACAGCTCGGGGAACACCCCCCGCCAGGCGCGCAGGATCGGGTCGTCGTCGTCCGCGGTGTAGAGGGTCACGCTCCCGTCGTAGGCGTCGACCACCGCCTTCACCGCGTTGCGGATGTAGTTGATGCCGGAGCGGACGCGCCTCGCGTAGGGGAAGGCGCGGGTGGTGGTGTAGGCGTCGAAGATCCAGCTGAGACGTCCATCGTCACGGACGACGAGGTACGGGTCCTGGTCGAGGTCGAGGAAGGGCGCCACCCGGCTGACGCGCTCGCGGATCTGCCGATGCAGCATGACGCGGCTGTCCGGCTCGAGGTCGTCGGAGAGCAAGATCTTCAGGTTGCTCAGGTGCAGCGCCAGCGAGGCCCGCAGCAGGCTCGAGTCGAGGCGGATCCCGCCGCGTCCCGAGTAGTCCGTGTAGACGTTGCCCTCCGCTGACGGATGGTCGAACTCGCGATTGTTCGTGCGGACGAACGCGTAGGATGTCGTCTCCTCACCGTAGTAGATCTGCGGTCGGGTCACCTGGATGTCCCCGATCGTCGAGGCCGGCGGAATGTCCTTGACGTAGAGCACCGGCAGGCCCTCGTTCGTGGCCTGGTTGACCGGCCCGAGAGTCAGGCCGTACCCGTGCGTGAAGGTGAAGTGCTCGTTGATCCAGGTCCGATTGGGGAGGCTGTTGCTGACCAGCTCTCGCGGTGACAGCATCGTCTGACGGAGGCTTCCGTCGATCAAGTACCGATCGTTGTCGACCGAGGAGAACTCGTAGTAGGTGCGGATCTCCTGGATCTGGCCGAAGGTGCTCAGAAGGGGCCGGTGATCCCACAAGCGGATGTTCTCGATCGTGACCCGGTTGGCCTCGACATCCTCCCAGCTCAGGCGCGGGTCGGCGTCGAGCTCCGCCTCCGCCGCGTCGGCGATGCCGTAGGCGCTGCGGGTCGCGCGGATCTCGTGCTCCAGGTACTCCCGCTCGCGCTCGAGCTCGTTCGGCTCGACCACCCAGGTCTGGATCGCGGCGGGATAGAGCCCCCGGCCGAAGATCGCGACGAGGAGGTACAGGCCGATGAAGGTCGCCGGGATGCCCACCGTCCCGCGGAGCCCCCCGATCAGGACCGCGACGGCGGCGACCGCGGCGAGGGCCATCTGGATGCGGAGGACCGGCAGGCGAGCGTGCACGTCGGTGTACCCCGCCCCGGCGACGAGCCCCTCCTGGCTCAAGACCAGGTGCGCCGTGGCGAGCCAGGCGCCGAAGGCGAAGGTCAGCAGCAGCAGCGCCCCGAGGATCGCGAGGTGGAGGCGGGGTCCGGGGGGCACCTCGAGGCGGCCCCGGTCGAGGGACACGGCGCCCCGCAGCAGATACGTCCCCAGGGTGGCCGCGCCGATGACGACCAGGAGGGCGAGGCTCGCGTTCCACGCGATGTCGTAGAGGGGCAGCTGGAAGACGTAGAACGCGACGTCTCGTCCGAAGACCGGGTCCTGCTCCCCGAAGGGCACGGCGTGCGTGAACAGCAGCCACGGCCGCCAGGCCCCGGAGCCGGCGAGGCCCGCGAGGAGCCCCACCAGCAGCGAGGCCGGCAGCACCAGGCGCGGTACGGCGGACCCGACGTCCATCGCGCCCTGCTCCTCGACCCCGATGAGGAGGGGGCCGCTCCCCTCGGATGCGCGCACGGCGACCCGGAGGCTGACCAGCATCGTGACGGCGACGACGACGCCGACCACGAGGCCGAGGACGAGGCGTACGACCAGGGGCGTGAGGAACACCTCGGGGTGCCCGACGCTCTCGTACCAGGCGAGGTCGACCTGCAGGGCGGCGAGGGCCGGGGCCAGGAAAACGAGGGCGACGGCGACGATCGTGGTCGCGATCCCGGCAGTGAGTCGACGTTTGCGCACGGTGAGCTCCTTCGGACCGGTCGCTGCCACCGTGACGCCCGAGAACGGGGTCTCCGAGGCTCGAGCACCCCGATCCGCCTGCGATCACTCGTAGCAGGGATAGCGGGGGCGTCACGCCGCGCCGGCGTGGCGTGGTGTGGGACCGGTCCCCGGTTCTAGGGAGAAAAGGGCCCGTAGACGAGGCGGGGGAGGATCCGGAGCGCGCTTCGGGCCGCGAAGAAGCCGCCCATGCCGTGGACGCCGGCCCCGGGCGGGGTCGAGGCCGAGCCGATCAGGATCCTCGGGTTCGGCGTGCGGTAGGGGTCGAGCCGCGCGACGGGCCGGGTGAACAGCTGCCGGAGGTCGGCGACGCCGCCCGTGATCGCTCCGTCGACGTAGCTGGGGTTGTGGGCCTCGAAGGCGGCCGGGCCCATCCTGTGCCGGGCGAGGATCCGGTCCCGGAAGCCGGGGGCGAAGCGCTCGACCTGGCTCTCGACGCGGTCGGTCATGTCCACGGGGGAGCCGGCCGGCAGGTGGCAGTACCCGTAGCCGGTGTGCTGTCCGCGGGGAGCCCGGGCGGGGTCGAGCATGCTCTGCTGGACCATCAGCACGTAGGGCCGGTCCGGATGCTCACCGCGCCACACCGCCGCCTCGGCGGCCGCGATCTCCTCGAGGGTGCCGCCGAGGTGCACCGTGGACGCTTGGCCGGCCCTCGGATCGGACCAGGGGATCGGTCCGTCGAGGGCCCAGTCCACCTTGAAGACGGCAGGCCCGTAGCGGAAGCGTCGAAGTCGGCGGACGTAGGCGGCGGGCAGGGCGGGCTCCGCGATGTCGGCCAGCTGGGCGGGCGTGGTGTCGAACACAACGGCGCGCGCGGGAGGCAGGTCCGCGAGGCGGCGGACGTGGACGCCGGTGCGGACCGTGCCTCCCAGGCTCTCGAGGAGCGAGGTCAGCGCTGCGCCGATCGACGCGCTGCCGCCGGCGGCCACCGGCCAGGCCTCGACGTGGCCCATCAGCAGGAACAGGAGCCCGACCGCGGCCGTGACGGGCTGGTCGAAGGGGAGGATCGCGTGGGCGGCGCAGCCCGCGAACAGCGCCCGGGCCCGCTCGCCCCGAAAGCGCCGGGCGAGCCCCTCGGCGGAGCGGATCGCGCTGAGGCCGAAGCGGGCCATGCGGAACGGGTTCGAGGGGACGCGGAGCGGGCCGAGGACGTCGGCGAGCAGGCCGTGCGGGTCCTCGAGGAGCGGGGCGAGCAGGCGCCGGTAGCTCCGCCGGTCGGGCCCGACCTCGTCGAGGGTGCGCTCCAGGCTGGGCCAGAGCATCACCGCGCCGCCGTCGTCGAGGGGGTGGGCGACCGAGGCTCTGGGGAGGAGCCACGAAAGGCCGTGCTCCTCGAGCGGCAGCGTCCGGAAGAAGGGGCTCAGGGCGCCCGTCGGATGGCACCCGGAGCAGACGTCGTGGCGAAAGCCGGCCAGCGTGAGCTCGGCGGTGCGCATCCCCCCGCCCACCGTGTCCTTGGCCTCGAGCACCTCGACCGCCGCGCCGGCCTGCGCGAGCGCCACGGCCGCAGCGAGCCCGTTCGGGCCCGCGCCCACGACGACGACGTCGAGGCGGCTCATCCGGGGGGCCGAGGGATGTGGCAGAGCAGGGGAGGCGTGGGCACGGGGACGACCTCGTGGGGACGCGTAGGGTCGGTCGGGATGCGGACGTATACCGCGGCGAGCATGGGCTCGCGCGCTCCTCATCCGCCGAGCAGGAGGTCCAGCGCCTCGCGCAGGACGCGGGCCCGGCCCTTGTGGCCGTGTTCGACGTCGAGGAACCAGTCGCCGATCAGCAAGGAGTACAGGAGCAGGCAGCGCGCCTCGACCGTCGCCGGCGGGACGTCGACCTGCCGGAGGAGCCGCCGCAGGTAGGCCATGCGGCGCTCGTCGACGGTGCGGATGCGCTCGGCGACGTTCGGGTCGCGCCGCGCCCAGTCCCGAAGCGCGAGCTCGAACGCCTGCTCGCCCGCTCCCGATGCGATGCGCCAAAGGCGCCGGAGCTTGTCCTCCTCGTCACCGCCCCCGGCCTCCACCCGGTCGATGACGGCGGCGGTCCCTTCCTGCATCCAGTGGTCGACGATCGCGTCGAGCAGCTCGCGGCGGTGGGCGAAGTGCCAGTAGAAGGAGCCCTTGGTGACCCCGAGCGTCCGCGCCAGGCGCTCGATCTTCACGCCGTCGACTCCCTGCTCCGTCAGGGCGCGGGCCGCCGCCGCGACCCACTCGTCCCGCGTCTTCCGCTCGGCCACGCGTGCTCCGCCGCGCTTGCGCGCAAGCCGCACGCCGCGCTCCGGACCTCACTATCGCGCCTCCGGTGCGGATTTCCATACGGTGGCGTATTGACCTTCGCCGCGGCGCCCCCAGGGTCCGCACCATACGGAACCGTATGGGAGGAGGGGCACGATGGAGATCCTGCTGGGCGCGCTCACGCTCGCGCTGTTCCTGATTCACGTCACGGCGGGGGAGCGCGGCTGCGCGCGGCCGATGCTCGCCGCTGACTACGACGCGGTCGCGCGCTGGACGATGTACGCCTGCTGGCACGCCGTGAGCGCGCAGCTGCTGCTCGGCGGCGGGGCGCTGCTCTGGGCCGGCGTGGCGGACGCGCCGCTGGTCGGTCGGGTCCTCGTCGCTGCGGTCAGCAGCGTGCACCTGGTCTACGCCGGGTTGTTCGGTGCGCTGATCCTCCGCTCGCGCCTCGAGCGCGGGTGGTTGAAGCTCGGCCAGTGGATGGCCTTCCTGCCGCTGGGCGTGGTCGGCTGGTGGTCGGTGCTCTCGTGACGGCCGACCTGCCGCCCGGCCAGCGCGAGGTCCCGCGCGCGCCCCGCTTCGGGCTCCCGGGGTACATCGCGCGCGTGCCCGAGGTGCCCGCCGCCCCGACCCTGCGGATCGACGGGGCCGTGCGGACCGCCGTCGAGCGACCGGTCGCGGAGATCGAGCTGGCGCCCGTCGAGCAGGTGTCCGACCTGCACTGCGTCACGAGCTGGAGCGCGCGTGGCCTGCGCTGGCGCGGCTGGCCCCTCCGCGAGGTGCTCGCGGCGCTCGTCGAGCCGACCGCGGAGGCGGAGCAGATCCGGGTGCGGGGCGCGGACGGGTTCCGCGCGCGCCTTCGGCTCGAGGACGCGCTGGCCGCCGACGTGCTCCTGGCCACGCACCTCGACGGCGAGCCCCTCACCGTCCTACACGGCGCGCCGCTTCGGCCCGTGACGCCCGCCCACTATGGCTACAAATCCGTCAAGCACGTCATCCGCATCACGCTCGAGCGCGCCGACGCGCCGTTCCGCTTCGGCGCGCCGGGCTGGATGGAGCACCCCCGCGCCCGCGTGGCCCTCGAGGAGCGGGGCGGGCTGCCGCCGTGGCTGCTCCGGCATCTGTTCCGCCCGTTCATCGGGCCGATCGCCCGCCAGGCCGAGCGCGCGCTCCGGCGCGCCGGCCAGCGATGACGGCGCCCCGCGCTGCGCGCCTCGACAGCCCGCCCAGCGACCCCCGCGGGCGCGATTCCGTGGTTCGCGGGAGGCGGACCTGACACGCCCGACGCCACGTCGTCGGGCGCGCCGTGCGGCCGACGGGGCGAGCCCGGGTCCCTAGCCGGTGCCCCAGGGTTGCTGGGCGAGCAGCCTCCGCACCGGGATCGACCCCGCCTCCAGCACGCCGTCGACCGCGTCGACGATCCGGTAGCCGAGGCGCGCTCGTCCGGCAGGCTGACTCTCCACGAAGATGCAGCGCACTTCCCCCGCGGCGAAGCCGCACTGGGCCGTCAGGTTGCGGAGCAGGCGCTCGTGGTGGAGGTGGCCGTCGCCGAAGTTCCAGCCGAGGGCTAGGCCCGCCACGAGCTCGCCGTCGACGTACTCGACGTCCTCGAAGCGGTCGACCGCCTTCGGGATCAGCTCCGCCAGGGCCCGACCGTGGAGGTGCATCATCCGGAAGGCCATCACCTTGCCGATCAGGCCCGTCGCCGTGGCGGGGTCGTAGAAGCGCGAGAGCTGGTCGGGGATCCATGCCGCCGACTTGGTGAGGCGGTCGAGCTTCCGGTGGCTCCCGCCGGAGAAGAGCCACACGCTGTAGGCCCAGTTGCCGGCGTAGTAGCGCATGGAGAACAAGAAGGACAGCCGCTCCGGGAAGAAGTTCCCGAGGAGCGGCAGGCCGACCAGCATCACCGCGAGGAAGGCGCCGAGGAGCGGGGAGCGAAGGTCGAGCACCGTGACGTCGGGGTGGGCCCAGAAGAGCGCGAAGGCCCCGTACACGACCATCACGTTCCACTCGATCGGCACCCCCATGGGCACGTTGCTCGTGATGTAGACGTGGAGGACGAGCATCGCGGCCATCGCGCCGACCAGCACCTCGTGCCGCCCGGTCGCCATGCTCGCCACGAACAGGATCGGCACGCCGAGCTCGAGCGCGGTGCCCAGGTGGGCGAGGACGTGGGCGAGGCGCGACGGCCGGAGGTCGTCCGGGTAGCGCACGTACATGCGGCGCCGGAGCCAGCCGGAGCGGCCGAAGGGGCTGTTGCTGGTCATGACGCAGATGACCGCCGGGAAGTGCGCGTTGAGCTTGGAGAACCCGGCCCAGAACCACAGCGCGAGCTGGACCGCCATCGCCGCCGGGATCCAGTCGTCCACGGCGACGAAGCCGACGATGGTGACCCAGTAGTGCTCGGCGCGGAGCGCGAGGAAGAGCGTCTTGTCCAGGAGGCCGAGGACCGGCGGCAGGACGGCCAGCGGCCACAGCTCCGCCGGTCCGAGGGTCGGGGCGGTCAGCGCCCGGAGCGACAGGACCAGGAACGCGGCGTAGAGCAGCACGTCGAGCCAGGTACGGGTCCGCCCCCCCACCCCCGGCACGCCCTCGAGCAGCGAGAGCTTCGTCGTGCCGGGCCGCAGCCAGTACAGGAACCCGCCGACCGGGGGCAGGTAGCGGCCCGTCAGCGGCCCGCTGCCGCAGCCCAAGCCGACCCCCTCGAAGAGCATGCTCCAGAGGATCGCCTTCTGGAACGCGAGCGGCTCGAGCCACCAGCCGCCGACCGTGCCCACCGGGCCGAGGCTCGGCGAGGTCGCGCAGAAGGCGACCCACCCCCCGACGTAGAGCAGCACCTTCAGCCCGTACGCCGCGTACACGCCCAGGGGTGTTCCGTAGCCCTGGAGCGCCCAGGCCTGGCAGACGAGCCGGGACCGCTCCGGAAGCGGAAGCCGCGACCAGGCGATCGGGTCGTAGGGCGTCGGGAGCGGGTCGAGCAGCCCCATCGCGTCATCATACGCCGGTGTCAGCACGCCACGACGAGGGCATCCGCGGCTGGCGGGTGGGAGCGACGGCCGCGCTCGCGGGGCTCATCGTCCTGTCCAGCGCCGGCCTCTGGGTCGTCCAGCGGGACCTCCAGCCGTTGATCGACCTCGCCTACCCGGGCACGGCGTGGATCGGCCCGGCCGAGCTCGCCGACCGCCTCGCCACGGACGGGGGGCCCGTCCTCCTCGACGCGCGCCAGCCCGAGGAGTACGCCGTGAGCCACCTGAGGGGCGCCGTCCGCGTGGACCCCGACGCTCCCGACGTGGCCGCCCTCGGTCTTCGCCCCGGCGACCCCGTGGTCGTCTACTGCGCGGTCGGCTGGCGGAGCGCCTCGGTCGCGGCCGCGCTCCGGCGGGCCGGCGTGTCGAACGTCCGCAACCTGCGCGGCGGCATCTTCACCTGGGCCGAGCGAGGCGAGGCCGTGGTCCGGGGCGGCGTGGAGGTCCGGGAGGTCCACCCCTTCGACGCGTGGTGGGGGCTCCTCCTCGACCGGCGGCTCCACGCCACGGACCCCCGCTCGCGCCACGACGGCTCGGACGTCTAGGTCGCGAACACGAGCTCCCTCGCGTAGCCCCCGGTCCGGTTGGCGATGTGGACCGCGATCGTGCCGTCCTTGGCGTAGACGTAGCGCTCGACGATCTCCTGGCCGCCGAGCTCGGGCCGGCGCTCGACCTGCAGGCCGGCGAGGTCGCTCCGCGTCGCCAGGCTCGGGTCGTAGGGGAAGTAGAGCTCCCCGAAGGGCGACACGTCGCCCGCGGGCTGGCCCTGCGCGTCGAGGCGGGTGCACTCGATGAAGCGGAGGTGGCCGACGGTGTGGATCGGACGGTAGCCGCGCTCCACCACGACCGGGGCGCTCCCCGCCGGCGCCCGGTCCTTGCGCAGGATCGGGTCGAAGACCGAGTCGTGGCCGTCCTGCGCCTCCCGCCACACGCCGAAGTAGCGGGTGGTCGCCTCCCGGACCTTGACGCTGGCCGTCGGGTCGGCGGCGACCGCGAGGCCGATCGCCGTCGCCGCGTGCGGCTCCGGCGCCAGCAGGACCTTGCGCCTGTGCCGCGCTCGCAGCGCGCGGAGGACCGGCGGGAACGCGGCGGCGCCGCCCACGAGGTAGACGCCCCCGAGCTGGCGTGGGTCGTCGCGGTCCAGGTCCGGCGGGAGCGCCCGGAACACGTCCTCCAGACGGTCGAGGGTCCGGTCGATCAGCGGAGCGCAGCGGCCGTGCACCGCCACGAGGTCCAGGGTGACGGGCGCGAGGGGTAGGTCCGGACCCGCGTCGAGGAACAGCCGGCGGCTCTGGGGGCTCAGCGCTTCCTTGGCGCTGCGGCACACCTCGAGGCATGCGGTCCGGGTCTCCGGGGGCAGGGGCCCGTGGCCCACCGCGTCGCGCCAGAGGGCGAGGATCGCCTCGTCGAAGTCGTCCCCGCCGAGACGCTGGATGCCCTCCGAGGCCAGCAGCTCGAAGGTCTGATGCTGGAGGGACACGGCGGCGGTGTCGAAGGTGCCGCCGCCGAGGTCGTAGACCACCACGTAGCGCTTCGGGCTCCGCGGGCTGATGGCCCTCGCGTTGCGGTGGGCGTACTCGATCGCGGCCGCGCTGGGCTCGTTGACCATCCCCAGGACGTCGAAGCCGGCGTCGCGGAAGGCCTCCAGGGTCAGGAAGCGCTGGCGGCTGCTCGCGTTGGCGGGCACCGCGACCATCGCCTCGAGCGGCTCGTCGGCCCGGAGGCCCAGGTTGGCGTGGTGGCGGAGGCGCTCCTTCAGCGCCCCGAGGTAGCCCGCGACCAGCTCCCGCGCGGTCACGGGGGGCCCGTCGAGCTCCGGCACGACGTCGTCCAGGCCGAGCATGCCGAGCATCCGCTTGATCGACCGGATCCCCCGGACCCGGCCCGACCGCACGAGCGGCTCGGCCTCCTCCGCGTAGCACCACCGCCCCCCGTTCCAGGCGGCCATCGTCGGGAGCCAGGTCCGGAAGCTGTCCGGGTGATCGAAGCTCGCGACCGGGTAGCGGCCGTCGGCCGCCGCGGCCACCACGGTTCGGGTCGTCCCGAAGTCGATGCCCAGCCTCACCCGCGGAGACTAGCGCTAGTCCGAGGCGGGGGGGCCCTCGAGCAGGGGCGCCCGACGTGAAGTCTGCCCTGCCCACGCCTACGCTCGCGACCGCATGGCGAGCCGCGACGCACGGGACCGCGACGTCCGGCGCACGGTGGAGGGTCGCGCGCGTCGCGCGGCCGAGGCGCGGGCGGAGCGGACCAGCGAGGACGAGCGTCGTCGACGCGGCATCGTCCATACGCCCCCCGAGCTCGCACGCTTCTGCGCCCGGGTCACCGACGCGGCCCTGCGCCGCCTCGGGCGGCCCGGCGGGCTGAGCGACCCCGACGTCGTGCTGCTCGACCCGGCCTCCGGGCCGGGCGCGTTCCTCGCGGCCGCGCTCAGGGTGGCGAGCCCCGGGGCGCCCCGCGACGCGCTCGGCCTGGAGGTCGATCCCGACGCCGCGGAGTCGGCGCGCGCGGTCCTCGCGCCGGCAGCGTCGGCGGCCGGCTGGCCGCTCCGGATCGAGGTGCGCGACACGCTGGCGGATCTCGCCGCGGTGACCGAGAGCCTCCCGCGGGACGCGACCGTGGCGATCCTCGGCAACCCCCCGTGGTCGGGCCGGAGCGCGACCCGGGGCGACGCCGCGAGCGACGCTCTCCTCGAGCCGTTCCGTCGCGACGGGTCGGGGGCGCTCCTCACCGAGCGCAAGCTCGGGGTGCTGAGCGACGAGTACGTCCGCTTCTGGGCGTGGGCGGCCGCGGTCGCGCGCGACGCCCCGGGCGGCGCGGTCGTCACGTTGGTGACCAACGGGAGCTACCTCGATGGCCCCGTGCACCGCGGGATGCGGGCCGCGCTTCGACGCTGGTTCGGGCGCCTCGACGTCCTCGACCTCGGCGGTTCAGCGCTGATCGCGCGCCGCGGCGGCTCGGACGGCAACGTGTTCGGGGTCCGGCCGCCCGTCGCGGTGGCCTGCGCCTCCCGCGCCGCCGCCGGCCCGGGGGCGGGCGGCGCGCGGGTCAGGTACGGCGCGCTCCGGGGGAGCCGGGACGACAAGCTCGAGCGCCTCGGACGAGCGGCGGGCTTCCGGGGCCTCGGCCTCACCCGGATCCGTCCCCGCGCGCCGCTCCATCTCTTCGTGCCGACTCCGCCCCGGGAGCCGGCGTACCGGGGGTGGCCATCGGTCACGGAGCTGTTCCCGTTCCACCGCGAGGGCCTCCAGAGCAACCGCGACGCCTTCTGCGTGGACGTCGACCGGGACGCGCTCGCGGCTCGGGTGCGCGCGTTCGCGCAAGGGCGGAGCGGCCCGTGGCCCGGCCGGGTCGACCGGCCCTCGCGGCACTACGACCCCGCAAGGGCGCGGCTCGCGCTGGAGCGGGCGCTCGCCGCCGACCCTCGCGCCGAGCGCGTCCTTCACCGCCTGGCCTACCGCCCCCTGGACCACCGCTGGGTGCTGAACGTGACCCCGGTCTGCCATCGCCCCCGGCCGGCCCTCGCCCGCGCCCTCCGCCATGGGGGGCCATGCCTCGTCACCGTGCGCAAGGACCGGGGGGAGCGGCCGTGGGCCCACGTCGCGCTCGTGCGCCACCTCCCGGACAACTGCTGGCTGAGCGCCCGCTCGAGCTGCCGGACCCGCGCGTTTCCAGCGTTCGGGCCGGACGGCGCACCCAACGTGGGCGCTGGGGCCGGGCGCCTCTGCGGCCGCCTCGACGCGGGGCCCACGGCCGACGCGCTGATCCGCTACGCGGCCGGCGTGCTCGCGGGCGAGCGATACCGGCGGCGCTTCGACGGTCACCTCCGGCTCGACTACCCGCGCGTGCCCCCGCCTCCGGACGCGGGGATCTTCCGTCGCGCCGTGGACGCCGGGCTCGCCCTCGAGGAGGCGCTCGCCCACGCCGAGGGGCCCGCAGTGAACCGAGAGCGCCCGCTCGCGCTGGGGCACCACGACCTGCGGGGCCGGCCGGGCGGTCGCCGCCTGGCCGACGCGCTGGCCCGCTGCGACGCCGCCGCCGCCGCCGTGCTCGATGCGCATCGGGTTTGACGTGGACCCGCCCCGAGTCCACTGTGCGGTCGATGGTCGGTTTGGGCGGGCCGGGCTCGAAGCTATCCACGCGCCTGCGCCGCGCCCCGACGCGCTATGAGCCGGTGGCCCGGATCGGGTCGGGCGGCATGGCCGAGGTCTGGCGAGCCGACGCGGTCTTCGAGGACGGCGACCGGCACCCCGTCGCGATCAAGCGGGTCCTGCCCGAGCTCGCCTCCCAGGAGCTCTACCGCTCGATGTTCGAGGACGAGGCGCGCCTCGGCATGCTCCTCCGGCACCCGAACATCGTCCGCGTGCACGACGCCCGGGAGGCGGCGGAGACGCTGATCATGGTGATGGAGCTGGTCGACGGCACCTCGCTCCGGTCGCTCCTGGCCAAGGCCCACCGGCGCCGGGCGTCGATGCCGGTCGCGACGGCGCTCTTCATCGGGCGGGAGCTCGCCAAGGCGCTCGACTACGCCCATCTCGCGAAGGACCCCCAGGGCCGCCCGCTCGGCATCATCCACCGGGACGTCTCGCCCCACAACCTGCTCCTGAGCCGCGCCGGCGGCGTCAAGCTGACCGACTTCGGCCTCGCCGATGCGAGCGTGCAGCAGACCCAGCTCGACGAGTCGCTCCTCGGCGGCAAGCTGGGCTACCTGGCTCCGGAGATCCTGCGGGACCAGGCGGTCACCCACCGCATCGACCTGTTCGCGCTGGGCATCGTCATCTGGGAGATGCTCTGCGGACAGCGGCTCTTCAGCCGGGACTCCGACGCCGAGACCGTGCGGGCCGTTCGGGAGTGCAACGTGCCACCGGCGAACCGCATCAACCCGCGCATCCCGCCCGAGGTCCAGCGGTTCCTCGACGACATCCTCGCGCCCGACCCGACGGTCCGGGTCGACAGCGCCAACACCGCGGTGCACCGGCTCGACGCCCTGATCCGGGAGATGGACCCGGACGTCGGCCCCCGGGACGTGGCGCTCCTCGTCGGGCTCCACCTCGCGCGGGAGAGCCTCGAGAGCCCGACCGCGCCCCCCGCCCTCAGCGAGGCCATCGCGCACGAGCTCGACGCGTTCGCGCGGCAGGGCCGCGGCCAGCACCCGGCGATCGGCGCGGTCCCGCTCGACCCCAACGCCTTCTCGACGTCCTGAGCCCGGCCGATGGGCCGCTCCCGGCTCGGGGGGTGTCGCGGGCGCCCGGAGCGGGTCCGGTCAGTCGGCGAGGGGCGACGTCGCCTCGCTCGGGTCGGGCCCGCCGTCCCTCGCGAGTCCCGCGTCCGGGCCCCCGTCGCCCGACGCCGCGGCGACCGACCCGTCGAGCGGCACCCCGGGTGTGCCCCCATCGCGCGCCTCGCCAGGGCAGCCGGCAGGGTCGGTGCAGGGCGGTGGCGCCACCGCGGGGAGCGCCTCTTGCGGGAGCTCGCCCGGCTCCCCGCTCACCGCGGCCTCCAGCCACGCGTGCATGGCGCTGTTCATCGCGTCCGACATCTCGTGGCCCACCTCCGGGAAGGGCTGGAGGCTGACGTCGAACCCCCGTTCGCGCATCGTCTCGTACACCGTGGCGGTCGGGTCGAAGGGGATCACCCGATCCGCCAGGCCGTGGAGGCCCCGGATCGCCGGGAAGGAGATGTCCGGGCGGCGGTAGGGAGGGACGAGGGCGGGCGGCAGCCAGGCGGCCAGCGGGAAGGCGGCCCCGACCACGTCGCTGAAGTGCGTCGCGAGCGTGAACGTCAGGAGCCCGCCCTGGGAGAAGCCGACGACGATGGCGCGCCCCTTCGTCGGTAGCTCCTCCCGCAGGTCGCGCAGCAGGTGGGCGAGCTGGCCCGCGCGGGCCATCAGGGACGTCGTGAGCCGATCGATCAGCCCCGAGCCCACGCGCACCGGGAGCCACTCGTAGCCCCGCCCCAGCGGGTCGGGGGCCTGCGGGACGATGACGCGGAGCGGCTGCGACAGCCCGAGGAACGGGCCGCCCGGGAGCCGCGCGCGGTCCCCGCGGCCGTGGATCAGGAGCGCCATCGGCAGCGGGTCGTCGAAGGACGCCTCCCCGACGACGACCTCGAAGTACCAGATGGCCCGACGCTCCCCGATCCGCACCTGCATGCCGGGCACGTCGGGCACGGCGTCGAGGGCGGGTTCATCCGGCGGCGCGGTCCCGCCGGGGCCGGCGTCGGGGGGCGGCCCCTCCTCCCGTTGCTCGGCTCGCGCCAGGAGCACCGCCGCGAGCGCCTCGCCGACCTCGCCGTCGCTCGGCTCCGGTGGCCAGGCCTCGTCCTGCACCGTGAAGGCGGCGCTCACCGGGTGCCCGTCGGGCGAGCCGAGGGCGATCATGACCATCGCCACGGTGATCGCCGCGAGGGCGACCACCGCGGTCATGACGACGGTCCGGCGAGGACGACTGGGCACCCGGCTCCACCTCCGGCGCTCCTGCCGGACGGGCGCGAGGGTAGCGGATCAGGCCAGGTCGCGGGTCCGCCCCGCGTCGAGGCGCCGCGCTCGGATCCCCTCGGCGGCCATCGCCCCCGTCGCGGCCGCGAGCCTCAGCTGCCCTTCGGGTAGCCGACCATCCGCTGCGCGGTCGGGTCCCAGAGCTTCTGCCGGAAGCAGGCCATCACCTCGCGCGGATGGAGCGAGGTGCGGTGGGGGTTCTGGAGCTCGGGGATCGCGGCCATCGCCTCCGGCAGCCGGTAGAACGGGATGCCGGGGTTCAGGTGGTGGACGTGGTGGTAGCCGATGTTGCCGGTCAGCCACCGCATCACCGGGCCCATCTCCATGTAGCTCGAGCTCTCGAGGGCGGCCCGGGTGTACTCCCACTCGTGGCGGGGCTGGACCGACATCTCCGGGAAGTTGTGCTGGGCGTAGAACAGGTAGGCTCCCGCCCCGGTCGCGACGAACAGCGGAAGGAAGTAAGCGAAGAAGAAGAGCTCGAAGCCGAAGGCCCACCACAGGCCGACGGTCAAGCCGACGTTCACGACGATCGCCAGCGCCGAGTCCCAGTTCTTGCTCGGGTTCCGCAGGAAGGAGCTAGCGCACATCCCGTAGAGGAAGATCGTGAAGTAACCGAAGACGATCGTGAGCGGGTGGCGGACCAGCTTGTACATGCGGCGCTCGCCGGGGCTCATCTTCGTCCACATTTCCGTCGTCACCATCAGGTAGCTGCCGACGTGGGAGCCCACCACCTTGGCCGTATGCGCGTGGTGGTAGTTGTGGGTCTGACGCCAGACGACCGGCGGCGTCAGGACGAAGATGCCAAATACCCGGAACGCCCACTTCGCTATGGCGGAGCGCCGGAGCAGGCTGTTGTGCATGTAGTCGTGGTAGAGGATGAACCCCCGCACGATGACCAGGCCCTGGAGCACGGCGAGGGGAAGGCGCGCCCACCACCACGGCGTCACCGCGATCACGACGACGAGGAACGCCATCACGCCGAAGGTCTCCACGAAGTGGAACCAGCTTCGGTACGGCTGTTCTCGCTGGAATTCTTTGCTCGCAGCGATGAGTGCCTTGCCTGTTCTCTCCACCGCCGTCGACTCCCCGTGCGAACGCGCTTACGCGAGACCGCGTAGCCGCCTTCGCACTCGTCCTGGCCCGGTAAGGCGCCGTCGAATCGCTAACTGCAGTCGACGCCGGGCGTTTTCAGGTTCCGGGCTCGAGGAGGGGTCCATGTCCTCCGTGCCCGGGGCGGTGGGTTAGCAGGGCCCGGGCCAGGCGACGCGCTGCGTCGATCGGGGGTGGTGCGGCACCGGTGCGCACGTGTGCGCACGGCGGCCTACTCCACGTCGCGCCCCGCCGACTCCACGTCGCGCCCGGCCACGCCGAGCGCGCGCTCAGTCCAGGAGCGCCGACGCGGCGACCGCGAGCGCGATCAGCGCGAACAGCACGCCCATCATGATCAGGCCCCCGTTGGCGGAGGTGCGCTGCCCGGGTGCCGCGGCGCGGGACGCGCGCGGAGCGTCGGCGTCCGCTGGCGCTGGGGCGGCGGCGGGCGCCGGGGCCTCCGTCGCACCGTCGGCGTCGCCGGCTGCCTCCGCGCTGTCCGCCGTGCTCTCGGGTGTCCGAGCCTCGTTCTCGCGGGGCTTCGGCCGCGCGCGCCGGCCCTTCTTCCGCTTGGCCATCCCGGCGTCGTGTAGCACCTCCGCACGCCCGGGCAAAAAGGCGGCCGATCGAGGCGAGCCCGCCTGCTAGGGTGCCTCGGGTGCCCCGGATCATCGCGCCGACGGGCCTCGCCGAGCCTCGAGGCTTCAGCCACGGCCTCGTCTACCCGGCTGGCTCGGTCCTCTTCATCGCCGGCCAGATCGGCTGGGACGCCGACGCGCGCCTGGCGCAGGGCTTCGAGGCCCAGTTCGCCCTCGCGCTCGACAACGTCCTGACCGTCCTGCGGGAGGCGGGCGGCGAGCCGGCGCACATCGGACGCTTCACGATCTACGTCACCGACAAGGCGGCGTACCTCGCCGCCGCGAAGGCCGTCGGGCAGGCCTACCGCGAGCGCATGGGCCGGCACTACCCCGCGATGGCGCTCGTGCAGGTCGCGGACCTGCTCGAGGACGGTGCGATGGTCGAGATCGAGGCGACCGCGGTGCTGCCCGCACCCGCGGAAGGAGGCTGAGATGGGCATCGAGGCGCGGAGCTTCCAAGCGTCGGTCGACGATGGCGTCGCCACGCTCACCCTCGACCGGCCGGACCGGATCAACGCTCTGACGTTCGAGGTCTACGCCGAGCTCCGGGACACCTTCCGGGCCCTCCAGGACGGGCACCCGGAGGTCCGGGCGGTCGTCCTCCAGGGCGAGGGTCCGAGGGGCTTCTGCTCCGGGGGCGACGTCCGGGACATCATCGGCGAGCTCTTCAGCCGCGATAGCGCGGGCCTCCTGTCCTTCACGCGGATGACCGGGGCCTTGATCCACGCGATCCGGGTCTGTCGGCCGCCGGTCGTCGCGGCCCTCCACGGCGTGTGCTGCGGCGCGGGCGCCGTGATCGCGGCGGCCTGCGACGTGCGCTTCGCCGCCCCGGACACGCGGATCGCGTACCTGTTCCCGAAGGTCGGGCTCAGCGGCGCGGACATGGGAGCGGCGTGGCTCCTGCCCCGGCTCGTCGGCTTCGGCCGCGCGAGCGAGCTGCTGCTGAGCGGGGACTTCGTCGAGGCCGAGGAGGCCCACCGGATCGGGCTCGTCAATCGCATCGTCGACGACCCACGGGCCGAGGCTGCCGCATTCGCGCGCCGCCTCGCGAAGGGGCCGGCCTTCGCGCACGCGATGACCAAGCGCATGCTCGAGCAGGAGGCGGGCTTGGAGCTCGCCGCCGCGATCGAGGCCGAGGCTCAGGCGCAGGCCATCTGCATGACCCACCCGGACTTCCGGGAGGCCTACGACGCCCACGTCGACAAGCGGGAGCCCCGCTTCCGGTGACCCCGTCCGACGGGATCCTCGAGCGGGCGTTCCTCGACGACGCGTCGATCGCGGCCGGCTGGACCCGCGCCGGGGCGCTCGCCGAGCGGGGCGCGGCGATCGAGGCCGCCCACCCGGACTCCGGCTCGGCCCTCGTGGCGATGGTGGCGGCGCTCGGCGATGGCGGCCTGCTCCGGCTCCTCGCCGCCGAGCGGGACGGGGGGGCCTTCGCGGAGATCGGTTGGCGGGCGGTCTGCCTCGCGCGCGAGCGCCTGGCCTACACGTCGCCGCTCCTCGAGCTCGCCTTCACCATGCAGGGGCTCGGCTCGATGGCGATCGCCCTCGGAGGCAGCGACGAGCAGCGCCGGACCTGGCTGCCGGACGTGATCGCCGGGCGCGCCGTCGCGGCCTTCGCCCTCACCGAGCCCGAGGCCGGCTCCGACCTGGGCGAGCTGGCCCTCGAGGCGCGGCTCGAGGGGGACCACTACGTCCTGTCGGGCCACAAGACCTTCATCACCAACGCCCCGGTCGCGACGCTGTTCACCGTGTTCGCCGTGACGGCGCCGCCCGGCCATCCGCGGCGCGTCACCGCCTTCATCGTGCCGCGGGACACCGACGGGCTCCGGACGCTCCCCCAGCGCGTCCTCGGCGACCATCCGATCGGCGAGGTGGTGTTCGACGCGGTTCGCGTCCCGGTCGCGCAGCGCATCGGAGGCGAAGGGGACGGGATGCGCCTCGCGCTCGGCACCCTTCACCGGTTCCGGCCGACGGTCGGCGCGGCGGCGCTCGGCTTCGGCCAGCGGGCCCTCGACGAGGCGGTCCACCACGTGCGCGGGCGTCGCCAGTTCGGCGCGCCCCTCGCCGACCTCCAGGCCGTGCGCCTCGCCCTCGCCGACTGCGCCTGCGACCTCGAGGGGGCGCGGCTCCTGGTCTACCGGGCCGCGGCGCGCGCGGACGCCGGGGCCGGCCGCCACGCCGAGGCGCACGCCGGCAGCATGGCGAAGCTCGTTGCCACCGAGGCGGCCTTCCGGGTGATCGACCGCGCCGTCCAGCTCCACGGGGGGCGCGGGGTGCTCGCCGATTCGGTCGTGGGGCGCCTCTACCAGGAGGTCCGGGCGCTCCGTATCTACGAGGGGGCGAGCGACATCCAGCGGGTGCTGATCGCCCGCGGGCTCCTCGAGCCGCGGTGAGCTGGCGCGACCGCTGGCGTGGGTCGGCCGGTCCCTTCGTCCGGGCGGCCGAGTCCTTCCTCGCGACCCACCCGGGCGCGCCGGCGTCCCTGCCCTCGGGGCCGGAGGGGTTGCGGCGCCTCGTGGCCGCGCTCGATGCCTGGGCCGAGGGTGACGCCGTCGGCGACGAGGAGGCGTTCGTGGAGGGGGCCGGCGCGGCCCTCGCGCTGCTCCTCCTGGACGCGGTGGGGGAGGGGGGCCACCTCGCCCGCGGACCGGTCCATCGGCTGCGCCTCGGCGCGGACGGCTTCGTCGACCCCTTCGCCGCCGTCGAGGCGGCCCTCGACGCCGACGCCGCGGCCCCGTCGATCGCGGACGCGGTGCGGCGCGCGGAGGCGGAGGCGCGGGGCCGGGCGGGCCTCGGCCGGCTGATGCCGCGGCTGCGGGTGCTCCTGGCGCGCCTCGACCCGCCGCGGCGGCTGGTCGACGCCTTCGGGCCCGAGGTGCGGTTGGACGATGGCATCACCCTCGACCTGCGCCGCACGCTGACCGCGACGGATGGGGAGCCGGTGGAGGCGCTCGACGCCAGCCTCGCGCGCCTCCTGGATCTGCTGCCCGGCGTCCGGCCCGCGGGCGCGGGCTGGGCCGAGGCCGAGGGGCGGCTTCTGCCGCGCCTCGTGGCGCCCGCCTTCGGTCAAGACCTCCCGGCGCCGCTGGCGCTCCGGCCCGTCTGGGGCGGCGTGGCCATGGTGGGGCTCGTCCTCGCCTACGGCGACCGCAGCCGCTTCCTGCGGTCGGGGGAGGTCGCCGGCTGGGGCCTCCGCTTCGACGAGGCGCTCCGCCATGCGCTCACCAACCTCGCTGCGCGCTCCGCCTCGGCGCGGTGGGCGCTCGTGACGGCGCGGGGCGAAGACCTCCTCGTCTCGCGCTCCGGCGACGGGCTCGACGCGGCGCGCGCCCTCCTGCCCGGTCTGCACGAGGTGCTGGCGAGCGAGCTCGGCTCCCCGGTCGCCGTGGCCGTCCCGCACCGCGACGCCCTCTGGGCGACTGCCTGGGACCGGCCGGCCGCCGTCGAGGCGCTGGCGGCCAGGGCGGCGCGGGACTGCCGACGTGCGCCGCACCCGGTCACCGCGACGTTGCTTCGCCTCGACGAGGGCGGGCTTCGGGTGCGCGGCGCTCCGAGCGCCTGATCGTTGCCCTGGCGCCGATGACCCGGCGCGCTACGCCCGCGGGTTCTCCGCCCGGAGCTCCCGGCGCTGCGATAGGACCCCGGGACCGTCGATGAAGTAGGCGATGGCGCCGCGGCCGATCGCGAGGGTGCCGGCCCCGGCGAAGCCGGCGCTGATGAGGCTGCCCGCGCCGGGCACGAGCTTGAGGAGCTGACGCGCGCTCCAGCGCAGCCCCAGCCCGGCTCCGCCGGTGACTCCGAGGCTCGCGAGGTACTCGAGCGCCGCGCTCCTGTCCCACGGGCGCCCGCTCAGGTAGGCGACGCCGGTCACCATTCCCACCTGGAGGGGAAGCAGCGCGAACACGTCGGCGAAGGGCACGGGCGCGAGCCCCACCGTGATCCCGATCGCGCTCGCCGCGTTCACCAGGCGTCGCGCCACCTCGCGTCGGCCTTCCCGGGTGACCGCCAGCGCCCGCACGGCCTCCAGCTGCGCGGACTCGGGGAGGCGCGGGATGATCGCGTCCGAGAGCTCCTCGACGTGCCACCGGACGGGCCGGTCCTGGATCGCCCCGGACGGAGGAGCCGCGACGGCGAGGAAGGCCCCTTCGTCGAGCTTCAGCGAGGCGAGCGCCTTGCGAAGGTCGGCCAGGGCCAGACCGATCGCCTGCGTCTTGGCGGCGTCGTAGGGCGGCGTCTTCAGCTCGACCGGCTCGGCGCGCTCCGCCTGGCTCATGACCACCACCACCGCGGGCGCCTTGTCGTCCCCCTCGCTCAGGAGCGCGCGGACCGCCGGGACGGCCTCCTTGGCCAGCGGCTGAGCCCACTCGTGGTGGCCGAGGGGGACCACCAGCAGGACCAGATCCGGCCGGTGCTCCTCGAAGGCGGGGCGGGCGAGGTCGCGGAGGGTCTCCACGTCGGCGTCCAGCGGCAGCTCCAGCCACTGCATGCGACGGCCGTCGGCATCGATCGTCACCCAGGACCCGGCCTCCGGGACCGGGGCCACGGCGTCCGGCCCGAGGGCGTGGGCGCCGAGCAGCGCGTTCGCGAGGGCGGTGGCGCCGCTGTCCGGGGCCCGCAGCGCCGCGATGCGGGGCGGGCGGCGGTCGTAGAGCAGCCTGCGGAGCGTCGTCAGATCCCGCTTCAGGGACCCGAGGAAGGGCAAGCGGTCGACCACCTTCAGGAAGTCGTCGAGGTCGGTCGCGTAGTCCGGGCTGGCCATACCCGATCAGCCTGCGGCCGCGCCGGCGGGCTGTCGAGACGTCGCCCGGCCCCGGACGTGCTCCGGGTCCAGCCCCCCGACGTGCGCCCGGCCCATCCGCCAGGCGACCCCTCCGATCACCAGGTTGGCCGCGCCGATACCCAGGAAGATGCCCGTCACGCCGAACAGCACCGAGCCGAACCACGCGAGCGGCACCGCGAGCACGATCAGCCGGACGAACGCGATCAGCGTGGCCTTCAGCGGCGCGTCCATCGCGTTGAACATCGCCGCGACGAGGAGGGCGAGGCCGAACAACCCGTAGCTGAGGGGGACCGTGCGGAGGTAGGCGACGGTCATCGCGACGACCTCCGGGTCGTCGTTGAACACCCGCGCGAGAGGCCAGGCGAGGGCGGCGAGGATGGCCGCCGAGGCGAGGCCCCAGCCCAGGGCGACCTTCACGCAGAAGCGGAGCGTCTCTCGGATCCGCGCGGCCTTGTTCGCGCCGAGGTTCTGCCCGACGAACGGCGTGATCGCCGCCGTGAGCGCGAAGACGCCGATCATCGCGAGGCCCTCCACCCGGGTTCCCACGCCGTAGGCCGCGACCGGGTGCTGCCCGTGGCCCGCCACGATCCTCGTGACGAGCGCGCCGGCCACCGGCGTGAGGAGGTTCGTGCCCGCCGCGGGCAGCCCGATGCGGAGGATCCCCTGCCAGGAGCGGAGGACGGCGCCGATCGCCGGCGAGGTCAGCGTGAGCATTCCGCGGCTCGCGAGCAGGTACAGGCCGAGCGCCATCGCCACGCCGTAGGAGCCGACCGTGGCGAGGGCGGCCCCCGTCAGGCCCAGGGCGGGAACCGGGCCCCAGCCGAAGATCAGGAGCGGGTCGAGGACCGCGTTGACCAGCCCCGCCGCCACCATCACCAGGCTTGGCATGCGCGTGTCGCCCGTCGCGCGGATCGCGCCATTGCCGACCATCGGGACGACGAGGAGCCCGATGCCCAGGTACCAGGGCACCATGTAGCTGCGGATCGGCGGCAGCGTCTCGTGGTTGGCGCCGAGCGCTCGGAACAGCGGGTCGATCGTGAGGAGCCCGAGGCCGCTGACGCTCACCACGATCAGCACCGAGAGGACGAGGGAGTCCGTCGTGAGGCGCCTCACCCGGTCCCGGTGCCCCTCGCCCACGGCGCGGGCGATCACCGCGGTGGCGCCGATGCTGATGCCCATCGTGAGGTTCGACACGATCATCGACACGGGGAACGTGAACCCCATCGCCGCGAGCTCGGTCGGGCCGAGCTGGCCCACCCAGAACGTGTCGACGACGTTGAAGAAGAGGATCGCGCCGATCCCCAGCATCATCGGCAGCGTCAGCCGCAGCAGGGTCGGGCCGACCGGGTCCTCGAGCAGCTGGCGCCGGCGCTCGGCCTCGTCGCCCACCGCCCCCGTCTAGGGCGCCCCCCCGACCGGAGCAAGCGAGCCGCGCCGAGGCCGGGCCCGCGGCGCTCCCGAGGTCGGGTCCGGAGGTTGTAGGCTGGCCGGACGATGACCGACCCCGCCTTCGTGCCGCCGGCGTTCCCCGAGCGCTTCAACATGGCCCACTACTTCCTCGACGACCGGTTGACGGAGGGGAGGGGCGACCGCGTCGCCGTGGCCGTCGGCGACCGGGCGTGGACCTACGCCGACGTGCACGGCCTGGCCAACCGGGTTCGGCACGCCCTGGCCGACGGGGGCGTCGACGCCGAGCACCGGGTCCTGCTCCTCCTGGACGACGGGATCGACTTCGCGGCCAGCTTCTTCGGCGTCCTCAAGGCGGGCGCGGTGTTCACCATGGCCAACCCCCGTCTGACGGAGGCCGACTACGACTACCTGCTCGGGTACACCGGGGCGACCGCGGTGCTCGCGGACCCGGTGACCTTGCCGGCCCTGACTCCGGCGCTGGCGCGTCACCCTCGCTGTCGCCTCAGGCTCCTGGGCGGCGAGGCAGCGGCGGTGCCCTCCGGATGGGTCCGCTGGCAGGACGCGGTCGAGCGGGCGAGCGACGCGACCGACGACGTCCTCACCCATCGGGACGACGTCGCGGGCTGGCTCTTCACGAGCGGCACCACCGGCAAGCCCAAGGGCGCGGTCCACACCCACGGGGACTTCCCCTTCAACACCGAGTGCTACGCCAAGCAGGTGCTCGGCTTGACCGAGGACGACGTCTTCGTGGCCGTGAGCCGCCTCTTCTTCGGCTACGCCACCGGGACGAACCTGATGTTCCCCTTTGCCGTGGGGGGCACTGCCGTGCTCTTTCCGGGCAAGCCGACCGAGGAAGCGATCTTCGAGCACGTCGAGCAGCACCAGGTGACCGTGCTGACCAACGTCCCCTCCATGATCCGGCGGATGGTCGATCATCCCGCCGCGGAGGACGCCGACATGAGCTCCCTCCGGATGTGCCTCAGCGCGGGCGAGGCCCTGCCGCCGGCGCTCGTGGAGAGGTGGCACCAGCGGTGGGACTGCGAGATCCTCGACGGCATCGGCAGCGCTGAGTTGTTCCACATCTACATCTCCAACTACCCGGGGGACGTGCGGCCTTCCTGCCTCGGGAGGCTCGTGCCGGGGTACGACGCGAAGGTCGCCGGCCCCGACGGGGAGCCGCTGCCGGATGGGGAGATCGGGCGCCTTTGGGTGAAGGGGCCGTCGGCCGCGATCGGCTACTGGCGCGACCGGGCCAAGAGCCGGGAGACGTTCCGGGGCGAGTGGACGGTCAGCGCGGACCTGTTCCGGCGCGAAGACGGTTACTTCTACTACGCGGGCCGCGGGGACGACGTTCTCAAGGTCCGGGGCATGTTCGTGAGCCCGCTCGAGGTCGAGGACTGCCTCGCCCGCCATCCCGCCGTCGCGGAGTGCGCTGTGGTCGGGGCCAAGGACGAGGAGGGTCTGGTCGTGCCGAAGGCGTTCGTGGTGTGTGCCGGGGGCATCGAGGGGACCGAGGCGCTGGCCGCGGAGCTCCAGGAGCACGCAAAGGAGCATCTCGCGCGCTACAAATTCCCGCGCCAGGTGGCCTTCCTCGACGCGCTTCCCCGCAACGACCGGGGGAAGGTCATGCGGCGCAAGCTCGCCGAGGGCTGACAGACCGATCGGCCCGGGCGCGCCGGGACAGGCGTTCGAGGTAGGTGGGTCTCCCTACGAAGGTGGAGCCCGACCCGAGAGGAGGAAGCGTGGAGGGCATGGGAAGCGGACAGCGGGCGCGCCTGCCGGAACGGCTCTCGGACCTGACCACGGACGAGGCGAGGGGCCTTCGGGGAGCGGTCGCTCTACTTCCCGCGGGGGCGACCGAGGCTCACGGGCCCCACATGGCGCTGTCGACCGACGTGGTCATCAGCGAGGAGGCTGCCGTGCGGGCGGTGCGCCGGCTCCGGTCTGACGGCGTGCCGGCGGTCGCGCTGCCCCCCCTCGCCTACGCGGTGACCGAGTTCGCGGCGGACTTCGCGGGGACGGTGTCGATCGGCCTCGCCACCGCGACTGCCCTCGTCCGCGACGTCATCGTCGGCGCCCAGCGGGCCGGCTTCCGGGGCGTGGTGGTCTGCAACGCGCACCTCGAGCCCGGGAACCTGCGGGCGCTACGCGATGGAGTCGCCCGGGCTGTCGACGCGGGGGCACCCGCCGCGTTTCCGGACGTGACGCGCAAGCCCCACGCCCTGCGGCTCGGCGACGAGTTTAAGAGCGGGGCCTGCCACGCGGGCTCGTACGAGACGAGCCTCGTTCTCGCGGCGGACCCGACGAAGGTGCGGCGCGAGATCCAGTCCGGGCTGCCGCCGAACCCGACGAGCCTCTCGGTGGCGATCCGCGAGGGGAAGGGCAGCTTCCTCGAGGCCGGGGGGCCGCGGGCGTACTTCGGTTATCCGGCGGACGCCTCGGTCGAGGAGGGGGAGAGGCTCTACGAGGAGCTGGCGGACATCTTTGCGACGGCCGCGCATACGCTGGCCGGCGGCTAGTACTCCGGATCCGAAGTTCGGTCCGGGTTTGCGTGGACGTCCTGCAGGGTCCAGCCGAACGAGTCCATGACGAGGTCGGCGAGGTTGTCGATGGGGTCCCTGTAGGGCGTTCGTTCCCAGCGTCCACTGCGGCCTGCCATGTCGAGCCACCAGAGGTGGACCGTGTCGCGGCGTAGCCGGAAGTGCTTCCAGGCGTCGTCCTTGGGGCCCGACTCGACGATGAGGGTCCTGCCGTACTTGCGTACTCGCAGGTGGGTGAGGCCGCGGTCGTGGAGACGCTTCTCGAGGGCGTCGGCGTGGTAGTCCTCGACGAGCGGAGCGGGCATGGCGAGGAGCGCCCGGCGGTCAGGACGCTCGCCGAGTCTGCTTCGGCGTGACCCTCCAGGTCCACCGGAAGGGGTGACGTTCGACGAGGTTCAGTAGCGGACGAAGGCTTCGACCTCGTGGCGAGCTCCGCACAACAATCCACGCGGCGCCTCCGGCTAGGCCTCCGGCTAGGCCCACGCGGCGCCTCCGGCTAGGCCGACCGATGTACAAGCCCGGCGCCTGTAGCCGCCGGCTAGGCCGACCTCCGCTAGAGCGGCGCCTCCGGCTAGGCCGACCGATGTACAAGCCCGGCGCCTGTAGCCGCCGGCTAGGCCGACCTCCGGCTAGAGCGGCGAACGGTTTGAATCCAGCGTGATCACGCAGCCTTCGCGACCGCGCCGTGGATCACCTCGAGGTTGAGCACGGCAGCGGTTCGACGCAGGTCGTACACCGAGGTGTACAATCCGACCGATGTACAGAAGCCCGGCTACCGCGATCGCGGTCTCGTGGCGCACGTGAGCGTGGTGTTCGCCCCGAGGAGGAGGCGCTCTAGCCTGAGAAGACGCTCCACTAGGGCGCGAAGACCCGCTGATGTCGTCGTCATGCGCTCCCAGGCACGCACCGCGGCACCGCGGGGCCCTTCGCACCCCGCCGAGTCGGGCCTCGAGGGCCCTCTGCGTCACTCGGGTGGGTCGGACGACCCCGTCTTCCGGCGGGCCCGGCCCGCGGGCCGTCCACGTCGCCGGTCGCGAAGG